>NZ_JAELTN010000040.1 GCF_016428855.1 Pedobacter sp. ASV28
CCCCCCCCCCCCCCCCCCCCCCCCCCCCCCCCCCCCCCCCCCCCCCCCCCCCCCCCCCCCCCCCCCCCCCCCCCCCCCCCCCCCCCCCCCCCCCCCCCCCCCCCCCCCCCCCCCCTTTTCAAGCAGACGACGGCATACGAGATGGTAACGCAGGTCTCGTGGGCTCGGAGATGTGTATAAGAGACAGCCCTTATATTGGGCATAATTGACCAATGCAAAATCGGCATTCTTTAAGTTGATTGATAAAACCAGCTTGCGTAAAAGCTCTGTACCCTGTGGGCTACTTACAGGATTTTGCAGATCGTTTACCAGAATAAGAATACCTTTTTCGTTTTTGCCCAAATGCTTGAAGCTTATCTGTTGTATAGTTGGATCGCTAGGCTCTTCTGTTTTAGGTAAGAAGATGATAGGTTCTTTATATGCAGGTGTATCTATTCCTGTTTTATTTGTGGTTGCCTGCAAATCATTTTTCGGTTCCGATAGGGCCTCTCTCTTTTCAATATCTTGGGCCTTCGCCTCGTCTACTAAATAAACGTCGTCATTGAAAAATAATCGTAGGGCTTCCGCGTTAGTTATAAGTTGGGGGCTATTCATTTTTATTGAAAAAATTTCTGTTAAAATTAGTTAAATATCTTATTATAGTACCGTAAATTATTACTTTTATCCATTAATTAAATAAAGCATCTTTTGTGAAAAAAGTCTGTTTAGTTTTTATTTTAACCATTCTTGTCAATTATTTATTTGCCCAAAGCGTAGCCACTATTAATGGTTTGCCGGTTAACAGTAAAGAGTTTCTTTGGGTTTACAAGAAAAACCATGCAGAAGAAGCCAAAACAAACTATAAGGATTTAGCAGCTTATTTAAATTTGTACATCAACTTTAAGTTGAAGGTAGCGGAGGCTAGGGCATTGGGTATGCATCTAGATAGTGCCTATCAAAATGAAATTGCCGGATATGAAGATGCCCTGAAGGCTCAGAACAAGCTGTCTTCAAAAGCATCGGAGTATTTATATATTATGAATGAATATAGAGAAGGGGTGTTGATGTTCAATATTTCGGAACAGAAAATTTGGAATAAAGTACAGGAAAGTGAGAACGAGGTGAAGGGATTTTACGATAAAAATGCTTCTAAATATGAACATAAGAACTTTGAGGAAATACGTGGTCAGGTAATGAGCGATTATCAGCAAGAGTTGGAAAATAATTGGATTAAGGATTTAAGAACAAAATATACCATAAAAATTAACGATGCGGAATTAAGGAAATTAGCTAAGCAATAAAAAACACATTAGCATAATAATTTTAACTTTGCAGATTATACAATTGAACTTATCATAAGAATGAAGAAAATTTTATCAATAGCAGGTGCCTTGATGTGCTTGTTTTTGAATGTGAATGCACAAAAAGCAAACCTCGATAAAGTTGTAGCCGTAGTAGGAAGTAATATTATACTGTTATCAGAGCTCAATCAGCAATATGCCATTTACCTCAATCAGGGAAATCCAGTAGATGAAAGGGCAAAATGCTACTTTTTGCAACAAATGTTGGTGCAAAAATTATTAAAGCAACAAGCTGAAATCGACTCTATTGTGGTAGAAGAGAGCCAGGTAGATGATGAGTTGGATAAGCGTATGCGTTACCAGGTACAGCGTATGGGCGGACAAGAGCGTTTGGAGCAATTTCTGCAAAAATCGGTGTTGCAGTATAAGGATGAGATGCGTCCAGATGTGAAGGAGGGTTTGATTGCCCAAAAAATGCAGGCTAAGATTACCGAAAATACCACAGTAACCCCATTGGAGGTTAAAAAGTACTTTGAAGGTTACCCTAAAGATAGTTTGCCAGATATTGGTGCAGAGGTGGAAGTTGGAGAGATTGTCATGCATCCAAAACTGACCAAGGCTGAAAAACAAAAATATTATGATAAACTAGATGCCATCCGCTTACGGATCAAAAGTGGAGAGGATTTTGGTTTCTTGGCCAAAACCTATTCGGAAGACCCAGGCTCGGCCTCTGAAGGTGGAGATTATGGCTTTATTGATAGGAGTACGATGGTGAAAGAATTTACAGCATGGGCCTTTAAGCTTAAAGCCGGAGAAATGTCACCTGTATTCGAAACGGAATATGGCTATCATATTGTACAGGTAATTGAACGTAGAGGTGAACAGGCACATGTTAGGCACATTCTAATTAGGCCTCAGAATACTCCTCAAAGCTTGGAACGTGTAAAATTAAAGGCAGATAGTATTTATGAAGATATTATCAGCAAGAAATTACCATTTGCTACAGCGGCTTCATTGTATTCTGATAATAAAGAAACACAGTATAATGGAGGGATGATGCTTTATGCAGACAACCAAACCTCAAGAACCACTTTTGTTCCTGTAGAAAAACTTGATCCTGCAGTTTTTATAGTGATAGATACCATGAAAGTGGGTAGCATCTCTAAGCCGGTAAAGTTTCAAAGTCAGCAAGATGGCAAGGAAGGTTATAAAATCTTTTTCCTGAAATCTAAAATACCGCCACATAAAGGTAGTTTGGAACAAGACTATCCGAAATTTAAGGAACAGGCCCAAAGAGAAAAAGAATCCAAAGTAATGAGCCAATGGTTTGAAAAACGTAAAGAAACTACCTATATTAGGGTTGATGATGAGTTCGAAACTTGCGACGAGTTAAAACTTTGGATAAAAAAGGATAGTAGTAAATAGCCAATGCAATTTAAAAATGAGGTAGAAGCCGTTGATGCCCTGCATCAATCATTTAAGAATATACAGTCCGAAATAGGTAAGATAGTTATAGGACAGGACGATATTATAAAATCAGTGCTCATTGCTATATTTAGCAATGGGCATTGTTTATTGGTGGGGGTACCTGGGTTAGCAAAGACTTTGCTGGTACAGACCGTAGCCAATGTGCTCGATTTGGATTTTAATCGCATTCAGTTTACACCAGATCTGATGCCGAGCGATATCATTGGTGCTGAAATTTTGGGCGAAGACCGTCACTTCAAATTTATTAAAGGGCCTATATTTTCGAATATCATCTTGGCCGACGAGATTAACCGTACGCCACCTAAAACGCAGGCCGCCCTGTTGGAGGCTATGCAAGAGAAAGCGGTAACGGCAGCTGGTTTTACCCATACACTTCCGCAACCATTTTTTGTACTGGCTACCCAAAATCCCATTGAACAGGAAGGTACATATCCATTGCCAGAAGCACAGCTAGACCGTTTTATGTTCAATATTCAGCTCGATTATCCAACATTTGCCGATGAACTGACCATTGTTAAGAATACCACCAGCAATAAGGAAACCAAGTTAGAGAAGATTATCAGTGCCAACGAAATCCAATATTTTCAAAAACTGATCAGAAATATACCTGTGACGGATAATGTGTTAGAGTATGCGGTGAAATTGGTTGCTAAAACGCGTCCGAACAGCGAATTCTCCCCTGCCAGCATCAACAACTATATTTCATGGGGAGCAGGACCAAGGGCCTCTCAGTTTTTGGTTTTGGGGGCCAAATGCCATGCGGCCATTTCTGGTAAATATGCGCCTGATATCGAAGATGTACAAGCTATAGCTGAAGCTATTCTACGCCATCGTATTGTTCGTAACTATCGGGCCGAGGCAGAAGGACTGACAGTAGAAAAAATTATTAGGGACTTGTTCTAGCCTTTAATCTTCCCGCGGTCAGAAAGGTGCCCTAATTGTCATTTATAGCTACATCTTGAATACTTGTCTATTGCTGATAATATACTAAATTTGGTAGATAAGCCGTATGGCTTTTTATGAGCGTTAGATGAACTTGTGCTTCATTATTTAAAGTCTTCTTCTATCATTTCTTTGTTAAGCATAGTACCGGTTAAAGAACCACTATATACCGCATTAGCAACCGAACGCATGGGACTACAGTTATCACCACAGGCCCAAATACCTGCAATACTTGTTTTTTGGAATTCGTTTACCTTGATCAAACCTTGCTCGGTAATTTCACATCCCAAGGTAGCAGCGATACTGCAATGTTGTGAAAACTTCGGCTTGGCATATATTGCCTTGATTATTTCCTTATGTCCATCCTCAAATAAAATATGGTCAATTTGCCCATTGTAGTGTGCAAATTCCTTGATTGGCTTCTCGTTAATCTGTATACCATGTTTGTTCATAAAGGCCTTTTGTTCCTTATCGAAACTTGCTGTTCCGTTGGTGTAAATGCAAAGGTCTGTGGTCCAGTGGTGGATTATTTTTGCGAATTCAAAAATAAAATCGCCATTGCCAAGTAAGCCAGTTTTTTCATTTCTAACTTCATAGCCATGACAGTAAGGGCAATGAATAACAGAGATGCCCCAACATTCGGCAAAGCCGGGTATTTCTGGCATCAAATCTTTAAGACCAGTGGCAAAAATTATCTTTTTACCCCAAAAAGTAGATCCACTATCAGTAGTAATCTCAAAATCCTCCCTGGTTTTCCTTCCCTCAACAGCCAAGCCTTTATGCCATTTTACTGTACGATAATTTAAAACCTGGCTTCTGGCAAGTTTACTAATTGCAGCTGGTGTATTACCATCTTGGGTAATAAAATTGTGTGAATGTGGTGTTTGTCTATTGCAGGGTTTACCACTATCTATAATCAATACGCGCCTTAGGGAGCGGCCTAGTGCCATAGCTGCAGATAATCCAGCGTAACTGCCACCAATAATAATGGTGTCAAAATGTTGATGAGCTTTCATGGTATAATCATTATAAGGTGTAAAAAGAACAAATAATAGTGTTAAAATAGACTTTCATCTTGTCCTATTGTAAAGCATTAGATGTTAATTGGAAAGGGATCTTTAAATTGAAAAGGTTGTTCGAAAAAATGCAATTCATCATCTTGTAACAAGCAATTTTCTAAGTCTGAAATGATTTGTGTCTGATCAAGGTCTTGGCCAATAAAAACCAGTTCATTCCTCCTGTCTCCCCATTGTTGGCTCCATTTGCTTTCAATATACGCTTGGTTATGGATAAAAGAGGGATGTTGTTGACGTTCAACATAGGGTATGCTACACCACCAAGTACCGGCGTTTTCCAGTTTAGATGAGCCGCCCGCCTGAGAAAAATTCAAAGCTTGGTCAGGCCTAGAAGCAATCCAGAACAGACCTTTAGCCCTAATAATGCCATTTGGATATTCTTCGTGAAGATAGGTCCAAAAGCGTTGGGGATGAAATGGCTTTTGGTTCCGAAATACAAAAGAAGAGATACCGTATGCCGCTGTTTCTGGGGTATGCAATTCTGCTTCTAGCTCCTTCTGCCAGCCTGCCGCATTTTGTGCTTTCTCAAAATCAAATAATTTGGTATGAAGAATGGTATAGAGATCTACTTGTCCATAGGTTGTTTCGATGATATGGGCAGTTGGATTGAGTTTTTGGATCGCTGCCCTTAATAGACCTATGGTAGAGGTATGGACCAGATCTGTTTTATTCAGTATGATGACATTGGCAAATTCTATCTGGTCGGTCAATAGGTTAACAATGGTTCTATCATCGCCAACCATATTGGTTAATTTCCTGTCCTTTAATCGCTCTTGGGTACTAAAATCTTGAGAGAAGTTGAAACAATCTACTACGGTAACCATGGTGTCGATGTAGCTGAACTGTGAAAGATCTATTCCATTTTTATCGTCTATATAAGAGAAGGTTTGTGCTATGGGCATAGGTTCGCTAATGCCGGTGCTCTCAATTAACAGATAGTCAAAACTTCTTGTTTTGGCTAGTTTCTCTACTTCCAACATAAGGTCTTCTCTTAGTGTACAGCAAATGCAACCATTGCTCATTTCTATGAGCTTTTCTTCTGTACGGGATAAGGTATGTTGATTTTCTATATACCTGGCATCAATATTCACTTCGCTCATGTCATTAACAATGACAGCCACTTTTAATCCTTGCCTATTGTGTAAGATATGATTGAGCAGGGTAGTCTTACCACTGCCCAAAAATCCACTGAGTACAGTAACGGGAAGCTTTTGCATAGGTTATGGTTTACAGATAATGGTTTTAACTGATGGTGTATACAATGGCCTTTTACTGAGTGCATGTTTATGATCTTTATGGTGTTCATGACCGCAACCTGTACTTAATGTGCTGCATAAGATAATGGATAATAGGGCCAGTGTCTTATTCTTGGTGAATTTGTTAAATGATGTAGCTAAAGCGGGGGCTAGCATTGTGGTTACCGTTCGATCTATATTTTGTATATTTGCCATCAGTTTTCTTTTATTAATGCAACAATATTGCAAATATAGTTGTGTTTTTTAAAATGCAACACTATTGCGTTAATTTTTTTGTAAAAAAGATGAAAATCACAAGAAATACAATTGCCAAAACTGAAATTCGGAATTTGATCAATAGCTCAAAAGTAGCGCTATCACATGCAGAGATACAACAGGCTTTGAATAATATTTGCGATAGGGTAACTATTTATCGGGTATTGGACAGGTTGGTAGAAGAGGGTTTGGTACACAAGATCGTTAATGTAGATGGAGTGATCAAGTATGCGGAATGCCATGAGTGTGCTGGAGAGCATCATCATCATAATCATATCCATTTCAGTTGCCAAAAATGTAAGTCGGTAACGTGTTTAGAAGATGTAGAGCCTTTCTTCAACTTGCCGAAGCAATATAAGGTAATGGAAATGAACTTTACACTGTCTGGGCTATGTCCGCAATGTTCTTAAGTTTTATCCCATTGGCGTGCAAATTTCTATTAAGAAACCATCAAGGTCTCTAAGGTAAGCTACGGTTTGCCCCCAAGGTTTCTGCTTTGGTTTTTCAACCAGTACAGCACCTGCTTTTAATGCTTGTGCTATAGTATTGTCTACCTCATCGGTTGTAAAACCAAGTTCTATGGCAAAAGGCTTTTCATTCAATCGACTTTCTATGAAACCAGTTGGCAGGTTTGTAGCGGCCAATTTTTTTGAGGCGAGAGATAACGTAGTCTCTCCGCTGATGAGCTCGGCATAATCCTGTTGGGGACTTATAAACTTACGTTGGAAACCAAATGCTTTTTCATAGAAGGTTAAGGCCTGATCCACATCGGACACATAAAGGATTGTATAAGCAAATTTTACCATGACTTTGTTTTTGCGTTAAAGTTAATAAATATGGCCTAATGATTGTTTTATGAAGTATGTAAATCTGTAACCGCACTTTTTTAGGGCTGCTACAGATTCAAAAGGAAACATTATTTACTAGATGCATCTAGTAGCGCCAAATCTTCATGGTCTAGCTTTAATTTTGGTGCGGCAAATAGGGTAGCTAGTTGGGCTTTGCTAGTAGCACTTACTATAGGTGCGCCTACCAATGGTTGGGCCAATAACCAAGCTAAGGCTACAGTGGCTGGTACACTATTGTGCTTATGGGCTACTATATCTAATGTCTTTAAAACATTCAGGCCCTTTTCGTTCAGATATTTTGCAGCGTCCTGTCCTCTTATACTTTTGGAAAGATCTTCCTCAGAACGGTACTTGCCACTTAAAAAACCAGCTGCTAACGACCAATATGGGAAAACAGTCAAATGATGTGCGCTGGCTATGGGAGCATATTCCGTTTCGAACAATTCACGTTCTAGCAAATTATAATGTGGTTGTAGGGCCTGGTATTTGGGTAGGCCCATTTTTTCAGATAAATTCAAAGATTCTGTTAATCTGGAAGGAGATAGATTGGATGCTGCTATATAGCGTACCTTGCCTTCTTTAATGAGCTTATCATATGCTGTAAGTGTTTCTTCTACAGGTACTGTTTCATCATCAATATGAGCATAATAAAGGTCAATATGGTCAGTTTGTAGTCTTTTTAATGATTCTTCTGCTGCTTGTGCTATATATTTTGCGCTCAGGCCTTTTCGCTTGCCATCTCCAAAATCCCAGCCTACCTTGGTGGCTAAAATAATATCGCTTCTGTTGCCGCTTACCTTCATCCAGTTGCCAATAATAGTCTCAGATTCACCGCCAATATTTCCTGGTTTCCATACGGAATAAGTATCTGCAGTATCTATGAAATTGTAGCCTTCGGCAGTAAAGGCATTCAGTATATCAAATGATTGTGTTTCATCTAATGTCCAACCGAAAACATTTCCCCCCAAATTTAGCGGGCCCACTTGTAAATCGCTAGTTCCTATGTTTATTTTTTTCATGCGTATTTGTCTATTACTTTAGTCCAACATTTGTTTTGGTGACTTGTTTGCCAAGATGAATAATCCTGACATATAAATGGCACCATTTGGTTTGGGTATCCCTGATCATTCCATGTTCAGAGATAGGTCCAGCTATTGGTAAACATACAAAAAGAAGGCACTATAGAGTTATTCGGCACCATAGGTGAGGGGCCTGCCGAGCTAAAATGATTTGAATTGATTGGCCATTATATCGCCTGTTTGGCAGATCGATCTTTTAAGAATGACAATTAGGGTATGATGTCTGGTTGGTATTCTCTTTTCTAAGAAAAAAGGCTTGAGCAATTGCCCAAGCCCTTTATTTAATTTGATGCATTGGCCTTATCTTATGAGTCAGGCATCAAATTTATGAGTTAAGCTAAAGTTCCTTCTTCTAAGTAGCTTTCTAGCGGTGGACACGCACAAATCAATGAACGGTCTCCGTGACTATCGTTTACCCTGCCTACAGAAGGCCAAAATTTATAGTGGGCTACATAAGGCAATGGGAAAGCAGCAGTTTGGCGGCTATAGCCGTGTGTCCAATCGTTGGCAGTTACCACGGCAGCGGTATGTGGCGCATTTTTTAGCGGATTATCAGTTTTATCTAAGCTGCCATTTTCTACCCCGGCAATTTCTGTTCTGATGGCAATCAGCGCATCACAAAAACGATCGAGTTCATGTTTAGGTTCACTTTCTGTTGGCTCTACCATTAAAGTACCTGCTACGGGGAACGATACGGTAGGCGCATGGAAACCATAGTCCATTAAGCGTTTGGCAATATCTACTACTTCTATACCAAAGTTTTTGAAGCTGCGGCAATCTAGAATCATTTCATGTGCACAACGGCCTTGAGCCCCTGCATATAGCACAGGATAATGCTGCTCTAGACGCACCTTCATATAATTGGCATTTAAAATGGCATATTTTGTAGCACTCGTTAGGCCTTCGCTACCCATCATGGCAATATAGGCATGCGAGATAAGCAAAATGCTGGCTGAACCCCATGGTGCCGAAGATACAGCGTGAATAGATTTCTCTTTTTGTATATTCACTACAGCATGTCCGGGCAAGTATTTAACCAAGTGTGCGGCTACGCCAATAGGGCCCATGCCTGGACCACCACCTCCGTGTGGAATGCAGAAAGTTTTATGAAGGTTAAGGTGACAAACATCTGCACCGATATTGGCGGGGCTGGTTAAGCCTACTTGTGCATTCATGTTGGCGCCATCCATGTAAACCTGTCCGCCATTTTGATGGATAATGTTACAGATATCAATAATGCTTTCTTCGAAAACGCCGTGGGTTGAAGGGTAGGTAACCATTAAGCACGATAGGTTAGCTGCATGTTCTTCAGCTTTTGCCTTTAGGTCGTCGACATCGATATTTCCATTTTCTAAAGATTTGACCACAACGATTTTCATACCCGCCATAGCAGCCGATGCGGGGTTGGTACCATGTGCCGATGCCGGAATTAGAGCAATATTACGATGGTAATCGCCACGATCTTGGTGGTAAGCCCTAATAACCATTAAGCCTGCATATTCGCCTTGTGCACCTGCATTTGGTTGGAAGCTCATGGCTGCAAATCCTGTAATTTCGCTTAACCATTTATCTAGCTCATCAAATACAGTATAATAACCTAATACTTGGTCTGCAGGTGCAAATGGATGTATTTTTCCAAATTCAGGCCAGGTTACTGGTATCATCTCGGTAGTTGCATTAAGTTTCATGGTACATGAACCTAGGGCAATCATGGAGTGGCATAGAGAAAGATCTTTAGTTTCTAAAGATTTGATATAGCGCAGCATCTCATGCTCTGAGTGGTGCGAGTTGAATACCGGATGGGTTAAATATTCGCTGCTACGTTGTAGGGCAGCAGGAATGGCGCTGTTTACATTTTCTACAACGGTTACGCTATCGTTGGCAATGGCCTTTACTTTAGAGAAAATACGGACTAGCAAACTTACATCTTCAAAGTTTGTGGTTTCGTCTAAAGAGATATTAGCTACTTGGCCTTGATAATTGAGGTTGATGTTATTGTCCAGACAATCTTTATGGATGGCTCCTTTTAAATCGCCCAGTTCGACCTGTATGGTATCAAAATAAGCCTTGTTGTTTACTTTATAACCAATTTGTTTTAACGATTCTGTTAAGCTTACCGTTAGACCATGAATACGTTCGGCAATCAGTTTTAAACCTTTAGGGCCATGATAGGCGGCATAGAAACCCGCCATAATGGCTAGTAATGCCTGTGCAGTACAGATGTTGGAAGTAGCTTTGTCTCTACGGATGTGTTGCTCACGGGTTTGCAGGGCCATACGTAGGGCATAATTGTTGTTGCTATCAATGGTTACCCCAATGATACGGCCAGGAATTGAACGTTTGTACTCGTCCTTGGTCGCAAAGTAAGCAGCATGTGGGCCGCCAAATCCCATTGGGATACCGAAACGCTGCGTAGTACCTACCACTACATCAGCTCCCCACTCACCTGGAGGGGTTAATAAAGTTAAACTTAATAAATCGGCAATAACGGTCAGCTTGATGTTTTGCTCATGAAGACCAGCGGCAAAATTGCTATAGTCATACACCTCACCATTACCAGCAGGGTATTGTACAATAGCCCCGAAATAGGTTTCGTCGGATTTAAACTCTTGATGATTGCCAATAACCAATTCGATGCCGAATGGGTTGGCCCTTGTTTTAAGGATATCAATGGTCTGCGCAAAAATAGCATCAGAAACAAAGTATTTATTGCCTTGCCCATTTTTTCGCAGGCTGTATTGCATAAACATGGCTTCTGCTGCAGCAGTACCTTCATCTAACAGGGAAGCATTTGCAATTTCCATTCCGGTTAAGTCAATGACCATGGTTTGGAAGTTTAGCAAGGCCTGTAAACGACCCTGTGCAATTTCGGCCTGATAAGGTGTATATTGTGTATACCATCCTGGGTTTTCGAAAACATTACGCAGAATGACACCTGGAGTAATGTTATCGTAATAGCCCTGTCCAATAAAAGATTTGAAAACTTTATTTAATGAAGCCGTTTGCCTGAGGTCGGTTAAATAATCGACCTCAGATTTTGCCTTTGGTAGGTTTAAAGGTTGTTTTAACCGAATGGCAGCAGGTACGGTTTGCTCAATTAACTCATCGATGGAATTAACACCAATGGTTTGTAACATGGCCGCTGTATCTGTTGCATTAGGTGCAATGTGGCGGTCTTTAAAGTTTTCTTGGTAGTGGATGTTTAAGCTCATTGAATGATAGCAGTTTTAATGCCGCAAAGGTAAGGATTTTGTAGGGATATTTATCATAACAAAATACGTACAAAACGTCATTTCGCGGTAGAAAAAAGCTATTGAAAATCTATGGTTTTTGTAGCTTATTGGGTGAGGCTCCTATAGAACTTTAATATTTTATGATGGCTGAAAAAGGTTTGTTTTTATCCTATTTTTACCGCTTTACTTATTCACTTTCCATCCAGTCTCTTTATCGAATTTTAGCCTGTAAGTTTTCGTAATGAAGTCGCTATTTTCCTTGGCGTCATTTTGAAAAGGGGCGAAAGGGGTGTTTATTTTTTTTAGAGAGACCGTTACCTTTGCATTATTGTCATTCACCCTTGAAAAATCTACTGGTTGTTCATTGGTAAGCTCATAGGTAACTGCTTTCACTGTGGCTTTATCTTGGTCTTGTTTCAGCACAAAATCACTGGCCTTTTGCGTAAGTTTTACGGCATAAACAAAACTGCTGTCTTTCGAAAGGAATTTCTTTTTGGCCGTTAAAAGAGTCAGGGTCACATAACCCTCACTTGCCAATTTTTTATAATTTTCGAGCTCGGCGTATTCTTTCTCATTGTTAAACTTTAATTCTCCAAAGTTAAATCTGGCCGTCTTATACTCGGGTGTTCCTTTAAGGTAATTGGTAATTACCTTGCCGGCCTCCTCAGTGTTGATGGTGGCTACGTTTTTACAGGCCCCAAAAGAAAGCATGGCAATACTGGCAATGTATAAAAGTTTTTTCATGAGGTTTTTCTTTTAAAGTTATTCGCCTTTTTTAAATTTTCCAAATTTGGTAAAATCATTGCGCCTAAAATAACCGCGATGCCCAACCAACGGATAGTGCTAACTTCCTCGTGCAAAACTAATGCCGACATACTCACTGCTATAGGTAATTCTACAGAACTTAAAATAGAGCTAAGGGTTAAACCGGCTTTTGGTATACCGCTGGCAAAACATAGTGGCGGAATAACTGTTCCGAATACGGCTAAAATAATGCCCCATTTTAGTAAACTGCCCGTTAGTGCCCCATTGATTAAAAAGTAGGGCGGAAGTAAGACAAATATAATGATACAGGCACCAGTAATCATTAAAGCGCTTTTTTTCAATACAGGATATTCGATTCCGAGTTTACCGTTTAGCATAAGGAATGAAGCATAAAAAGCTGCTGAAATTAGCCCATAGATAATGCCAGTGAGGTTGAAACTGGTAGATATGCTTTCGTAATAACCACTTGCTGCAATGGTGCCAATAAGAATGAGTAAAATAGCCAAGATCTGATTTCTACTTGGTTTTTTCTTGTAGATGAGCAGCTCTAACAATACACTGATCCATACAAATTGCATTAAAAGTATAATAGCCACAGATGCAGGAACTAGTTTTACACATTGATAATAGCATAAACTTACCATTCCTGAAAAAGTTCCTGCACCCACTAATTTTAACCAATGGGTTTTTAAGATGATCTTTTCCTGTTTTTTAGGCTTTGTGTGTGTTTGGATAAAATAGGCCGTCCATAAAAAGACGACACCAAAAAAAGCTTGGGTTCCGGTTACATCAGACAAGTTATAACCTTCGGCGTAGGCCAGTTTAACAAAAGTGGAAAGGATACCAAAGCTACAAGCGCCAAAAAGTACCAATAAAATGCCCTTGAAAGTCAAAAGTCAAAAATTAAAAGTCAAAAAAAATGTATGATTTTTACCAAAAACGTAAAACTTATTACTTAAGGCTGCGATAGTTGTGCTAAATAACGTTTTATGGTTTCTTGCAGGCCTAAATAGAGCGCATCGCTAATTAAAGCATGGCCAATAGAGACTTCCAATAAGCCAGGGATGGTTTGAGCGAAATATTTAAGGTTGTCCAAATCCAAATCGTGACCTGCGTTGATGCCTAAACCTAATTCATTTGCTTTTATCGCCGCAGCTAAATAAGGAGCTATTGCTTTCTCCCTATTTTGGAGATAGTGTTTTGCATAATCTTCGGTATAGAGTTCTATTCGATCGGTTCCTGTAGCCAAAGCGCCTTCTACCATTTCTATTACGGGATCTACGAAAATAGAAACCCTAATACCGGCGTTTTTGAAAATGCCAACCATTTCTTTCAGGTAATCTTGATGCTTGATCGTATCCCAACCGTGGTTAGACGTAATCTGTCCTTCGGCGTCGGGGACTAAAGTAACTTGTGCAGGTTGATTAGCCAAAACGAGGTCAACAAATTTTTGTTCCTTACAATTGCCTTCAATATTAAACTCGGTAGCAATTACGGCTTTGAGGTCAAAAGTGTCCTGGTAACGTATGTGCCTTTCATCTGGACGTGGGTGTACAGTGATCCCCTGTGCCCCAAATTGCTCACAATCTAAGGCTACTTTAACCAAATTCGGATTATTTCCACCTCTGCTATTACGCAAAGTTGCAATCTTGTTAATGTTAACCGATAATTTTGTCATGGGGCAAAGTTAATTTTAATGTTCCACACATTATAATTTCTCTTAAAAATGAGCTAACTTACTTCGTTTTTAACCGACAAACTCTCATGTTAACGTATTTATTATCAGTTGCTTTTGTGCTATTTGCTATGGCGGATGGCTCTTTTGTGCAAAATAGGCAAGAATTGGTAGGCATTGATACCAATGTGGTGAAAAAACTGAACGATTCTGCGCATCATTATGCTTATATAAATACCGACAGTTGTTTGCTCTTGGCCAACAAGGCGCTTAAATATGCCGCTCAGATAGGTGACAAGCTTGGTGAGGCGAATGCCATGTTGAATTTAACGAGGGCCTATTATATTAAAGGCAAGTATGATAAAGCCCTGATGTATGGTACAAAAGTCTATGAGATCAGTAAGAAGATAGGTTATGAATATGGTATTGCTTTTTCCCTCAATAATGCGGGACTGATCTATCTTAGTCAGGAAAACTATAAGGCAGCGCTGATAGAATTTAATAAGTCTATAGTGGCAAATAAACGGGACCGAAATTTTAAGGCCCTGGCAGGAAATTATTTTAATGTGGCACTTTGTCATATAGGCGAGCATGATTTGAAGCAGGCTACATTAGCGTTAAATGAAAGTATTTTACTGTGTAGGAAAAGCGATAACCAAAGGGTATTGATCATGGCCACCAATAGACTTGGTGATGTGGCCTTTAAAAAGGGAGAAGTAATGACTTCGATAGCGCTCTTTAATACTGCCGTAAAATTGAATACCATAAAAGATGAATGGGAATATACTTTTTCCTATACGGGAATGGCCACTTCTTTATATGAACTTAAACGCTATGAAGAGGCTATAGCCAATGCAAGTCGTGCCTTAAATGATGCTCAAAAGCTTCAGGCTTATTGGGATATGCAGCGGGCATCAAATATATTGCATAAGTCGTATGCGGCCATTAATGATTATAAGAAAGCCTATAAGTATTTGGATCTGGATAAAAAATACAGCGATAGCCTATACAATGAAAAGAAGGAAAGGGAGGTTAATATATTGCACTTGAAAAGAAAACAGGTAGAAAACGAAGACCTGCAACATCAAATTCAAATTAAACAACAAAAGAATAAGGTGGGCCAGCTGGTGATCATTATGGTGAGTGCCATATCTCTATTTTTAATTGTATTAATTAGTATAGTATTTAGGAACAACCTGAAGATAAAGAGCCTTAACAAACAGCTCGTCCAGAATAATAATGACATTGCCATCCAAAATGAGCAGATATTAGAAAAGAATACGCAGTTGGCCTCACTTAATTATTCAAAAGATCAGCTCTTTTCGGTTATTGGCCATGATTTGAGAAGTCCAATAGTATCTATTGTGCAGGCTGTTAACCTGTTAAGGTCTAGAGATCTTTCTACAGATGAAGCAAGGTATATTTTGGATAGTTTCTTTGAAAAATTAACGGCCACGGCTACTATGCTCGATAATCTTTTATTGTGGGCCAACAACCAAATGGAGGAAGTGAGCGTAGACCGGACTCATTTTTTATTGCCAGAGTTGACCAATCAACTGCTGTTGGTCCTGAATTTCCAGGCTAACGAAAAACAGGTGGAAATTAAACATGAAGTACGTGGAGATGCCTTTGTAGCTGCCGATGTCAATCATGCCAGGGTCATATTGCAGAACCTGATCAGTAACGCCATTAAGTTTACGCCTTCTGGGGGCTATATATACATTCATTACTTTATTAAGCCAGATAAAGTTGGTATCGTCATTAGAGACACCGGTGTTGGCATTAAAAAAGATAAAATTAGGCTTTTGTTTAATGTAACGGGACAAGAGATCTCTACCTACGGCACGGCCGATGAAAAGGGAATAGGTATTGGTCTAATGTTAGTGAAAAAATATGCGGATCAGAATAATGCACAGGTTATTGTCAACTCGGATGAAACGGGTACCGAGTTCGTGGTCTGTTTTGATATCGCGTAGCGCTAAGGCTGCGTTTTCGGTTTAGTGCTTTCTTTTTGCACTATCAATTTTACGGATTTAGCCTGAAATCTATTATTGACAATTTCCCCTGTTACTTCGGCTTTGCTAATGGCATTGCAAAAGCCCTGATCGCCATGGGCATCTCCATAATCATCAATCTTCCTGCCATCTACAAAATAAGGAGTGCCATCAATTCTAATGGCCAGGTCACAGCCTTTTCCGTTCATTTTAAATTGACATTCTCCGCAGGCAATTTCTACGATCTGTTTTTTTATTTTTTTGGATTCGGTACTGGTTTTTGCAGTTTGTGCATGGGCACTTAAACCAAACACAGTTATAAAAAAGACAAATATTAATTTTTTCATGATCTAAACGATTTCAAATGAGGCGTGGAAAATTACAAATTTAGGCTTGAAAAAGCTAGTTTTTACGCGAATTTAACAACTGAAATTTGCATGTGCTAAAGGAAGTTGATTGGTTAAGCTGTTTTTTCCTAAGGCTTTAATTTCCGAGGTAAATAGTGATGCGTATAAAATTGTTTTTTAAAGTCTTTATACTGCTTAACGGCGCCAAGAGCATGCATGATCTTGATGTAATACCAAGCCAGATCAATTTGATGGGGCTTAAACCCACTTCTGGCACTTTTCGGATAGAGGTGATGATTATTATGCCATTCGCCGGCCACAATTCCGGGCCATAGCTGATTGATAGAATTGTCTTTCAGGTTATAGTCTGTTCCTATTTTCTGCTTGTTTTCTCCTTTTCCATGTCCTTCATAATTGAAAGTACGTACACCAATACCCCAAAAACCAGCTGCACCAAACAAGGTACAGGCCAGTGCATGTCCGCCAATTAGGTAAAAGGCCAAATACCAAAAAGACCAATTCAGCACCCACGACAAAATAGCGGTTTTAGGATTAACATAAGAACCCCAATATTGATATTCCAGATAGGTATTTGATTTAACGCCAGTATGTTCCATGAGCTGTTGTACACGGCTAAATTCAGCTTCATTTAGATCTTTAGCTATAGGCTGATGGTTTACGTCGGCCAGAAAACAATATAAGAATCCAGCTTGTGCATTGTAGGGGTCTCCAGGCTTATCGGAAAGTGAATGATGAACGTGGTGGGAAATTACATAGATTTCTTCTGGAATAACACTAATGGTCAGGTTTTGGGTAAAAAACAACCAGTATTTATTGCTAAAAGTATAAGCTCCGTGCGTACAATACCGATGATGCCAGATGGTGCCATGTGTGCCCATAATAATCATACTGTAGACAAAAGCGGCCAATATGGTCCACCATTGCAAAAAGTAGATTAAAAAAATGATAAAAAAAGGGATGAGACATAAAATCTTAATCCAGCTTAATAGCGGGAGCCAATTTCTTTTATCTTTAAATATATTCAGCCTGCTAAAAAATTCATTAAGAATTTGCTTATGTGTGGGTTTAATTAAATCTCCATTTTGATCCTTCCAGCCATAGGCCGGCGGCTGTAAAACTCTTTCGAATAAATGCATTATTTAATAGAATATTGTTTGTGGTTTTTGAATTCAGAAAGAATTTCTTTTGTAAGATAGAATATTTTTTCAAACAAATGGCAAAAAATATGCTTTGTCCCTTGGATATTAGTTTTGAACGTATTTTTTTTAAGCAAAAAAGAGAGATGCAAACCGCATCTCTCTTTTTGGTAGAGAAAGAATAAAGGGTTGAAATTAAAAAAGGTGTTCTTCTTATTTTCAACGACCAGCTTATTCTAGTATCTGTAAGCTTCTGGCTTAAATGGACCTTCCACATTAACGCCAATGTAATCGGCCTGGTGTTGATCTAGTATGTCTAATTCTACACCAATTTTTTCTAAGTGTAAACGAGCAACTTTTTCGTCCAAGTGTTTAGGCAAAACATATACTTTGTTTTCGTATTTGTCTGTGTTGGTCCATAATTCCAACTGCGCTAAAGTTTGGTTGGTGAATGAGTTACTCATGACGAATGAAGGATGGCCAGTTGCACAACCTAGGTTTACCAAACGACCTTCAGCAAGGATGATTACGTCTTTGCCATCAATGGTATATTTATCTACCTGTGGCTTAATTTCAACTTTTGTATGCCCATAGTTGGTGTTTAACCAAGCCATGTCAATTTCATTATCAAAGTGGCCAATGTTACAAACGATCGCCTTGTCTTTTAATGATTTAAAATGCTCGGCACGTACAATGTCACAGTTACCTGTTGTAGTGACTACGATATCGGCTTCTTTAACGGCATTCGCGAATTTTTTCACTTCATAGCCTTCCATTGCAGCCTGTAGGGCACAGATTGGATCGATTTCGGTAACGATTACACGAACACCTTGTGAACTTAACGAGGCCGCAGAGCCTTTACCTACATCTCCATAACCAGCAACAACAGCTACTTTGCCAGCCATCATTACGTCTGTAGCACGGCGAATAGCGTCTACCAACGATTCGCGACAGCCGTATTTGTTGTCGAATTTAGATTTGGTTACCGAATCGTTCACGTTAATGGCAGGTAAGTGCAAAGTGCCATTTTTCATGCGCTCATATAAACGGTGTACACCAGTTGTGGTTTCTTCTGATAAGCCCTTAATGTTTGCGATCAGTTCTGGATATTTGTCAAAAACCATATTGGTTAAATCGCCACCATCATCTAAAATCATATTTAAGGGTTGACGATCTGGGCCAAAATGTAGCGTTTGCTCAATACACCAGTCAAATTCCTGTTCATTTAAGCCCTTCCAAGCATAAACCTGAATTCCTGCCGCAGCAATGGCTGCTGCTGCATGGTCTTGGGTAGAAAAGATGTTGCATGATGACCAGGTTACTTCTGCACCCAGTTCTATTAAAGTTTCAATTAATACGGCAGTTTGAATGGTCATGTGTAAGCAGCCGGCAATACGGGCTCCTTTTAATGGCTTTGATGAACCGAATTCTTTGCGTAAGCTCATTAGACCTGGCATTTCTGCTTCGGCTAATTCAATCTCTTTGCGCCCCCATTCTGCTAGGGAAATGTCCTTAACTTTGTAAGGAATGTAAGTTGTCTCTACTGATGACATAGTGATTTATTTTTAATTGAGCTGCAAATTTACGCTATAACTTTGTGAATTTCAATTTTATAATTTGTGAGTTCATTTTTTTAATGCATAACTATATTTAGCGACCCCTATGAAATTAAGATCATGAAGAAGTAGCTGTTCATTACTGCACTAGCTTTTTGGCGTGATCAGTTACTGTTTGCATACAACTACCTAATAGGGGAGCAGAGCCTTTCTAGTCATCTAGATTTTAGTTGCATAAAGGAAGTGGCGAAATGACAAGTTTTGAACTAATTATTTCTCAAAGTATAATTTAAAACAATATTTTTGATTTGTACAATTTGGTTTTATGGCCAGTTGTGATTGATTTGACACATTTGAAAGGCCACCTGTTTATACTTCATATTAGCTTCCCCTTATTGTTCCTTGCCAAGAACGATGGAATATTGCATTGGTTGGGCCGTCATTTGTTAGCTTGTCCCTTTAAAAAAGCGACAGGTCTAGACTGTCCCGGTTGCGGATTTCAGCGCTCGGTTTTAGCTTTGTTGAATGGGGACTTCATCCATTCTTTAAAGCTCTATCCGGCAACAATTCCTATTTTTGTGTTATTGGCTTTTACCATATTGCATTTGAAATTCGATTTTAAGCATGGTGCTTTTTTCATCAAGCTACTTTACATTAGTACGGCCACAATTGTAATATTTAATTATATTTATAAAGTTTATTATCAACAGTTAATTTAAAAATATGTCTGAAGAATTAGGGACACCACAAGCTCCACAACCAGAAGGAAACAATCCTCCAAATCAACCATTTAACAATCCTGGTCAATTCCCACCAATGGGAGGTGGTTTTGGCTATCAACAGGCATTGCCCAACTCCACCATTGTTCTGGTCTTGGGCATCATATCTATTGTGCTATGTTGTTGTTATGGTATTTTAGGCTTAATTCCTGCTATTATAGCTATGGTATTGAGCAGTAAGGATATTGTGCTGTACAAAGCAAATCCTAATATTTATACGCAAAGCTCCTATAAGAATTTAAATGCGGGAAGAGTTTGTGCCATTATAGGTTTGGTATTGAACATCCTGTCGTTAATTTATTATGCGGTAATTTTATATTTGTTTGGAACAGGCGTACTAGGTGACCCACAAAAAATGCAGGAACTGATTAAAGGCATGCAATAGTGGCATAGGAAGAGTTTATCATGTTAATAATATCATATTATTGTTAACTTTCAGGGCATTGATCAAGTAAATGGACAATGACGTACAAAATGACTATTTTTGTGTCCTTATTTTAAAAAATAGATATGTATCCAGAATATTTAGTAGAACCAATGCGTGCTGAATTGACAAACGTTGGTTTTGAAGAATTGAAGACAGTAGAAGAAGTTGATGCCGCTATTAAGGGCGAAGGAACTGTATTCGTTGTAGTAAATTCTGTGTGCGGTTGTGCTGCTGCCAACGCTCGCCCTGCGGCCAAGCTGGCTGCTTCAAATGCAAAACATCCCGATAAATTGGTTACCGTTTTTGCAGGTATGGAAAAAGATGCAGTAGATAGGGCAAGAGCTTATATGATGCCTTTTCCTCCTTCATCGCCATCTATGGCCTTGTTTAAAGATGGAAAATTAGTGCATATGATTGAACGTCATCAAATTGAGGGGCGTCCGGCGCAGATGATTGCAGATAGCTTGATCGGTGCTTTCGATCAATACTGCTAGAAATAGATAAAGAATTAAGGAACAAGGATTAAAGATGTAATGTCTTTAATCCTTTTTTATTGGATGTTTTTTGATTTAGTAAGATTTTAGCATATGCCTAAATCTTCCAATTGGTAGGGATCAGGGCTAAAAAGCCAGGACTATGTACTTACGAAGTTTTCAAATGGCGTAGCCCTCAACTTTACCATTGAAAAACAACAATATATTAAAGTTAAACTTCAGCTGTCTGATGACTAAATTTGATCATTAAGAATAGTTGGGAGATAGGTAGGTCAGCATCAATTTGCAGACCGCATATTTTCCCCATCCTTAAAATGCAGCCTTCTAAAAACGAAACCTGATAAAATAGTAAGGCCGCCGATCACCAAAAAGGTATAACGAAAGGCATTATGGATTTCGTTATGAATGAGCTTTATGTCGCCCTGAAAAATCTTTAAAACAATAAGTCCAAAGGCAATGCCAAAACCTATGGCCAGTTGCTGGTTAACCGAAACCAAAGAATTGCCACTGCTGGTATGATATTGCCGCAGATCAGCAATGGAGATAGAATTCATGGCGGTAAACTGAATAGAGTTGAAAAAGCCCAATACCGCAATAATGGGCATGTACCAATAAATAGAGGTATGGATAACAGGTATGGCCATGCAGCAGATCAGGATGCCGATCATAAAGGTATTGGCCATTAAAGTGGTCCGGTAGCCAAAGGTGTCGAGAATTTTAATGACGGCCGATTTTCCAAACATCGCCGTTAAGGCCATTGGGGCTACAATCCATCCAGAAGTTACTGCCGATTGTCCATAGGCAATCTGTATCATCATAGGAAGCAACAATGGAACAGAGCTAATGCCCAGTCGTGTAGCGAGATTGCCCAAAATGCCCACCCTAAAGGTTCTTACCTTAAATAAGTTTAACGGAAAGATTGGGTTGCTATTTTTTGTGGCGTGGCGATAGTAAAAATATAGCATTAAAAACCCCAATAACAGTGCGAAAAGTACAGAGGTTAGGTGAACGGTATTGCCAAACATTTCTAGCGAAATAGAAAGTAGCAGGGATGCGGCGGCAAAAATGAGAAAGCCCTTTAAATCGAAATCGAGTAGGGTAGACTTATAATCTGGCATAAACTTTATACTTAATAAAATACCGATAAGCCCGATAGGTATATTGATGAGAAAGATCCAGTGCCAAGATAAATAATCTACCAAATAGCCCCCTACCAGAGGTCCTAACACAGGGCCGATCAAGGCAGGGATAATGGCAAAGTTCATGGCTTTAAGCAATTCGTTTTTAGGGAAGGTTTTAATGAGTGCCAGCTTGCCTACGGGGGTCATCAAGCTTCCTCCTACGCCCTGTATTACCCGAGCTATGACCAGTTGTATCAGATTGTGTGACAGTGAACAGAATAGTGAACCAGCACTAAATAGCACCAATGAAAAAATAAATACTTTTTTAGTGCCAAACTTATCGGCCAAGAAGCCACTAACAGGCATAAACAATGCCAAGGTAAGCACATAGCTGATGATGGCATTTTGCATATTCAAAGGCGATTCATTCAAATCCTTGGCAATAGCGGGTAGTGAGGTGTTCAAAATGGTAGAATCCAACATCTGCATAAAAATAGCTGTAGCTAAAATCATTGGCAGTAGCTTTTTGGTTGATTTTGGTTTCTGTTCTGATGCCATCAAGTTCATATCCAATTTTTTTAATTGCAGCTTGGCTTCTTTTTTGTACAGTGTGAAGAAGGGACTTTTTATATAAGAACAATATAGGATGTGCTTTTGGAAATTACAAGTTTTCGTGTACTGTTATTTGGTATACTGACAGAACATTGTATTGCGTAGTTCTTCATAAATTGGCATCATCTACCGCTTGAGCCGATAGTTATCAGATAGGGATTTTAATGTATCAGGTTACCGCCAACCGAAAAGTTTCCTCTTTGAACAAGTATTTGGCCTGTTGACGGCTATAATATCACTTACGCCAAATTCTTCAAACTTATTTAAAAGGGCTTCGCTCCCTTTTCTGAGCTTTAGCTCCATTTCTTCTGGGTACAACGGGTACAAACAATAAAAATTAATGATTTTCTCCTCTTCTAAATTTAGTTCAAAAAAATCTTGGGGAAGGCTTAGGGCCGGATATAGTACCATACAGCCCAACTTTGTACCCTCAGCAAAAAGTGCTGCATTTTCCCCATTTGGAATGGTATGCCCCCAGCTTATCCAAGTATCATATTCGTGCGGAAACCTGGCAATGGTTTTTAACCATCTTATGGGCCAATAGTTGTTTTCATCTTTGAAAGCTTCGTGCATAAACTGATAGTTGTCTATATCGATGTTCCAATCTAAAGGAAGCAATATGCATATTTCTGCGTACTTATGTGCTTCCAATCCTTTGGGAACGGTCATTGGCCTATCACTCATCCCAGATGTTACCAAGATATGAAAAGGGAATTTTGAACTTGGTTTTACCCAGTGCACATCAATGTGGACGAGATCTGATATGATCTCATGAAAGACAGAATCAATTTGGCCCAGGTGTTTCTCAATATGGTTGGAAACTTGCTCAATAGTTTGGACATCTCTGGTTGATAGTTGGAGATTTTTAGGTTTAAGATTGTGGTAACGGTAAATGGGAATTCCGCTTTCTGATTTTTCTTGTTGGGTCATAAGCTAATTCTAGATGTTTCTATGCGAAGGAGTGAGTTGTTAATTTAGAAAGACAATATAGGAGGAGGTTTTGAAAATTACAAGTTTTCATGCTTTGCAATGGGGTTATTTTAGTGTTTGCTTACAGATTAAGTACGATCCTCAGCTTTGTCCAATAGCCATTGGATCGAGTAGGCAATGACGCTTGGGAAATATAGTTTTTAGTTTAGTATTGAACCGGTCCAATAACTTTTTTAAAACCAGGTTATATGATGTGGGTTAGGCAATTTGTTTATCTTTCTCCCATTTTCTAATCTTGCCCCTGGCATTGGTGTATGGTGAAGCAGTGTTAAATTGTATCATTCTTCCCAAAGTCCATTTTTCATACCAGACCACTTTATATAGTGCTGTGTTCGTCTTTTGATCAACTAGCAATAGAATTTTAGTTACTGTTTTATGTAATTTTTCTAGTAGAGCAGGGTAGTCATCGTTTTTATAATCTTCATAGAACTTTTGGACAAGCTTTCCAAGTTCATTCCACTTATAGCCCGTTTCTGGAAAATCAACCTGTTCGTTATTCTCTTTTTTTTGATTCCATTTTAAAACCAATTCTCCCCAGCCTATAAGATAAGCCATCAGATCATTTATGCTCATTAAGGTTCCCTTGGCATGTCCTTCCAGTTCTTCCATGGTGGTAAATGCATGGGGAATAGCCAATAAATCTTTTTTTAATTTATGATAATTAGTATGTATGGTTTTTTGTAATTCTTCTTTATGGGTTGGAACCGACATTGGTAATTATTAATAGCTGATCCAAATGTTGTTTTAATATTTTGATTTCCGGATCATCATTAGCCGAAAAGCTTTTTATTTAAATCAATAACATCAATGTGAACGAGGGTCCGATATGATTTTATGAAAGATTAAAAATCTTTATTCAATAGTTTTTCCAATTCACCAAAGGACACGTTCATGCGTACACGACCTTGCTTGGCATAGGCAATTTCTCCTGTCTCTTCCGAAATGATCACGGCAACGGCATCGGTAATTTCAGATACACCAATACCTGCCCTATGCCTTAATCCAAATTGTGCCGGTAATTTATCGTTGTCGGTAAGTGGAAGTATGCAGCTTGCACTTTTGATCTTATTTTCTGAGATGACGACCGCACCATCGTGTAATGGGCTATGCTTTTGAAAAATGCTTTCTAGCAAACGTTTCGAAATTTTACCATCTATAAGTTCACAGCTATTGGTGAAAAATTCATCGTCATAGTATTTTACAAAAATAATTAAAGCACCCGTTCTGCTTTTTTTCATGCTCTTGCAGGCATCAATGATGGGTTTTATCCTCAGTAGATTATCCCGTTCCAAGTCTTTGCTGCCAAATAAATAGCCCCACCAGGCTTTATTTTTTTGGAGGAAAGTACTTTTTCCGATATGTAGTAGAAATCTTCTAATTTCGGGTTGAAAGATAATGACCAATGCCAGGATGCCTACGCTTATAAACTTGTGGATGATTGCCGACAATAGGTTCATGTGCAAGCTGGAAACCAGATAGTAGACCAATAGAATAATAAACATTCCCAAGATGAGGTTTACTGCCAAGGTATTACGAATAAGGCTGTATATGTAGTAGATCAGTATAGCTACCAGAATGATATCGATACCATCTATCCAGGTAATTTTTAGAAAATCGAAATCAAGGCTTTTCATTGCTGTACAAGATAGGAATTTATTTTTATTGGCCCTAAAGATGGTTAATTGTTTGAACTGTATAACTGGTTAACTGTTTCGCTACAGGTTGCCATGCATTTCAACGATTTGGACAATTTCAACGATTAAACTTTAGTTAATTGTGATCGTTTAATCGATTAAAGAGTTCTGCACATTGTACTGCCTCTTTTACATCGTGCACCCTCAGGATATGGGCTCCTTTCATTAAGGCTATCGTATTAAGTACCGTGGTACCATTTAGAGCTTCGTCCGTTTTAATATCCAATACTTTGGTAATCATCGATTTTCGAGAGAAACCAACTAGGATAGGCCTTTCTAAAAAATGGAATATTTCCATTTCTCTCAACAGTTGATAGTTGTGATCGATGTTTTTCGCGAAGCCAAAACCTGGATCTATAATAATATCGTTGACACCGAGCAATTGCAGATGCTTAATTTTTTGGGCAAAATAATCAAGTACTTCGGTGGTTACATGGTCATAAGATGGATTGTCCTGCATATTTTGTGGTGTGCCTTTCATGTGCATCATGATGTAGGGAACCTTTAATTTGGCTACTGTTTCGAACATTTGGTTGTCTAAACTGCCAGCAGCAATATCATTGATGATATGTGCACCGGCATGGATGGTTTCTTCGGCTACCTTTGCCCTAAAGGTATCAATGGAAATTAGCACATCTGGGAATTCCCTACTTATGGCCTGTATGCTGGGCATGAGTCTATCGATCTCTTCGTACTCGCTAATGTGGATAGCTCCCGGTCTGGAAGAATAGGCCCCGATATCTATAAATCTGGCTCCTGCATTGATGAAATTTTCGGTAGCTTTTACTGCCTCGTCTACTGTCGTAAGCCTACTCTTAGCGTAAAAGGAATCGGGGGTCAGATTTAAAATAGCCATTACCGATGGATGGCTCAAATCAATGAGTTTCCCTTTGCTGTTTAGTGTTACTTTTCGGTTTAAAAATGTATCTTTAGCCATCATTTTAGAAAAACAAAAATAGCTAATAAATAGGCTAATCACTAAATATTTAATTGTTTTGGCAGTAGATACATCATTAGAATACGATCAGGTTATTGCGGTTTGCAAATCACTTTTTTTAAAGAAAACAAAAGATTACGGTACAGCTTGGCGTATACTGAGGCCTTCATCTATTACCGATCAGATCTTTATCAAAGCCCAACGTGTTCGAACATTGGAAGAGAAAAAAGTATCAAAGGTAGGGGAGGATGTGGTTTCGGAATATATAGGCATTATCAATTATTGTGTAATGGCCATTCTGCAATTGGAACTCTCACCAAACGAGTCCAATGAATTGGACGTGGCCTATGTAGAAGGACTCTATGACCTCAGGGTAAATGAAACCAAAGAATTGATGTTTGCCAAAAACCATGATTATGGCGAGGCTTGGCGTGATATGCGCATTAGCTCTCTAACGGATTTAATCCTGATGAAGATTTTAAGGGTAAAGCAGATTGAAGATAACGATGGACAGACTGTGGCATCGGAAGGCATTAAGGCTAACTATCAGGATATGTTAAATTATTCCGTTTTTGCATTGATTAAATTGGGCATTTCTTAGGGAGGCTTAAAGTTAAAAGACGAGGGTCGAGAGTTAAAAAATGGTACATAACTAATAACTCTAACCTATTGTAATTTTGAATATTAAAACCATAAATCCGACATGAAGAAAGTGTTTTTTCAGTTTGCCAAATGGCTCGTAGGTATTTTGTTTATCTTTTCAGGATTGATCAAGGCTAACGATCCGCTGGGGTTTGGCTACAAATTGCAAGAATACTTCGAAGTATTTCACTTGAGCTTTCTAAATGGATGTGCTACGGGAATTGCCATATTGCTATGTGTTCTCGAAATTGTTTTTGGCGCATTGTTATTGCTGGGAATCTTTAGAAACCTTGTACTGAAAGGGCTGTTGGCTACCATTATCTTTTTTACCTTTTTAACTTTTGTATCTGCCGCATTTAAAGTAGTTACCTCTTGTGGCTGCTTTGGTGATGCCATTCCTTTAACCCCATGGCAGTCGTTTGCCAAAGATGTGGTTTTACTGATTTTAATCATTTATTTATTTCTTCACAGGGAAAGTATAAAACCAATCAGTTACAATCCTAGTATACAGCGAGGGCTGTTTGCTGCAGTTTTTGCCGTTTCGTTGCTATTTGGAATATTTACCTATAATTACCTGCCTATTATAGATTTTCTGCCCTCTAAAGTAGGCTCAAGTATTCCCGAAAGTATGAAAATTCCAGAGGGGGCGGCGGTCGATGAATTTTTGATCATGTATGAGCTGAAGAATAAAAAAACTGGCGAGACCAAAACCATGAGTGATAAGGATTACATGAAACTGGAGATTTGGAAAGATGATAATTGGGAAGTAATAGGTTCACCATCAAAAAAACTAATTAAAAAAGGCTATGAAGTGAAGATCAAGGATTTGATGATCACTGATGCATCGGGTACCGACTATACCAAGGAAATAGTGGAAAATCCCTATTATAATCTGGTGGTGGTTGCCTATAACCTGAATGAAACTAGCGAGAAAGCCATCGCCAATATCAATGCTTTGGCACTAAATGCTACTGAACAATTTAATATCCGTACAGTGCTGTTAACTTCTAATTCTGCGCAAGATGCCGAACATTTCAGTAAAAGAATGAAATTGTTTATGGAGATTTTTTATGCAGATGCAGTGCCTTTGAAAAGTATGGTAAGGGCAAACCCAGGTGTTCTTCTATTAAAAAATGGGGTGATTGTTGCCAAATGGCATTATCATGCTATTCCTTCATTTGATCAGCTTACCGAAAAATACTTTAGCAAATAAATGGGAACCTATGCTATAAAGAAATTATTATACGGTCTTGCGGTAATGGCAGGAGTAGTGCTGGTGGTTTTTGTACTTTTTAATATCCTACCTGGAGATCCCGCAAGAATGACCATGGGACAACGTTCTGATGTACAATCGCTAGAGGCGGTACGCAAGGAATTTGGACTGGATAAATCAAAACCCATACAGTTCTTTTTGTATGTAAATGACCTGTCTCCCCTAAGTATTCATCCTTATACCCCAGAAAATCAGGAGAAATATCATTATATGAAACTTTTTACATTAGGGAATGATGTCATCGTACTTAAAAAGCCTTACCTGCGGCGTTCTTACCAAACCAAGCGGGATGTTACGGCCATACTTTCTGAAACGGTACCGAATACCTTTGTGTTGGCTTTAACGGCCATGATCTTTGCGACCATCATCGGTGTTTTCTTAGGGGTACTTTCTGCAGTTTATAAAGGTACATGGATAGATAAAGCGGCTAATATTTTTGCCATTTTGGGCATATCGGCACCTGCTTTTTTTGCAGGTATCATTATTGCCTGGTTCTTTGGTTTTGTATTGGCAGACTATACAGGGCTCAATATGAGTGGAAGCTTATATAGCTACGATCCGTTCAGGGGAGAAGTAATGACCCTGAAAAACCTATGGTTGCCCATGATTACCTTAGGCCTAAGGCCATTGGCCATTATTGTTCAATTGACGCGAAGTGCCATGCTCGATGTGCTATCGCAAGATTATATCCGTACGGCGAAAGCAAAAGGATTGTCCCGTAGGGCCATTATTTATAAACATGCCCTGAAAAATGCATTAAATCCTGTCATAACGGCTATTTCGGGATGGTTTGCCTCTTTACTGGCTGGTTCATTCTTTGTGGAGTATATATTTGGTTACAATGGCTTAGGGCGTACTACGGTTTATGCTTTAGAAATGTCCGATTTTCCGGTAGTGATGGGCTCTATTTTGTTCATCGCCTTTGTTTTTGTAGTAGTGAACATTTTAGTGGATTTATTATATGCTTGGATTGATCCAAGAGTAAAGTTAGCTTAATTTGATATGAACCTTAACGAGTTTGTCCAGTATACAAAAAAAGCAGATGAAATTATTATCAAAGCATTTGCTGATACTGGTTTTTCTGTGCCTGAAGCCAACATATTGTTTGGGCATATATTGAGTGCACAACATATTTGGGCAAAACGGATATTGAACGAAAAGCCCAACTATGCGGTATGGGAACAGTTAAAGCCTAAAATATTTATAGAAGTTTATCAGACAAACATGCAGCTTTTAGATCATATAATAGACACTAAAACATTTACCGAAGAGGTAAGTTACGGTAATTCGGCCGGGGAAACTTTCCATAATACGGTGGAAGAAATTTTGTTGCATGTTTGTAACCATGGTACTTATCATAGGGGGCAATTAGCCAAAATGTTAAAACAGGCAGGCTACGAAGTGCCTTATACCGATTATATTATACTAAAAAGACAAAATATATTTTAAAACAATAACATATGGTGGGGTGACGTCGAAAACGTCATGCTGAACTTGGTTCAGCATCTGAAAAAAATTTATTAAAAATGAAGATTTTCCTAGTAGGATTTATGGGCTGCGGTAAAAGTACCAAAGCAAAGCAATTGGCCAATTTATTGGAATGCCCTGTAATTGATATTGATTCGGTTATTGTGGAGGAGCAGGGAATGAGTATTGCTGATTACTTTGCCGCTCATGGAGAGTCCGCTTTTCGCCGGTTAGAGAGTGAAATGTTAAAGTCTTTCCATTATCCAGAAACTTGTGTAGTGGCTACAGGTGGTGGTTTACCCTGCTATTTTGATAATATGGATTGGATGAATGCACATGGCATTACCGTTTACTTGGAAATGACCGCCCCCCAATTGGTTTCACGTTTACATAACAGAGAAAAACGACCCCTGTTAAAGGGAATGGACGATGAACAGTTGTTGACTTTTATTGTCGATAAATTAGAAGAAAGAAATCAGTATTACCGAAAAGCCAAGCTCTCTATCAATTCTTTTGACCTAGATGCAAAGATGTTGTTGGATGGAATTAGGAGAAAGGAAGAAGGATAAAAGAGCAAGGAGCAAAGATAGCTTACGCATGCCATGGCGTTTCGCAGCCTTGTTTGACATATACCAGAACAGGTTTGTCTCAAAGAAGACCACTTACCAATTATATATGCAGAGGGTTAATAAATTGCTTTAACCCAAGTTCTCTAGTTGCTCGTCTATATATTTAATCTTGGTTTTTCCATGTGGTGAGGGTTCTCCATAATCGTTAATATTTACGAAAACAATTTTATCGATGGTAAGGATGCTTTTTTTAGTGATCTTGTTTCTTACTTCACAACACATGGTAATAGAGGTTGTCCCAAATTTGGTAGCCGTAATGCCTAATTCTATAATGTCTCCCTGTTTTGCTGAACTTACAAAATTAATTTCAGACATATATTTGGTGACTACTTTTGGATTTTCCAATTGTACAATGGCATAGATTGCTGCTTCTTCGTCAATCCATCTTAATAAACTGCCACCAAATAAACTGCCATTCGGATTTAAATCTTCGGGTTTTACCCATTTTCTGGTATGGAAATTCATGGTAATTGTATTTAACACTAAGATAGGTAATTCTGGCTATGGGCTCGTTAATACACTGTCATTTCAGGTGAAGGAAAGAAATTTTATGGTCGTAATGCACTATTTTAAATCTTTTTTAGAAACCCCATTGAAACCAATAATCGAATCGGGAAGATTTGAAAGTTCAATAGTTTGTTTTTGGTTAGGGACAAAGGTTTTGTAAGTGAAGTTTTTGGCCGTTTTTAAGGGAACTTCAATAAGGGTATAGGCTCTTGTTGCAGGTCTCGTATCGCCGATAAGTGCTCTTGGACCTTCGCCAATGCAAGCTGTATTTAATAACCTTATCCCTTCTTTTTGCGCGGGATAATAGGCATGCTGGTGCCCGCTGATATATAGGTCAATATGGTGTTCTTTAAAAAAGTCCATGGTTCTTTGTGGTTCTGCCAAAACTTCGCCAGGTTTGTTCTTGCTGGCTACTATGGCATATAAAGGTAAGTGGCCCAATAACACTCGAAGCTTTGCTTTTTTTGCCATTTTGGATTGCAGTTGCTTTTTCATCCATTCCCATACCTTATCGTCGACATTTGCTCCAGCAGCATCCCAACTGATAAAGAAGATATCATTCTGCTTATAGCTAAAGTAAAAAGGGAAATTGGATTGATCTATAAAATTTAAGCCCAGGTTATGCTGCTGTGTTTGCCAAAATGTTTTGGCCAGTGCCCGATCTTGCTGGTAGGAAGGCGAGGCATCATGATTACCCACGGTAAAACCAAAAGGGATTTTCATTTGCTGGATAGGCTGGAGGATATGCTTGCCAAAACTGCTCCACATTTCCTGGATGTTTTTTGTAGTTAAAGTCGCTTTTTGTCCGGCAACCATATCGCCACCACATAAAATCAGATCTGGTTTGAGGCTATCCAGCTCTTTTAACGTTGCATAAACATCGGGATGATATACTGTAGAACCATAGCTCGAGTTTAAATCGCTGATAACAGCAATTGTAAAGGTGTTTTTTGAAGGCTTAAAAGAAATGGGGCGTTGCCATGATGAACAGACGAATGCAAACAAACAAAGTATGGATAAAAGGCCAGGTTTCATTTAGCTAAGATAGGAAATTGTTGGGTTCAAACTTTGAACGGTACTTTCAGATCTACGAAGGGCATAAAAAGGGCTGGTTATAAAGATAACCAGCCCTTTTTATGGTATATATAGGCGTATTAATGAACATCTACAGGCACATTGGCATTCTTTTTGAATTTTTGCAGGAACAATAAAGGGATAGAACATAGCATGACCAAACCAGCTACCCAATAGGCATCGCTATAGGTAAGTAATAAACTTTGTTTAATCACAGCACCTTCAATTGCTTTCATGGCCATTAATTTTGCATCGATATAAGAGGCTCCCTTGGTCATGAAGTTATGGATATAAGCGTTTAACCTTTCAGTAAATGCAGGGTTGTACTCATTAATATTGACCAGTAGATTGCTACGATGGAAGCCTTGTCTAACATGAATCAGTGTAGTTAGTGCTGCAATTCCAAAAGAACCGCCAAGTTGGCGCATCATGTTGTTTAAACCAGAACCTTGACCTATTTCGGCACCTTTCAGGTCTTGTATGGCCAATGTGGTTAAAGGCACGAATAACAAGGCCATACCAAAGCCCCTAATTACCAAAGGCCAAAAAAACTGGTCGGTACCCGATGATAAGGTAGATTTGCTGAGCATATGACAAAAAATGAAGAACAACAACATACCGCCGGTGGCCATAAATTGTGCAGGAACACCTTTTTTAAGCATAATACCAATGAAAGGCATCATGGCAATGGTACATAATCCTCCTGCTATGAAAATTTTGCCGGTTTGCAGTGCCGAAAATCCTAATAAATTCTGACAGAAAATTGGAAAAACAAACACAGAACCATATAGTCCAAAACCTAATACAAACGAGGTAAACATACCAATAGAAAAACTCCTATGTCTCATGATTTTAAAATTCACGATAGGATGATCCGTGCTCAATTCTCGCCATATAAAAAGTAAGAGACCAAAAACAGAGCTTACCGCCAATACGGTAATATAAGGCGTAGCAAACCAGTCTTCGCTTTCTCCTTTTTCCAATAAGGTCTGCAAGCTTCCAACGGCAATGGCTAATAGCGCAATACCCCACCAGTCAACAGGCATACCTTTCCCGTCCTTGGGTGTCTCTCGAACGAACATGTACGTACAATAGGCTGCCAGTATACCAATAGGAATGTTTACATAAAAGATCCATGGCCAATTGCTGATTTCCAAAATATAACCACCAATGGTTGGCCCTACTGTTGGCCCAACAACTGCACCGAGACCAAATAGTGCCGTGGCAATACCCACATCTTCTCTAGGCCAGGTTTCTATCAATATGGCTTGTGCAGTAGAAATTAATCCACCACCAGCCAATCCCTGTAGGATACGAAAGCCAACTAATTCCCAGAGGGAGGTGGCATTGCCGCATAGGAACGAGGCCAATGTGAAAAGTATAATGGATGCCAGGAAATAGTTTTTGCGCCCAAATCGGCTTCCCAACCAACCAGACATGGGCAAGATAATTACATTGGCTACTGCGTAACCGGTAGATAACCAGGCCACATCTTCTAATGTTGCACCCAGGTTACCCTGTATTTGGGGTAGCGCTACGTTTACAATGGTGGTATCGATCAACTCCAATAATGAAGCGGTAATCACCGTAAACGTAATGACCCATTTTTTTAAACCTACTTCGGCCATTATAATGTTGTTTTAAATAAAGTGAGTTGTGGCGTTACTCCTTTTGCATGCTTTGCTAAAAATAGCATTAGGCCTATTCACAACCTTTTTGCCCTTATGCCGGGCATTGGCACTTCATTTTTTGGTTGTTATTTTTAAGTGTCTATGAAGAAGCACTTCGTTTTTTTAGCGACCAAAATGAAGAAAAGGTCCTAGTACTTTTTTATAAACTTAATGCTTAGTTGCGTTGTAGAGACAAAGGTTAAGGGCAATTTTAGTAAATTAAAAAAAGCTTTGCTAAGCATTTAGTTGACAGTCCAAGGTTGTTTTTATATGGTTACAGAAACTTTTACACTCATTCCAGGGCGTAATTTTTCAAGCACACTTTTATCTTTAGTGGTAAATTTTATCTTTACAGGTATACGTTGTACTACCTTTACAAAGTTTCCTGTAGCATTATCAGGAGGTAGTAAAGCGCCCTTGGCGCCAGTAATAGGGGCGAAATTGTAAACTTCTCCCTCGATATCCTGATCAGGATAGGCATCTACATCGATTTTAACTTTTTGGCCGATGCGTATTTTTTCTAATTGGGTTTCTTTAAAATTGGCAGTTACATAAATGCTATTTTCATTTACAATAGAGAATAACGATTGCCCTGCTTGCACCAATTGTCCCTTTTGTAAGTTTTTCCTGGAAACAATACCTGTAGTTGGGGCTTGTATTTGGGTATAGGATAATTGAAGTTTGGCAAAATCAACATCAGCCTGACGTTGGCTCACTCCAGAATTGCTTACCGTTAACTGTGATTGTGTAGTGCCAACTTGTTTTAAAGTGGCATTATATTGATCAACTGCAGCATCATAAGCGGCCTGAGCACTTTCTTTTTGGGCTTTTGCCTGGTCAAATGCCTGCTTGGTAATGGATCCATCCTTAACCAGGTTTGCGTAACGGTCAAAATCTTTTTGTGCAAGTTCTAGCTTAACTTTGGCTGCTTGTATATTTGCTTTGGCAATACTGGTATTTGCAGAGGTGGCAACAATCTGCGATTGGGATACACCAACGCCTGCATTTGCAGCAACTCGACCTGCCTGTGCCTGTTCCAGTTTAATCTTATAGTCGTTATCATCGAGTGTAACCAATACCTGACCTTGGTTAACTTTGGTGTTTTCTTCAAAGTTGATATCCTTCACATAGCCACTAACCCTGGCAATAACCGGACTGATGTCGCCATCTATCTGCGCATCATCGGTATCTACGTGTTTGCTATAGTAGTTGTATTCGGTAATGCCAAATACGGCGCCGATAATAATCAGCACGCCAAGTATGATTGGAATGACTTTGTTTTTCTTTTTTGCTGGGTTTGTCATTATATGATGTGTTTAAGGTTATTGAGAAATTTTTCCTGTCGATTTTAATAAAGTATAGTAGGCTAGTTTAGCATCGGCTTTGGCCAGCTCTAAATTGATTTTGGCTTGGTATAGTAAGGTTTCTGCATCAATTCTGTCGATAGCAGAGGCAATGTTGTTCTTATATTTTGATTCCAAGAGCCTATCATTTTCTGTAGCTTGTGCAATAGAGGTTTCTAAAACCGAGATCTTTTGGATAGCAAGCTTATAGTTCTGGTAATTTTTATTGAGTTCTGTTTTGACCTGATCAGAGAAGATGTCTTTCTGTATACCTATTTCCTGCTGTTGTATTCTCGCTTCCGCAATTTTGTTCTTATTGGTCCAAAGTGAGGCTATATTCCATGAAATGTTGGCACCCACGGTAATGGGCATAATATATTGCTGACTTGGAGGAATAAAATTGCCGCTAGGGTTGATGTAGTATAAATTGGCACCTATACCTACTGTGGGCAGGGCATTGGCTTTAATGGTTTTGATATTGTAATCTGCGACCTTGTGCTGTACATTAAGTTGTTGCAGTTCCTGTCTGTTGTTAAAGGCAGTGGTGATATAGTTGGTCAATGGCTCAAGCGATTGTAGGGGAAGATCCGCCTCCCTAATCTCTATTTCCGTATTTTCTGGAAGGCCCAATAATATATCAAGGTTATAATTGATCACTTTTTTATTGCTTTCAATTTCTAGATCGGTTAAGGAAATATTTGCCTGTTGAAGCTGAAACCTCAATACATCGTTTTTAGTGACCAAACCCTGATCGAAAAAGCGCTGAGCTTGTTTAAGCTGACTGGCAATGGCCTCTAGGTTTTGGGCAACTACTTTTTTGCTTTGCAATAGTTTATAGAGGGAGAAATAACTGTTGATCACAGCATAGCTCACTTCTTCTTTGTTCTTATCGGCGTCTAATTGTGCCAAATCTTTCAATAGTTTGGTAGATTCTTGTGCATATTTCAGTTTTCCTCCTCCATAAACCAATTCCTGTACTGCTGCGGTACCTATAAAAGCATCGGCTCTATTAGGTAGAGATATGGGGTTTGATTCGCCAATTTTTAAGGTATGGGTAGGAATTTCGGCATGGTTATATAAAAAGCTGGCGGTTGCAGTTGGCAAGGCATTATCTTTTACTACGGCAAGCTTGGCCACTGCCTCATCAATTTTTTGTTGGGATAATTTAAGGTTCTTGCTATTGGCAATACCTAGGTCTATGGCTTCTTGTAAACTCAGTGATTTTACCGTTTGTGCCTGTAGGGCAATAGGTAGAATAAAGATAGTTAAAAGCACTTTTATTTTAAATGGTATCATTGGGGTTTGGTTAAATGCGTAAGTATCATGTCCTGAAGATGGGCTATGAGCCTTTTTTTGATGGTTTCCCTATCTTCTTCGTTATTAAGATCGTAATTGCTATCGGGCGCTATTTTATTTGGAGAGGTGGTGACCATGGAAATGGTTCCCATTACACTCACAATAGACATTCTAATATCCACAGACCTGAAATCGCCACTTGCTATCCCTTCTTTAATAATATCTTCTATTACAAATAGATTTTGGCCCATCGCTTCTTTGATTTGTGCAAATACCTCTGGACGTAACGATAGGGAAAGTTCCCTGTGCATCATTTTGTGGAAACTGGCATTGTTCAATATTCGGGAGGCATATTTTTCGATTACTTTCAGCAGCTTGTCTCTAGCTGGAATTTTTTCTTCCTTGATCAGGTTGAGTTGAGATTTAAACCCCAAGACTCTTTCTTCCATGATTTCCATGAAAACGCCCATTTTGCTGCCAAAATAATAGTTGATCATGGCCATGTTAGCCCCAGATTCTTTGGCAATATGGCGGGTAGAAGTTCCCTCAAAGCCATATTCACAAAATAGCTTTTCAGCGGCTATGAGGATATCAGTCTTTTTATCGGTTTTTTCCATTTTTATTTTTGATGCGCAAAATTAATCAATCGATTGATTAATTTGCAATAGTGGACAGGTGAGTTTGACAAAACGATGATAAATAAAAAAATAGCGAGACAGATAATACCTGTTGAACGCTGTAATGATAGTTTTTATCTTTTTGCTGTAATGCTATTCGATTATCTTCACATGCTGCAATTATAAAGTTGTACTTTTCGTTTGTAGTTTTTGGATATAGCACTTTCCCATTATGGTTTGATGATTAGATCAATGATGAATCCCAAAAATATAGCAGAAAGAGAAAATGTGGCCATGCCCAATACATATGCAGCACAGGCTTTTAAGTAGCTTGTTATTTTCCTCTTATCAAAAAATTGTCCTATGGCCCAAGTAGAATATATGAGGAAAATGACAGCCGAAATTTGCATTAGATGAAATTTGGTCAAGCCTTCAAGAATGGCAAAAACAGAAAATATGAGCATGCCCATTCCCATGATGAAACATAAGAGAATTAATATTTCAAATAAATTATAACCAGCTTTTTTGAAGAAGATTTTCAGCCAAAATGAAATAAATATTGCCATGATGATATTTGAATAACCATAGTGGCTTCTTATCCAGTTGTTAATGGAAAATGTTGCCGAATTTTTGGTGCCATCTAAGTTGACATAACTATCTTTTATGTGAAAAAAATGAGCAATTATAGAATAGATTAATGAAGATATGATAATAAATATGATAGGCTTTACCAGTCTGCTTCTATTTTCGGTAATAAACTCTTTGATATTTTGCCCAGGTCTGAGCAATAGTTCTTTTATGGTATAAAGAATTCCTTTTTCAAAGTGGAGTACATGCTCAATTTCATGTTGGATATAATGGCTATCTATTCTTTTAAGTTTTGTAGGCTGACCACAGTTGGCACAGTAGTTTTTACTTGTTTCTTCGTTACAGTTTTTGCAATTGTTCATTTATATTTTTGAAACTAACTTAGTTGTACTTGTTTTATGCTGCTATTTTAAATTCATTTATAAAACATCAGTCGATTTTTTCATTTGGACCTTCAATGAATCCGTCTAAAGTTACGTCTAAATCTAAAATTATCTTTCTCATTAGCTTATTGATTTAAGGTTTCAGTGCTTCTGTATAATCCTTAGTTTGTTTTTCTATGGTTAGCGTGGCCACTTTAATAGAAGAGCCCACGCTTGTGGTTTTTGGATCGACGGCCATTTTACCAATAGTGGCCAGGGCATCTATATACCATTTGCCCCAAACTTCTATAATGTGTTTTTCGTCATCGGCAGACTTGCCATTGGCAATAGCGGTCTTGCTCAATTCAAATTCTGTTTTTAAACGGGCCAATGCATCTTCTTTTACTTGGCTTACGGTAGCTGAAGCTGTATTTTCGTTAGCTGTAATTAAGGTATAGGCAGTTGTTAGCGCACTAATTCCCACATTTTTCATGGTCGTTGCCGATACTTTGTCAATTCTATCATTGTCGGTGTGATAGAATACATCTGTAAAATGCCACATCAATAGGCCAGGTATTTTATACTGTAGAAAGGGGGTATGATCGCTGCCGCCTTCAAAGGGATTGAATTTGACGACCCAGTTGGCGTATTTGCCTTGTTCTTTACAAATGTCAAATACAAAATCATTAAAATAGTGTGGAAAAAGATCTTTTTCCTTTACATCACCCGCGCCCCATTCCGAGTGCTGATCTTCGCCCCTGGTCCATATGGCCGATGGGTCTGGCATTTTTTCCAACAGGAAAGTACCGCCCGTTTTTTGGGTGTCTTCACCTACCATATCTAAGCTCATACCCCATAAAATACCTTTGGCGCGGATGCTATCTTCCACAATGTAGCGTTTGGTAGAAACAATCTCGTCGCCCCATAAAAAAGTTAGACTACGCTCGGGTTTTAACTGATTGCTTTTTACCAATTGAGCGGTCAGACGTGCCATTTCTGCTAAGGTTCCTACGCCTGAAGCATTATCATTTGCACCTGGTTCTTGCACGTGTGCACTGTATACAAAACGTTCTTGGGGCTTTATGCTACCCCTTACATTGGCTACAATAGTCAACTCTTCTGCGGTATAGCTCTTGGTCTCGATATTTACCTTTATTTCTACTTTACCTTTTAGGCAGGCTTCCTTGAGCTTTTCTTTGGAGGCATATGATAGAAACAATGCCCAAATACCTGAGTTGGAAGGCATGCCACTAAATTGAATGGAAGTGGTGTGTTTGGTAGGTTGGTTATAAGCAGGTAGGCCAAAACCTAGTGTACCAATGGCACCAGCTTTTGCCGCCAAACTAATGAGACGTTGGGCAGGGACATCACCAAAAATGATTTTCCCTTTTAAATCTTTGTCTTGGAGGTCTTCCTTCGAAGCTTTATTGATGAAAACTACTTCTGCCGTAACGCCTCCTGTTGGGGTAGAAGTACAGTTGATCGGAATCATGTTTCTATTGGTTTTGAACGTTTGTAAAGGCGTACTTTCGCCCACAATGGAAATGCTGGCATCTATAGGTTCCCATGCGTTTTGTTTCATGGGGCGTTTCTCAATGCGATAGGTCAGCGCTGCTTCAAATTCGTTATCTTTTTGTTCTACATAGCCCGCTTTTTTCAAAATGTTCTCTACATAATGGATACTTGCATCAAATCCAGTATTGCCTGGCAGCCTAAAGTATTGCTCTACAAAAGCTGTAGTAGCAAAAGCATTTTTCTCATTGAAACCTGATCTGGTCAGTTTAAAATATTGATCTTTCTGGTTTTGCGCATGGGTATTGAAACTTAAGATCGTCAATACCATAAAAAGTAGTTTTTGCATGTTTATTTTCTAGTGTTTAAAGTTAATCTTTATATCTATTTTTAGAAAAGGTTCATGCCATTAAATCGGTTTTTGGATTCTTCCTTAGAATCCAAACTGCCTTTTGGCTTGGCTTTTGATATTTTATGTTGAAAATAATATTCCATGAAGAAAATTCTCATTACCGTTGCCATTGTTTTTGTTGTTTTATTGGCGGCTGCTGCGGCTATACCATTGTTTTTTAAAGATCAGATTGTTGCCAAAGTAAAATCGGTGATTAATGAAAAGGTAAATGCCAAGGTAGATTTTAAGGAGTTTGACCTTACCTTGATTAGTTCCTTCCCCAAAATGGGCATTAAACTGAACGACCTTTCTATAGTAGGCGTAGACAGTTTTGCACAAGATACCTTGGCCAATATCAAGCAGCTACAATTAGACCTTAATTTAATGAGTGTGATCAAGGGTGAAACTTACGAGATCAATGCGGTAAGCTTGAAAGAGCCAACCATTTTGGCCAAAGTTTTGAAAAGTGGCAAGGCCAATTGGGATATCATGAAACCAGATACTGTTGCTAAGCCGGGAGATACCACAGGTGCCTCGTTCAAGGCAGCTTTAGAAAAGTATACCATTGAAAAAGGTAAAATTACTTACGATGATGCCTCGTTAAATTTCTTTTTGCAGGCCGAAAATCTTAACCATACCGGAAAAGGTAATTTTACCCAGGATATATTCACCCTAAAAACCTTATCCGACATCAAGAAGCTTACCGTGAAATATGGAGGTATACCTTATTTGAATGGAGTGGCATTAGATGCTGATCTGCCCTTGGAAATGGATATGAAACAGATGAAGTTTATTTTTGGGCAAAATAAAATAAAGCTCAATGAACTGCTGCTTTCGGCAGTAGGTTATCTGGCCATGCCCAACGAAAAGGATATGGTGATGGATCTGAAGTTTGATGCACAACAATCAGATTTAAAAAACTTTCTGTCTTTGATACCGGCGATCTATACAGCTAATTTTAAAGATATGGAAGCTACGGGCAAATTCGGTATAGATGGCGTAGTGAAAGGTACCTACAATGAAAAATCTATTCCTACTTTTAATTTGAACTTGAGTATTACCGATGGAAAGATAAAGTATCCTGCTTTACCTTCGGCCATTAACCATATTCAGGTAAAGGCAAATATTGCCAATGCAGACGGTTTGCTAGATCACACCGTAGTGAACATTCCGGCATTTCACTTAGCGTTTGGTAACGCGCCATTAGATGGCCGGTTGTTGGTCAAAAATCCGATAAGCGATCCTTTCGTGGACATGGCCCTAAAAGGAAATCTGGATCTGAAACAATTGACCACAATCTTTCCGCTAAAGGATATGACCATATCAGGGGTTCTACTGGCAGATGTAAAGGCGGCTGGGCGAAAATCGTCGATTGATAAAGAACAATACCAAGACTTCAAAGCCTCGGGGCAAGTGCAGGCCAGTAACTTTGTATATGCAGGTAAAAATATACCAATGCCAGTAAGTATTCCAGCGGCTAAAATGACCTTTGGCCCGAAAAATATTACCTTAGATCATTTGAATGCAAAATTGGGCAAAAGTGATTTTGCAGCTAACGGTGCCGTAAATAATTACCTTAACTACGTGTTTAGGAAGAACCAACTGCTGGAGGGAAATTTCAATGTAACTTCTAATTATTTGGACGTAAATGAGCTGATGGGACCCGAAGTGGATAAAGAACAAGCCAAAAATACAAAAGATCAAGTACCATTAACCGTATTTGAAGTCCCCGCCAATATTAATTTCAATATGGCGGTAAAGGCCAATAAGGTAAAATACGATAAATATGATATCAGTAACGCCACGGGAGCAGTACAAATAAAGGATAAGACCATTTACTTTAAGGATTTGGGATTGGATATGTTGGCAGGGACCATTAAAATGAACGGTTCTTACGCAACAATTAATCCTAAAAAGCCGAAGGTGGATGTAGACTTTGGTATGGACAAGATTGATATTCAGCAGGCTTTTAATGCCTTTAATACCGTAAAATTATTAGCGCCAATTGCCCAATTTGCCAAGGGTACCTTTTCTACCAATTTAAAGTTCAATTCAGATTTGGATGAAAAAATGACGCCTATTTATTCATCAATAAATGCGGAAGGATTGGCCAATATTATACAGGCGGTAATAGATGGTTTTGAACCTATAAACAAGCTCGCATCATCTTTAGGGGCTAATGAACTAAAGAAATTGGAGCTGAATGATGTGAAAACGAAATTTAAGATCAGCAATGGTCGTTTAAATGTTTCGCCTTTTGATATTAAGGTAAAAGGAGTAAGCATGAATATACAAGGCTCTAACGGTGTAGACCAAAGTATGGATTATAATTTGGTTTTAAATGTACCAAGAGCGATGTTGGGTAGTAAAGCCAACGAAGCGGCCAATACGGCGTTGGCGAGTTTAAATGGTAAATTGGGTACTCATGTAGCGATAGGTGAGACGATTAAGATCAACGCAGATTTACTGGGTACTTTCTTAAAGCCAAATATCAAATTAAAATATGGGGCGGGAGAAGGAACAGCTACCAGTGCTGTAAAAACTGTAGTCAACCAAGTGGTAGAGGAGAAAAAAGCAGAACTTCAGGCTAAAGCCAAAGAGCAGGTAGATACTTTGAAGAAAAAGGCGGTAGAAAAAGCAACCACCGAAATAGGAAATAAACTGAAAGGTTTGTTTAATAAGAAGAAACAAGAAGAACCACCAAAGGAACAGCAGTAATTGATCCGTTTCGAAATTAACCCTAACCTCGTAGGTCTTTTAAGACCTACGAGGTTTTTTATATTTTTTTATTCCTAAAGTTGGCAAGAATCATCTGTACGGAAGATATTCGTAATTTTTTATTGAATGGTGCCTTTGGCTAATTCTTCTCTCAGTAGCTTAGCTATATCTGTAGTTGGCTCACTCAGTAAGATGATCTGAGTTCCCTTTTCTCTAGCAAATTGGTTCTCAATTTTAGCAAGTATACTTACATCTTTAAAAAGGCGGTGATCTCTACTAAAATCTGTGTTACTTGCATTTTTAACCCTAATGACTTGCTTTATTTCCCTATTTAAGTCCAGCCATTTTATATAGTCGGGAATAAAGGCATTGGCTCTTAAGTTCTTGTACTGCGTGTAATAGTTAATGGCTCCTGCCTGTCCATAATTATCACATAAGATGAAAATGCCCTCCTTATTGGGCAAACTGTTGTAAATAGAATCTACTTTAAAAGTAAGTTCTTTCCAGCCCAGCATGTCTGCAAAATCTTGTGAAATGGGATGTTTCTTACCATCTTCCCAAGTATGCTCGCTAAAAGGACGCTTTTGTTGTGCGCTACGTACATATTTTTCAGGCGTATAAATAGGTAGCGAAATCTTTAAGATGATATAGAAGAAAAATAAAATAATGGCTATAGCCATATATCGTAAATAGAATTTCCAGCCACCTTTTAATATTTCGGATAGATAAATAGCGCCAAAAGCAAAGAAAATGGGATAGAGGCCTATAGCGTAGTAAGCTTTAGCTTTTAGGGCAGCAAAGATCGTAATAGTGAATAAATAAGTCCAAAACAGGAATCGATACGGTCGGAAGGAGGAATATGTAAAAAAGGAGACAAAAGCAGCGATGATCATAAAAATAGAACCAATAAAAAAGAAGAGCTGTTCTTTAAAGAAGCTCATTCTTTTTACATGCACCAATTGTGTTTCTGCCAGTTCTTTCAGGTGTGTAAATACAGGGAATCCATTTTGATACTGCCATATTAAGTTAGGGCTAATTAGCAGTAAAGCCAATGCTGCGGCATAATACAAATGTGGGTTGAGATATAGTCTTCTATGCCTGCTCAACGCTAATGCGGGTAGTAGTCCCAATAAACAAAAGACGATATTGTATTTGTTCAGAAAACCAATGGCGAAGCTGATGGTTAGAAAATAGAGCCATTTATGGTTGTTGGTTTGGATAAAACGGATGAGTGCGTAGTATATTAAAGTCCAACATAGAATGTCTAATGAATTGGGTTGGTACAGTATATTGATCCTTACCAAAACCGAAAGCAGCAAAGCGATTGATGCCAATACGCATGAAAATAAGCTGCCCTTTAAACTCTCAATGGCTTTCCAAACCACAACGATGGTCAGCGCTCCAAAAAGTGCAGGAAAGAACTTTACCCAAAAATGAGCGTTTCCAAGCTGTAGGATTATCCAGGAAATCCAAGATGTAACAGGAGGAATAGAATGAAAGCCCCAGGCCAAATGTTTTGCTTGATCTAAATGAAGATATTCGTCTCGTTGAAGTTCATATGCTGGATTTACAACAAGGTATTGTAAGACAATTTTACTGGCTACGAACAAGAATAGCAAAAATGTACTTAGTTTTTTGTCGACTGGTTGTAGGCTAATAGACATTAATTTTTTATCGTTGAAGTTAAGATCGAAAAAGATGAATAAAGTTACAAGTATCTATAAAGTAATGGTTTGTATAGGGAGTCTTACTCGTTAATTATTGCATAAAGTATATGGTTTTGATAGGTTCCATTCTTCTGGGTGTGGCATCTTAAAAAGCCTTCCTTTTTCATTCCTGCTTTTTCCATTACCTTTCCCGAAGCAAGATTAAAATCGAAATGTGTGGCAAATATTCTTTTAAGCTTCAGGGTTTCAAAACTGAATTTGATAATGGCTTGGGCAGCTTCGGTTGCAAAGCTTTTGTTCCAATAAGTTTCAGCTAACCAATAGCCTAATTCAGCTTTGTTTGCAGCTTTGTCAATGCGTAAACCAATTCCCCCAATTATTTTTTCTAGTCTAATGGCGAATATATAATGATCTTTGTTTTCAAATCCGGTTTTGGAAAGGTTAATCCAGCATTTTGCACTTTCAGTGTATATGGAAAAGGAATATTGATGGTACGCTGTGCATACAATTCATTATGGAGTATGCTTGTAATTTCTACAATATCACTTTCTCGTGGTTGGTCTAAGATTAGCCTTTCGGTTTTAATTTGTGGAAACTCAATTTGCATGGTGATTACGTTCTATTCCGGATTTTAAAAGAACCAAAAAATACAAAATCCCACCTAATACAACACACCTGCAATTGTTGCAAAGATATCTTGGCTATCATAGTATAAACCCGTGTCTTTTTGCGATATTTCGTGAAGAATTAATCCGGTAAGTGCTACCGCACTTATGATAACTAGGAGAATAACTTTTGCCTTTAGAGAAATTCCTTGGTTCGTTATATGTTGTGTCAATAGCACTATCGTAATTCCTAATGTCATTAGACCTAGCCCTGCTAGAAAATTAGGAAGCCAGCCTAAAATTTCGCTTATCCATCCATATTTTTCTGCCCGTATATTGGCCGGATATATGTCCTTATGCCTTCATTTATGATAAAAATTAGTGTAGGTATAACGTAAAATATCCGTGTGGCAGTTTTTGTCATCATTTAAACAAAATATTACATCTCACAAAAGTTAGGCACAGAAAGTTTTCTGTGCCCTGATGACTTTATTTTTTCAATGGAGCCCTTTTGCTGAGTTCTTCTATGGGCATGTTCATCATTCGTCCAATAGGTTCTTTTCCTCTATAGGTAATCACCCTCAACATATTGGCATCAATAGGAACCAATAAGGGCTCCGTATATTTCGGATAAAAACGATCTGGAAAAGAGTTGTCGAAACTATAATAAATGTCTAGGTCATCTACCTCGGTGCTCAAGGTCACTAATAAATTTCCATCAGCGGTTCTTTTTGCGGCAAAAATAGGATCGTATACGCTAGGCGCATATTTAGTCTCCGCAATATCCAAACGTTTAAAATGTTGTTCGGTACGGCCAAAGAAATTTTTCCAGTTTTTCTTTTCCTTAGGGCTCCATACTGATTCGGCAATAGCGAAGCCACGTGGCCAGGTCATGTATTCTGCCTGGCGAATGTTGTATACCTGCTCAGACCATAGGTTAGCCTGTCCGCCCTTAATATATTTAGGATCTACACCTTCCGGTATAGGTTCAAATTCATAAGATTTGCTCAAGCGTAAGGAAGCGTACACTTTGGGTTCGGTAATCACATCGGCCTGCATATAATCTAAATAAGCATACTGTGTAGGGCTCATGACTACTTCGTGCTTTGCCATGGCGGCTTCGGTGCCATATTTCATATTTCTCCAGCTCATTACCGCTGCGCTTTGGGATACCCCACCTTCCAATACCTCATCCCAAGCCATAAATTTTTTGCCATTTTTTTGTACAATTTTTTCTACCCTGCGTTCAAAATAGCCTTGCACTTGTGCCATGGTCTTTAAGTTTTCACGCTTCATGAGTTCGGCTATTTGAGGGTTTTTTTCCCAAAAATTATAGGAAGCTTCGTCACCTCCCATGTGTATATATTCAAAAGGGAATATTTTGGCCACCTGAGAAATAACAGTATCTAAAAATTCATAGACCTTTTCATTGGCAGGGCACAAGGTATTATCCACCATGGCCAATGGGGGAGCACCGCGGCTCCAATCCATAATACGTTCACCGCTTCTAACTTTATAGTTAATGGCCTCTGGTGTACATGAAAGCTCTGGATAAGAGGCAATGGCAGCTAAGCTATGGCCAGGAACATCTATTTCAGGCATAATATTTACAAAGCGTTCCTTGGCATAAGCTACCAGTTCTTTTAAGTCTTCTTGCGTATAAAAGCCACCATAATTGCGAGGTTCTTCAGGTTTTGGGGGAATAAAACTTCCAAAGGTACCTACCTTCTTTACATTCCAGGCGCCAACTTCCGTTAACCTGGGCAAGCCTTTTATTTCAATTCTCCAGCCCTCATCATCGGTTAGGTGTAAATGCAAAATATTGTACTTATAACGTACCATGGCATCGATGTACTGTTTTACTTCATCCTTAGTGAAAAAGTGCCTGGCCACATCGAACATCAAGCCTCTCCATCCCAATCGTGGATAGTCGGTAATGGATACACAAGGTGCTTGCCATTTCATGTCTTTTATTTCTTCTTTGCTTTCTATCTCTTTAGGGAAAAGCTGAAGTAAAGTCTGTATGCCATAGAAGATGCCCGCCGGCTTGTTGGCCGTAATGGTGATCAGCTGTGGCGCTACAGATAAATGGTACCCTTCGGTGCCAATTAAAGCATCATTCTTATCGGTTAGAATTAATTTTATGGTTGAAGCGGGCGTGTTATTAGTGGTAGCACTTGCATAATAGCCAGTAGGTAAGGTTAGGCGTTCTTGCAAAAAGTTGATAGATTGTTTCAGTTCATTAGGTTTTGTAGCCTGTATGAGAATGTTTTCAGGTAATACAAAATGACCATCCTGTTTAATGAGGGTTACGGGTTCTGGTATAATGGAAATTTCACTATGGGCATGATTGGCTGTTTGATTGAATGTTAGGCCATCTGTAGCTACAATGGTGTTTTGCGTAAATCCACTTAATGATGCAAGTATTAGAATTGACGATAGTAATGATTTCATTTTGGATGGGTTGGTGTGAAGAGGCAATTTATCGAAAATTTGGGAGCTGGACAATTGATTATTAAAAAATATTAAAAACTTATAGTGGCGTAGTAACAAAAGATTAAGGAATTAAGAAACATTTAGACTTCATTAAATCTTATGTTGTAAATGAAATAACCACCTTAGACATTTTAAAATATTTAAGCTTAGATTTTTTTAGGTTGCTAAGGTGGTGAAATGCGAAAACTTACTTTAACGCATCTAAAACCTGAAATAATTTTCTGCTCATTCCAGAACCGCTGTAATTGTTGATATTGATAACGGCAATATATTTATTCCCATTTTTATTGGTGTAATAACCTGCATAGGCTGAAACATCATTAATGCTTCCGCTTTTCAAGGTCATGCCGTTGTTTTCCGGAAAAGAATTGGTATAATCGGCAAACCATTCTTCTTTTTGCACGTGAAATAGGATAGAAGCCATGGCCATGGTGGTGATTCTGTTACCAGGAGAGAGCCCGCTTCCATCAATCATATTCATGGCCTTTTTATCCACCCCTTTGGCCGCCCAAAAATTAATAACGGCATTGGCCCCATTTCTGGTGCTAGGTTCTTTACCTTGTTTATAGGCAATGGTTTTTAAGAGCTGTTCGCCATATAAATTAATACTTTTCTTATTGAACCAATATATAATTTGGCTTAAGCTTGGAGAATAGCTAACTAATAATTGATGCGTATCGCCAGCTATTTTTTTGTTTTCCAAATCTAATCTTCTGGCAGAAGTGGCAGCCTCGGTGCAGTTGATGTTTAAACGTTTTAAGGTATCTTGCAGGCGATAGGCCACATCGAATGCCGCATCTGGGAGCGAGAGCGAAATTCCCGTTTTTTTAATACCCATTCCCCAAGTTCCACGTATATAACCTACCTCGCCATAAGGAGGAAGAAAGGCATAGGCATTATCACCCGAACCATTGGCTCCAGTCTTCAATTCGTTGACCAATTTAAGGTAGGGCATTTGTGGTACGGTCTTAATCACTTCCACATTGCTGCCTATATCATTACCTGCTTTTAGGTGTACATCAAATTGATTTTCTCTCCAACAGAGCGATGATCCACCAGCACCGTAATAATTACCGATATCTTGCCATATCCAGCCCTGGGGGATGGTAGAGGTGCCAAATAAACGGTCGTCGCCAATAATAGCACCTTCTATTTTTTTTATTCCTGCCGCCCTAATGGCACTTGTCCATTGGTTGAGCAGGTTACTTTCTTTACTTTGTTCATAACGCCAGGAACCCAGGGTTGGGTCACCACTTCCCGAGATAATGATATTGCCCTGCAAAATCCCATCGGTAGTGATCTTACCGGTATAGACTAATTTGGTTTCATAGCGAAAATCTTTGCCCAAAGTATAAAAGGCCGTAGCAGAAGTTATAGTCTTCAAGGTAGATGCGGTTGCCAATCCAATATTTTCATTTTTGGCGAAGATGATCTTTCCGGTATTGGCATCCAATACACAGAGTGATGTAATGGCATATTTGGCCTGCTCGTCATTTTCTAATAATCGGAAAGCATTTTCCAATTTTTGGGCAGTAGTTTGGGCAAAGCTGATGCTGGCATTCAAGCATAAAAATGTAGCTATTTTGAGTAGTTTCATTGATGTGGTTAGGTGTTTGAGCTAAAATAATAAAAAATCGTCATTGCGAGGTACGAAGCAATCTTACAGATGGTAATACTTTCGCTTAGGATGGCTTCGTGTTGTGCTATGAAGAGAACAATGGTAAAATAAATGCATAAAAAAAGTGATGCGGAAGGCATCACTTTTCATTATGCTGGGTAAAGATTACACTAATTTGTTTTCCATCAGGTACTCTGCAATCTGAACAGCATTCGTTGCTGCACCTTTGCGTAGGTTGTCGGCCACAATCCACATATTTAGGGATTTAGGTTGTGATTCGTCCCTACGTAAACGACCTACAAATACTTCATCTTTTTCATGGGCATCTTTAGGCATAGGATATTTTAGGTTGGCCACGTCATCAACCACGATCAGGCCAGGTGCATTTTCTAAAATAGTACGTAGTTCGGCCAGATCAAAATCATTTTCAAACTCCACGTTTACCGATTCAGAGTGACCGCCCATTACAGGGATACGTACAGTGGTAGCGGTTACCCTAATACTATCGTCGCCCATAATTTTATTGGTTTCCTTTACCATTTTCATTTCCTCTTTGGTATAACCGTTATCTTGGAAAACATCGATGTGTGGCAATACGTTCAAGTCGATTTCGTACGGATAAGCCTTAGGGCCGTCAATGCCTTTGCGTTCGTTCATCAATTGGTCTACCGCTTTTACACCTGTACCCGTAACCGATTGATAGGTAGATACCACCACACGCTTGATCTTATATTTTTCATGCAAAGGCTGTAAGGCCACCACCATCTGTATGGTAGAGCAATTGGGGTTGGCAATAATCTTGTCCTCTTTGGTCAACACTTTTGCATTTACTTCTGGGACCACCAATTTTTTGCTCGGATCCATTCTCCAGGCTGATGAATTGTCGATAACCGTGGTGCCAACTGCGGCAAAACGAGGGGCATCTTCTAGAGAAGTACTTCCTCCTGCAGAGAATAGGGCAATATCTGGTCTTAGGCTAATGGCAGTATCCATGCTAACAATCGGAAATTCCTTACCCTTATACTTAATTAACTTACCAACGCTCTTTTCAGAAGCTACTGGGATTAATTCGGTCAACGGGAAATTTCTTTCTTCCAATACTTTTAACATTACGGTACCTACCAATCCGGTGGCACCTACTACTGCAATTTTCATTTTTTTCTTGATTATTTTACTATATTTAAAATTAAAAATGTTTAATGCCCAAATATGAGAAAAACTTTACTCTTTTTATTGTTATTATGTACGAAACTTACTTTTGCTCAGTTAAATGATAATTTTTCTGATGGAGACTTTACCAATAATCCAACTTGGGGAGGCTCGACAACATCTTTTCAAATTTTGGACGGTTGGTTAAAATCTAATGGGCCGCAAGCGGCCAGTACACTATATTTGACAACACCAAATACACTAGCAACTAAGGCCGTATGGGAGTTTAATATGAGCCTGAATTTTGATCCTAGTACCACTAATTATCCACGTATATATCTAGTATCCAATAAATCCGATATCGTTACCACTACAGGTCTTCAAGGGTATTATTTGCAGTTGGGTTCTAGTACAAGTGCCGAAAACTTTAGTTTAGTACGACAAAATGGGGCTACTGTTACCACAGTTTTGGCTTTGCCAGATAAAAGCAGACCTAGCGCAAGCACTGTAAATGTAAGGGTCAAGGTAGAAAGAGACCTTAACGGTAGATGGGATATTTATACTGATTTCACAGGTGGAAACAATTTTACACATGATGGCTTCGTAATTGATAATACCTATACCACAAGCACTCATTTTGGGGTGTATTGTAGGTATGCTACCACTTCAAGATTTGACGGATTTAGATTTACGGATTTTAAAATTTATGAGTTGATTGACAATACGCCGCCTGCTGTACTTTCGGTAAAATCATTGAGCGATAAATCTTTTGAGGTGGTGTTTGATGAGCCCGTTGATCAGGCTTCGGCCTTATTGGCCTCGAACTATATTCTGTCAAATAATGTAGGAAGTCCAGTATTGGTAGAAAATGGAGGGACGGCTAGTTCTGTAAAGATTACTTATGCCAATGATATCGAATCGGGAAATTATACCTTATCTGTTGCTAATATTGCTGACGTTAGGGGGAATATAGCATCTACACCCAGAACAAAAAGCTTTTTGCACATTAAGTCATATACGGCAAAAAAAGGCGATGTGGTCATCAATGAAATAATGGCCGCTCCTATAGCCTCGGCACCTGCACTTAACAAAGAATATATTGAACTTTGGAACACGACCGATAAATACATCATTATTACTGGATGGAAATATAAAGATGCATCGACTTCCATTGCTACTTTTGCTGCAGATACATTGGCACCAAAAGAGTATAGGATAGTTTGTGCTACTGCTGATGTGGCAGCTTTCAAGGTTTATGGTAAGACCTTGGGCATTTCTCCATGGCCTACCTTAAACAACGATAAAGATGACCTTAGCTTAATGTTGCCTGATGGCTCTACCATTATAGATGCAGTTTCTTATGTGGACACTTGGTATCAGGATAATGCCAAAAAAACAGGCTATGCTTTGGAATTGATAAATCCAAATAGTCCCTGTGGTGGTGCCTTCAATTGGACAGCAAGCACTGGTACCAATAATGGAACACCTGGTGCCCAAAATTCTGTTTATAACCCTCAACATATAGATAATGTTGCCCCCAAATTGTTAAGCGTTACCATTTTGTCTACTACAAGTGTTCAGGTAGATTTTAGCAAATCTATTAATGTTGGTATGTTAACCGATGTGAACAATTACTTTATCAATAATGGTATTGGAAAGCCGTCGGCGATACAACTCAACGGCACTAGTGAGAGTAGTGTGATATTAACCCTGACCAATGCCATTGTACCTAATACCGAAAGCTTGCTTACCGTAACTAATTTGGCCAATTGTGCCGGAATTCCAATTGATCCGACAGCCAATACCGCAACGATATTAATTACTGGGGCAATTAATGCAAATGACATATTAATTAGTGAAATATTGTTCAATCCGAAAACCGGAGGATTTGATTTTGTAGAGTTATATAATCCTACCAATAGAATACTGGATTTAAAAGATTTAACCCTATCTAACCCTACGGCTACGGGCACTACTGGACCAAGCAAAAGGACGATAACCACTACTTCGGTATTTATACGCCCTAAAACTTATTGGGTATTAACGGCTAGTCCGGAAGTTGTGAAGCAACATTATCAGGTTGAATACCCTAATCAAATGGTACAGATAGCCAGTATGCCAGCTTATAATAACGATAAGGGAACAGTAGCCATATGGAAAGGTGATGATGTGATTGATCAAGTGGCTTATACAGAAAAAATGCACCACCCCTTGTTAAAAGAGGTTAAAGGAGTTTCTTTGGAGCGGGTTTCTTTTACCAAAAGCGGTAATGAACCGGGTAACCTACAATCTGCAGCAGCCTCAGTAGGTTTCGCTACGCCTACCGATGTGAATTCGCAACAGGAAGATACCAGTGTTAAAAATTCGGTTACATTGGCCAATAAAACCTTTTCGCCAGATAATGATGGTTTTGAAGACCAATTGAATATTGATTACAGATTTAAGGAAAATGGAAATTTGGCTACCATTAATATTTATACCGATAAAGGTGTTTTGGTGCGTAAATTGGTAAGAAATATTACGTTTTCTACGCAAGGTACCGTTACTTGGGATGGTCTTAATGATGGGGGACAGCTATGTAAAGTTGGTTTATATGTGGTCAAGGTAGATATCTTTAATGTAAATGGGACATCAGATAGCTTTAAGCAGACCTGTGTGTTGGCCTCGAAACTTAACTAACATAAGCGGTGACCTTCTTCCTCTCTAAGTTTTTATTGTTCCTGATCCGTCCATTGGTATGGATTTTAGTACTTGCGGTATATGCCTTGTTCGCTAAAAATAAGCAGCGAAAGAGGAGGGCATTAATTGGTTCGATTGTACTGCTGCTCTTGTTGTCCAATAAGTTCGTACTGGGTGAGGTAGCAAGTTGGTATGAGCCAAAATATCCGGTACTGAAGCATTATGATGTGGGCTTGCTTTTGGGTGGTTTTTCTAGTTATAATAATGAAAACCAATCTTTAAAAGCACAGTTTTCCGGCGACAGGTTAACCCAAACTATAAAGTTATATCATCAGGGAATAATTGATAAAATCTTGATGAGCGGTGGAAGTGGTAGCTTGTTGGAACGAAATCTACCAGAAGCAATTTATACTGGACAGTTTTTAAAAGCGATTAATATCCCAGATAGTGTGGTAATGATAGAAAAGGAAAGTAGAAATACAAAGGAAAACTTTCAGTATACCCTTCAAATGTTAAAGGCCTTAAATAAGCCTAATGCTAAGATTTTGGTAATTACAAGTGCTTGGCATATTCCCCGAACTAAATTACTGGCCGAAAAGCAAGGGATAAAAAATATAGATTATTATCCTACAAATTCATTAACCGATAATTACTCTTTTGAAGATTATCTATTGCCACAGGCAAGTGCCATAAATGGATGGGAACTACTCATTAAGGAGTGGATAGGGTATATCACAACTTTTATCGGAATAACTTAATCTTTTTAGAATAAGATAAAGCACTATATCTTACGATCTTTTTGAACAGACTTACGAAGTTTAACTTTTGCTAATTGTTATTTTTTAACACAAGGTAAACGTTTTCACTTTTAAAAACAAAAAGCGCTGCGATGATCATTGCAGCGCTTTTTGTTTAAAGATTTTTGTTGCCGATATGTGTTTGTAGTAGCGGTCTATAGCCAATACCAATTGGTATTTCTTCCCCGGCAATAATCAACTGC
>NZ_JAELTN010000041.1 GCF_016428855.1 Pedobacter sp. ASV28
CCCCCCCCCCCCCCCCCCCCCCCCCCCCTTTTAATGCTCCCCCTCCCACCCACATCTACACTATGGCTCGATCGTCGGCAGCGTCAGATGTGTATAAGAGACAGAATGTGTAGTTCACAAAAATTGTTCTATCCTTATAAAATTTATGAGCATGATGTTCTTGTAGTGTGTTTCTGGGATAATAGACAAGATGCTATTTAATATATCCATTAAAACAAACGAATTAATCTAAGTTATTTACGATTCCCGCATACGGCATAAAGAGGATAAACGTCCAAAAGAGAAGCCCCCAATTTCTTGGAGGCCTTCCCTAAACAAAACAAACTATTAATAATTGAGAACCAATTATCCTTTTTTAACCAATTTATATTCGATTACTGGTTTACCACGGGTACCACCATCGCTTCCTACGCCCATGCTCACAAATTTTAACTTATAAACGTTCCCCGCAGCATCTTTAATTAAATAAAAACGGTCTGCTTTAATACCTGTTCCCGTTGTTACCCTCCAATTTTCACCAATCAGGTTACTTTTAGCAGAGAAATTAACATTTGACAAATCTGATTCTGAGAAATTTGCATAAGACTTTGTTGCAGTTAATACCTCTGCCGAACTAGCACCCCCCAATGTATTGGTGAAAACTAGATCTGAGAAGCCATATAGATATTGGCTACCAGTAGTACCACCATAATATAATGACCAGGTCCAAACAATATCCCAACTAGCCTTTTCAGGTTCAACGCTCACTACTTTATTATCTGCAAGGGATACAAAGGCATAATTAAATTTTGAATCTTTTGTAATATCTAACGAACTATAAGTGATTGCATTTAATTTAGCATATTGAAGCGTATAACCTGTTCCTTTTCTTAGAATTCTAACTTTATAAACATTATCAGCACTAAAAATGGTAGTATGACTACCTCCTGCAGGGTTAATTAAATATACTTTATTTTCAGTATCTGTTGCAGATATTGTACCAATTGCCGTTCTTCCAAGCGCATTATTTTGCCTAGGATCATCTACTTTGTCAAATTCAGATTCAGCAGCAACTCCCAACTCAACCACCAATTTGGCCTGAACAAGATCTGCTGCAGTTACTGCATTCAAATCTATTTTATTTACAACCGCGGCCGAAACTCCATTATTTGCATTCAAGATTACTTTATAATCAGAGCCAGCGTAAAAACCCAAAGTCCATAAACTTCTCAAAATTCCAGTCGGTTTATCAGCGCTTAAGTCTATATATACACTGTTGGCTGCTGAAGAACCTGCTTCACTTGCTGCAATTCCATTTAGTGTAAGTGTACTACCATCCGAAACAGGCACCACAATGTCAGGTTCTTTATTATCCTTTTTACAAGCTATAAGTGTCATAGCCAATAATGCTACTGCTACAATTGAGTTGATTTTATTCATCTTCCTTAAAATTTATTTTAGTTTAACATTTAAAATTCAATAAGATATTATTATGATTTATTCCAGTTAAAGGTTAGTCCCAGCACATAAGACCTACCATAACTATAAGGAACTACACCACCTCCTGTACTATGTGCTCCACCGCTTGAGGTAGAGGTGTTGGTAAGCTGGGTAACGTCAAAAAGATTCTTAACACCCGCATTTATTGTGATAGAGCTGGCTAATGTTTTATTGAACAACAAATCGGCCCAAGTGAAACTACCTATTTTAACCAGTCTGACATTTGTAGGAACGGCGCTATTAACCTGATAGCTTGGCCTACTACCAGTATGTTTAAAAAATAAGCTAACTGAGCCTTTAAGCTTAGGAACAGTATAAATTGCATTGCTAAACAACTCTGGTGTCCAAGAGAACTGTGGAACCTGATCTTCCATCTCTTGCTTTGACAATTCGTTGTATCGGCCAATGTAGGACAGACCGAAATTAACCTGTAGATTTTTATAATTTAAGGTATTATCCAAATACAAACCCGTTGTCCTATACTTACTGATATTGATCAGTGTGGTTATGGTAGCATCTTCCGCATATTGGCCATATTCTATCCTATCGAAAAAGTTGTTATAAAAACCTGCCAATGCACTTGTTAACTGTAGGCGATCTTTTCTAATGGCATTCCAAGTCAATGAGGCATCAAAACTGTTAGATTTTTCGGCCTTTAGGTTTTCATTGCCCACGATGGAATGACTAGCATCAAAGAAATCGAAATAAAGCTCCCTTAGTGCCGGGGCCCTGAAACCTCTGCCATAGCCTAACCTTAAGTTCAAATTATGGGTCAAACTAACCATGGTATTAAGAGAAGGAACCGCAGTTGGTGCATCGTATACGGAGTTATTAATAAATCTAACGCCTGGGCGAAACTTCAGTATTTTAATGGGTTTGATTTCTGCCGAGGCAAAAAATGAATAATCGTTAATGACTGGCGAGCCTTTAATTCGCTGTCCAGAAGCTTCCTCCCTATTAAATTCTACGCCAGGCTGAAAAGCGATAATATTAGAAATGCTGTATTGTAGCGTAGTTCTAAATACTCCAGCATTAAATTTTGCTTTATCCTGCTCTCCGGCACCCGAGGTTAGACTTTCCGAACTGCTTGCAAAATCATAAAGCGTAGTCTTTGTTTTACGTTGCAGACTGGTATAACCGCCAACCATGGTCAAGCTCATGGCCTTATTTAAATTCAAGTCGACATGTAATTGGTTGTTAAGCCTATCAGTGGTATAAGTTTGTGTAACCACGGTATAATTAGGGTTAATACCACCCCTCGAAACAATATCTTCATTTAAAAAGTCTGCCCGGTACCAGATATTAAGTTTTGTGTTGTTATAGCCTACCTTCACATTTCCAAGGTATTGGTCTTTTGGTTTCCAGAATTGAAGGGCATCTACCACCGCCTTTACCTCCGTTTTATCGGGCACGTTCCATCCACCAAAAGTATTATTAGAAAAGCCGGCCACGGCACTCCAACCGTTATTTTGCCAGTTTACCGTAATGTTCTTATTATGATTTCCCTTTCCATCCAATGCCTTATACTCATCTCCTACCGTTTCTTCCTGAAGTCGGGCAGACACCCCAAATTTGTATCCATTTTTGCCCTTGGTAATGATATTAATTACTCCAGCAAGTGCATCGGTGCCATACACCACCGACATGGGCCCTTCTACAATCTCTATACGTTCTATGATATTGACATCAACCTGATTTAGGCTCTCTTTAAGGTCGGATCGATCTACCAAAGGCACTCCATCAAGTAAAATTTTGACGTTACGACCTGACATCCCCATCATCTCTACATTGGAAGTTCCAAGAGTTAAATCATTGCTAAACCTAAAACCGAACTCGGTATTTAATATTTGCTGTACATTGATCGCAGCCCGCAATCTAATTTTCTCAGCACTTATTGACCTAACCTTATAAACTGTATTTTTAAGAGATTGTGGGCCGTATTGTCCAGTAACCACCACTTCACTCAATTCATATGATTTTTCTTTGATTCTAACTGGCTCCAAAATTTTATCGCCATTGGCTTCTATGCTGATTTCCTGCCCTTCACTAGAAACACCCGAGTTAATGACCAATACTGAATTACCAATAGGAGCTGATATCTTAAACATCCCTTCCCTATCGGTATAGGCAATATGTTTGGTATTTTTTATAGACAGCATTAAACCCCATGCTGCCTGTCCATCGGCCGTTAGAACCTGGCCTTTAATGATCACATTTGTTTTTTGCCCAAAGGCATAGCTAATGCCGAAAAAGAAAGTTAACGCGAATAGTAGTTGTTTTTTCACCTCTTTATTTAGAATGATTTCAAATAATGATGCAATTATATAGTTTATTTAGACTAATTACAAATAATAAGTAAAATTTTGTGAAAATGCCCATAACGAGGTCGATAAAGAGCATAAAATGTAGGATAGTGATCCAATAACCAAATCCATAATTTTAATCTACTGGATATTGTCCATTAAATTGGCTGCAAAAATGTTGATGTGTTGAAAATTATAGCTATTAACATGCAACAAATAATGTACTTTTGGAAAATTGGAAAAAACTAAAGTTGATCAAGGATTGTATGAGATTAATTAAGATGGCAAGTATAGCTTTAGTAGCGGGTGCTACTATTTGCTCCTTTACCTACTGCACTTCTGGTGCAAAAGACAAAACTGGCAAAACTGCCACTAATTCGGGTGATTCTACCAAAGTAGCCCCTGTGGAGGAAAGCAATCTAAGAACCCCTGTTGACACTGCAAAATATAATGAATTGGTAAAAAAATTGGCCAATGGTGATACTACAGGGAAATGGCCGGTAAAAAATCAACCTTACCCTTTGGCGGGTGCCATTTTACCTTTTAAACGCATTGTAGTTTATTATGGTAACCTGCACTCAAAAAAAATGGGGGCATTAGGAGAATACGAGCCCAAGGAGATGTGGAGACGACTAAATGCAGAAATTAAGCATTGGGAAAAAGTAGACCCGAGCACTCCTGTACAGGCAGGTCTGCACTATATAGCCGCCGTGGCAAGCGGTACACCAGGTAAAGATAGCAAGTACATTAACCGTATGGCTAACTCGCAGATAGATTCTGTTTTAAAGATTGCCAAAATGCGCCCTAATACCATTGTTTTCTTAGATTTACAAGTAGCCTTGAGCAATATCAAAGCCGAATTGCCACATATTGAAAAATATTTGCAATTGCCCTATGTGCATTTAGGCATTGACCCTGAGTTCTCTATGAAAGACGGCTCTTTACCAGGCAAAAGAATTGGCACTTACGATGCTGCCGACATCAACTATGTTTCTGGTTATTTAGCAGATTTGGTAAAAAAATACAATCTACCTCCGAAGGTTTTTGTGGTACACCGCTTTACCAAAAAAATGGTAACCAACTCGACAAGCATTAAGTTAAGACCAGAAGTACAGATAGTGATGCACATGGACGGATGGGGCGAACCGGACCTAAAACTAGGCACTTATCGTCATTTTATTTATGGCGAACCTGTACAGTTTACGGGCTTTAAGTTATTTTATAAAAATGACCTGAAAAAAGTGCCAAATAGGCTAATGACTCCAGAAGAGCTTATGAAGCTAAAACCAATACCCATCTATATACAATATCAGTAAGCCCATATCGTATACAGGTTAAATGAGCCTTTCTGTACATATAATGAATGCAGAAATATAGAAATAGTTAAATGAAAAGAGCATCTTAAAGATGCTCTTTTCATTTAAAGGTGAGCAAGGCATGCTGACTAGCGGTATGCAGATCTCGCCATACCCTATTTATCTCGGTATCTTTTTTAGCTGCTTCCAAACCACAGTATGGGTAAAGGGCGTCAACTACCATTCGTGACTGATGGGCCAATTCCCTGCTTAATCTGCTCACTTCGTTCAACACTGGCTCATCCACATACTGCTGATCAATGAGTTGCTCCCAAGAATGATCAAATGTCTCATAAAAATGTTCACGAATGGTATAAAGTGTATGTTTATACTTGCTCAATTCCGCTCTAAAAAAAGCAACCTGTTCTGTGCTATATCTTTTTAATCCGGAACGATTGAAGAAGTAATCTTCTACCAAGATTAAAAATCTTTTAGCCATTCCCAAACTGTTTATGGCCAATGTGGTTTCTGCCAATTGCAGAAATGGGTAATCAAAACCTTCATCTGCCACTTTAATCTCCGTATTGATCTTAAATGATCGTTGTGTAGGCACCTCTATATCGATCACTTCGAATGCATGACTACCTGTAGCCACGAGACCAAAGTACGACCAGCCCGGCAGAATATTTACTTCATCTTTCTTTAAGATAAATGCCTTAATGACTGGATTACCCTGCTCGTCCAGTACATCGTTACCATGTTCATCTTGTAATGTACAGTTAGCAGTAAATATAGTAGCATGTAAGGCGCCACTGGCGTATTTCCAATACCCATTAATGAGATAACCAGAAGTCGTTATTCTAGCTGTACCTCCTACTGCACCGCTGCCAGCGAAGCAAACTTCTCTATCTGAAAAAATTTCCTTTGCCAGCTCTTCATCCAAAAAGCCAGCAAACCAGGCTGCACCACTACATAAGGTTACTGTCCACGCCAAACTGCCATCCAATTCGGCCAATTCTTCTTCCAATCTTAAAATTTCGGGCAACTTTTTAGCTGGTCCACCATATGCGGTAGGCACATAAAGTTTAAACCATTCTTGTTGGTAGGCTATTTCTAAGATATCGGGATGTAGTTTACCCAAAGCTTCCGATTGTGGGGCCAATGCTAAAATAGCTTCTTGCCAAGTATGTATAATTTGTTCCATTTCTATTTTGGTTTGGATGGTTCGTTGTTTCATTTTTTGGATTATTGATAGCCAAATATCAATTTTTCCTCTTTCATACTTCCCAACATTCAGACGGTTAAGAAACTAGCCGTTTACTCAGCTTATTTCTTTCATAAATTTTCTTCCAGTCGAAATAACCGAAAATGGCTACAATAAAAAGGAATAAGGTTAATAGCGCAAACATGACATAGTTCTTATGCCACATTAAGGGAATGGCTACTATATTAGATACATTAAGGAAAATCCAGTTTTCTATTTTACGACGAGCTAAAAGCCACATTCCCGCCCATGCAGTAGATGAAACAAAAGCATCTAAAATGGGCACATCAGAATTAGTGAAATTAATCAGCGCATAGTACAACACAAAATATCCGCCAATAGCTATGTAAAAAGCGATTTGTAGCTCTTGTTTGTTGGTCCAACTAACAGTTAAGGTCTCGTTTCTGGCTCTACGTCTCGACCAAATTATCCAACCGTAAACACTCATGATCAAATAATACATACTGAGTAAACTTTCGGCGTATAACCTTGCATTAAGCTTTAAATAAAGAGATAATAGAATACCAATAATGCCTGCCGGATAAAGGGCAATATGATTACGCTTTGCCAGCAATACCTCTGTTACACCAAATCCAACCGCAGCCCATTCTAGGTAAGAGGTTGCTTTTACTTGCTCCACAAATAGGTGCAGCCATTCCTGAATTTCCATTCTCAATACATTTTGCCATAAAGGCGATTAAAAAACATTGAAAACTGCTTTCAGGGCGAAACAGTATTGGTCTATGACCTCTTATCCCTACGTCGGTATTATCCGAATCAGGTGTGTTTGAAAGTTAAAAGTTGAAGCGTTACTTTGAACTGGCTACTTCCTACTTTTAACTCAAAACTGGGTATAATCTCAGCCTGTCATTAATTGGGTTAATGACAAGCACCCCTTTGAGTATGGCAAATATATAAAATATAAAGGTTACAGACTTGCGAAGTTTAACTTTAATATTTGCTTTTTTAAAGGGAAAAGTTGAGGGCTTCGCCGTTTAAAAACTTCGTAAGTCCTACGTTCAGAATGAAAAGCTTAGCCATTTAAAATACAAGAAGCTTCTATTGATTCTCTAAAACAAAGAACCCTGCCCCTTATCGTCTATCTTTATATCATCAGGGTTGGTAATCTCAAAGCTGATCTTTTTTTTCTCTGGTTTTGGTTCGTCTGGTTTTTCCTGAGTTTTTTCAGTTTTATCCTCTATTTTTACTGGCTCTTCTGATTTTACGACTGATTTAAACACAGGTTTTGTTTTTTTCGCAGGAGTTTCTTCGGCTGCATCGAAAGTAGGGTTTTCCTCATTAGGTTCCGGTACAACGTCTTCTACCTGAATTTCTTCGGCCAATGCTGCAGTATCCGTAATCACTTCCTCCTCCTGATCTGATGGTTCGGTATGCACCTCTACTACTTCGAAATGAGAATCTTCTAAATGGTCTATACCTATTTCAGACTCGGCATCTACAAGGCTTACCTTCTTTACCAAATGTGGTGTTAAACGATTTCCATTGGCCTTCCATCCCTTAACATCAATTAAGCTAGACAGTTCGAGCTCCAAAGTTTCGGGTGTCTTGGTTTTACCTTTTTCCACATCAACGGTAAGTTTTGCATCGGGTTTACCAGTAATAAATACCATTTTCGATCCGTTTTCTTCGCTGATAAAACTTACCACCTTACCAATTGGCTGAACTTCGAACACAAAGCGTTTCACAAAGTAGTTTTTTGCCTTACCATCATAATGTACCACACCGTAAACATGTTCTGAGTTAAACTTCTGCATTAGCACTATACCCTCGTCAAAGTGGTTACTTAGCTCAAAAGTACTTAACTCGTAAGTACCATTGCTATAGACCTGAAGTATCTTATCATCACCATCAAACTCCCCAAGATATTTACCTCGACCATCTACATTTAAACGTTTTAAGATATCATCATACCAAATCTTAATACCCGCCAGCGTAGAAATACCCTTACTTTTCAGCACTACTTTTTTCACTGGGAATTTGACCACAATATTACCCATTGAGCTTCTGCCCTTAATGGAAACGTTGGCAAAATCTATGTCTATACTCAGTTTTTTAAGCTTAGAATGCGGTTTAAGCTGAACGGTAATGATTTCGGCCTCGCCGTTAGGGTTGGCCGTAAAGTATAATACTTTTGAGCCTTTGTTGCCCTTGGTAAGGTCATATTCCTTGTCTCGGGTAATTCCCAGTACAGAGAACCTTTTAATGTAGGTAATGCCAGTGCCTCCATCTTTATAGATCATGTTATATACGGTACGCTCGTCGCCTTTCTTAAATACTTGCGCATGTATAATGTGCTTGCCTACAAAAGTTTTATCAGCCACTTTGGTGACTATAAAACGGCCATCTTCTCTAAAAACAATTATTTCATCAATATCAGAACAGTCGCCCACAAACTCGTCCTTACGTAAACCTGTTCCAATGAAACCATCTTCTCGGTTCATGTACAACTTTACGTTGGCCAGCGCTACCTTACTGGCCTCTACCTTATCAAACAACCTAATCTCGGTTTTACGCTCACGTCCCTTACCGTATTTATCCTTGATTTTCTGAAACCATGCAATAGTATACTCTGTCAAATGGCGTAAATGTCCTTTTACCGTTTTGATTTCATCTTCTAAGGCTTTCATTTGTTCATCGGCCTTTTTCACATCAAAACGGGTAATGCTACTCATTGGCTTATCGATCAGCTTCTTAAAATCTTCTGGCAATATCTCCCTATATAAAGAAGGTTTAAAAGGGGCAAACAATTGGTGCAATACCGTTACGACGGTATCAAAATCTCCTGAATTCTCGTATTCAGTGTTTTTGTACATTCCCTCCTGGATAAATATCTTCAATAGTGAACTAAAGAAAATCTTTTCCTGCAGTTCGTGCAACCTTATTTCAAGTTCCTGTTTTAGTAAGGATTTGGTATATCTTGTATTCTGTTCAAGAATATCATTAACGCTCAAAAACTGGGGTTTATCATCTTTAATGATACAGGTATTGGGCGAAATAGAAACCTCGCAGGCCGTGAAAGCATACAGTGCATCAATGGTTACATCAGGTGAAATTCCGGGTGCTAATTGCACCACAATCTCTACATTGGCAGCAGTATTATCTTCAATTTTCTTGATCTTGATCTTGCCCTTATCATTGGCCGCCAAGATACTATCGATTACAGATCCAGTAGTTGTACTGTATGGAATTTCGGTAATGACCAAGGTCTTTTTGTCCCTTTCGGTAATTTTAGCCCGTACCCTGATCTTTCCTCCACGTTGACCTTCGTTGTAATTTGAAAAATCGGCCATACCGCCCGTAAAAAAATCGGGCAGGATATTAGGCCTGGTTCCCTTTAACACCTCAATAGAAGCATCTAAAAGTTCCACAAAGTTGTGGGGCATAATCTTGGTGGCTAAGCCTACCGCAATTCCTTCAGCTCCCTGCGCCAACAATAGCGGAAACTTTACGGGCAAGGTTAAGGGTTCATTATTACGTCCATCATAGCTGAGCTGCCAAACCGTTGTATCAGCATTGAACACAACTTCATTGGCAAACTTAGACAGTCTGGCCTCAATATAACGAGGTGCCGCAGCGCTATCTCCCGTAATAGGATCTCCCCAGTTACCTTGACAGTCGATCAATAGATCTTTTTGTCCTATCTGCACCATGGCATCGCCAATAGAGGCATCGCCATGTGGATGGTATTTCATTGTATTCCCAATGACATTGGCCGCTTTATTAAAACGTCCGTCATCCATCTCTTTCAGCGAGTGCATAATACGGCGCTGTACTGGCTTTAAGCCATCGTTAATATGTGGTACGGCCCTATCTAAAATTACATAAGAGGCATAGTCAAGAAACCAGTTCTCGTATAGTCCGTTTATGGGCGTAACGGTTTTCTTATTCTCCTGCTCTTTTGGCAAGTCGGCATCTTCTAGGTGTTCTAATTCGTCACTCATTCGCTAAAAAAGATTTTGGGATGTGTAAATATAAGATTTGATACCCATTTCTACGATAGAAGTTTTAAACAACCCTGGCCAATATGCCCTGTACTGCCCTATCAGCATCCTTTTTTAAGGATTACCCACCCTTTAACTGAAGGCTGGCATTGGGTCTGACAAATACGGTTTATGTAGATTGCAACTAGATTTTTTCAACTTAGTCAAATCGGGTGGAGAAATAATTGATCGCAGCAAGGCCTCTTCTATCATTATAAAAAAGATTTTATAGTTTTAACCTCACCCATAATCTGTTTCATTCTTAATTAATATGTATAAAAATATAGCTTTCTTATTTATCATTACCTGCTTAACTTCCTGCCAACCCAAGCTTTACCGTTATGAGCTAAATAGCTTAGCTAACACTAGCGACAGCCTCAGCATAGCCAAGGCAAAAAACGATCTAAATCAACTAGATGCTCAAGATTTTTCGAAGGGACACTTTACCTCCAAAGGTCATATCAACATCCCTTATCGCCTGTTAAAACCCAAGAAGATTCACGCCTCAAAAACATTTCCCTTGGTCATTACCCTACATAATTCGAGCAGAATAGGTACCGACAATGAAAACCAATTGGAACCTTTGGCCAGAATTTGGCTTAAGGCAGCCATCAGGAAGAAATATCCTGCTTTTGTACTTGCTCCACAATTTGCCGCTCGCTCTACCAATTATCAATATGATGCCGATAGGAAAATAGAGGTTTCCCAACCAACCGATCAACTATTGGCCATCACCGAGTTGATCGATTCGCTAAAACAACAATACCCTATCAAAGACATTTACCTTATGGGATATTCTATGGGTGGTTCTTCGGTCATCAACCTACTTAATTATAGCCCCACATTATTTACTGCTGCAGTTGCCATTTCAGGTGTACCCCAGTTCGATAATATAAACAAGCTTCAACAATTACCCATTTGGCTTATACATGGCAAACAAGACCTTGAAAATCCATTTATTGGCAGTGAGAAATTTTATGAGGGATTGCAATCTGGCCAGAGAGTAAAGTTCTGGCAATTAGAAAACACCACGCATCACAACATCATTTCTCCCCTCATTTTGGGCGACAACATCCCTAGGTGGCTGTTTAGTAAATCAGCATATCGTACAAAATCATCAACTGGTTTTTATAAAAAGAAATAAGATGATTATCTTAATCAGATTTTAGGCGCTAAACATGATTAATTACCACAATAAAGAATTCAGGCCCATAAGCAACACCGAAAACGGCGAAACTTCTAACGAGACCATTTTCCTTTATCAACAACATGGCCATTTACTCACGTCTGAGTATACAGGAGGCCATATTATCAGTGGGCATTTGATCGGTTTGGTTGATGAAAATGGCAACATTGACATGCGCTATCATCAGCTTAACCATAAAGGTGAATTGATGACGGGCATTTGCAGATCCGTTCCAGAAATATTGCCCAATGGCAAAATTAGGCTCCACGAAACTTGGGAATGGACTTCCGGTGATAAATCAAAAGGAGAATCGATAATTGAAGAACAATAAGACAAACTTTTTTCATGATCTATATTAGCTAATCAACTATGAGTCAAAAAACGCCCTCTATATCCATTAACTCTTTAGCCCCAACTTTCAATACAGGCATTATTATCCGTAAGGTAGAAGAAGGTGACTTAGTTCATCTAAATGAAGCCAACCATTCGCATCGACACGATTATCATATTTTCTTCCTTCTCAAAAAAGGGGAAATAGAAATGGAGATCGATTTTGAAAAGCAAAGAATAGGAGCACCCGCCTTATTGTATATCAATCCCAGCCAGGTGCATAGGATTATAGATTTTATTAATTCAAGTTGCTATCTGTTAGGAATAGACAATGATAATTTAAGGCCCCAGTATCTTCAAACCTTAGAACAATCTATCTTCCCTCCAAAGTCCCTGGCCCTCGATAAAAATTATTTCGATCTTTTGCATGAAGAAATTTCCTTATTGAGAGCCATTTTTGAGCAGAAAACAGTTACCATGCATACAGTCATTCTGCAAGACCATGCCAATGCTTTTATAGGCTTGGCCATTGCTCAATATCTTACCCAAATGAACCCCAAACCTGCTCTTTCGCGCTTCGAGACCATTACAAAATCCTTTAAGCTTTTGCTGGAACGCTCATTCGCCCAAATAAAGTTCCCTTCAGATTATGCCGAAATACTGAACATTTCAACATCTTATCTTAATGAATGTGTAAGTAATACAACTGGTCTTTCAGTTTCTCATCATATACAACAACGTGTTATTTTAGAAGCCAAGAGGCTGCTTTACCATTCGGATCTTTCTGTTAAAGAAATTGCCCATGAGCTGGGATATGAAGACCACGCCTACTTTTCCCGATTATTTAACAAGGTCACCCAATCTACCGCATTGACTTTCAGAAAAAAACACCGTTAAAAGTGATATGGATAGCCATACTGTTCACATGAGCACAAAGGCATTCATCAATATAAATAAGTTAAAAAAACATGAATAGACATGGATCTTCCATCCCAGCAAAGAATAATTCGGGCTATTCATCAACTCATGGAAAAATACCATATACAACCTCCTACCATTTAGCTAGAATATGATCGTTCTTGCAAACTGCCAACCTATTAATCAATCAGATCAAAGACGGGTTGACTTTTATTTTCATCAACATCTTAACATAGATCAAAATCTTTCTCAATTATAGCTTGTAACTTTGTTAAAAATATTAAGCTATGGAATTAGGTATCGGCATGTTCGGCGATTTGCAGGTCAACGCTAAAGGCGAAGTGCAATCGGCAAAACAAAGATTACAGGAAATCATTGAGGAAATTAAACTGATGGATGAAGTTGGTCTAGATTTCTATGGCATTGGCGAACATCACAGGCCAGATTATGCAGTTTCTAGTCCTGAAATTATTTTGGCCGCCGCCGCAACGGTAACCAAAAACATTAAGCTGGGCAGTGCCGTTTCGCTATTGAGTTCGGCCGATCCGGTAAAACTCTATCAGAGTTTTGCAACCATCGACCTTATTTCCAATGGCAGGGCCGAACTGATGGCAGGCCGGGGCAGCTTCATCGAATCGTTTCCATTATTTGGCTACAATCTTGCCGATTATGATGCCTTATTCGAGGAGAAGTTAAATCTATTGGTTCAAATAAACCAAGAAGAACACCTCTCTTGGAAAGGACAGTTTAGGCCAGAGCTAAAGAACCAGCAGGTATTGCCTCGTGCCGTAAACAACCACTTGAACATTTGGGTAGCTGTTGGTGGCACCCCCGAATCGGTAGTAAGAGCAGGAAAGCTTGGCCTGCCCGTAATGTTTGCCATTATTGGTGGTAACCCTGCCCAATTTCAACCTTTATTCAACTATTATAAAGAAGTGTACGAAAGCTATGGGCATGATTTGAGTAAGTTTCAGGTAGGTGTACATATGCATTCTTTTTTTGGAGAACATAGTGGTGAAACTGCTGATTACTATTATCCATTATATAGCGCCCAGATGGACAGGGTTGGCCGCTCACGTGGATGGCCTCCCTACCAAAAAAACCAATTTGATTTTGGTAGATCTAAAAATGGCGCACTGATTATTGGAGATCCGAATGAGGCGATAGATAAAATTTTGCAGATGGAAGAGCTCTTTGGTTTGACCCGATTTTCGGCACATATGGATGTTGGAGGCCCTTCACATGAACATATGATGAAATCTATAGAATTATTCGGCACACAGATTGCCCCTAAGGTAAGGGAAGCCTTAAAGAAATAACATACTGTTTTAGGGTTGAGCTTTATATAAACCTAACCCTAAAACACTTAAGATTACCCATAAGAAGTAAGTAAAACTTCGGCGTAATTGTCTAATTTTATGGTCATGAATAATATTGCGATGATGACCGGAACACTTTTCGGCATATTAGGCATCATTTTGGGTGCTTTTGGGGCGCATGCCCTAAAAAAAATACTTTCCGAAGATAAGCTAGCTTCTTTTGAAGTTGGGGTAAGATATCAAATGTATACGGCTTTCTTTCTGTTGATATTAGGTAGTCTTGGGGATTTTGGAACGAGTCTGGTGGTATGGAGCTACTATCTGGTTACCATTGGCACCATATTATTCTCATTTAGCATCTACCTGCTTTCCTTGGCAAATTACCTGAAACGCAATTTTCGGTTTTTTGGTCCGATTACACCACTTGGCGGGTTGTTGATGATTTTAGGCTGGGGTTGTTTATTGATTTCTCTTTTTTAATACGACTGTTTATTACTCAATTGCGCCTCATTCTTTGTATGGAACAAAGACCGTTATCACAGCGAATGCATTGGTGAAACATGAGCCAAGTAAAACATATAGCAGAACTATCTTTCAATACTTCCACAAATTTGATTTCTCCAAAAAATGCAATTATAAGGCAGCCTTAACTAGATATGGAAGTATCTCTTTTTGAAAAGTAACAAAATTCTTCCTTACATCCGAGTCGCTAACGGAGGTAAATGCGAAAGAGAAAACAATACTCTTACTGGCCTTTAAAAGAAAGGCTAGTCCTCCCCTACGTGCCGGATTCTTCTTAAAGTGTTCCAACTCTAAATAGGCAGAAAGCAATAATGCTTCCAACTGATCGGACAGGTGCTTTAAGAATTCTTGCGAATTGGTATTTTCTCGAACAAAATCCCAGCCAATAAACTCGTTACATGCCGTATAGGATAGGCGACAGGTCTTCATGACCAACGCTTTTAAATGTTCCTCTTCATTTGCAAACTGTACCTTATTACTGATAATTTCATGAAGGTTTACATCAAGATAATCCATTAAGATGAAGTCTAGGATTTGCTCTTTGCTTTCGAAGTATTTGTAGATCGTTGCCTTTGCTATCTTTGCTTTTTTTGCTATTTCGTTAACACTGGTCTTATGGTACCCATACTTCCTAAACAGTTCTTTTGCTGATCTTAGGATACTTTCCTTTATTTTTTCTGGCTCCATTAATTCCTAACGTATAGTGTATTACCTGCTATATTAACCGTGTATTTCCTTAAAGATGTTTTTGCCGGTGCCTTCACCGGGCTACCGTCATACAACGAATATTTTGCTCCAGATACCGGATCGGTGGCCGTAAGTGAAGGGTCATCGATTATAATGGCATTTTTTTGCTCAGGATTTACCGTACTACACCTATCATAAGCTACATAGGCATTGTCCGCCCTTCGGTAAATGATAATTCCAGCTACTCCATAACCATTGATACTTACCGCGCCTCCTGGTGTACTTAACCTACTTAAATTCGGATCGGTTAACAGGGAGCTATAATTAACTGGATAGTCTGGCACAAAGTTTTCTTCCTTTCCACAGGCGGAGAAAAGTAACAACCATATGCCAAAGCCAATTAATTTTCTCATCATTATATAATTGCGGATTGATATTGTTTCAAGAAACGGACATCATTTTCAGAGAACAAGCGCAGGTCCTTGATTTCGAATTTGAGATTGGCTATGCGTTCTATGCCCATACCAAAAGCAAATCCACTATATTTTTTACTGTCAATACCACAGTTCTCCAGTACATTAGGGTCGACCATACCACAGCCCAAAATTTCTACCCATCCACTTTGTTTGCACATTTGACATCCCTTGCCCTTACAAATGGTACAGGAGATATCCATTTCTGCAGAAGGTTCTGTAAAAGGGAAATAAGAAGGTCTGAAACGCACTTTTGTACCTTCTCCGTAAAGTTCTTGTACAAAATAAAACAAGGTTTGTTTAAGGTCGGCAAAGGAAACTTTTTCATCAACATAAAGTCCTTCTACCTGATGGAAAAAGCAATGTGCCCGGGCAGAAATGGCTTCGTTACGGTAAACACGTCCGGGCATCAGTGCCCTGAAGGGAGGTTGTCCTGCTTCCATCATACGTACCTGCACCGATGAGGTATGTGTGCGTAGGGCGATATCTCCCTTTTCTCCACCTTTTCTGATGAAAAAAGTATCCTGCATATCGCGAGCCGGGTGTTCTTCAGGAAAATTAAGTGCCGAAAAGTTATGCCAATCATCTTCTATCTCAGGGCCTTCTGCTACACTAAAGCCCAGCTTATTGAAGATTTCAATGATCTCTCTACGTACCAAGGCCAATGGATGGCGGGCTCCAATTTCAAATCCCTCCCCTGGGAGAGTAAGATCAAGTTGTTCGCTTTCCGATGTGTCCTGTAGTATAGATAAAGCTTCATTTAAAGTTTGGTATTTAGTTTCGGCCAACTGCTTGAACTGATTTAAAACTTTTCCCAAAGTTCTTTTTTCTTCAGGTGAAACAGCCTTAAATTCATCGAAAACATCCTTAATAATACCTTTTGTACCTAAAAAGCGAATTCGGAATTGTTCCAATTCTGCTGCGCTGCTAGTTGAAAATGCATTGATTTCTTCAGTGTACTGCGTAATTTGCTCTTGTAACATTTGCCAAATATACAGCAATTTATCTTTATTTTTTGTCAGTGTGAGTTCAAAAACTGGCAAAAAAGCCGTTCCAAACAAGATTATAAAATCCACAAATAAAAAAAGGGTGAAAAAATCACCCTCTCTATCATTTGGTATAGAATTTATGTTTAGATGACGCCCAATTCCTTACCTACTTTGGTAAACGCAGCAATAGCTTGGTCTAAATGATGTTGTTCATGTGCTGCAGAAAGCTGTACCCTAATACGGGCTTTGCCCTGAGGTACTACGGGATAGAAAAAACCAATCACATAAATACCCTCTTCCAACATTCTGGCCGCAAAAGCTTGTGCTACTTTAGCGTCGTATAGCATAACTGGTACAATAGGGTGAAAACCAGGCTTGATATCAAAACCCACAGCGGTCATTTTTTCCCTAAAATATTTGGTATTATACTCTAATTTGTCCCTTAATTCGGTGGTATCGCTCAACATATCCAAAACGGCCACAGAAGCACCAGCTATAGAAGGGGCCAAGGTATTAGAGAACAGATAAGGCCTTGAACGCTGGCGCAACATATCCACAATCTCCTTACGGCCAGAGGTGAAGCCTCCTGAAGCACCACCTAAGGCTTTGCCCAAAGTACCCGTAATAATATCTATTCTACCCATTACGTTGAAGTGCTCATGGGTACCACGACCTGTCTTACCAATAAATCCAGAACAATGTGATTCGTCGATCATGACCAAGGCCTCATATTTATCGGCCAAGTTGCAAATCTGATCCAATGGTGCCACAGAACCATCCATAGAAAATGCTCCGTCGGTAACGATCATACGGTGGCGACAATCTTTAGCAGCGATCAATTGCTTTTCCAGATCTTCCATATCGCAATTTTTATAACGAAAGCGCTGTGCCTTGCATAATCTTACCCCATCAATAATCGAAGCATGATTTAGTTCATCAGAAATAATAGCATCTTCAGGGCCAAGTAATGGCTCAAAAACCCCTCCATTCGCATCGAAAGCTGCTGCATATAAAATGGTATCTTCTGTTCCCAAGAACTTAGAGATTTTAGCTTCTAGCGCTTTATGTATATCTTGGGTACCACAGATGAAACGTACGGACGACATACCATAACCATATCGATCGATGGCATTTTTGGCCGCATTGATCACTGCAGGATGGGAAGAAAGCCCCAAATAGTTATTTGCACAGAAATTGATGACTTCTGCTCCGGTGCTCACTTTAATATCGGCACCTTGTGGCGTAATGATAATGCGTTCGCGTTTATACAGACCAGCATTTTCAATTTCTTCTAATTCTTTTTGAAGTACGGGTTGAAGGGTTTTATACATAATGTTATTTTTGATAGATTTAAGGACAAATATAGTATTTTGGACGTTAACAAACTTTAGACAACAATTTACGTTATGTAAGGCAAATTGCTATATTTATACCTTATGAATAAAACCTTTCTCCTATTTCTAGGTCTATTGCTTTCTTCTTTTTTTACAAAGGCACAACAGTATCAAATTAATGGTAAGATCACAGACAAGGCAGGGGAAGAAATTCCTTTTGTATCTGTATTCATAAAGGAAACCACCAAAGGTGTATCTGCCAATGTAAACGGCATTTACAAGATACAAGTAGACAAGGGCAAGGTGGTTTTAATTTTTAAGGCCATTGGCTACAAAACTTTAGAGCAGGAAGTAGAGGTCAACGAAAATATTACGTTCAACACCAGCTTAGCTGCTGAAAACTATACACTCAACAGTGTAGTGATCAAGGCCAATGCAGAGGATCCTGCTTACCGAATTGTTAGAAATGCCATCAAAAACAGAAAAAACTATCTAGAGGAAATTTTTTCCTACAGTAACGATGTATATATAAAAGGCATGCAGAAGTTGGTCGGTGCACCCAAAAAATTCTTTGGCAGGGACATACAAAAGACGTTAAACCTCGACACCAACAGAAATGGCATTTTATACCTTTCCGAATCGCAATCCAAATTCGCATTCATGAAGCGCAATAAGATCCATGAAGAGATGGTATCTTCCAAAATATCGGGAAGAAACAATTCATTTAGTTTCAACAAAGCCTCTGACATGCAGATCAACTTCTACGAGAACCTGCTTTTAGAAAACACAGGACTAAGTGCCAGGAGTTTTGTTTCTCCCATTGCCGACAATGCTCTTTTCTATTATAAATACAAATTGTTGGGTACCATAGAAGAGAATGGCATGGTGATCAACAAAATAGAAGTATTTCCACGTCGGAAGAACGACCCTGTGTTTAGAGGGATAATCTATATTGCCGATGAAACATGGAGATTGATGGGCACCGACCTAAACCTTACAAAAGATGCAGGCATTAATTTGCTCGATACCTTAAATATTTCACAGCAGTACATTAAGGTTGAAAATACCTATATGCCTTCAAATATGAAATTTCAGTTTAATGGCAATGTATTCGGTTTTAAGTTCGAAGGTTATTTTATAAGCGTATATAGCAACTATGCCATTAACCCTACATTCCCTAAAAACTATTTTACCGCTGAAATCTTAAAGATCAATAAAGCGGTAAACAAAAAGGACTCGCTATATTGGGCCAATAACAGGCCAATTCCGCTTACGGAAGAAGAGAAAAAAGATTACATAAAAAAAGACAGCATTGCCCTACGTATGCAATCCAAGCCTTATCTCGATTCTATTGAAAAGGTAAACAATAACTTTACCTTGGGCAAAATATTAGTAACGAGCTACAGTATCAACAACAGGTACCATAAAGAATACTATACGTTTGACCCCATCATTAGGTCGGTGTTATATAATACGGTAGAAGGCCTTGCACTGAAATATGGGGTTACCTTTAGAAAAAATCTGGAAGACCGAAAGTTTTTTAGCATCAGGCCGGAAATACGCTACGGATTTGCCAATAAAACATTTACAGCAAACCTGACCAATACCTATTACTATGATCCGCTTAAGCGAGCCAGTATAGGCCTTTCCTTTGGGAGTGGTATTTTCGACCTGAATAATTATGGTTCTATGCCCTTGTATAGCAATAGCTTAAACTCCCTATTATATGAAAAAAACTTCTCCAAATTTTATGAAAAGGAATTTGTGAATATATATACCAGCCGCGAGTTGGCAAATGGGCTACAAGGAAACCTATACCTTTCCTACAACAGGAACAAAACCTTAACCAATCACAGTAGTTATAAATTCAGGGATGTAAAAGATATAGAGTTTACCTCTAACAATCCTTTTACGCCAGATCGTGAAGATCCTTTATTTCCCAATTATAATGCATTAAGCATTTCTGCCAACCTTACCTATACTATTGGCCAAAAATATATAAGTCGCCCAGATGGCAAGATCTATATGGAAGCTAAATATCCAAGAATCAGCTTATCTTATAGAACTGGTATAAAAAACATCTTAGGCAGCGATGTAGATTATGACCTGATCAGTGCCGAACTCTATCAGGAACGAATTAGTCTAGGTCTATGGGGCTATACCTCTTTTGTATTGGGTGCAGGCAAATTTCTAAATAACAAAACGGTCTACTACCCAGACTTCAAGCATTTCAGAGGAAACATTGCCCTGATCTTTCCACCTAACCTCCGTAAGTTCTCTTATTTAGACTTTTACTTATATAGTACAGACAGACAATATTTCGAAGGACATTTGGAGCATAACTTCTCGGGCTTTTTCATCAATAAAATTCCTTTGCTACGCAAACTCAAATTAGAAGAATTTGTAGGAGTAAATTATTTGACCCAACCCCTAAAAACCAATTATACCGAATTTTATTTTGGTTTATCGAGATTGATTTTCAGGGCAAGCTATGGCTTTGCCTACGACGAAAAAAAGAAAATATCGCAAGGTTTCAGGTTTAGCTATGGCTTTTAGCGAAAAATTAAACCATTACCTTTAATTAAGCGATATAATTTAATTACTATTGGATATATTGTTCCAATTGAAAATCTAGCTATGTTGACTGTCTGATGAGATTTTGCCTAAAAACATATCTTTTGCTAATATTTATAGGGCTCAGTGCATCTGCCCAACAGTATACCATAACAGGCAAAATAACAGATGGCAAAGGTATTGTAGTGCCTTTTGTTTCCATCTATATTAACGCAACCACCAAAGGTACTTCTTCCAATATAGACGGCGACTATAAACTAACCCTTCCTGCAGGAAAAGTAGATCTACAATTTACCGCAATAGGTTATGAAGATAAAACGATCAGCATCCTTATTAAGGAAAACAAGGTACTAGATATTATTTTAACCCCAAAGGTCTTCACCTTAAATGATGTGGTGATCAGTTCTTCCCATGAGAACCGCGCCGATGAGATCATCAGAAAAACCATCCTAAAACGTCGAACCTATCTCAACGAAATCGAGGCCTTTTCTTGTGAAGTGTACACCAAAGGCATGCAGAAGCTACTTACTGCACCCAAAAAGTTTTTTGGCAGGGATGTGGCTACCATACTCGATTTAGACAGCAACAGACAGGGCATTATCTACCTCTCGGAAACCGAGTCAAAATTAGACTTTAAAAGAAAGAATAAAATTAAGGAAGTGATGATTTCCTCTAAAGTGGCAGGAAATGATAATGGTTTTAGCTTTAACAAGGCTTCTGATCTTAGCATCAACTTCTATGAGAACGTTCTTTTTGAGGACAAACTGAGTGTTCGAGGATTTGTATCGCCCATTGCCGACAACGCTTTTTCTTTCTACAAATACAAATTATTGGGAACAAGTGAAAACGAAGGAAAAATTATCAATAAAATACAGGTCATTCCAAAGAAACCAAATGCCCCCGCATTTTCGGGCATCATCTACATTGTGAACGATACTTGGCGCTTGAGTGCGGTTAATCTTTTCATTACCAAAAAATCGGGTATAGAATTTATTGATACACTAAGCATCAAACAACAGCTTGTTCAAATAAACGACGTATATCTTCCCACCTCCATACAATTCAACCTCGTTGGCAAAGTTTTTGGTTTCAAATTTTCAGGCTATGTTATTGGCGTTTATAAAAACTATAATGTAACACCTTCTTTCAGGAAAAATTTTTTCAGCAATGAAATCCTAAAGATTGAAGCATCATCGAATAAAAAAGATTCCCTCTATTGGGAAAGATCACGATCTGTGCCTTTAACCAGCGAAGAACGCGAAAACTACGTTAGGAAAGATAGCATAAGCCGTCTAAAATCGTCTCAACATTATCTAGATTCGGTAGATCGGGTAAAGAACAGATTCAATGCTAGCCAAATATTAATCACTCCCTATATCTATTATCGAAGTTACAATCAAAAAAGCATTACCTATGACGCACTCCTTTCGAGCGTTTATTACAATACGGTGGAAGGACTTGGACTAAAATATGCCGTTACCCTTAGACAGGGTTTCAATGACGGCCGCTATTACACCATAAAACCAGAGGCCCGGTATGGTTTTGCCAATGAACATTTCAATGCCCATATCAAAGCAAAATATTTATATGATCCTACAAAAAATGCATCCATATCTATTGGTTTCGGCTCTGAGGTAGCCAACTTAAATTCACAAAAGCAAACCAACCTCTTACGAAACAGCATTAATGCATTGGTATTTGGAAAAAATGTGGCCAAGTTTTATGAACGCCGTTTCTTTAACATTCAGGCCACCAGAGAATTTGCACCAAGCTTTGAACTTACCCTTAGCGCAGACTATGCCAGACGAACCGCTTTACTGAACTCGAGTTTCCAAAGCTTTAGGAATCAACCCAATTTTACCTCAAATGATCCATTTAATCCCCTAGATGAACAAAGCTACCTTTTTCCACAGCATAGGGCCTTGGTATTAAGCGGAACTTTGGCCTATACTGTTGCCCAAAAGTATATTACCCGCCCAGATGGACGGTTTTATATGGAAAGTGAGTTCCCAAGAATTGAGTTCAATTATAGAAAAGGTATTTCAGGCATCTTCAGGTCGGCGGCAGATTATGATTTCATCTCCTTAGAAATCTTTCAAAAAGATGTTCATTTTTTATTGATGGGCAAATCGTCCATACTTGTTGGCGCAGGAAAATTTCTGACCACCAAAAGTTTAAATTATCCAGACTGGAAGCATTTCAGGGCCAACCAATCTCTAATATTCGATGCCGACGAAAGGAACTTCCACTTTTTGGACTTTTACATCTTCAACACAACCAAACAGTATTTCGAAGCCCATTTCCAACATAACTTCGGTTCTTTTTTCACCAATAAGATTCCTCTGCTCAGAAGGTTAAAACTAGAAGAGATTATAGGTGGCGCCTACCTATCTTCTCCAGAAAAACGAAATTACAGCGAGTTTTACTTCGGCATCAAACGCCTAAATTTCCGGATCCATTATGGTTACGCCTACGACCGTCATACGTTGATCAAAAAGGGCTTTAAGCTATCTTATGGTTTCTGATTAATGATGTAAATCATATCTTTCAAACATTAGCTACAAATTACTATCTTTGCATCGCATTAAACGCCGTTTGCATCGGTATCAATGAATTATGAAATATAACACCTTACTTTATTACTGCTATTCGCCAATAGCAGATGCAGAACAATTCGCTGCAGATCATTTAAAATTCTGTAAATCTATTGGGCTAGTTGGCCGTATTATAGTGGCCGACGAAGGTTTGAACGGTACCGTTTCTGGCTCCATAGAATCTTGCAGAACCTATATGGAACACTTACATGCTGATGAGCGATTTGCAAAAACAGAATTTAAGGTTGATGAAGTAGATGAACCTTCCTTTATCAAGATGCACTGTCGCTACAAGGCAGAAATTGTACACTCTGGCTTACGTGACAAAACCATTATAGATCCCAATAAGCAGACTGGGAAACACCTAGAGCCCACAGCATTTAGCGAAATGATGAACCAAGATGATGTAATTGTATTGGATGTAAGATCTAATTATGAACATAACCTTGGCAAATTCAAAAATGCCATCACCTTAGATATTGAAAACTTTCGCGACTTTCCAGATCAGATTGAAGCTTTGGCCAAATATAAAGACAAAAAAGTACTCACTTATTGTACCGGAGGCATTAAATGCGAGAAAGCATCTGCTTTATTGCTTCATCATGGGTTTAATGATGTTTATCAATTACATGGGGGCATTATCAAATATGGGAAAGAAGCTGGTGGAAAAGATTTTGAGGGGAAATGCTATGTATTCGATAACAGAATTGCAGTAGATGTTAATTCGGTAAACCCAACGGTGGTGAGCAAGTGCTTCAACTGCGGAACCATCTCGTCGAAAATGATCAATTGTGCCAATCCTGAATGCAACGAACATTTCACCCAATGCGATGCCTGTGGTGAAGAGCTACAAGGATGTTGCTCAATTGAGTGTACTACACACCCACGCAAACGTCCATATGATGGAACTGGCTATTATGTAAAAGTGCCGCAGCCCATTTTAAAAGATTAACTTAGTACTTTCTATTAAAATTTATAGCAAACTGACATACAAAAACTGATTGTCATGATCTTCTTACAGGTATCAAACCTCCTTTATGCTATCGGCTTTGCATAGCTGTCTGCAATTTAACATTGAGCGGTTTTTGGATTGATCATTTTGGCCATTTTATTTGGCTTTATCAAGAAATAAAGATAGACAGTTTTTATTTATAGCGTTTAAATTTCCTAATTTGCAACAAGCCCCTTTTACAATTTAGTAAATGAAGATCAGCCTGCGAAATATCGTCTTTTACGTTTGTACTCTTTTATTCGGTATAAACCATGCATTTGCCAGTGAAATTCAAAGAATTGGCGTGCCCTATGTACAGAACTATCCCAAATCCCTATATGCTGCAGGAAACCAAAATTGGGCGATTAGCAAAGACCAAAAAGGTCAGCTATATTTCGGAAATGCGGCGGGTCTCCTCTCCTTCGATGGAAAATATTGGCAAAAACACGAATTGCCCAATCGACAAATTGTAAGGTCTGTGGCCTCAGGAGCCCATGGCCTGATCTATACCGGTGGCTTTGGTGAATTTGGTTATTGGACCTTTAGCAACAGAAAACTGACCTATACTTCACTGGTCGATCAGCTTCCCAAAAACATTAAATTAACTGCAGAAGTATGGAAAATCTATGTAGTAGGCAGCAAGGTAATATTTCAAACTTTTTCTAATATTTTCATCTACGAAAACAAAAAGATATCGGTGATCAAACCACCAAACAATCTCCTTTTCCTACATCAGGTCAACAACCGGATTTTTGCTGAGGTATTAGAACAAGGGCTTTTCGAATTAAAAGGTAAACAACTGGTAAAACTAGATGGAAGTGAAGTAATTGGTCATACAGGTGTTCTGTCCATACTTCCTTACAAAGGTAGCCAATTGCTTATAGGCACCAGTAAAAATGGGCTTTTCCTTTTTGATGGATCTAAATTTAGTCCATTTCAGAATCAGGCTAACAATTTTTTAAAAACCTATCAACTTAATAATGGGGCACTGGTACTGAACAAATATTTTGCCTATGGAACCATCTTAAATGGCATTATTATTATTGATGAAAATGGCAACATTGTCCAAACCATTAATAAGACCAGCGGCTTACAAAACAACACCATTTTAAGTTTATATAATGATAACGAAAACAATTTATGGGCAGGTCTAGACAATGGAATAGATCGAATAGAGCTCAACTCTCCGCTGTCCTTTTATTTCGACAAGACCGGACAGTTTGGAACAGTTTATTCCAGCCTAATTTTTGGCGATAAAATATACCTTGGTACAAATCAGGGACTATTTTATAGTAATTGGAATAAAAATTCGAATAACTTGAGCAATAGCTTCAATTTTAGACTCATTCCTAATTCCCAGGGTCAGGTATGGGACTTGACACGTATAGACAATCAATTGATTTGTGGCCATAACAATGGCACATTTAATGTAATTGGCGACAGAATTGAAAAACTGTCAAGTATTAATGGTGGCTGGACTTTAAAAAAGCTCAATTCCAATCCAAATTATCTTATCCAAGGGACTTATACCGGCTTGGTCATCTACACCAAGAATGGCCAGGGCAACTGGACATACAGTCATAGAATAGCCAATTTCGGTGAACCCTCCCGATATGTAGAACAAGATCACAAAGGCAACATATGGGTAAGCCATGCCTATAAGGGACTGTATAGGATATCTTTAAGTAACGACCTAAAAAAAGCAATCAACATTAAGTATTACGATGAAAAAAATGGACTGCCAAGCAGCTATAACATCAATGCCTTCAATTTAGAAAATCAGATTATTTTTTCTTCAGACTTGGGTTTTTACAATTATGATGATATAAGCGATCGTTTCAATCGCTACCAATCACTGAACAACAAGCTAGGAAGTTTTAGTGCTTCCAACAAAGTGATCAATGCAGGCCAGGGTAAATACTGGTTCATTAACCATGGAAAAATGGGTTTGGCCAGTTTTAGCGAACCAGGTAAGATTTTCATTGATTCTAACAGATTCGACATCCTTGATGGAAGAATGGTACAATACTACGAAAACATTAGCCAGATCAGCAATAATATTTACCTGATCAGTGTGGATGATGGTTTTGCCATTTATACCAATACGGTTGATGGAAATAAAGCTAAAGTTAAGCTACCAAATGTGCTCATTGGCAAAGTAGAAGATATTACAGATAAATACAGCATCATAACAGAGAGTGGCAATAGCGAAGATGAACTAGAGATCCCATTTACCAGAAACAATATCCGCATTTCGTTTGCCCTGCCCTATTACCGCTTATCCAAGATCAAGTTTCAATATTTCCTAGAAGGACATTCTAAACAATGGTCAGAGTGGAGTACCTCCACGCAGAAAGATTTTACCAATTTGGCCAATGGCACCTATATCTTCAAAGTTCGGGCAAAAATAGATGAACAATCTGTTAGTGAAATCAGCACCTTAAAAGTGACCATTTTAGCTCCATGGTATGCCAACAATTGGGCTTTATTCACATACTTGATATGTATTGTAATTGCACTCATTATCGGGAAAAAAATATACGAGGCCAAACTGCGCAAGGATCAACAAAAAATAGCCGATAAGCTACAAAAAGAAAAGGAAGAATACCTGCAAAAGAAAACCGAAGCTACCGAAAAACAGATCAGTAGGCTAAAAACGGAAAAACTCCAGACAGAATTGGCCAGTAAGAGCAGAGAATTAGCTAACTCTGCCATGAGCTTGGTCTATAAAAATGAACTTCTGCAAAAAATCAGCCAGGAACTTAACAAGCTAAAGGACGGTAAAGATCAAAAGCCACAGGAAGATCAACTGCGAAAAATTCAGAAAATCATTGACGACGGAATGAATGATGAACGTGACTGGAATCTATTTGAAAATAGTTTTAACGAAGCCCATGAAAGCTTCTTTAAAAAGCTTAAGGCAAACCATCCAGACCTGGTACCAAATGACCTTAAATTATGCGCTTATCTTCGCATGAATATGAGTAGTAAGGAAATGGCCTCACTGCTAAATATTTCTTTAAGGGGCGTAGAAATTCGTCGCTATAGGTTACGAAAGAAACTTGCCGTACCCCATGACAAGAACCTAACTGAGTTTCTAATCGAACTTTAACACTACATCATTTCCTCTCATCATCAATTTTAAGAGCCATTAGCTCCACTACCTAAAAGTTCACTTGTAGTAGTAGACCTTTCCTGCTTCATTCACATAAAACCCCTGTTTTTAAATCAAAAACAGGGGTTTAGACTATAACTGAGATAGCACCCTCAAACCATTTGATGTAGTAATGTGCAAGTAAATTTAGTTGTTCATACCAAACAAAAGTTCAAAATTCGTGTAGACAAATAATCAAATATTAAACAACGGTATGAAAAAAATCTTTACAGAACTCTCTGTTTTAGCCTGCTTTTGTTTGCTTTTATTATCAGACGCAGCTTTTGCCCAAAACGTTACAGTTAAGGGTGTAATTAAAGACGATCAGAATATTCCGATCCCGTCTGTAAGCGTAATCATAAAAGGAACGAGTAATGGTGTACAAACAGATGCTGGTGGAAATTATTCCATCAGCGCCCCCGCAAACGGCACATTGGTATTTAGCTATATTGGCTTTGCCAATCAAGAAATCCCTGTGAACAACAGGACAACCATTAACGTAACCTTATTGCCTTCAGCTAATGATTTACAGCAAGTAGTAGTAGTGGGTTACGGTACGCAGAAGAAAATAGATGTGACAGGGTCTATTTCTAGTGTTAAAGGAGAAGAAATAGAAAAACTAGCAGTTACCAATCCAATTGCCGCTTTACAAGGAAAGGTACCTGGTATGACGGTAGTTAATTCTGGTGCGCCAGGATCAAGCCCCGTTGTACGTTTACGTGGCATTTCAAGTACTAAATTCGCAGATCCGCTGTATGTAGTTGACGGGTTATTACAAGATAATATTGACTTCTTAAATCCTGGTGACATAGAAAGCATCGATTTATTACGTGATGCTTCTTCAACCGCTATTTATGGTTTAAGGGGTGCAAATGGCGTAATTGCGATAACCACCAAAAGAGCTGCAAGAGGAAAAACAAGTGTAAACTTCCAAAGTACAGTCGGCATACAACACGTTACGAATAGGATAGACGTTACCAATGCCGAAGGATTTAAGAAATTATATTCGGCACAATTGGCAAATACAGGGTCAGCTCCCTTTGATTATACGAATTTTACCGCAAATACAGATTGGCAAGACCAAGTGCTTCGCAATGCCGTAATCAATACCAATTCGTTAACAGTATCTAACAATAGCGAAAAAACAAGCACCTTATTCAGCCTAGGCTACAACAATCAAGATGGTGTTGTAAAATACAACAATTATAAAAAATTCATTGCCCGTTTAAATGAAGAAATCAGAATAACTGATAACATAAAAATTGGAGGAGATATTACAGGTTTCCATTGGAGAAACGAGCCTACATCGGTAACCCTAAACAGGGCTATATGGGCAGCACCAATTGCGCCAATACAAGCCAATGAAAACACCTATTACATGATGCCTTCCTTCCAAACGCAGGTACTTAATCCAGTAGCAGAACTAGATCGTGGTAGAAATACGTCTATAAACAGAGGCTACAGGATTAATGGCAGTGTATATGCAGAAGTTAAATTTTTGAAGGATTTTACCTGGAAATCTACATTTTACACCGACTTAGGCTTCAACAATGCTAGAGGCTATACTCCCCTTCCTTTTAATTTTATACGTTTAGGAGAAGGCACTATTGCTACGGAAACAGTGTATGACAATTCTGCTAGAACTGCCATCAGCCAAAACACTTTCGAAAGCAGAAAGTACCAACAAGACCATACCTTAAGCTATAACAAGGAACTTAACGGTGGACACAGGATTAATGTGATAGCTGGTTTTACGACCGTGTTTTCATCTAGTACTACACTAAGCGGATCTCGTAGAGACACTACGCTGAATGTACCGTTCGATCCAAAATTCTGGTATCTATCAGACAATATAATCAATCCAAACAACCCAACTTTTAACAATGGTGCCGGTTATGAAGAATCTAATGCTGGTGGCTTTGTTAGAGTGAGCTACGCCTATAACAACAAGTACTTATTAAATGCAACCATACGAAGAGACGGAAGTTCTAGATTTGCTCCACAAAACAGATGGGGAACTTTTGGTAGCGTTGGATTGGGTTGGATAGCCAGTGAAGAAGATTTCTTTAAAAACAATATTAAAGGAATTGACTTCTTAAAATTGCGTGCGGCATGGGGCAGATTGGGTAATTCGAATGGTGTAGATGCAAACCTTTATCAACAAAGATTAACTACAGGTGAGGTAGCGGTTTTCGGGAACAACGTATACCCCGCAATAAGGAATGCGTATTTCCCAGATCCAAATTTACGCTACGAAATTGTACAGGGTGTTGATGTTGGTCTAGAACTAAAGACCTTAAAAAACAGGCTAAGCGTAGAAGCGACCTATTACAACAAAACTACTGACGGTATCTTGAGCGAACTGGTGCAACCAGGTACAGACCTTACCTATTTCACCAACCTAGGCAAGATTACCAATAAAGGTATTGAGCTTAGTCTAGCTTGGAATGATATTATTGGAAGTGATTTCAAATATAACGTTTCTGGTAATTTCAGCTACAATAAAAACATCGTCAACTCAATTGGCAACACCACAAACTTTCAAATTATTAGGGGAGGAACCAATCTTACAGAAACAGGACGATCTATTGGTTACTTTTATGGTTATAGACAGATTGGCATTTATCAAAGTTCTGCTGACATTGCTAGAATGCCAGGTTTTACCGACTCTGCTCCTGGAGACATTGCTTACGAAGATGTTAACGGCGATGGCGTAATTACCGCTGCCGACAGGACTTATTTGGGTACTCCTTTTCCCCCATATAGTTACGGATTAAATGTATCTATGGGCTATAAAGGTTTCGACGTAAGCATAGAAGGTCAAGGAGTTGCAGGGAATAAGATCTATACGCAACGTCGTACAGGGAACTTTGCAGCCCTAAACTATGAAACCAACAGACTAAACGCCTGGACAGGCCCAGGCACCAGCAATGTGGAACCGATCATCAACAGAAACCGTGCTAATAATTTTTTATTTAGTTCTTATTTCTTAGAGCCAGGAGATTATTTTCGTCTACGCAATGTACAGGTAGGCTACACTTTTGCCAACATCAAGGCAATAGGTCTACAAAAGCTACGTGTTTTCATCAGTGGTCAAAATATTAAGACATGGACAAAAGCAACAGGTTATACACCTGAAGCTCAAATAGGAAACATTCTTCAAGGCGGTGCCGATAATGGTGTTTATCCAGTTCCAGCTATTTATTCTTTTGGATTAAATATAACCTTTTAACCATCGTAATTAATTTTTGAAAAATGAAAACATTATATAAAACAACAAAGAATATTGGTATAGCGTGCTTGGCAATAGCACTTATAGCATCAGTATCTAGCTGTAAAAAATTTTTGGACACACAGACACAAGGGCAGTATACCGATAAAGACTATCCATACCCTGGAGGCTCTGGTCCTTATGATCAATATATATTTGCAGCATATAAAAGCCTAAGGGCATATGGTGTACACGCATTTGGCTTTATACTTTCTACAGCCGTAAGAAGTGACGATTCCGATATTGGGAGCGTAGCTGGTGACGGTGGGGCAAATGTACAAACCTTTGAAACCTTCCCGCTTTCACCCGCTAATAGCATTATAAATGGCATGTGGGTAGAATATTATGGGTTGATAGATAAATGTAATATAACCTTAGATCAGATCGCAAACAATAAAGATATTATTGCTACCGATGCAAATAAGATTCAATCTCAAGCAGAAGCTAGATTTTTAAGGGCCTATGCTTACTTTAACATGGTCAGGTTATTCGGTAGAATTCCACTAATTGAAAAACCGCAGGTCGTTGGTCAAACCAGTGCGGCACAAAGTACACCTGCCCAAATCTATGCCTTAATAGAAAGCGATTTACAGTTTGCCGCATTAAACTTACCACCATCTTGGGACCCAAGATTTGTTGGACGTGCAACAAGTGGTGCTGCAAATGGTTTATTGGCCAAGGTCTATTTAACCCAAAAAAAATGGGGTGCCGCTATGGCCTCTGCCAATTTAGTGATGACTAGCGGTCAATATAATTTATCGACCCCTTATAACGAAATTTTTAAGGAAGAAGGCGAAAATAGCAAAGAAAGTGTTTTTGAAGTACAGGCAACTGCGTCAGCCGCAATACCAACCGCAAATGGCGTACAGTACGCAGCTAACCAAGGTGTAAGGGCTGCTGGAGACTGGAACCTTGGAGATGGCTTCAATGTACCAAACATCACCTTAGACCAAGCGTACGAACCTAATGACCCACGTAAAGCAAGAACCTTCTTATATAGAAGTACTGCCAATACTACTTATACAACCGTATATGGCGATGCGACTGCTACCACCTGGCAAAACCCAATTTATAACCATAAAGTTTATACTAATCCTGCAAGGAGAGCATCCATAGGCAATAGATTTGGTTGGTGGATGAATATCAGAATATTACGTTATGCAGATGTGGTATTAATGTACGCCGAAGCTGCAAATGAAGTAGGTGGAACCGCTAACTTTACCGCAGCAAAAGATGCACTAAATAGCGTACGCTTTAGAGCTAGGGCTGGAAATAGCAGCATTTTACCAGATGTACCTTTCATAGACCAAAACCAACTTAGAGAAGCCATCCGCCACGAAAGAAGAATAGAATTAGCCATGGAACACGAACGCTTCTTTGATATCGTAAGGTGGGGAATTGCAGGAACGGCCATGGCTGCTGCGAACAGACCTAACTTCGCTGAGTTTCGCGATGTGTTGCTACCCATCCCTCAAACTCAGATAGATTTAAGTAAAGAGCCTAACAAATTAACTCCAAACCCTGGTTATAATTAATATGAATATGAAATTTTCACATATATATACTAAAGGTTGTTTGCTAGGATTATTTCTGGCAGGCTTAACTTTTTCATCATGTAAAAAAGATGGAAACCCAAATAATCTTCCTAGTGTTAGTCCCTCAGCCTACGAAGGAAAAATTGATGGTTTTGCTAGCACCGATGAAGTGTTTTCCGATAACCTTGTTGCATACTTCAGCTTCGATGATACTTACAATGAAAAGTTTTCGAATGCCTCTCCTACCTTAAAGACTGGAGATAGCTTTGTTAGCGGTTTTAAAGGTAAGGCATTGAGCTTAAATGCTGGCTATTTATATTATGCCACACAATTTGCTGCATTTAAAACAGACGCCTTTAAAAGCTTTACCATAAGTCAATGGATCAAAATCTCAAATAATGGATCCAAACGTACCATGCTACTTACATTGGCACGCCCTGGCAATCTGCAAGGCAATTTGAATATAAATTTGAATACAAATTCTAGGCCCGCAACCAACTTAGATTTTATTGGCATACAACCTGTTTTTGCAACAGTTGGAGGTGGAACACAAGATAATTTAAATGCCAACAGCTCCCCTAAAATTGGTCCTGATAATTGGGTTCACTTAGTAATAGCCTACAATGGTTCAACGGGAAGATTTAACATTGTCGCAAACGGCGTAAATATCGGCAGTTATTCTGATAGAGGTGTAGGTAACAGTCTTTTCAAGTCTTATGAACCTAGTGAGTTAATTTTTGGTGCCAACTACAATTTAATTCCGGGAAAAGCCATTAATGCCGACGCTTCTTATGCCGCTATGACAGGTACAATTGATGAGGTAAGAATATATAATAGATTTATGCCAGACGCCATTGCAAAAGCATTATATCAACTAGGCTTAGCCAACAAATAACATTTTAAGCATAGTGCCAAATAACTGGCACTATGCTACTTTAAATAATATCGAATATAAGTGGTAAAATCAAGTCATGTCAATTATCTGAAGAATAACAAATTAGTCAATTTTTTACTGGCTATACTTTTGATTATTTTTTCTTCTAGCTGTAAAAAAAGCAACACTGAAAAGACCGTTAATACTGACACTTCCCTTTCCTTTTGGGTGAACGGAAGTAATAATGGGACATTAAAATATACAAACCTTAACCTTAAACCTGTCATAAAATTCAGTTTTACAGAAGCCATCAATACCGCAACAGTGACCAATGGGATTTTATTAACGGATGAGGTAGGCGCAGTCATTCCATATGTTACAGTTTATCAAGATGGCAATAAAACCATAAGCATTACTCCCCAAAACAACTTAAAATCATTTAGTGGCTATACACTAGCCGTAAATGATCTTTTAAAATCAGCTGGTGGCGGCCGATTGATCAACCCTGTGAACATTGCGTTAATAGCTGGTTTAGACGATACAGATAAGTTTCCCCGTATCTCCGACGATGAGCTGTTAACCCTTGTACAAAAACAAACTTTTAAATATTTCTGGGATTTTGCCCATCCTACAAGTGGCATGGCCAGAGAAAGAAATACTTCGGGCAATACCGTAACAGCTGGTGGTTCAGGTTTTGGCGTAATGGCATTGGTTACGGGCATTAGCCGTAATTTTATTAGTAGAACCGATGGCCTAGCCAGAATGCAGCAAATAGTTGGTTTCCTGAAAACCGCTGATCGCTTCCATGGGGCTTTTCCACACTGGATAGATGGCAATACGGGAAAAGTTATTGCCTTTAGTACCAAAGATAATGGCGGTGATTTGGTAGAAACCTCTCTACTCATGGCAGGACTGCTCACTGCACGTCAGTATTTTGATGGAGCAAATGCCACAGAAACGACCTTAAGAAACGATATCACCAATTTGTACAACGAAGTAGATTGGAATTGGTACAGAAACGGTACCAATAGCCTTTATTGGCATTGGAGCCCCAACTATGGTTGGGACATGAACCTTAAAATACAAGGATGGAACGAGTGTTTAATTACATATGTTTTGGCCGCCTCTTCGCCAACCCATCCTATTTCCAAGACCGTTTACGATCAAGGTTGGGCCAGAGATGGGGCCATGAAAAATGGCAATAGCTATTACGGGGTACAACTACCTCTGGGTAATGCCAATGGAGGCCCATTATTTCTATCTCAATATTCCTTTTTGGGCATTAACCCTAATGGTTTGACTGATGTTTATGCCAATTATGAGACCCAAAACAAAGCGCACACCATGATCAATTATAACTACTGCGTGGCAAACCCGGCAAAGAACATTGGTTATAGTGCCGAGTGCTGGGGCCTAACTGCAAGCGATATTCCTGGAGGCTATACGGCAAGTTCGCCCACCAACGACAGAGGGGTTATAGCACCTACTGCAGCTTTATCCTCCTTTCCTTATACACCTAGCCAGTCTATGGCCGCACTTAAGTTCTTCTATTATAAACTGGGTGATAAAATTTGGAAAGAATATGGATTTATAGATGCCTTTAATCTTAATGAACCTTGGTTTGCCAGTTCTTTTTTAGCTATTGACCAAGGTCCAATCATTATCATGATCGAAAATTATAGAACACAATTATTATGGAACCTGTTCATGAGTGCTCCAGAAATTAAAACAGGAATGAAAGGCCTAGGCTTTTCAAGCCCTAAATTATAACACACCACACATATGAAACTGAATTATCTGATTGTTTTAATGGTTTTAATGGGAAGTTGCTCTGCTTCAAAAACCAATGATAAAGTACAAAAAAAACTAAGCGACGAAGAGCTGCTTACCCTTGTACAAAAACAGACCTATAAGTATTTTTACGAAGGTGCCGAACCTATCTCTGGATTGTCTAGGGAACGTTACCATACCGATGGTACCTACCCACAGAATGATAAGGATGTGATAGCAACTGGTGCAAGCGGATTTGGCCTCATGGGAACCATAGTAGCCATAGAACGCAAATTCATCACAAGAGAACAGGGCTTTAACCACCTAAAAAAAGGGATAGATTTTTTGGCTAAAGCAGACCGGTTTCATGGCGTTTGGCCCCATTGGATATTACCTTCTGGCAAAGCAAAGGCATTTGGTAAGAACGATGACGCTGGAGATTTGGTCGAAACCTCTTTTCTGGCGCAAGCCTTAATCTGTGTTCGCCAATATTATGCAAATGGCAATGCACAGGAAAAAGCCCTAGCCCAAAAAGTAGACGAACTGTGGAAGGGTATCGATTGGAATTTTTATAGGCAAAATAACCAAAATGTACTTTACTGGCACTGGTCGCCTAATTCGGGCTGGAAAATGAATTTTGCCATTACGGGCTATAACGAATGCCTAATTACTTATGTCATGGCCGCTGCATCACCAACACATGGTGTGCCTGCCGAAGTTTATCATCAGGGATGGGCCAAAAATGGCGCCATCAATACCAATATCTCTGTTTATGGCCATCCCATTAAACTTAAACATAATGTTAATGGAGAAAGTATTGGCCCCCTATTTTGGGCACACTATTCTTACCTAGGCCTAAACCCAAAAGGGTTAAAAGACAAATATGCCGATTACTGGCAGGAAAATCGTAACCAAACCTTAATCAACTATGATTACTGCATTGCCAACCCTAAAGGCTACAAAGGTTATGGCAAAAACTCATGGGGACTGACGGCCAGTTATTCTGTAAAAGGTTACGCTGCCCATATGCCATTGGAAGACTTAGGGGTCATCAGCCCAACTGCAGCACTATCCTCCTATCCATACACGCCCAAAGAAAGCATGCAAATGATTAGGTATTTATATGAAAATAGGAAAGATAAGGTTTGGGGAGCGTTTGGGTTTTACGATGCCTATAGTGAAACAGCCAATTGGTATCCTAAAAGATATATTGGTATTGATCAAGGTCCTATTGTAGTTATGATTGAGAACGGAAGAACAGGCCTACTCTGGAATCTATTTATGAGTGCACCTGAAATAAAACTGGGCCTAAAAAAATTAGGTTTCCAAAGTCCACAGATCTAAAGTACAGCACACAAGGACAATCAATACATGAATGAGCTAAGATAACACACAAATACATTACTCGATGAAAAAAATCAGTTTCCTACTTCTACTATCTACTTTCACCTTTCATACTGTTACCGCACAAGCCCAAAAAGCTGCTATAGAAAAACAGAAAATGGATAATTTTATTGCTAATCTAATGTCCAAGATGACAGTAGATGAAAAGATTGGGCAGTTAAACCTGGTGACAGGAGGCGAAGCCACCACTGGAGCAGCGGTAAGCACTGATGTCGAATCGAAAATTGCCAAGGGAAATGTAGGCGGCATATTTAGCATGACTACACCGCAAAAAATTCGAAAAACCCAAGAAATTGCCATGAAAAGCAGGTTAAAAATTCCTTTGATTTTTGGTCAGGACGTGATACATGGCTATAAAACCACCTTTCCTATACCATTAGCTTTAGCAGCAAGTTGGGATTTATCACTAATTGAAAAAACGGCAAGAGTTGCAGCCACAGAAGCAAGTGCTGATGGTCTGAACTGGACTTTCTCGCCAATGGTCGACATTTCAAGAGATCCTCGTTGGGGTCGCGTGGCCGAAGGTAGTGGAGAAGATACCTTTTTAGGGTCTGAAATTGCAAAAGCCATGGTAAGAGGTTATCAGGGGAATGATTTAAAACAACTAAACACGATGATGGCCTGCGTGAAACACTTTGCACTTTATGGCGCATCAGAAGCCGGTAGAGATTATAATACAACCGACATGAGTTTAGACAGGATGTATAACGAATATCTACCTCCCTATAAGGCAGCTCTCGATGCCGGCGCAGGAAGTATTATGGTTTCCTTTAATGACATTAACGGGGTACCCGCTACCGCCAACAAGTGGTTACTTACAGATTTACTACGTAAACAGTGGGGCTTTAAAGGTTTTGTAGCATCCGATTACACTGGGGTAAGCGAACTGATCAATCACGGTCTAGGAGATCTCCAAACTGTTTCTGCACTATCATTGAAAGCAGGTACAGATATGGATATGGTAAGCGAAGGTTTCTTAACCACGCTCAAAAAATCATTAAATGAAGGAAAAGTAAACATTGCGCAAATCAACAATGCCTGCCGCCTAATTTTAGAGGCAAAATATAAGCTCGGATTATTTGATGATCCATTCAGATATTGTAGTGAAGAAAGGGCCGCAAAAGAAATTCTTACACCCGAAAATCTGAAATTTGCTCGCGAAACAGCCACCAAAACCTTTGTGCTACTCAAAAACGAAAAACAGACCTTACCTTTAAAAAGAACTGGAACAATTGCACTGATAGGACCTTTGGCAAACACCAGGTCGAACATGCCCGGCACTTGGAGTGTAAATGCCGATTTTGACAGAATACCTACCCTTTTGGAAGGATTAACAGAAGTTGCAGGTAAAAATGTAAAAGTACTTCATGCCCTAGGTTCCAATTTAATTGCTGATGAAAAGCAACAAATATGGGGTACTGCCCATGGTCGTGATATCCCAAGGGATAATCGCCCCGAAGACGATATCATTGCCGAAGCCATAAAAATTGCCAATCAGTCTGACCTAGTAGTAGCAGCTTTAGGCGAAGCCTCTGAAATGAGCGGAGAAAGCTCAAGCAGAACAGACATTGGCATTCCAGATACACAGAAGAAATTGTTGGCCGCATTAATAAAAACTGGGAAACCAGTGGTATTGGTATTATTTGCCGGTCGCCCAATGACCCTAACTTGGGAAAATGAACACGTTCCAGCCATTTTAAACGTATGGTTTGGAGGTGTGGAGGCCGCAAGAGCCATAGGCGATGTATTATTTGGCGACGTCAATCCCTCTGGAAAATTAACGATGACCTTTCCACAAAATGTAGGACAGATCCCGCTTTATTACAGCCATAAGAATACGGGTCGCCCATTAGATAACGAAAAGTGGTTTTTCCGCTTCCGTTCTAATTATTTAGATGTAAGTAACGAACCACTCTACCCTTTTGGTTATGGTTTGAGCTATGCCACATTTAACTATGGAGATCTCAAATTGAGTTCGAATACATTGAAACCTGGCCAAAAAATTACGGTAAGCACTACAGTGACCAATACGGGTAAAGTAGCAGGTCAGGAAGTGGTGCAACTCTATACCAGAGACCTTGTAGGCAGTAGTACCAGACCTGTAAAAGAGCTAAAAGGCTTTCAAAAAATTACCCTACAGCCTGGAGAAAGCAAAATGGTTAGCTTTATCCTATCGGAAGAAAACCTGAAATTCTTTAACAACGATCTTAAATTTGTAGCAGAGCCGGGTGATTTTAAAGCATTTATCGGGCCTAATGTTAGAGATGTAAAGGAAATTGATTTTAAATTAGTGAAGTAATTTGCGTATCCTAAAGACTTACGAAGCTTTAAAACGGAGAAGCCCTCAACTTTTGCTTTAAAAACAACAAATAATTAAAGTTAAACTTCGTAAGTCTAAGCGAGTACCGAACTTTCGGGAGAGAAATCTAATACCCTTATAGCATCTTGTTAGATTTCTCCTCCTTCTTAGTCGAAATGACGAAAAAGGAATAATGTCGTAAATTAAATAATATGAAAAGAATAAGTATAGCAATCCTATTATTTTTCCTTAGCATCACCACCTTTGCCCAAGACTTTTCCGCCTTTAAAAAGGAAGAATTTATAAATAAAGGTGATACGTTAAAATATCGGATACTTTATCCAAAGAATTTTGATAGCAGCAAAAAATATCCGGTAATATTATTTTTACATGGACGCGGAGAAAGTGGAAATGATAATGAAAAACAACTAACCCATGGTGGCAAACTGTTTTTAGACGATAATTTCAGAAAAAGTTATGAAGTGATTACCATTTTCCCCCAATGTGCAGAAAGCAGCTATTGGGCAAACGTAGAAATAGAAACCGTAAATGACAAACGCTTTTTCACCTTTGTAAAAGGTGGTAAGGCCACCAAATCTATGAGCTTACTGTTACAGTTCACCGATCAGTTTTTAAAAAACAACTTTGTAGAACCTACTCGTATTTATGTGGGCGGTTTATCCATGGGAGGCATGGGCACCTTTGAAATCTTGAGAAGAAAGTCCAAAACCTTTGCAGCTGCTTTTGCCATTTGTGGTGGAGATAATGTACAAAATGTAAAGAAATACAAAAACATTCCGCTTTGGATTTTTCATGGAGGCCTAGATGATGTGGTTACGCCACAATTTTCTTACGGTATTTATAGAGAACTTAAAAAATTGGGTAATGAGCCCAAGTTTACCGTTTACTTAAAAGCCAACCATAACAGTTGGGACAGTGCCTTTGCCGAACCCAATTTATTACCTTGGTTACTTTCCCACAAAAAATAAGCTAATTTCGTAAAAAATTAGACAATGGATTTACCTAATATTTTTACCAAAGAAGTAGCGGAAGGTGTTATTGAAAGAATAAACAAATTAACACCAAGTTCACGACCTATATGGGGCAAAATGAGTGTTGCCCAGATGTTGGCGCATTGTTGTGTATCCTACGAGATGGTATATACCGACAAGCATCCGAAACCAGGCTTCTTTATGAGTTTTATCTTAAAAAACTTTATAAAGAAAATGGTAGTATCGCACAAGGCCTATCCTAAAAATTCGAAAACTGCACCTGCGTTTTTAGTTCGCGATGAAAAAGATTTTGAAGCAGAAAAGAAATGCCTAGTTGATTACATTAGAGAGACCCAAGTATTGGGCACTTATATTTTTGATGGTAAAGTTTCCCATTCATTTGGCACTTTAAGTGCTAATGAATGGAATAATATGTTCTACAAACATCTAGATCACCACCTTAAACAGTTTGGCGTATAAAAACCTCGTGGGTTTTGAAAACCTACGAGGTTTAATCGACTAAAAGAGGCTTAAAATAAAAATTCACAACTTAGCTTATTCAGCCATATTGTGGTAAACGGCCTGTACATCATCATCTTCCTCTAACTTATCAATAAGTTTCAAGACATCAGCAGCCTGTTCTTCTGTTACTTCGTGATGTGACAATGCAATACGTTCCAACTTAGAACTCTTCAACTCGATACCTTTTTCTTCAATGGCCTTCTGTAAACGTCCAAAATCTTCAAAGGCTCCTTGTGCCACTACCATATCGTTTCCCTCTTCATCTGCTTCTACATAAAGTTCTTCCAAACCAGCATCAATAAGTTCAAACTCCAATTCTTCTAAATCTAGTTCATTTGTTGGAGCAAACCTGAAAATAGACTTTCTACTGAAAACAAAATCGAGAGAACCTGTTTTGCCCAGAGAGCCATTCGTTTTATTGAAATAGCTACGAACATTGGCTACCGTACGATTGGTATTGTCTGTTGCGGTCTCAATAAGCACTGCTACTCCATGAGGGGCATAACCTTCATATACAATTTCCTCATAGTTTGCCATTGATTTATCAGAGGCACGTTTAATAGCGGCATCTACCCTATCTTTTGGCATGTTTACCGCCTTGGCATTCTGTATAGCAGTACGTAAACGAGAGTTGGTTTCCGGATGTGGACCGCCATCTTTAACGGCAATTACAATATCCTTACCAATACGTGTAAACTGTACGGCCATTTTGGCCCAACGTTTAAATTTTCTTTCTTTTCTAAATTCGAATGCTCTTCCCATTTTTTCTAGTATTGAGTACGAGTACCGAGTATCAAGACGCTACGTCTTAACCCCTAACCCCATACCTTAGTTTATTTTTTTAAGTTTATCAGCATATCGGCCGTCATTTTGGCTAGGTCAAATTCTGGCTTCCAAGCCCAATCTTTTTTTGCAAAACCATCATCAATAGAACTTGGCCAGCTATCTGCAATTTGTTGCCTATGATCATTTCCTGTATAGCTCAATTTAAAATCTGGTATGTGCTTACGTATTTCAGCAGCCAATACTTCCGGTGTAAAGCTTACCCCCGCAAAGTTATAGCTCGATCTAATGGTAATCTGATCGGCCGGTGCATTCATCAACTCAATCGTTCCGCGAATAGCATCATCCATATACATCATGGGCAAAGCTGTTGTGGCCGACAAAAAAGAAGCGTAATTACCTTTTTTCAATGCCTCGTGAAAAATATGCACCGCATAATCTGTAGTACCACCTCCAGGCGCAGCTTTCCAACTGATCAGCCCAGGATAACGGATACTTCTCACATCCAAACCGTATTTTTGGTGATAATATTCACACCAACGCTCACCTGCCAACTTACTAATTCCGTATACCGTATTAGGATCCATGGTGCAATATTGTGGCGTATTATTTTTGGGCGAATTAGGTCCAAAAACAGCAATGGAACTTGGCCAATATACTTTCGCAGTCTTATATACCAAAGCAAAATCCAATACGTTGAGCAGACCGTTCATATTCAAATCCCAAGCTAATTTAGGGTTCTGTTCGCCAGTTGCCGACAATAAAGCAGCTAGTAGATAAACCTGCGTAGGTTTATATTTTTCGAAGATTACTTTTAAGATATCTTTGTCCAAAACATTGACGAACTCAAATGGTCCAGCATTTTTAATCTCGTAATCTGGCCTGCGTATATCGCAGGCAATCACATTATCACTACCATAATCAAGCCGAAGCGCACTGACCAGTTCGGTACCGATCTGTCCGTTTGAGCCTAATACTAATATTTTTTCTTTCATAAGTAAATTGAAATTTGACAAAGGTAAAAAATTGGGCTAAAAGCCGTATCAATTTTTAATAGCAATTCATGATTTCATTAAAGCTACTTAATTAGGAAACTTTTCAATAAAGCATTTCATTAAACTTACTTTTCATTACAATTAAACATTCGTTATATTGTTTTTTATTTCATTTTTTTAGAAATAAGATGAACAAAAATTATATACTTTTATGATATCTATCGTCTTTTGAAATTTGAACACTAAAACTCATGAAAAAGTATCCAACATAAATTCACACGAGAATAATCTTTTCATTTCGACCGAATGGTATTTCTTTAATCTAACAAGCGTCAAGAGGTCTGCATTAAAAATATTAAACCCATACCACATTAATTCACTAAACACCAATACATAAACCCTATTCATGATCAGAAAAGTGATGTACGACAAAAAAATGTATTAAAAACATGATAAAATCGTGTGAATTTGATACCAAGTTTGTAGCAATTTCGTAACATACATGGATAACAAATTTTTAATTATTATTATTACACTAAATTATATAGTGTACAAATCACACTTAGAAACCAAAATATACCGTAAATATGGACAGAAGAGAAGCACTTAGAAGTGTTGCTATCCTTTTAGGAACCACCATCTCTGCAGGAACCACCGACATCCTGTTCAGCAGTTACACTTTACCGGAAAATGAAAAAAACAACGTTACTTTTTCTGTAGAGCAGCGTAAATTGCTTACAGAAATTGCCGATGTGATTATTCCAACCACCAAATCATCTCCGGGAGCCAAAGTTGCCGGCGTAGGTAAGTTTATCCCTATGATGATCAATGACTGTTATCCTGCTAAACAACAACAGTCTTTTTATAAGGGCCTAACTGAATTTGAAGCGAGGGTAAAAAAAACCTATGGAAAAAGTTATGGCCTAATTCCCCTGAAAGACCGTCAGAAGTTACTTACAGAACTTAGGCAGGAAACACTAGATCAAAAACAAGCAAAAAATCCTGATCAAGCAGACATTACCTATTTCTTTACCATTACAAGAGATCTTACGTCTTTAGGCTATTTTTCGTCAGAAGTGGGCTGCACAAAGGCCCGGGAATATTTGCCAATACCTGGCAGCTATGACGGTAATACCACCTTAAAGCCAGGTCAAAAATCTTGGGCAACCTAATCTCTTTTCCTAAACACTCAAACAAAACAAAATGAACTTAAACATAAATTTAAAGGCAGAAAACACTTACGACGCAATAGTTGTGGGTTCGGGTATTAGCGGTGGCTGGGCAGCTAAAGAATTGACCGAAAAAGGCTTGAAGGTTTTATTGCTAGAGAGGGGAATGAACATTGAGCACATCAAGGATTACGATTCAGCCATGAAAAATCCTTGGGACATCAAACACGCCGGAAGATTAACGGAAGAAATGAAACGTACCCATCCCGTGCAAAAAAGAGATTACCCCTACAATGAAGCTACCGAAAAATGGTGGGTCAACGACCTGGAATGTCCCTATACAGAAGTAAAAAGATTTGATTGGTACAGAGGCTTTCACGTAGGTGGAAAATCCCTCATGTGGGGTCGTCAAAGCTATCGTTTTAGCGATCACAATTTTGAAGACAATGCCAAAGATGGCTATGGAAATGATTGGCCTATACGCTACAAGGATCTGGAAAAATGGTACGATTATGTTGAACGTTTTGCTGGCATCAGCGGACAGGCAGAAAACTGGCCTACACTACCTGATGGTCAATTTCTCCCTCCAATGGATTTAAACGTAGTAGAGAAATCGGTAAAAGCCAGAATTGAGGAAAAATATAAAAAAGAAAGAATCATGACCATTGGCCGTGTGGCCAACCTTACCGTTCCGCATTTGGGCCGTGGAAATTGCCAATACCGTAACCTATGCAGCCGTGGCTGTCCTTTTGGTGCTTATTTCAGTACGCAATCTTCTACCCTCCCAGCAGCCGTTGAAACCGGGAACCTTACCTTAAGGCCTTATTCTATTGTCAACCATATCATTTATGACAAAGACACGAAAAAAGCCAAGGGTGTAATGGTAATTGATGCTGAGACCAACAAAACGATGGAGTTTTATGCTAAGATTGTTTTTGTAAACGGTTCTACTTTAGGGTCTACCTTTATCTTGCTCAACTCTACTTCAGAAGCGCATCCAGAAGGTCTGGGCAATGGTAGTGGTCAATTGGGCCACAACCTAATGGACCACCATTTCCGCTGTGGTGCCTCTGGCGAAGCGCCTGGCTTTGAAAACAAATATACCTATGGTCGTAGGGCCAATGGTATTTACGTACCTCGTTATCAAAATGTAGGAAATGACAAACGTGATTACCTACGTGGATTCGGATATCAAGGTGGAGCCAGCCGTGCAAACTGGCAAAATGATGTAGCCGAACTCGCCTTTGGCGCAGAATTTAAGGACAAAATGACCAAACCGGGGAAATGGAGCATGGGCTTGGGAGGTTTTGGTGAGATGCTGCCTTATTATGAAAACAGGGTATATCTAGACAAAAGCAAAACAGATAAATGGGGACAGCCCGTATTGGCAATTGACTGCGAATACAAAGAAAACGAAAAGAAAATGCGTTCCGATATGATGAACGACGCCGCCGAAATGTTAGAGGCAGCGGGCATGAAAAATATCAGAACGTATGACAATGGCTGTTATCCGGGTATGGCTATCCACGAAATGGGAACGGCCAGAATGGGTAAAGACCCTAAAACTTCTGTTTTAAATGAATGGAACCAAATGCACGAGGTAAAAAATGTATTTGTAACTGACGGATCATGCATGCCTTCCATAGCCTGTCAAAATCCTTCGCTTACCTTTATGGCGCTAACTGCCCGTGCTTGTGACCATGCGGTTAATGAATTGAAAAAAGGAAACCTTTAAAACGTTAAAAGTTGTAGGTTTTAGTTATAAGTAGGCACATGTCCAAACGTAAAACTTACACCCTCCAAAATATGAAAGAAAAAATAAGAATGGGAATGGTTGGTGGTGGCAAAAATGCCTTTATAGGTGCCGTACACCGTATAGCCGCCAATCTAGATGGATTGATCGAACTTTGCTGTGGTGCGTTGAGTGCCAATGCAGAAAATGCTAAAATATCAGGTAGAGCACTCTTTCTACCTGAAGACCGTATCTATACTTCGTATAAGGAAATGTTCGAAAACGAAAGTCGGTTGCCAGTAGGCAAAAGAATGCAATTTGTGAGCATCGTAACCCCAAACCACCTTCATTTTGAGCCGGCAATGTTAGCCTTGGAACATGGGTTTAACGTTATGATAGATAAACCTATCACCTTTACCCTAGCCGAAGCCAAAGCCCTACAACAAAAAGTAGAAGAAACAGGCTTACAGCTTTGTCTTACCCATACTTATGCTGGCTACCCCATGGTGAAACAGGCTAGGGAAATGGTAAAAAACGGTGATCTGGGTGAGATTAGAAAAGTGTGTGTTAACTATCCCCAGGGCTGGCTAAGTAAGGCAACAAGCGCAGACAACAAACAGGCCGCCTGGCGCACAGACCCCTCAAAAAGTGGGATTAGTGGCTGCATGGGCGATATCGGAACTCATGCTGCTCAACTGGCAGAATACATTTCCAACTTAGAAATTACCAAAATCTGCGCCGACCTGAATATTGTTGTAGCAGGTAGGGCACTAGACGACGATGGTAATGTTTTGTTGAAATTTAATAATGGTGCCAATGGGCTGTTAATGGCAAGCCAAATTGCCACTGGAGAAGAAAATGCCCTAAAAATTAATGTTTATGGAGAAAAAGGCAGCTTAGAATGGCATCAAATGGAACCCAACACCCTAATGGTGAAATGGCCAGATCAACCTGCTCAGCGCTATAGAACAGGCAGCGATTACCTATACCCTATTGCCAAACACAACACCAGAACGCCTTCTGGACATCCAGAAGGTTATTTAGAAGCTTTTGCCAATATTTACAGGAACTTTGCACTTACGCTAAATGCTAAACAAAATGGAGAAATCCCTAGCCCAGAAATACTGGATTTCCCAACGGCAAAAGACGGAGTGAGGGGAATGGCCTTCATAGAAAATGTAGTAGCCTCTAACCAATCAGACAAAAAATGGCATAATTTTATAGTTTAACGAAACATGACAACAATAAAAGGACCTGCAGTATTCTTAGCTCAATTTATAGGGGATGAGCCCCCCTTCAACTCTCTGGATTCCATTTGTAAATGGGCTGCTGATTTGGGTTTTAAAGGTATCCAAATGCCTACGCTAGACAATCGTTTTATCGATTTAAAACTAGCGGCGGAAAGCAAAACCTATGCTGATGAGTTAACCGGAAAAGTAGCTGCCCATGGTTTAAAAATAACTGAACTTTCTACACACTTGCAAGGACAATTGGTAGCGGTTCATCCAGCTTATAACGAATTATTTGATGCTTTTGCTGTTCCAGAAGTTAAAAACAATCCCAAAGCACGTACCGAATGGGCGATACAACAGTTAAAGTATGCAGCAAAAGCTTCCCAAAACTTAGGACTAAATGCGCATGCTACCTTTAGTGGTTCTTTATTATGGCAGTATTTCCATCCATGGCCACAACGTCCAGAAGGGTTGGTAGATGAAGCCTTTACCGAACTGGCCAAACGTTGGTTACCTATTTTAAATGAATTTGACAATTGTGGTGTAGACGTTTGCTATGAAATCCATCCCGGGGAAGATCTGTTTGATGGGATAACCTACGAAATGTTCCTCGACAAAGTGGACCAGCACCCTAGAGCCTGCCTATTATATGACCCTTCCCATTTTGTATTGCAACAATTGGATTATATTCAATACATTGATTTCTATCATGAACGAATAAAAGCTTTCCATGTTAAAGACGCAGAATTCAACCCAACGGGCAAACAGGGAACTTTTGGTGGCTACCAAAGTTGGGCCAACCGAGCTGGCCGTTACCGCTCTCCAGGCGATGGGCAGGTAGATTTTAAAACCATTTTTAGCAAACTGAGCCAATATGATTTTAAAGGATGGGCCGTAATGGAATGGGAATGCTGCATCAAGAACCAACAAGATGGCGCCAGAGAAGGTGCCGAATTCATAAAGAACCGCATTATCAACGTGACCGATAAAGCTTTTGATGATTTTGCAGCGTCGGGAAGTGATGCTACCTTTAATAAAAAGATATTAGGTTTATCATCGTAAATTGTAATCTCCCATATCACACAAAATCCTAAATACAAAACAAAATATAACACTAATGAAAAAAACCATTTTAATCCTGGGAGCTAGCGTAATTTTTTTGGCTTCCTTTACCAAAGCTAAACCAGAAAATGAGCCTGCCATTAATATCAGTGCCCCTACCGTAACTAATATCAGTACCATGCAAATGAGTGGTGGTGAGCTGTTGATCAACAAATCAGACTGTATTGGATGCCATCATAAGATCAATAAATTGATTGGTCCATCTTATACCGACATTGCCAAGAAGTACCCTTCAACCGATAAGAATATCGACTATTTGGCCGATAAGATTATTAAGGGTGGTTCTGGAGTTTGGGGCAAAATTCCAATGACACCACATCCAAAAATTTCTACTAACGATGCCAAATTAATGGCCAAGTATATCTTATCTTTAAAAAAGAAATAAGGAAAATCAACCAAAAACCAAAGTTATGAACCAGGCAAATGACCATAAAGACCACCAAAGTCGACGTAATTTTTTAAAAGCAAGCGCTATAGCCTCTGCGTTTATGATCGTACCTCGTCATGTACTTGGGGGCAAAGGTTTTCTTGCGCCAAGCGACCGACTTATCGTGGCGGGTATAGGTGTAGGCGGCAAAGGTGAAAGCGATTTAAAATTAATTCACGAAAGCGGTAAAGCTGAAATTGCCTATTTATGTGATGTAGATACACGCCAGGCAGCTAACAGTGTAAAACGTTTCCCGAAAGCTAAACTCTACAAAGATTGGCGGGAAATGTACGACAAAGAGCATAAAAATTTTGATGCCGTTACAGTTTCCACCCCAGATCATAATCATGCCATACAAACCTTGGCTGCCATGCAGCTGCGCAAGCACGTATATGTGCAAAAGCCTTTAACTCACGACATTTACGAAGCTCGCATACTTACTGCGGCGGCTAAAAAATACAAAGTAGTAACTCAAATGGGGAACCAAGGTGCCAGTAACGATGGCCCTCGTTTATTACGCGAATGGTACGATGCAGGCTTAATTGGCGATGTACATACGATCTATGCCTGGACCGACAGGCCTGTTTGGCCACAAGGTATTCCTTGGTCTAAAAATAAGGCAGAGATCCCTAAAGAACTCGACTGGAATTTATGGTTGGGCACCGCTCCCTACAAGGAATATGTAGATAAACTTGTTCCATTTAATTGGCGTGGATGGTGGGATTATGGAACTGGCGCTTTGGGCGACATGGGCTGCCACCTATTAGAAACCCCTTTCAGCGTATTAAATTTAAAATATGCCACAGAAGTAGAAGCCAGTGTGGGTTCGGTGTATTACGACTCGTTTAAACGCGGATATTATCCTGAAAGCTGTCCTCCTTCTAGCCACGTAACCTTAAAATTCCCTAAAACAGATAAAACCCTTGGTGATGTAACCGTACATTGGATGGATGGTGGCATACAACCTACACGTCCAGAAGAACTTGGCGCAAATGAAGTTTTTGGAGATGGCGGAAATGGCACCTTATTCATTGGCACAAAAGGTAAAATGATGAGCAATACTTATGGCGACAAGGCCCGTCTACTCCCGCTTTCCAGAAATGAGAATTTAAATATAGCCCAAAAATTTGCCCGTGTACCTAACCAGGCCAATGGTCACTATGGCCAATGGGTAGAGGCTTGTATTGCCGGTCATGGCAAAAAAGAACTGAGCTCTCCATTTGAAATTGCAGGACCGCTTACCGAATGCTTATTAATGGCCAATTTAGCCATTAGGGCCGCTGATATTCAAAAGATAAATGATAAAGGAAAGGAAACTTATCCAGGCAGGTACCGTAAATTACTGTGGAACAACGAGCAGATGAAAGTTACCAATTTTGACGATGTGAACCAGTTCGTGAAAAGAGATTATCGTGAAGGTTGGTCATTAGGTGAAAAATAACCCTTCAAATTCGTTAATATCAATTTAAAAAATAAAATTTATGAAAAAATATATTGCAACAGTAGTAGTTTTGTTTGCCACAGTTACCTCGCAAACAATGGCCCAAAAAAACAAAGGCTTTACCCCTATTTTTGATGGAAAAACTACCAATGGTTGGCATACTTACGGTAAAGATTTTGTAGGCAAGGGATGGAAAGCAGAAGATGGCGTATTACACTTCGATCCCAAAGCAAGAAATAACGACAATGGCGATCTGGTGACCGATAAGGAGTACGGAAACTTCCATTTAAAAGTAGAATGGAAAGTGGCTCCGAAATCGAACAGCGGTATCATATTCTATGTAAATGAGGACCTATCCAAATACAAGCAGACCTACTTAACCGGACCAGAAATGCAGGTACTGGACAATGATGGTCATCCAGATGGTAAGATTACCAAGCACCGTGCCGGCGATCTATACGATTTGATCAAAAGCACCAGTGAGCCAGTAAAACCTGTTGGAGAATGGAATAAGGCAGAAATCATTAGTAACAAAGGTAAGCTGACCTTTATATTAAATGGAGTTACAGTGGTAAAAACCACCATGTGGGACGAAAACTGGAAAAATCTGATTGCTGGAAGCAAGTTTGCAAAATGGGACGGTTTTGGCACTTATAAAACTGGCAAAATAGCTTTACAGGATCACGGTGATGAAGTTTGGTTCCGTAACATTATGATTAAAGAATTATAAAAAGGAAACAGGAATTAGTGATTAGGAATCAGTAAAACTTTTCCTGCCAAAAAACTAACCAACCATAAACTAAAAAACCATCAACTAAATATGAACTCAACAACTCGCTTCAAGCTATCCTTTATGATGTTCCTCGAATTTTTTATTTGGGGTGGATGGTTTGTAACATTAGGTACTTTCCTTGATAAAAACTTAACTGCCTCTGGACCAGAAATAGGCGCTGTTTTCTCTACGCAATCTTGGGGGGCCATTATTGCACCTTTTATCATAGGACTGATTGCCGATAGGTACTTCAACGCAGAAAAGATATTGGGTGTTTTGCATATCATTGGTGCCATCTTAATGTATCAGATGTATAGTGCTACCGACATCAGTATATTTTATCCATATGTTTTCGCCTATATGGTATTATACATGCCAACCCTCGCATTGGTAAATTCTGTGTCCTTCAATCAAATGGGCGATCCCGAAAAAGAATTTTCGAACATTAGAATTTGGGGTACCATTGGATGGATATTAGCTGGCGTATTAATCAGCTACTTCTTTCATTGGGATTCTCAGGAAGCTTCGGCTAGTGGAGCACTTAAAAACACTTTCTTGATGTCTGCAGTAGCCTCATTATCATTGGGAATTTTTAGCTTTTTATTGCCAAAAACGCCTCCAAAAAACAAGTCTACCGAAAAGATAAAAATTTCAGAGATCTTAGGTTTAGACGCCCTGAAGCTACTTAAAGATAAAAACTTCCTGATTTTCTTCATCTCATCGATATTAATCTGCATTCCTCTCGCCTTTTACTATCAAAATGCGAACCTATTCCTATCTAAAATAGGCGTAGATAATCCAACAGGAAAAATGACCATTGGTCAAGTATCTGAAGTATTGTTTCTACTCGCCATCCCTGTTTTCTTCAAAAAGTTCGGCTTTAAAAAGACAATTCTGGTAGGTATGTTAGCTTGGACAGTGAGGTATATATTATTTGCATTTGGAAATGCTGGAGAACTTAGTTTCATGCTCATTCTAGGTATTGCTTTACATGGAATTTGTTATGATTTTTTCTTCGTTTCGGGTCAGATATATACCAATTCAAAAGCAGGAGAGAAATTCAAGAGTTCTGCACAAGGATTGATCACCTTAGCTACTTATGGTGTTGGGATGTTAATTGGCTTTATAGTAGCCGGTCAAATCACCGAAACCTATAAAGTAAATGGCATAGAAGATTGGAAAATGATTTGGGTTATCCCTGCGGGCATAGCTTTCATCGTTTTCCTATTATTTAGTTTATTATTTAACGATAAAACAAAAACAGAAGCTGCTTAACGATGACGACTAGAAGAAATTTTATTAAAGATGCGGGGCTAATTGCTACAGGTTTAGCAATGGCTCCTTCATTTGCCAATGCCCTGATCAGTAAACCACAAGCCACTATCGGTTTACAACTATACACCCTTAGGGATATCATCGGAAAAGATGTGAAAGGGGTAATTGAAAAAGTAGCCAAAGCTGGATACAAAGAAGTAGAAACCTATAGCTATGCGCCTAAAGGTAGTTTTTGGGGATTAACGCCAAAAGCATTCAAATCTTTATTAGATGCCAATGGCCTATATGCCCCAAGTGGACATTTTAGTTTCGAGAACTACATTACTTCAGGTAACCTGGACGATATAAAAGCCTACATTGAGGCCTCTAATATTTTGGGCAGCAAATATGTAGTAGCACCTTGGCTTTCAGAAAATCTACGTAAAACGGCCGACGATTACAAAAAAGTGGCGGAAAGATTGAATGTGGCGGGAGAACTCTGTATAAAATCGGGAATTAATGTAGCCTACCATAACCACGGTTTTGAGTTTGATAAACATGGCGATACCACAGGTTTTGACCTCCTTTTAGGAGGAACGGATCCCAACTTGGTTTATTACGAACTGGATTTATATTGGGCAGTATATGCTGGTCACGCGCCTATAGAGATTTTCAAAAAGTCTCCCCATAGGTTTAAAATGTGGCATGTAAAGGATATGGACAAGACCAACAGAAATTGGAATACGGAAATAGGAAAAGGTTCCATTGATTTCAAATCAATCTTTGAAAAAGCTTCCCTTTCGGGCGTAAAACACATCTATGTAGAACAGGAAACCAATTACAAACCTAATTACATCGAATCCATTGGGGAGAGTGCCAATTACATTAAAAATAATCTTCTTAAATAAAGATCGAACAGACTTACGAAGTTT
>NZ_JAELTN010000042.1 GCF_016428855.1 Pedobacter sp. ASV28
TTATATCGCAGGTCAATTTCAAAGTTAAGATTGCTTAAACAAAATTTAGTCAATATATCTTTCATAATTCTATAAGTTTATCAAATTAAAAATGATGCAGTGGAAAAACGTCTTTTATCTCTCCGCTTTCTTTTCTCAAAATAGCAATATGGTCTTGTATTTCCAATGTACAGCTTGAGAAAATTCTGTCGTCAACATTTTTATCAAAAGAAACTTCTCCATGTAGTTCTTGTTCATTAGATTTAGTCGGTAGACTATAAATTTTTGTGAACTCATAAAAAGGCAAATCATCCTTGTGTTCCAACGCATTTATATTCATCAATTCAGCTCGTTTCTTTTCAATGAAATCGGTCAGGTTGTATAGCCGTTGTACGTTATAATCGATAAGGTGTCTAAAGTCTCCATATCCAAAACCATAGTGTCGTTTTCTTCAACATGATGATTAATCTCGGCAAGCTCCCCACCCATTGCCAAATTTAAAATTATTACCTGCAATTGGCCTATGAAACAAAATGCACTTTTTCGGTAATGGCATAACAACTGGCCCGCAAGGATGCAGGTATAGATTCATTCAATACCAAAGCATGATCATACTTTTCGATGATTTTTTCGAGCACTGTTTTCTTAAGCTGTCCAAAGTCAATCAACATTCCACATTTTACATGTTGAGGGTCCTGGTTGGCATAGCCCGCTACGGTAACCTGTAAGCGATAAGTGTGCCCATGGATATTTTTACAAGGTCCATCATAATTCAGTAGTGCATGAGCCATGTCGAATGTGAATTCCTTTGTAACCCGTATCATCTCATTTTGCATGCCACCAAATTAGCACGGTTAGGACAAGCGAAAAATGAGCTCCATCAGAAATAAAATTTATTTAGCACAAAAATAGTTAGGATTTCTTTTCAACTTTCTGCTTCGCCTTTGCAATGGATTTTTTACTGATTCTTTCTGGACGTTTCTCGATATCGACCTTATGGCCAAGCAAATCTCTGATGACTACCGAAGCACAAACACCACCGAAAGCTGCGGGCAAATAAGAAATGGTACCATAAGCAGACCGTTTAAAATTACTGCCATCGGTCATAATTAGCGATTCCTTCATGACTTCTTCAATAGAAAAAACAGCTTTAATGGTACTTGCATTAGCTAATTTCTTTAAGCGTTTTCGTACATATTGTGCGAAAACACATTGATAGGTGTCAGGAAGGTAAGTAATGCGCAGTTTGGTCGGATCAAGTTTTCCCCCGGCACCCATAGAACTTACAATGGGCAAATTGAATTGCAGTGCAGTAGACAACAGCGTTACTTTGGGCGTAACGCTATCTATACAATCCATCACATAATCAAATTTAGCAGCCAAAATTTCCCTACATTTTTGAGGGGTTAAAAAATCTTGTACCACGTGCAGCTTGAGTTCGGGATTGATTGCCAACAAACGTTCTTTCATGATCTCGGCTTTGCTAACCCCATGATTTGTGGCCAAGGCCGGCAATTGTCTGTTTCTATTGCTGGGATCTACCACATCACCATCTACAATGGTCATTTCACCAACACCACTACGACAAATAAATTCTGCTGCAAAAGAACCCACACCTCCCAAACCAATTACCAAGACATGCTTTTGTTGCAACAATTCAATTCCATCGTTGCCCACTAATAATGCAGAACGCGATAACCAAGCTAAATCAGACATCTTATAAAGTTAAAAGTCAAAAATAAAAAGTTAAAAGTGGCCTGCCAGATGTCAAAACAACCAAAAACAAGACAGCTAAAAAACTAATTGCTTCCAATTGGCAAAAATAACATCTTTTAATTCATCGACACTTATTTTCTTTATTTCGGCTACTCGTTCGTAAATCTCAACAATGTCAACATTCGAATCATCTGTTTCTAGGAAGAAGGGCCGATTAATTTCTTTTAGTACTCTTGCCATTTCATCGGACTTTAAAACTGCCGCACCAAAGGATAGACAGAAACCTTGCGCCATCAGTTGTTGTGCCATTTCATGCTTTTTATTAAAACCATGCAAAATCATTGGCACCTTGGCCCCTAGGCGTTTTTTTAAAGCAATCAACTCGTCAAAAGCCTTTACACAATGTAAAATTAGAGGTTTTTGCAGTTGTTCTGCAAGTAGAACCTGTGCTTCTAACATTTGTACCTGATGACCGATAGGCTCGCCCCTTAGCTTGTCCAAACCACATTCGCCAATCATTTTCACATTCGCCTGACGGGCCAGCACATTGAGGTATTTCATATTTTTAGCCAATTCATCTAATTTACCATACCAGGGGTGTATACCTATGGAAATTGGTTTTGTTTTGGGCATGGCCAAGAATAAACCCTCTGTTAAAGAAAGACTTTGAATGGCCTCAACCTCGTCATTCCTAGAGGCCTTATGTGTATGAATATCTAAAAACAAGCTCATTTTCAAACCCAAAGTTAAGGAAATCTACGCATCAAAAAATTTACCCCACAAAAACAGTAGACTTTATGATTTTATGTATGTTTGTCTACTTATTATTTTATTTAAATACATAAAACCGATGAAAAGGATATTATTTATGTTTATAGCCCTGAGTTTTGGCTTATCCAGTTTTGCCCAAAACGAATCTCAAGGGGTAAAAATCTATAATCCTACAGCCAATGCACAAGCAGATATTGATGCTGCTGTAGCCAAGGCAAAAAAAGAAAACAAACATGTTTTTATACAGGTTGGTGGCAATTGGTGTATATGGTGTATTCGTTTTCACGATCTGGTAAACAATACACCTGAGCTTAAAAACTACTTAAACACCAATTTTGAAACCGTCTTGGTTAACTATAGCCCTGAAAACAAGAATGAAGCCGTACTTAAAAAGCTGAAGAACCCAGGACGTTTTGGCTTTCCAGTATTTCTCATCTTAGATGGCAATGGAGAAGTTATCCATATTCAAAATTCCGCCTATTTGGAAGAAGGAAAGGGACATAGTGTAAAATTAATTACAGATTTTTTGAAGAACTGGACCTATAAAGCTGTAAACCCAACCGCAACAAAGTAAAAGACATAAAACATCCATCATTTCGATGAATAGGAGAGAAATCAATCTGTATCTTAACAATAAGATTTATTCCCTACCTACCTGCGCCAAACAGACATTCGAAATGACGGATGCTTTTTATAAGCGACTACAAACCATCGCTATATTTAAAGAAACTATTTACCGTAATGGGTAATTTACCTGTTGGCACCAGTTTTTTGGTAAACACTGCCGCAGCAGCTTTCTGCATAAAATCTTCTTTTTGATAAGCCACCACAATTGATCTGGCCATTTCTATCCCAGGCAAATTGGCCAGGTTATATGGATTTGCAAAAAAAGCAATCATAGCATTTCTGGCAGACAGGGTAGTCACCATATCTTTTACCTCTTTACCCAAAGGAATATTGTTATTCGGACGATTACGTGTGTCAACAATCGCCATTACAATCTGGTCATCGCCATTAATTTGTTTGATAATTTCAGCTATTGCACTTGCCGAAGCATTTTTATCTACGTTAAAGGTGATAGAATTTTTATAAAAGCCTGATATTTCTGTTTGGAACAAGGTAGGCTGTGCGGTACCCACATTGATAATTACGGTTCTTTTTTTAGGGGTCAAACTTGCTATGCCCTCTCTGCTTTTCAAAAGTGTCATACTGGCATCGGCCAACTGCTGAACCAAAGCGATGCTTTCTGGCCGATTTACGTCCTCTACTACATTGTTTTCCTCTATTACCGGCCTCACATTCAATCCCGCCCAATATTTTGCGGTCAATACCTTCTTCACACTTTCGTCTATACGTGCCATCGTAATGCGCTGGTCTTTAATAGCCTGTCTAACACTTTTAACCGCCACTTTTGTATTTTCAGATAGTTCAAGAATATCATTACCTGCAATAAGGCCCATTACATCAGCTTCCCCATCTTTAAAATACTTTGTTACTCCCTTCATATCCATGGCATCGGAAATAATCAGCCCTTTAAAACCCAGTTCATTTTTTAGTAGGCCGGTGATAATAGGTTGTGATAGGGTTGATGGCAAGTTAGGGGTAGCATCAAGGGAAGGAATATTCATATGGGCCACCATTACCCCTGCTGCACCCTGTTTAATCAGCTCTTTAAAAGGATAAAGCTCTAAAGTATCCAAACGTTCTTTACCAAACTTAAGTTGTGGTAGGTCATAGTGAGAATCAACATCGGTATCGCCATGGCCTGGGAAATGCTTAATACTGACCAACAACCCGCCTTCTTGCATTCCTTTCAGATAGGCGGCACTTTTCTCGGCAACGTTATATTTATTCTCTCCGAAAGACCTAAAATTGATAACAGGGTTTCTGGCATTGTTGTTTACGTCAACATCAGGCGCCAAGTTCATCTGCATGCCCAAACGTTTGAAATCTTTGGCTACTTCCAACCCCATCTTGTAGAGCAGTTCCTTATTCTGCACAGCGCCCAAAGCCATTTGGTAGGGATACGAAATGGTACTGTCCAAGCGCATGCCCAAGCCCCATTCACCATCTGAAGCGATGATTAAAGGCACTTTAGCCTTTTTTTGATATTTATTGGTTAAGACGACCTGCCTAACCGGTCCACCCTGAAAAAAAACCACTCCCCCAAGCTTTTCTTTCCTAATGACTTTTCCTACCGAGTCCTGATAAGCTTTACTTAGGTTGGTATGTGCCCTTACAAAAAATAGTTGCGCTATTTTTTGTTTAGTACTTAATTTATTAAATACCGAATCTACCCAATGAGGCTGCTGCTTTAATAGTTCGAGATAGGTTGGCTGCTGAGCCTTGGCTGTACCTATTACAGCACAGGATAAAATACCCAGCGCATAGAAAAATTTCTTGTTCATTTATGTGTTAAAATTTTGGTTTCCTAAGTAAAATCAAATTGCCTTTTCAGAAAATCTTTTAAAGATGCTGAAACAAACCGATTGTTACCAATAATTGAAGAGAGAAAATTAAAAAAGAAAACCTGTTAGCACTAAATTTAACCGTTCTGATTTTCAATTGTATTGAATTTAATACACTAGTAAAGCATTAGAAATTTGGATTAGGAACCGTTAAAAATTAGTTCTGAAGCATATCATTTCCCTGTTTTTCAGTCTTCAAACATCTTTTTGCCTCACTAGTTTTAAAAGGAGAAATAGATTTTGGCACATTTATTTGATGTAGGTAAACAAATCAAATTTTAGATAGTCATGAAAAAGATAGTTTTCCTAGCACTTGGTTTGTTCATTACAAGCCTTACAGTAAACGCGCAATCAACAGATCAACCAATTAGATTTGGTATTAAAGGGGGAGCCAGCTTCTCTAACATTATAAAAGATGATGGTAACAACGATTTTAAAACCGATTATCTAGTAGGTTTCAATGCAGGTGTTACATTAGACATCAAACTTTTACCTAATCTGGCATTTACCCCAGAAGTTTTATATGCCACAAAAGGTTATAAGCTAAAATCAACTTTTGGAGAGTTTACACAAACCACCCATTTCATCGACGTACCTATTTTGGCGAGCATTAAATTGGCAGAAGGTCTTAACTTAGTTGCCGGACCACAAGTTTCATTCTTATTATCTACAAACAATAAATTTGAAACCGGATTTGGAACTGCACAGCAACAAATTGTAGAAGATGAATCGAACCGCTTTAAAAAGAGCTTGTTAGGTGGTGTAATTGGAGCAAGATTTGATTTGAGCAATCAATTAGGCATCTATGGTCGTTATAGCTTAGATTTCCAAAAGAATAATGAAAATGGTTCCACCACTACTCCTGAATTCAAAAATCAAGGCTTTCAGGTTGGTATAGGCTTAAAATTCTAACCGAACCATTATTTAGGTAAAAAAGTTGCCCCAAAAATCTTACAGTCATTTCCTTAAAAACAAGATAGAAATGGCAGAAAAAGAGATTTTTGGGGCCTTCTTTTGTTCAATTTTCTACAAAAAGATCTTGCATTAGTACTAAGTTTTTATTGCCAGAGAAAAGTCTTACCTGATTTTCTTAAAGTCGGTTTTTTCATTTTTATAAAACAAAATCAAATTGACCAAGTTATTTTCATGGCGCTCTTTTAATCTTAAACTTAAAACTTTAGACCATGAAAGATGCAAATCTCCCCAAAAACAATGGCCACGTACAAGGTAGCAGCATTGCCGATAGAGCCAATTACAATGTAAAACTGGACAAGAAAAAAGTTGGCATTACCAATGCTGGCGGACAACGTTCGGACCAAACCTCTAACAAGGACAACGAAAGAAAAAGAGGTCAATAGTCAAATCTGATCATTCAAAAAAATCGTGTCATTCTGAGGTGCAGAAGACTCTGTTTGTCCCGCAGCATTTAGAATGACACGATTTTTTGTAAAGGAGTGTTTACAACACTTCGTCTTCATCTGAATTTAATATCTTTAAGAAAAATTGTCCCTTTATGAAACATCATTTCTTACTTAATTGGAAACCGTTAAGACTATTTTTAACCTTAGCCATTGCCGTTGCTTCGGGATTACTAATGAGCCACTGCAATATCAGCACAAGTCCAACAGATAGCACAGAAAAAGAACTAAAATCCGAAACCATTGTAACTGGGCTAAATATGCCATGGGCAATGGCCTTTTTGCCCGATGGACGAGTTTTGGTTACCGAAAGAGGGGGGAAACTCCGCTTGGTAAAAGGTGGTCAATTAGATCCCCAGGAAATCACCGGGATTCCTAAAGTTTATTATCGTGGGCAGGGGGGATTACTAGATGTGGTACTTCATCCCAACTACAAAGAAAATGGCTGGATCTACATGAGTTATTCATCTCCTAAAAAAGATGGTGAAACGGGTGATGATAACGGGGCAAATACCGCGCTCATGCGTGCAAAGTTAGAAGGACATACACTGACCAATATAGAACATTTATATAAGGCAAGCCCTAATGTAAAAGCTGGAGTTCACTTTGGAGGTAGAATTTTATTTGACAAAAAAGGGTATGTATTTCTATCATTGGGTGAACGCGGTCAAAAGGAAAACGCACAAAACCTGGGCAAGGCTCAAGGCAAAATAGTTCGTCTACATGAAGATGGAAGAATTCCAACGGATAATCCCTTTGTTAAGACCAAGGATGCCCTGCCCGAGATATGGAGCTATGGCCATAGAAACCCACAGGGGCTCGTCATGCACCCTACTACAGGCGTTATTTGGGAACATGAACATGGACCACAAGGGGGCGACGAACTTAATGTTATAGAAAAAGGCAAGAACTATGGTTGGCCGCTGATTACCTATGGCATTGACTATGATAATTCCATCATTTCCGATAAAACAGAAGCGCCAGGCATGGAGCAACCTGTTATACATTGGACGCCCTCCATTGCTCCATGCGGAATGACCTTTGTAGACAGCCCTAAATTCAAGGATTGGAATGGGGACCTACTGGTGGGATCCTTAAAATTTATGAACCTCGAGCATTTAACCGTAAAGGGAAATAAGGTGGTTAAAAAGGAAGTTATCTTTGACAAGATAGGACGAGTAAGAGATATTAAACAAGGGCCAGATGGAAATATTTACGTAGTTGTAGAAAGCACTGGCTCTATTGTGAAAATTAGCCCAAAAGCATAGTAACGATGAAAATAATTACCGCTGTAGGTTGTGGACTAATATATCTGCTGACTTTTTTGGCTAATCCGCAAGATGACTTAGCAAAAAGTATGACCAGAGGCAAAGCTATTTATATGGAAAGCTGTATTACGTGTCACCTAGGTAATGGTGAAGGTGTAAAAGGAACCTTTCCGCCGCTTGCAAAAGCCGATTTCTTACTGAAATATCCAGAAAAATCTATACATGCCATTAAATTTGGCATAAAAGGACCTATAAAGGTAAATGGCATTACCTATAACAACGCCATGCCCCCTGCTGGCTTAGAGAATGATGAGATTGCCGACGTAATGAACTATATCCAAAATTCATTTGGCAATAAAAACCCAAAATTGGTTAGCCCAAAAATGGTAGAGGCGATTAAAGAATAATAATCATATTGGTTCTAAAATTACAAGGGCCCCAAAAGTTTGAATGTGCCACCATATCCAATTCTATTGAGCATCTTAATTCCAATATAAGTATGGCATTAAGATAAGATCGATTTAGGCGAACAGACTTTTGGGGCCCTTGTAATTAAGAGAATATCTATCTTTTTAAGATACCAAATCGCCTATTTTCGATACCGTTAAGATTTCATAAGACTTTACACCTTCTGGCATTTCCCAATCTAACCTTGCCCCTTCTTTATAACCCAACATGGCAATACCTATTGGAGACAATATAGAGATGGTATTGTTTTTACGTTTTGCCCTTTGAGGCGATACCAGGTGATAGGTAAACTGTTTACCGCTTTCAATTTCCTTAACCTTAACGCTTTTATTAATATCGACAACAGTATCAGGAATATCTTTTCTCAATACCTGCTTCGCATATTTTAATTCGATTTCCAGTTTCATTTCATTGTGCCTGCTCAGCTTCTTCTTGTTCACATAGATTTTTAATAAGTCAAAAATACCCCTAGAAAGGATAATAGGATTTTGATTTGTTTTTATTTGTTGTTCGTTCATGTCTGCTGTTTTTAAGTTTTACATTATTTATTATAGAGCGTTATAAAACACATGCCCCAGCCTTATATGCCGAGGCCAGTACATCAAAATCAGTGGAACAAACAATATGGTATACGAAAAAACACATAGAAGGCTGAATAGGTGTGCAGCTAAAAACTTTATATTTTTATTTAAAACGGAGATTAAAAGCAATTAACATCAAATAGCTTGGCTATATCAGTCAATTAAATTTTGGAAAAATAAAAACATGGAAAAATCCCCAGACCTATACAGAAAAGGTTGGGGCAGGATAACTAAAATCCTTAAAGGCCGAAAATAGATACAACTTTGCCATCATCTATGAGAGTAGGAATAAGCATTTTAATGATTGGCTATTCCTACTTTACAAAGATAGCATTAAAAATGGCTATAAAAGCTTTTATCTCATCAATCGATATTGCCCTTAAAAAAGCAGGTTGCTGGCTAATCTCTACTCCCAAAAATCCATATTCGTAAAATGCTTATTATCTTTACCTAGAAAATATTAGATCATGCCCGAGTTACTTTTACTTTGTTTTATGTTAATTCCTCAATTAGTGGCAGGAATATATGCTAAAACTATAGGTAAGAGTTTTTGGTTTTGGTTCTTTATATCCTTTCTTATCCCTATTATCTCATTGATTATCCTATTAATATTAGATAGCAAAAAAGAGGAAACCAAACCCAAAAAAGGTTATCAACTGGCCGATCATGTTAAAAAAAACAAGGAGAATCAAAAAGAATAACTATTTTTATAAACACCTATAGATCAACACCATTACCATATCTTAAAATTAGCAAAACCAAGCAATGGGCAAAAAACTACTGTTCTTGTTTCTAATGGGATTCTTATCCTGCAAAAAATCTAAGATCAATATAAGTGATTCATCTTTAAAGCTCACTTTTTCCCAGCAGACCATAGCAATAGATAAAGTAGATTCTGTAGTAGTGACGCTTGCGCAACAAGGAAAAACAGATCTTGTAACCGAACGTCTGAACAAATTGGGCAATACTTATTTCTTAGAATATACAGCTACTAAAAATGTCGATAACATTATAAGTATAAGCATTTTTAGCACAGAAGATTCGCAAAGCAGAAGAAAGTATGTCTTAACAAAAGAGAATTTTAACGGCAATGAAATAGTGGCTGCCCCCATTATCGTTAAGCACGACAAATGGATCCCTTATATCTTATTACTGGACAAGGTAAGAGGTGTAGAACTTATGGTATCCGAAAGGCAGGAACATCCTTTGGTAGAGCTAAGCATTTCCAAAACAAAAGATTGGGACTATATCTATCTTAATAGACTTAGCCTGACAATGCTTAATGAAGTAGTAGATACAGAGACTTGGGAAACTTCTGGAAATTTCAAGGGAAAAATAAGCAACACCCACACCTTTTCAAGCTATAGTGAACGTATCAAAAATAAACTATGGCATAAAAGCGATGTGCTATTTATCTTGATGAATACTTTAACTGGCGAAGAATGTTTATTTTATTACATCTATAATCAACGTTACTGAACCGGGAGATTAAAAAGGAAGCTATACAAAAAGAAAGGGAGCAAAAACCTTCATTTGTCATTCAGCACACCTACCTACGGTAGACTGGCAACGAAGAAATCCATATATGGTAATCGTAACCATAGGTGCCTTCTCGTATCGGCATAACAAAACATACTAATTAAGGTCTTTTTGCTCCTTCTTATTTAGTTATTTTCCCTTGATAGTTGATTAGCTCCCCTCAAATTATATTCTTTTGGAGGTTCTGCACCCAATAAATATCTTACAAAATAATCCCACCTCCTGCGCATCATATAAGGATTATAAGGGCCAAAGCCATGCGAACTGTGAGGGAACAACACCAGATCGTAATCTTTATTGGCCCTATTCAAAGCATCGATCACCAGATAGGTATTGTAGGGAGGTACATTATTGTCCATCATACCATGCGCCAGCATTAGCTTACCTTTTAAATTTTTAGCATGGTTTTGATTGGCTTGTGCTTCATAATCTGAATTTTCCAGTAAACCGTTATAACGTTCACCCCAATCATCCTCGTAATTCCTATTTTCATGATTCCCTGCTTGCGAAACACCCACTTTAAAGAAATCAGGATAGCGGAACAATGCCGCAGCAGTGGCAAAACCGCCACCCGAATGTCCCCAAATGCCCACCTTATTGGTATCGATAGGATAAGTTTTTGAAAGTTGTCTAATCGCTGTGATCTGATCTGGCAAGGTGTTGTCTCCCATATTGCCATAATTCATATCATGAAAGCTTTTTGAACGATAAGGATTGCTTGTCCCTTCTATCATGACTACAATAAAGCCCAGTTCGGCCAAGGCCTGATGATCGCCCCTAGCTGCAGAGAATGACCAACTGCCTACGCTCCCACCCTGTGGCCCTGGATAGATATAGTCTACCACCGGATACTTTTTGTTAGGGTCTATTTTCGCAGGTGTAAATACCAATCCATAAAGGTCTGTTTTTCCATCGCGGGCCTTCACATTGACCACATCTGGCGCTTTCCAACCTGTGGCCACCAATCTCGAAATATCCGCTCTTCCCAATTCGGTGATCATTTTTCCTTTTATATCCCTTAGCAAGGTGACGCCCGGTACATTCGGCTGTGAATAAGTATCTACTATATAGTTAAAATCTGGAGAGAAGGATACTTGATGATTGCCCTCTTCCGGCGTTAACAAGGTCATGCCTTTACCGTCAAAACCTATCTTATAAAAATAGGCGAAATAGGGATTACCTTTCTCTTTACCATATCCGGTAAAATAAAGCATTCTGTTCTTTTCATCTACTTTTATCAGTTTGCCCACCAACCAGTTGCCTTTGGTAATCTGATTTTTCAGCTTACCCGTTTTGGCATCGTATAGATACATATGTCCCCAATCATCACGTTCCGAATACCATAAAATTTCGTTACTTTTAGGCAGATAACGCCAATTAATGGCATTTACCCCAGATTCGAAGTAGGTTTTTACCGTTTCTACAAATACCTCTCTTACCAATCCTGTATTGGCATCTGCAATTTGTAGCTTTGAAATTTTATGGTCTCTGGAGGTAGACAAGAAAGCAAACTCACTTCCATCCGCATTCCAATCTACATCTGCCAATTGGCCATTTTCTACAATATCGTCACTTAATGAGCTTCTGTGATCGTCCAATGGGATTTGTAGATCGACGACTTTAGCCTGCTCTACATCAACCACTACCCTGCGTAATTTAGCAACCTCTTTATCCCCTGGCAAAGGATATTTCCAAGCTTTTAAAGTTGGTGATCCTACATTGGTCGTGACCAGATACATATCTTTTAAATGTCGCTGGTCCTGCTGAAAGGTCGCAATCTTCTTCGAATCCGGAGACCAACGAACAATGGGCCTATCGCTCATCTTCCAGCCCGCATTATCTGTGGCGTAGCCATAATCTTTTTTACCATCAAAGGTAAGCTGTGTTTCCTTATTGGTCGCAATATCTTTTAGCCATAAATTCCAATCTTTGATGAAAACTGCTTTTTTACCATCTGGAGATAGCACTTCAAAACCTCTCGACATTCCACCTCTACCTATAGACGATGGCTTTTCTGCACTATGGGATTTCCCCTTACTCAGCTCATTGGTCTGCGAATGATAAGTCCATGGCTGGTCTTCAACCGAAAACTTGAACGTTTTTCCATCGGTTTCATAAGAAAGGTTCTGAAAAGGGAGCTTGCCAGCTTCATAAACCTTACCCGTGGCCTTACCGAGGACCACCGCAAGCCGCTCATGATCGAAAAGTGGCGCTTTAGTTTTCTTTACAGGATCTACCAATAAAAACTCATTGCCCTTATAAGTACTATTCAGGTACCAGAATTTTTCTCCAGCTATCCAATTAGGACGAACAAGCCCTCCATCCACATAGGGCTCTATATTATAATTCAAGAATTTCTCCGCTCTTGCGTAATCTTCTTTGGTTAGGGGCTGATGCTGTTGGGCGTTCACCGTGAAAACTGTTATAAGTACATTAATGGTCAGTAGATATCTCTTCATATGAATGAATTAACTTTTGACCTTAAAATTAATAGTGTTTTTCATATAATTGACTTAAAGTATTAAGAATAATACAGTAAGACAAGCCATTTCTTGATGGCTTGTTAAGCCTTATTTAGATTTTTCTATCCAAATCAAAAAGTTTTTGTACCCCTATCCCTCTCAGATAGCTTAATTTAAATATTTGAAGGCTCATAATTAGTGAAAAAATTCTTACATTATCTGATCATTTAACATTAACGCAGAACAAATGACCAAGCAAAATCTAAGTTTTTTAGATACCATAAAACCTTTCTTTAAAGGCATTGGGCAAATTATGCTGCAGAATAATGCCTGGACAGGCTTGCTTTTTATGGTTGGAATATGCTGTGGTTCCTACGTAATGGGGATTGCAGCCATATTTGCTGTTATTACCGGAACCACTACGGCCATGCTCCTAAAGTATCCCAATGATGAAATAAGTGATGGATTGTATGGCTTTAGTGCTGCGCTAGTGGGAGTCGCTTTAATTTGTTTCTTTCAACCAACTGTAGCCACCTGGGCTGCCATTCTTATCGGCTCGGTCCTCGCAACCGTAATACAACGTTTATTCATTGCAAAAAAGATCCCCGCCTTTACTTTTCCATTTATTTTGGTCACCTGGTTGTTTTTATGCCTTTTTCACTATTTTCCATCGCTCGTAAAACCTCAGCTCGCTTCTAACGATACCAATAATTATCTCACCTTATTTGCCCATGGTTTTGGACAAGTAATTTTTCAGGTTAACATTTGGGCCGGGATCCTTTTTATGATAGGTATTTTTATTAGTCGTCCAATTGCTGCAATCTATGCTATTGTGGGTATTGCATTAAGCAGTATGATCGCCTATCAGCTAAAAGAGCCTGTAAATGATATTTATCTTGGCCTATTAAGCTATAATGCGGTACTATGCGCCATTACTTTTGCGGGAAAAAAAAGAGAAGATCTTATAAGAGGGCTGATTGCGGTCATATTGTCCGTTCTGATCATGATCAAAATGAGGGACTTGAACCTGCCTGCCTTAACTTTTCCGTTTGTATTGGCCACCTGGCTCGTTCTAATCATAAAAATTATTCCGTTAAAAGCGAGCAACAAATAAACGCCCCTATCGAGGTAACACTTGGTTCTATTGGCGCTTTACCATGCGTTAAAAAGCAACGTCAAATTACATCCCAAAGATGTTTATAGTTAGATTTAATGGTATTCATCACCTCATCCATTCGGCCACCCAATATTAATTTACCCATTGTTATGGCATAACCTTTTGCCTGTTCCCACTCTATCTTAGGTGGCATCGCTAAGGCATTGGGATTGGTAAATATATTTACAAGTACTGGTCCGTCTTCCTTCACTGCTTGCCCTATGGCTTCCTTAACGTCTTGTTGATGATGAACATTAATGCCCTTAAAGCCCATGGCTTGCGCAACAAGGGCAAAGTCAGGATTCACCATGTCTGTTTCATTATCAGGCAGGCCACTTACCTCCATTTCCAGTTTTACCATTCCCAAGGCGCGATTATTAAATACAATTAGCTTTATTGGCAAATTATATTGCTTAATGGTAGCCAGATCCCCAAGCAACATAGACAGACCGCCATCACCACACAGTGCAATCACCTGTCTGCCTGGATAACATAAAGCTGCCCCAATCGCCATAGGCATTGCATTGGCCATTGAACCATGATTAAATGACCCGAGAAATTTTCGCTGTCCTGTTGCCTGTATATATCTGGCGCCCCATACACAGCTCATTCCTGTATCTAAAGTAAAAATAGCGTCTTTTGCAGCTATTTCATTAATTATCGACGCCACATATTCTGGCTGTATAAAATCTTCTTCACCAATATTGTCCACATAAGTTTGCAGGTGCTGCTTTACTTTATCATACAAGTTCAGCTGTGCTTTTAGAAAACTGTCATCTTCCTTTTGGTCAATCAGTGGCAATAATACTTCAACGGTATCTTTAATCTTCCCACACAAACCCAACTCTAGCTTTGCCCGCCTGCCTAGTTTATCAGGTTTTTCATCAATTTGTACAATCTTGTTTTTAACTGGCATGAAAGGGGTATAAGGAAAATCTGTGCCAAGCAACAGCACAATGTCCGCCTCATGCATACTATGATATGCAGATGGCAACCCCAATAGACCGGTCATTCCTACCTCATATGGATTGTCATATTGCATCCCCATTTTACCTCGAAAAGAATAACCTATGGGCGCTTGCAGTGCAGCGGCAAGTTTTAAGACCTCATCGTGTGCTTCACGTGCACCGTATCCACAAAATATGGTGACCTTAGGGTGTTTATTAAGTAGCTCTGCCAGGTTTTGCAATTCATGACCAGCAGGCCTTAAAACTGTTTCACAGCGAAAATTCTGCCGAGAGACATTACTTTCTTCAGCTGGCATGGCCGATACGTCGCCCGGTAGGCCAAATACAGCCACTCCCTTATGATGAATGGCATGTTGGATAGCTGCCTGGAACATACGAGGAGCCTGCTCTGGCGTACTTGCTACTTGGTTATAGCAGCTACAATCATCAAACAATTTTATGGTATTAGTACCCTGAAAATAATCTTGGCCAAATTCGGAGGTGTTTATAGTTGAGGCAATAGCAATGACCGGAACACCTGTACGGTGCGCATCATAAAGGCCATTGATTAAATGGACATGTCCGGGCCCACAACTTCCCGCACAACAGGCAAGCCCTTCCAGCTCTGCCTCTGCCGCCGCTGCATATGCACCTACCTCTTCATGTCTTACATGTATCCATTTTATTTTACCATTTCTCCTTACCGCATCGTTCAGGTGATTTAAGCTATCTCCAGTAACGGCATAAATCCTTTTTACCCCGTTCTCTACTAGCATTTCTACCAATTGATCTGCTACTTGTTTGCTCATGGCCTATAATTTTAGTGTTAAAAATGAAGTCCGATATAGACAATTTAATAAAATTTGTCCATAATATCATTAACCACAACCAACTATATTCTGAATAAGTTGTCAAAAATGCTCGCTCTATATAAACGCGAAACATTATTTATACTTAAGTGTTACATCTAATCGATCATACGATAAAAACTATGAAAACACCAATCAATTCACTTATAGACCTGATGATTGCCTTGGAAAGCCATACCCCTCAAGATTTAGAAATACAAACTTCCATACTTTGTCCATATTCCATTGTATTGCCCAAAGGTTTTGGTTTAAGCGGGATTAACCAAGAAAGTTGCATCATCAGTTTTAATAACGGTGATGGCATTGGTCTTACAGCCCATAATAAAGTGGCCAATCTTACCATTCAAGCCAATCCCAATAACAGGGCTATATACACATTAAGCAACCATCCCGATTTAGGTACCTTAACCCTAAAAAACCTGACTGTTTCAGGGCAGGTTCAAATACTGACCCGAGCGGGCACGAATAAAGCAAACCTAATTGCCGATAACATTGACATTGTAGCCTGCGATGCCCGCAGGTACTCAGAACAGCCACAGAAATACGGCGTGAATGTTTATCAAGGCGCTTTTACCGTTTATAATTTCAACAGTGATCCAGAAAGTGTGATCAATGCTACATTAACAAATATCAGCCTAGGTCGAAAAGGCGCTCCCGTAATAGGCACAGGCTTATTTATTTGCGGATTTGGAGACAATGGTGGTTGGGTAATTGCAGATACGATAACAACTGGCGATATTTACTCAAATGGAATGATCCCTTTCGGTCAGCCAGATATAATTACTGCCGGTGTTTTTATGGTAAATGGTACCAAAGTAAAAAACTTACGCCATCATGGTTCAGTAACTACCTATGGCGTAAATGATATGGTATTGGATACTTGGGGACATGTAGAAAAATGGATAGCTGAAAAACACATTACCTCATACGGACCAAGTGGTATCGGTTTCGTAAACTTTGGTACGGTTGATGAATTTGAAGCCCAAGAAAAAATCGAAACCTTTGGCTCGGGTGCACGGGGTTTTAACCAGTATGACGGCACTGTTAAAAAAGCAACTTTTCACTCTATTATTACCCATGGTAATGGTTCTATAGGCATGCAGTTTAGTAAGCCTGTTGGCAGTATCGAAGTAAAAAACGGCATTATTACCTATGGAGCCGTAGGCCAATCGCTTGTTAAAGGGGTAATTATGACTCTTCCCGCAGATGCCCTTAGTGTTAAACCTGGTGGAGAAATTGGGCAACTAAACATTTCGGGAGGGATTACAACTTATGGAGACAATGTACATTCTTATCATGTAGAAGGTGGAATTGTACGTAAATTGAATGTTGATGGAGATATCGTTGCTAATGGTGATCATTCCATTGCTATCGCAGTTACCGATAACGGCGAAACACCTCTAACCAATATCTCGGCGATATCGAAAAAAGGAATAGCTGTTCAGCTCGTTAAAGGAAAGGTGAATGACCGCCTTGGTCTCTCCGCCAAGGGAGCTCAGGGAGATATTGTAGAAGGTTGATGGATTTCTCCAGTTCCATAACCAATCAACCTTTGACAATTTGGGAAAAGAATACCAAAAAGGTAAATGAAATTAATAATCATTTACCTTTTGATCAGCACTAAGTTTAATTAAATATCCTTAACCATCAACTGCTTATCCTTCTTTCGATAGGCAAGATAAAATAATTGTGGAAGCACTAACAAACTCAAAATCATACATATCAACAGCCCTCCAACGATCATAATGGCCAAAGGTTTTTGAATTTCTGCACCTATACCCGATGATAATGCAGCGGGCAACAAGCCCAAGGATCCCATTACCGCAATCATAAAAACAGGCCTAATTCGCTCCTTTACGCCACTTGAAATAGCCTCTTTTAACTCTTTGCCACTTTCAAGGTATTGTTTCATTACCGTAATGAGGATAATACCATCTATGGTACCTACGCCAAATAAGATAATAAATCCAATTCCGGCTGATATACCAAATACAGTCTGTGTAACCAAAAGAGAAATAAAACCTCCTATAAACGCAAATGGAACCGTGACCAGCGAAAGTACCGTGTCCTTTAAATTGCCAAAATTGAGGTATAATAAGAAGCCGATGAGCAATAATGACAAGGGTACAATAAATGTCAATCTGGACATGGCCCTTTGTTGACTTTCAAATTCACCGGCCCACTCTAAACGATACGAGGCTGGAAGTTTCACTAGTTTTGCCACTTTTTTTTGGGCGTCTGCAATAGTTCCTCCCAAATCCCGGCCCCTGATTGAAAAACCAACGGCAATATATCGGCTACTGCCTTGCCTATAAATAAAAGCAGGGCCAGTATGAAAATCAATGGCGGCTATCTCTGAAAGGGGTATTTTTGCATCTCCCGCAGCCGGAACCAGAATATTACGAATTTCCTGATCTGATTTTCTATACCGATCTTCATAACGTACCCTAATATCAAACATACGGTCATCCTCATAAAATTTGGAGGCTGCTTTTCCACCAATGGCCATCTCTACTACTGCTTGCGCATCGGCTATGGTTACCCCATATCTTGCCATTTTGGTTTCACTGAGGCTAATCCTTAATTCTGGAAGACCGATATTTCGAAACACATTGACATCTTCTACACCTTTTATGCCTTTTATCACCTGTGCTATACTGTCGGCAGCTTCTTCAAGCTTTACCAGATCATCGCCATATACCTTGGCCACCAAAGAACTTTTTACACCCGCTACGTATTCTTCAACATTGTCCATTATAGGCTGGCTAAAGCCAAAAACTATGCCCGGATAAACATTTAAGGTATTTTGCATCTGTTTCAAAAGTTCATCTTTACTTATATTCGTTTGCCAATCTTCCTGATCTTTCAACTGCACATGAAATTCGATATTGAAGAACCCAGTTGGGTCGGTGCCATCATTTGGCCTACCCGTTTGGGTCAGCACAAAGCTTACGGGTTCAAACCTTCTCAATTTTGCCTTCATTTCATTGGCCAAACGGACTGATTCATTCAAATTGACACTATTGGGCAATGTGGCCCTAATGTAGATCGAACCTTCGTTAATTTTTGGAATAAACTCGGCCCCTATTTTACTAAAACCTATGCAACTTGCCAACAAAATTAACAAGAACAGTCCTATTGTAATCTTTTTACGATGACTGGCAAGCTGACATAATTTGTAAATACCATTCACAAACCATTCTGTTAGCGGATTATGACGGTCTACCACATTTTTTCTAAGCAATAATTTACACATGACAGGGACATAGGTCAAACTAAGCACCAAGGACCCCAATAGGGCATAGCCTAATGTAAATGCCAAAGGAGAAAACATTTTGCCTTCCACTTTCTGAAAAGTAAAAATGGGCAATAAGGCAACGATTAAGATAACTTGGGCAAACAATATCGATTTACCTACTGTTTTTGCCCTACTACCTATAAAATCATCTTTTTGCATGCTATTGAAAGCGGGCATCCCCATTTCTTTAGCTTTCTTATCCAAGCCAACGAAAACAAACTCGACAATGACCAAGGTACCTTCCAATAAAAGCCCAAAATCTACCGCACCAATAGAAATCAAATTGGCAGATAGGCCCTGCAAACGGAGCATGATCAGCGCAAAAAGAAAAGCAAGGGGAATTACGGTAGCTACGATCAAGGTAGTACGCCAATTAAACAGAAAAACGAATACAACAATAGATACCAATAATATACCTTCAATTAGATTATGGGTAACCGTATTAATGGTCTTGTCAACTAATGTGGTACGGTCTAGAAAAGGCACGATCTTCACATCTTTAGGCAAAATTCTATCGTTTAGGTCATTAATGCGTTCTCTTAAACGACCAATAACCTCATTTGGATTTTCACCTCGCAACATGATCACTATTCCCTGTACCAAGTTCTGATCATCGTTAAGGCCAACTTGGCCAAGCCTTGGTTTTCCTGTTATATTTACAGTAGCCACATTTTTGATTAGTACGGGTGTGCTTTTCACGTTTTTAATCAAAATGTTTTCTATGTCAGATACTTTATCCAATAAGCCAATTCCTCTAACGACATAGGCTTGGCTACCTTGTACAATGGCATCACCACCAACATTAATATTGCTTTTACTAACGGCCTCGAAAACATCCAGCGCCGACAGGTTGTAATTGGCAAGCTCAACAGGATTGACCTTGATCTCGTAACTCTTTTCCTCTCCACCAAAACTTACAATATCTGCTACGCCAGGCACAACTAGCAGCTCTCTTTCTATTACCCACTGCTGTAGGGCGGAAAGCTCACGAATTTCTTTATCTTTTGCTTTAATTACATATCTAAAGATCTCTCCCGTGGCTCCAGAGGGAGGTTCAATTTCAGAATCGGCACCTTCCGGAAGATCTACGTTTCGCATTCGATTTGCCGTATACTGTTGTGCATAAAAATCCGTAACTTCTTCTCCAAAATTCACGGTAACTACAGAAAGTCCAAACAGGGAAATGGAACGTATATCCGCCTTGCCCGGTATGGTGTTCATTTCTTTCGTAATGGGTAAGGTAACAAACTTCTCTATTTCTTCAGCACTCCTGCCAGGCCACTGGGTGATGATCCTTGACCTTGTGCTGGTAACATCGGGATAAGCTTCAATTAAGGTATGTTTTACTGCTACAATACCCGATACCATCAGCATAAAGACCATGAAAAGTACAATCACATGGTTCTTTAGCGAATACCTTACTATATTCTCTATTATTTTTGTCATGGCTGCCTTTATCTTTCTTTAATTTGATTATAGATGAGCAATTGATTTTGGCCAATTACAGTAGTTCCTTCGCCTATACTACCAGGTTCTACATAAAAATATTTCTTGTCTTTGGCAATTGGTGTGATGGCTATGCGCAATACAGCACAGTCTGTTTCATATTTCAATAGGTGGTAGCTATTATTATCGAATATCACAGCATGTTTAGGTATAGCTACAGCAAGTTGCTTAGTAGGCTGATAAACATTCACGTTAACCATCATAGAAGGTTTAAGTTCTAGTTTGCTATTATCTATTTCTATAATTGCCTTTAGCACCCTTTCTTCGGAATCGAAGGTGTTAGATAAACGTGTGACCTTACCTTTAAAAACTTTTTCTGGGTAAGCTGTCGATTCGATTTCTACCAATTGCCCAACCTTCACCTTTTCCAACTGCGTAACATATACATTGGCCATTACCCATACCTTTTTTAGATCAGAGATGACGAAAAGATCATCCTGACCAGTATCTATTTGTGTACCTTGGGTAACTTTTTTATCTACAATATATCCATTGGCTGGCGCCTTCACAATGACTAGAGACTTTTCAACGTTGGCCCCTTGTAATTTAAGTGTTTCTTCTAAGCGAATGACTTCTGCCTGTGCGGCCGCAAGCTCATTTTTAGCCTCTAAAAGTTCTCTTTCGGCAGCTACCCCATCATTATATAAATTTTGCGTTGCGCTAACTTTACGTTTCAAAAGTATAATTTCCGTCCTAGCCTTTAATAGCTCAGCTTTCTGGCCGCTTACTTCTGCAGTCCTTACGGTTAACAAAGGTTGACCCTTGTGCACATAGTCTCCCAATTTAAAATTAACGGCTTCTATTACACCACTTATCAACGACTGGTAACTATATAAATGGTCTTGATCATAAGCTACACTTCCAGTCAGCTCCAATTCCTGGTTAATAGGTATAGTTTTCAGTGTATCTAACTTGATCAATGGTTTTAGTTCTTTAGAAATAACACATCCCCGATCATCATCGTGCTGGGTTGGTTGCTCATTTTTACAAGCCGATAAAACTGCAATAAGTACAGTGAGGTAAACAGTATATTTTTTCATTTTTGAATGGTGTTTTAGAGTTCGCTACCAACCAGGTAGTTGAGGTCTTCTTTTTTAACATTGATATTTTTAATCGCTTCATAATACTTTTCCTTGCTTTCTCTAAAAGATTCAAAGAAGTCCAAGAATTCGATAAGGCTAATATTATGCTGTGAGAAGTTTTTAGCGATCGACTTTGTTAATGTATTAAGCTTATCTAGGTAATCTTTGTCAATGCTTTCATATAGGGCTATAGCTCGATTTAAATCGGTCCATGTTTTTACGATGGCATTATTCAGCTCGGAAACCTTATGTTTTTCCATCAGCATGCTTTTTTCTACCTCATATTGTGCAATGCGGATATTTCCCTTGTTTCTATTGAAAAATGGCAGGTCCATCGAAAACCCTAGCCCAACAAAATTTAACATTACGCTACCGTTTCTATCGTAATTGGCATTTAGCGTAATATCTGGTATACGGTTCGCCTTTTCAATAGCCAACTGCGCCTGGTTCACTTTTATCTGGGTACGGGCAGACTGTAACAAAGCATTATTTTCAGAAAGTGAAATGAGTTCTCGTAACCTGTAAGATTTCCATCTTTCAATAGATACATCATCTGTGTTATCTATAATGACAATGGCACTTTCAGGATTTATAAACATGAGTGTCTTCAAGGTTTTTTGAGCTTCGGTCAACTGTTCATTAAGCGAGTTTATTTCACCTTGCAAGGAAATCTGCAAGGCCTTTAACCTATATAGTTCTACCTCTGCTATATGGCCTTCTTTAAGTTGCGATTGCTGTGCCTTTAGCAGTTTATTGACCTCTAAAAGCTGGAATTCCCAGTTTTTTTGTACACCCTGAATGTATATTACCTCTGTAGCAGTTTGTCTGAACTCTGCTTTTAGTGCTTGCAACAAGTCTTTAAATGTATGTTGTGCCAGCTCTTTATTCTTGATTTCCAGGTCAATATTTTTCTTTCTTTTTCCTGCGGTATATATCAGCTGCTCCAATTGTAGGGTGAAATTTCTATCTCGCCAAAAATTGCCAAACAATGGGGGTATATCATCGGTTGTTGCATTTTTATATAGCTGTACTTCACCTAAGCTGAAGGTAGGGTTAGGCCAAACCTTTGCCTGTAATATTTTGGCATCGGCCTGATCTATATTTAATTTTTCTGCAAGCAATGGTAAGTTGTGCTGTAAGAATACCTGCTCTGCTTGTTTAATCGTATAGGCTAACGTATCCGTTTTTAACTGTCCCGTAGCTTTTACAGAACAAAATAATAAGCAGGTGACAGCAAGGCTCCAATGGCCAACTGTGCGATTTTTTTTCATGGTGTATCTAATCCTTTTGATGTCGCAAAGCTATCTTCCCAACATGAAAGCGATCTTCAACCCACATTAAAATATAATTAATTGAAAATAGCTAAGGGTAAATGGCTAAAATTGGGCAGGAAAGGAAAGTTTAAAAGTAGTCCCATGCCCTGGTACAGAATCAAGATGAAGATCAACATGGTGCATATCCAAAATCTGCTTTGTTAAATAAAGACCTATGCCATGGCCACCTATATTCATATGGGTGCTGTTCCTGTAAAACAATTTAAAAATATTTACCTGTTCATTAGGGCTCATTCCTATTCCCTTATCGATCACACTTATCACAAGTTTTTGAGAAACAGATTCGGCAGTAACCGTAATTGGAGCTGAATTGGAAAACTTTATGGCATTGTCTATAAGGTTACTGAAGGCCACAAACAACAAATCACGATTGCCCTTCACCAATAACAGCTGCTGCAGATCTTCAACAGATTTAAATACGATGGAGACCATGGTCTCTGGATATTCGATTTTCTTTTTATCCAATATATCCCATAATACTTCATCTACCCTTAGCTGTTTCATTTGTTGGTTTTCGGGAATTTCCAAGCTCGAAAGCATCAATAAACTATCCAATATTGATTTCAGGTGCAAAGCTTCATTTTTCAACGAAGCCAATATCTCTTTATATTTCAGGTTACTTCTATCCTGATGAAGTGCAATTTCTATATCTCCAATCAATACGGTTAAAGGGGTTTTCAATTCGTGCGAAACATGTTTAAGAAAATGTTGCTGTATACCCATGCTACTCTCTATCCGCTCTAAAAAATAATTGAAGGCATTGATCAGTTTTTTCTGTTCATTATTTCTACCGGGAGGCACATCCAATCTCATGCCCAAGTTATTAGGTCTGATGGCATTTACCGATTCGATGAGGCTGGCAAAGGGTCTAAAGGTCCTTTTAGCCAATAAATAAGTCATGAAAAAGTGAATAGACACCCCAAAGGCACAAAATGCCCCAAGCATCCAGCGCAAGGTCATCAGTTGCTGGCGGCCAATGGTATCTATCCCAGAAGCAATAATAATAAAATCACCTTCATTATCTTTATAGAAGAGGCCCAGAAATTGCCTCCCATTCTCTGTAAAGGTCTGCGTTCCATGTTTCGCTATTGCCTGAAGCCTATTCTTGGAGATCACAAAGTCTAAACTATCATTCACATAAACTGTCTTTGTATCAAAATGATAGAGCCGAATGGTTTCATTGGTGATTTTTCTATATCTCTTATCAATTTCCTTATATCTTTTTTCACTGAGCTCATCCTTTTCCAAGTAATAGTCGGCTGCCAAATTTGCTCTTTCATGTAACTTCTTGTTATACAGCTCTATTGTATTATAGCGAAAAAGCAAATAAGTACCAAAAGCCACAAAACCTAAGGTAATTGCAAAAATAAAAATTGATCTTAAGACGAGCTTTTGTTGAAGTTCCACTATTTTTCCTTTAACATATAACCTGTACCCTTTATGGTATGTATTAAGGGTTTGGCAAAACCTTTGTCAAGCTTCTTTCTTAGAAAATTAATGTATACATCAACAGTATTGGTCGTATAATCAAACTGTATGTTCCATACAGATTGGGCAATAGCTATCCTTGAAATCGCCTTTTCCCGATTCTTCATCAGAAATACCAATAGCTTAAACTCAAGTTGTGAGAGTTCTAGACTTTGCTCATCTCTCATGGCACTTTGTTCGTCCATATTTATGGTTACACCACCATATTTTTGAAATTCGACCACTCCCTTGCTAAATTCTATTCTTCTAATTTGGGCCTGTATCCTCGCTAAAAGTTCATCAAACAGGAATGGCTTTGAAAGATAATCATCTGCCCCACATTTCAGTCCCCTTACTTTTTCTTCAGGGCTATCTAGTGCACTTAAAAAAATGATTGGAATAATTATTTTTCTTTTTCTTAATAACTTACAGACCTCAAAGCCCTCCATACCGGGAAGCATGACATCTAAAATAATGAGATCATAATTATTGGCCATCGCCTCTTTTACACCGGTAAACCCTTCGCTTACCACCTTAACCTGAAAAAGATTTTCAATAAGTCCTTTTTCGATAAACGAAGCAACCCTTACATCATCTTCTATTAAAAGTATTTTAATCATGTCTTGTCTTTTTGGTACACATCATTTTCTATAATTATTAAATTGGATAGAACTGGAAAATCAAAATAGCCCCAGTGAAAAACGATTGACCAAAATTAATGCTACAAGATTAAAACCCGATTAAACTGACATTAAGATGCGATAGGTGCGATTTGGCAATGAGCATTAACATGATATATTTAAAAACTCATCTGATAAGATTACTGCTTTTCTTTAAGTAGCACCTTAAAATTAACCCAGTGTTGAAAAAAGAAAAATTTATGGATATCTCTATAAGATATAAACTAAAAAACCCGCAAATATTGAACTTGCGGGTTTCATCCTCCTGTAAAAGACTATCTTAATGATATAATTAACATGTTCAAAGGTTAATCTCAATCATCAGCGGAGAGAGAGGGATTCGAACCCTCGATACCCTTTTGGAGTATACACACTTTCCAGGCGTGCTCCTTCGACCACTCGGACACCTCTCCGTTTTATAGGGGCTGCAAAAATATACTTTTTATTCGTTTAACAAAAATGCCTTAGCAAAAAACTAAGGCATTCTTTAAAATTATATATTCAAGGATTACTCTATGACAGTAATTTTAAGCATATTCGTTTTGCTTCTTCTCTCTAAAGGAATAGCTGCCGTATTGATAATGACATCTCCTTTTTTGATCAATTTTTTCTTTTTCAAGAACTCATTTACCTCCGTTATGGTGTTATCTGTGCTCTCAAACTTATCATAATAGAAGCCCCTTACCCCCCAAACCAAACTTAAGGTATTCAAAAGAGATTCATTACTTGTAAAGATAAATATTGGTGCTTCTGGGCGGTGGCTAGCAATTTCGAAAGCAGTATAACCACTTAATGTCATGGATACGATACCTACCGCATTAGTTTGTTTTGCCAAGAAACAGGCCGAATCACATACTGCATCGCTCAAGAAACTTTCTGCCTTAGGCTTGATATATTTTTCGGCATTAAACGGATAATTATTTTCCTCAATATTGTTGATGATCTTCTGCATGGTCTCGATTACGATCAATGGAAACTCTCCTACCGAAGTCTCTCCACTAAGCATTACCGCATCTGCACCATCCAACACAGAGTTAGCTACGTCATTAACTTCGGCGCGGGTTGGACGTGGGGTAGTAATCATACTTTCCAACATCTGTGTAGCAATAATTACAGGTTTAGAGGCTGCTTTACATTTCTGAACGATCATTTTCTGTAGCAAAGGAACTTCCTCCATTGGCATTTCCACACCCAGATCTCCACGAGCCACCATAATGGCATCAGAAACAGCCACAATCTCATCTATGTTGGCTATCGCTTCTGGTTTTTCAATTTTTGCTACTACACGGGCGGTTTTACCTTTTTCCTTAATGATATCTTTTAGTTCAATAATATCTCCGGCATTACGAACGAATGATAAACCGATCCATTCTACGTCGCTTTCCAACACAAAATCAAGATTTTTTCTGTCTTCAAGAGTTAAAGATGGAATAGACACCTTTGTGTTTGGAAGGTTTACCCCTTTTCTAGAGGTCAATATGCCTCCATGTACCACTTCGCATACCACTTCATCTTTATAATTGGTTTCCAATACCCTCATCTGCAGCTTACCATCATCTAAAAGAATAATTTCGCCTGCTTTTACATCTTGTGGAAAATTTTCATAGGTGATGTAGATCCGTTCTTCATTACCTATACATTCTTGTGTAGTGATGACGGTTTTATTTCCGTTTACCAAGTGGATTCCTCCATCTTTTACCATGCCAATCCTAATTTTTGGACCTTGTAAATCGGCTAGGATGCCCACATTGTATTTATGTTTTTTGTTGATGTCCCTAATGGTATCGATCACAGCCTGGTGATCTGCTTGAGACCCGTGCGAAAAGTTTAACCTACATACGTCTAGGCCCGCATTGAACATACTATACAAAACATCTGGTTTGGCTGATGCCGGGCCCAAAGTGGCAACAATTTTAGTTCTGGAATGAAAAGGTTTCATTTATTATCTTTGTTATAATGCAAAACAAGTGCAGAAACTTACCGTAAACAACCTTGTCTCACCTAATTGTTTATATTATTTTCAGTTTGATTAAGATTCAAATATAGTGTATTTACTACACTAACAGTATAAAATTTACATTACCAAATTTTCCTTCGATTTTAATTTCCTTACATCGATCTGCGCAGCCACCTGTATATCAGGCATTTTATTAAGTCTTCCGATCACTAAATTTAAATCTTCCTTATCTATATATTGATGAATAACCATAAAAAAATCGACCTTGTTCATCTCTGGAATCAAAAAACCTTCACTATTTCTATTGCTCAATAAATAATATTCCAGCTCTCCCTCTTCCACAAAAAAGTAGTACTTTGAAAAGGACAAGGGCTCTTCGTCATCGGCATTAAGAAATATCTCGTGGTCATCGATCTTACATAGCTCAAAGTTAAGGGCATTATTAATTTTATGGCATAGTACATAATCTTTCAGAGATGCTGTTATGGCAATCAAAACAAAATCAAGGTCAAGTGAGAGTTTTAAATAAGTTTTGTTCAAAATGTATTTTTTTGTTAGGATTACGAAATTATAAAACTAATTTTACTTTAGGTTTTAAACACATTAAAATTGATTGAGAAATAAAAACATTTGAAATGTGTTAGAATTTATTTTTCTTTGCACAGAATTATTTAACCATTAAATTATAAAATTATGTCAGATATTGCTTCAAGAGTAAAGGCTATTATCGTAGAAAAACTAGGAGTTGACGAAAGTGAAGTTACGCCAGAAGCGTCTTTCACAAACGACTTAGGTGCAGATTCTTTGGATACTGTAGAATTAATTATGGAATTTGAAAAAGAATTCAACGTTGCAATTCCTGATGATCAAGCAGAAACTATCGGTACTGTTGGTCAAGCAATTGCTTATTTAGAGAAAAACGTTAAGTAGAAATACTTTTTCCGTACAATACGTATAAATGGGATTAAAAAGAGTAGTAGTTACTGGGTTGGGTGCGCTCACTCCTATTGGAAATAGTGTTCCCGAATTTTGGGAAGCATTGACAAACGGGGTGAGCGGCGCTGCGCCTATCAAGAGTTTTAATACTGAAAAATTCAAAACAAAGTTTGCCTGCGAGGTAAAAAACTTTAATCCAGAAGATTTTTTGGATAAAAAGGAAGCCCGCAAGTTAGACCCTTTTGTTCAGTATGCACTGGTTTCGACCGAAGAGGCTGTTAAAGATGGTGGATTTGATTTTTCCAAGCTTGACACAAGCCGCATTGGTGTAATTTGGGGTGCTGGAATTGGAGGATTAAAAACTTTCTTGGATGAAGTAACCAGCTTTGCAAAAGGTGATGGTACGCCCAGATACAATCCTTTTTTCATTCCTAAAATGATCATAGATATTGCTCCGGGGCACATCTCTATGAAATATGGCTTAAGAGGGCCAAACTTTGCCACTGTATCTGCCTGTGCATCATCAACCAATGCCATGATCGATGCCTTTAACTATATCCGTTTAGGCACTGCCGATATTATTATCAGCGGAGGGTCGGAAGCCATTATAAATGAAGCGGGCATGGGCGGTTTTAATGCCATGCATGCCTTATCTACCCGTAATGACGATCCTGCAACGGCATCTCGTCCATTTGACAAAGACCGCGATGGCTTTGTGGCGGGTGAGGGTGCTGGTACCATTATTCTCGAAGAATTAGAGCATGCTAAAGCACGTGGAGCTAAGATTTATGCTGAAATTGTAGGTGGTGGTATGAGTGCAGATGCACACCATATTACTGCCCCACATCCAGAAGGGCTTGGCGCTAAAATGGTAATGAGCAAAGCACTGGAAGATGCGCATCTAAAGCCTAGTGACATTGACTATATTAATGTTCACGGAACCTCTACTCCACTTGGAGATGTTCAAGAAGCTAAAGCCATTGTTGATCTATTTGGAGAAGACGCCTACAAATTAAACATCAGCTCCACTAAATCCATGACTGGTCATTTACTGGGTGCTGCTGGCGCAATTGAAGCTCTGGCTACGATCTTGGCGATTAAAAATGACTTGGTTCCACCAACCATTAATCATTTTACCGACGATCCTGAGTTTGATCCAAAATTAAACTTTACCTTTAACAAGGCTCAAAAGCGTACAGTAAGAGCTGCGTTAAGCAATACATTTGGTTTCGGTGGGCATAATGCATCAGTGATCTTCAAGAAATACGAAGAATAGTCTAATTTGTTTTATAAAGGTTTTTGTATCGTATAACAGATACAATTACTTTATCAGCGCTTAATTTTGTGAAGCTAATTAATGTCTTTGTTCAGCATTTATAAACTATACCTATCGCCACATAAAGAGTTTGTAAAAAAACTAAAAAATGTGCTTGGATTTGTTCCGGGCAATATTTCTCTTTATAAAATGGCATTTAGGCATAGGTCTGTGGCCAAAGTATTAAAGAATGGCAGCAGAAGTAGCAATGAAAGACTCGAGTTTTTAGGCGATGCCATTCTTGGCGCTGTAATAGCCGAACTGCTTTTCAAAAGTTATCCTTACAAAGAAGAAGGATTTTTGACCGAAATGCGGTCAAAAATTGTAAATAGGGCTAATTTAAATCAACTTGCCCGAAAAATGGGATTTGATCAACTGATTGTTTTTGATCATAAAACAGTAAATGTCCAATCCAAACATCATTCCATGTTGGGCGATGCCTTTGAAGCGTTAATAGGCGCTGTCTATTTAGACAAAGGCTATAATTTCACCAAAAACTTACTGCTTAAAAGAATTGTAAAACCCTACATAGACATCCATACGCTCGAAATTACTGAAACCAATTTTAAAAGCAGGCTAATCGAATGGTGCCAACGTCAAGGCAAGGATATTTCTTTTGATGTAGTGGAAAATGATGAAGGCGAAAGTGCCAAGCTATTTACCGTACACGTGATCATTGATAATGAGACCTACGGTGTGGGGAGAGATTACAATAAAAAGAATGCAGAGAAGTTGGCTGCAGAAAAGGCTTGTGAGGCTTTGGCCATCTAGTGTTTTATGGTATCCCTATATTTTTTATAAGAATCATTTATCCATTTTACGGCGTCATACTGCGTCCAGTTTTTGGCCTTTTCATAATCTGGTCTATAGTTGACCATAAAGTCTTCCAACTCCTTCCCTTCTAACCCTGTATATTTATTAATGGTGCTTTTGTTAAACAATTGGTCTACATAGCCATCCTGAAGTTCACTTCTATACATCCGATTAAATCTTCTGGCCTGTCTTGGGGTTTTACCGAACAGTTCATAGAAAAAAGTCAATGGACTACCAAACAGCGAACCTATAGGTGGCTTTCCTTCATAAAATGAACCTTTTCCCCTATAATCCTTTTTAAGTTCTTCTAAGGCCTGCCTCTTAGCTTGTCCAGTTACCACAACCTCATTTAAGGTAGCCCCCTTATTTAAGTACAGTACCAAGTCTTTATTGGTCTTTACGACCACTTCAAGATCATTAAAATTTCGCTTTGTGATAAGTAGGGTGTCTCCTATAATAGCTTTTATGCTGAAAATGCCCATATCGTTACTGCCCGTAGAAAATCCGGATCTTTTATTTTTTACTTCTGCCAATGCTATCCGTATTTTCGCTCCATTTTCAAAAAGCACACCGCTGAGCATAAAATCCTGCTGGGCAAGGACATCCTTACTAGTGCACAGCGTAACCATAAACAAAGAAAATATCACTGTAGCTTTACTCCACATTGCAGCATTATTTTTTAATTTGTAAACTTAACAAATGTTTCCGTAGCATATAGGTTAAAAAAAGTTAATTCATGTCTAAATTTTTATCTGCCATATACTTATTTTATGCCTCAATTATATTTATTGTGCTCATGTTTGTTGCACTGCCTTTTGTTCTTTTATTCTCTGCAGTTCTACCGCTATCCAAAGGCAAGAAGGCAATTCTATTTATTTTAAGAACCTGGGCCCTGTGCTTTAGTCTGTTCAGCTTCTTCTGGGTAACCACAAAGGGTAAAAAAAACATCAACACCTCAAGGTCGCACATTTATATTGGCAACCACGGATCTTACCTAGATGCGGTGGCAGTATGTTTAACCATTCCCCAGTACTTTAGTGCCCTTGGCAAAATAGAAATTACGAAAGTTCCTGTTTTTGGTCTTATTTATAAAAGAATTGTAGTGCTAATTGACCGTAGCAGCAAGGAAAGTAGGGATATATCTGTAATGGCATTAAAAAAAGACGTTGCAAATGGGCAGTCTATACTCATCTTTCCCGAAGGTACCATGAACCAAACAGAAAGCCCTTTAAGTGATTTTTTTGATGGTGCCTTTAGGATTGCCATTGAAACACAAACGCCTATCATTCCGTTTGTGATGGTCAACAACAAAAAATTATTGCCCCGAAAAAACCCATTAAAAGCGAGACCTGGATTAATTATTTCTATTTTATTACCCGAAGTAAGTGTAACCGGACTAAGCCTAGAAGATGTTCCCGCGTTAAAGAAGAAAGTTTACGATTTGATGGAGGAAGCTATCTTAACGAATAGTCCAGTTAACACAACCGCCATTTAGTACAGGTGATTGTGAATTAAACCTGATGGAAGCGAATATCCTTTTGGTTGTCCTGACTTTAAACTTCGTAAGTTTTAAAACTTACGAAGTTAGATTTGCATTTGCGTTCCCCAAAAGATAGCAGCGTACAGCAGGATTGCCCAAACAGCAGAACTACTGACCTACATTTTCAAATTAATTATAGGCCATAACTAAAACCTTAAGTCTTACTCCTTTCAGCTAAAATCCTTTTTATTATCTTTGCACATGATAAAATCAATGACAGGCTTTGGCTTGGCCTCTACAGATAATGCGAACATTAAATTTGCTGTGGAGATAAAATCACTTAATTCGAAGTTTTTAGAATTAAGCTTAAAAATTCCAAAGGCTTTTTCAGATAAGGAACTTTTATTGCGTAACCTATGCAATAAAGAAATTGAACGTGGCAAAGTTAGCATCGGCATCACCGTTGAAAGACCAGAAGAGCTACAAAAAGGAGCTTCAATAAATACGATTTTATTAACCAAGTACTATAAGCAGTTAGAAGAAATTAATGCCGCTTTGGGAGCCAATACCACCAACCTATTGCAAACTGCACTAAATTTTCCGGAAGTAATTGCCTATACGGAAGAAGAAGCAAGTGAGAGTGAGTGGGAAATTTTGAATGAAACCTTTTTAAGGGCACTCAAAAACCTTAACCAATTCAGGCTGGACGAAGGCAGGGTATTAAAAGCAGATCTAGAGCTTAGAATTAAAAATATATTGAGCTTTTTTGCCCAAGTTGAAGCTTTAGCCCCCCTAAGGGTGCCACAGGTCAAGGCTAGGTTGAGCCAATTTCTGGAAGAATCTGTAGGGAAGATAAATATAGATCAAAACCGTTTTGAACAGGAACTGATCTATTACATTGACAAGTTAGATATCACCGAAGAGCAGACCCGCTTAAAAAGTCATTGCAATTACTTCATTGAAACCCTAAAAGACAAAGATGCTAATGGTAAAAAGCTAGGGTTTATTTCACAAGAAATAGGACGGGAAATCAATACCATGGGAGCTAAAGCCAACGATGCGCAGATACAGCAGCTCGTAGTTGGTATGAAGGAAGAACTAGAAAAGATTAAAGAACAATTACTAAATGTGTTGTAGCGATAAGCGTTAGGCGATGAGCGCCCAACGCAGAACGCCCAACGCAAAACACATATTATGCAAGGCAAACTCATCATATTTTCTGCGCCATCAGGAGCTGGCAAAACCACCATTGTAAAGCATCTGCTTACTAAATTTCCCAATTTAAGCTTCTCCATTTCTGCTACAACAAGAGAACTGAGAGGTAGCGAAACCAATGAAAAAGACTATTACTTCATCAGCAAAGAAGAATTCCTGCACAAAGTAGCCCATCAGGAATTCGTAGAATTTGAAGAGGTATACAGCGGCACATTTTATGGTACTTTACGTTCAGAGATAGAACGAATTTGGAACGAAGGCAAGCACGTCATCTTCGACATCGATGTAGAAGGCGGCCTACGTTTAAAAAGAAAATTCGAAGAAGATGCACTGGCCATTTTTGTTCAGCCGCCTTCCTTAGAAGTGCTAAAAGAGAGGTTAACGGGCAGAGGGACCGATAGTGAAGAAAAACTACAGGAACGATTTGCCAAGGCAGAGAAAGAATTAAAATACGCAGATAAATTTGACGTTATCCTTAAAAACTTTGATTTAGAAACGGCCTGTGCCGAGGCAGAGCAATTAGTTGGCACGTTCCTGAAAGGCTAGAAAAATATTGAATTTTGACTTTTAACTTCTATGATTGGTCTTTTCTTTGGGTCATTTAATCCTATTCACATAGGTCACTTGGTAATTGCCAATTATATGGCTCATTACACCTCGCTTAAAGAAGTTTGGCTAGTTGTTTCGCCACACAATCCCTTAAAACAGAAAAGTGGCCTGGCCGATATGTATGACCGCTTGGAAATGGCTCGTTTAGCTACAGAAAACGCACCATACCTAAAGGTCAGTGATATTGAATTTAAACTTCCACAACCCTCCTATACGGTAGATACTCTCGCCTATCTGAAAGAAAAATACCCTGAAAAAGAATTTGCACTGATCATGGGAGCAGACAACCTTAGCTCTTTCAAAAAATGGAAGAATTATGAAGTATTGCTGAGCCATTATAAGATATTCGTCTACCCCCGTCCAAATGTAGATACGAGCGAATGGAATGACCATTCATCTATCGTATTTACCGATACTCCCCAAATGGACATTTCCTCCACGTTCATTAGAAATGCCATAAAGCAAGAAAAAAACATCCAGTTTATGGTGCCCGATTCTGTAATCGATTTTATGGATAAAAAAAGTCTGTACAAATAAACATTCGCTCTTTAGCATTTCCGATGATTTTAGAAGCCCTGTTCTGACATTACCGCTAAACACCTGTATAACAGCAAACTCGAATCAAGGCAAACTTATTAAAAGTTATAGCTTTTTTAAATTAATGTAATATATTTGAAACAAACACAACTATTACCCTAAACCTCACCGCTATTTATGCGCAATTTTTCTGACGACGAAAACTCGATTCAGCTGCTGAAAAGTGGAGATATAAAAGGATTCGATTTTTTATACAGAAAATACAGAGCTCACTTATTTGCCAACATCTACCGGCTTGTAAAAGATGTTGACCTTTCCTCAGATATTTTGCAGGATGTATTTATGACCATTTGGCAAAACAGGGAAAAAATAGACTTGGAGAAATCATTTCAAAGCCTGTTGTACAGTATTGCAAAAAATAAGGTCTATGATTTCTTCCGAAAAGCATCAAGAGATTTAAAGCTACAAGATCAGCTCCTCACTTCGTACAAGGAACATGAATATAATCCCCTGGAACAAGACCTGCATCTCAAAGAAGATATCAAGAACCTAAAAGAGGAAATTGAGAACCTGCCCGAAAAATGTAAAGAAGTCTTTAAACTCTGTAAGATAGAAGGCAGAAGCTATGAAGAGGTTTCCAAATTGTTGAATATTTCTTCTGCTACAGTGAACAATCACATCGTTAAAGCAACCAAAATCTTAAAGCAAAGATTTGCCAATTTCCATATTGTTTTATTTTTTTTATTTTTTTTTGAAGGAGAGATAGTTGATTTTATTCTTTAAAGCGTATTAGTATAAAGAAAGCACTTCTTTATGCAAGATATAGAACAACTATTTAAGCGTTATATACAAAACAAATGTTCAGCAGATGAAATCAGGACATTAATTGAATATTTCGGCAATAATGTAAACGAACTGGAACTAAAAACGCTCATAGAACAGCAGCTATTTACAGAAATTGATGAAAAATCAAACGAACAAATAAACAATAGCGGTATTTTTGACAAAACCGATCTTTTTTTCAAAAAAACCCTTTATCCAAAGCCATTTTTCTTAAAGCTGCCAGCAAACAGCCTATTCAAATATGCAGCCTCTATCGCCATATTTCTTGTTTCGGGATTTCTGCTCCTTAATTATCCAAAGAAAACAGTCAAAGATAGCAAAGCGAACCAGTTTGCCACAATTAGCCCGGGCAGCAATAAAGCAATATTAAAACTTTCTGATGGCTCTACCATATTACTTGATGGGCAGAATGAACAAGGGCTTATAGCCGATCTCAACTCTAAGATTCTAAAAGTTAAAGATGGCTTGCTCATGTATACTTCTTCTGCGGAAAAAGAAGATACTGAAGGATTACTTCTCAATGAGCTAACCATTCCTGCAGGCGGAAAATATGAAGTCATTTTATCTGATGGCACCAAAGTATTCCTGAACTCTCTTTCATCATTGAAATATCCAAAAAACTTCAATGACAAGGAACGAGTGGTTGAACTTAGTGGAGAAGCCTATTTTGAGGTTACAAAATTGTATAAGGGAAACAAAAAAGTTCCATTCATTGTAAAAACCCAAAAACAAACCATAGAAGTTGTAGGCACCAAGTTCAACATTAGCTCTTATGCCGATGATTCATTTCAAAAAACAACACTGATTAGTGGACATGTGAATGTGATCGACAATAAAAACCATCAAAAATACAGCTTGGAACCAGGCGATCAGGCCTTAACCGACAACAACGACCACATTAATGTTAGCCAGGTTAATGTAGAGCCTTCTATTGCCTGGACCCAAGGGAATTTTATGTTCGATGATGTTTATCTCAGGGAAATATTAAAACAACTGGCCAGATGGTACAATGTTCATGTAGATTATAACAACATTCCGGAAACCCGCTATAATATATTGCTATCAAAAGATGAAACCCTAAATAGCATCTTAAAAATACTAGAAGACACCGGAGAATTAAAATTCAAAATTGTAAATAATACCATTAAAATCATAAACTAAAGTAACCAGCCTATGTAACAACCTGAACCTATCAAAAAAGTTAACCGATTATGCGCCAACATAACCGGTTATGATTAAACAAACTTATTAATCCTAAACAAATTACATTTAATCTAAACAAAAGTATGAATTTAAAAATTCACACCAAATCTCTGTTTGATGATATACGGAGTCGTGTGGTTTACAGAAACCTCTTCTTTAAATTTACTTTAGCCATGAAGTTAACTACACTGTTAATATTTATTGCAAGTATACAGATATCTGCAAAATCGTTTTCACAAAAGATAACGCTCAATTTAAAAAAATCCTCATTGAATGAAGTGCTTCAGGAAATAAGGAAACAGAGCGGTTATAAATTGGTTTATAACACCGATTTGCTAGTTAAAGCAAAGCCGGTAAGTATTAATGTAAAGGAAGCGACGGTAGATGAAACATTGAAAATAGCCCTTACCAATCAACCTTTTAAATATAATATTCAAGGTGAAACTATTTTAATTAACCCAGATACCAAACCTGTTGAAAACAACTTGCCCAAAAACGAAGCGAAACAACTTATTCCGATATCCGGAAGAATTGTTGACGACAAAGGCGAGCCACTTCCCGGCGCCTCTGTGACTGAAAAAGGCACAAAAAATTACGCCATGGCCAATAATAATGGCGAGTTTAAAATCAATGTAACCCGAATCGGTGCTACCCTGATTTTCAGCAGTATAGGCTATATTAGCCATGAAGCGGCCGCTGAAGCTAGTATGAAGGTTGCCCTAAAAAGTAATGTGCAAAGCTTAAGTGATGTGGTAATTACAGGTTATCAGCAGATCAAAAAGGAATCTTTAACCGGATCGGTAACCAAAATAAAAGCATCAGACATTCAGGTAGCCAGTATGGGTACTCTTGACAAGATGCTTCAAGGCCAAGTAGCCGGTGTAGCGGTGGAAACTGCTTCTGCAGTATTTGGAACAGCTCCTAAAATCCGTGTACGCGGAAGTTCGTCGCTATCAGGTATAAATGAACCTTTATGGGTTTTGGATGGCGTACCACTGGAGGCCCCCTTAAACATTGCACCCTCAGAACTATATTCAGGTGGAGCTAGAAACCTATTAGCAAGTGCCTTATCTGGTGTAAACCCTGAAGATATAGATGACATTACCGTACTTAGAGATGCAACCGCTACAGCTATGTATGGCACCAGGGCCGTAAATGGGGTTATTGTAATTACAACGAAAAGGGCGAGAAAGAATATGGCCCTAAGCATTAACTATAGCACAAATGGTACGCTAACGTTAAAACCTTCCATTACCGATTTTGATGTATTAAACTCCTATGAACAAACCGTTCTAAACGAACAAATATTCAAAACCTACCAGAACTCCCTAATGAGTTTTTCTGCACAAACTTCTGGCGCCTACTCTAAATTGATCTATGATAGGAATGTTAAATCTTTAACCGATGAACAGTTCAGGGCCCAGGTAAGAGACTTGAAAACAATCAATACCGATTGGTTCGACTATCTATATAAGAATTCTTTCATGCAACAACACTCCGTTAGTGCAAGCTATGGTGGCGAAAATGCATTTGGAAGGCTATCCGTTAGTTATTATGATGATTTGGGAAAAACCATAGGTGAAAAAGTTAAGCGATATACCGTGAATTTAACCTCTGGCTATCAGTTAAACAAAAACTTGTCGGCCGATTTTATGGTTAAATATTCTAACAGGAATCAAAATAACCCGGGAACTCAGGTAAACCCATTTATATATGCTAGGGATGCCAGCAGAAACATGAGACCCTATGATATATATGGTAATCCCGAATATTATAAGAGAGGCTATACAGACTTCAATATAATCGAGGAGATCAACAACAATTATATAAGGCTTAACAATAGTGATTTTTTGGCACAGGTTGATGTCAAATATAAATTTACCGATAATTTAAAACTTAATGGTTTATTTAACACAAGGGTGGCAAACAATGATGTGAACGAAATCCAAACCGAGTTTTCTAATTACGCCAATCAATTCAGACAAATGGGAATTATTGATCCCGATGGCTTTCTACTCTCTATTAACGATAGAAATCCAAGACTCTACAGAAACCCAGCAAACGCCCTATATCTACCTACAGTAAGTGTATTGCCAGAAGGCGGTATCTTAGATAGGGAAACCACTACTTCTAAATTTTATACCGGCAGGCTTCAATTAGAGTGGAATGCATTAAATAATTTCAAAGGTCATAACATTACCGCTTTAGCAGGAGCAGAAATAACTTCTAATGAACAAAACGGATATTTTAACCGTGGATATGGCTACCTCAGCTCTAGCAGAACGACCACACCAAACTATCTGGCCCTACAAAGGTTGATCCAGGCCACCGAACTTCCCGAAGATGAGCGAAGAATGTATAATGGCAGAAACCTATTGGCAGGTACCAATTACTACTATACAGAATACAATAGACATACCGTATCTTATTATACCAATATCTCCTACAACTACAAGAGTAAGTATGTGGTAGACCTTTCCCTAAGAAATGATGCGGCCAACATTACCTCTAGCAGATTTACCCCAACTTGGGCAGCAGGAATTTCGTGGAACCTGAGCAATGAGAATTTCATGAAATCTATAGAACAGACCCTATCTAACGTTAAGCTTAGGGCCTCTTATGGACTGAGAGGTAATGATGGTGCGAGAGGACCTGCATTGGTAGCCTACCTAAACAACATTACCAGGGTATATCCTGCATATAATACCACTGCGGTAGGTATTCTAGAACCAGAAAATACCGATCTACAATTTGAAAAAGAGCACATTTTAAATGCTGGAGTTGATTTTACCCTATTTCAATATGCAGATGTAAGTGCGAATGTTTATAGAAGAAATAATTTCGACTTGTTAGGTAACAGACAAGTAGCCCCTTCTCTAGGTTACTCCAACAAAACCTTCAATTGGGCAAATATGCGCAACCAAGGGGTGGAGTTAAGCATCAACCTACGTCCAGTTAAGCTCGTATCCGATTTAAGGTTGAACATGATGTTCAATGCGGCTTATAATAAAAACGAAGTGTTATCAGATCTTACTGGCAGCAACCCTACCATTTTCCAGATTGCAACCTCTAGAGGGTATGCTATGGAAGGAGGACCCGTTTCTGGTTTATATGCTTTTAAATTTGCAGGTCTGTCTAGCGATGGTTTACCTCAATACTACAACAGCAAGGGAGAAGTAGTTTCAACTTTTGTTGCCAACTCGACCAATATTAAAGACTTGGAATACCAAGGAAGTAGAGACCCTAAATACTCTGGAGGTTTTACCCCTACACTGAGGTATAAAAACATGTCATTAAGTGCTGCTTTTGTATTCAATGCCGGCCATGTGGTAAGATTGGCTGATTTCTACAGAGGTGGTTCAATTACCAGCCTATTTAGAGACGACCAAAATACACCTGGAGATTTTGCTTACAGATGGACTTCACCTGGAGACGAAAAGTATACCGTAATTCCTAGACTGATTACCGATACCGATATTGAAAACTATAACAATGCCGGCTTTTTCAACGAGTCCATATTTACGGCCTATAACTATAACAATATGCGCACAGTAAACGCTTCTTACCTAAGGTTTAGGAATCTTAACTTCCAATACAGTTTCCCCGAGCTATCTAGAAAACTAAGAATGCAAAATTTCGCTATTGCACTTGAGGCATCGAATATAGCTATTTGGACTTCTAAAAGACTTAAAGGACAAGATCCTGAAACCTTGCTCGGCGGACTAAATATTCCTCCAGTAAAATCATTCACTATTTCACTTAATGCTAGTTTTTAAGGTATGAAGAATAAATTATTTAAAATAGATAGATCAATTTTAAAACTTAGCTTGATACTAATGGCTTTTATAGCCCCATTAACCTCATGCAAGAAATTTCTTAACGAACCTATAGACAATAGGTCATCTATCGATCAGTTAAAAGATCTAGAAAAGGCAATTATTGCCTTAGAGCCAGGATCTGACCATCATTTTACAGATTTAATGTCTGATGATTACTCTTATAAAGATATTGCCGGACACGTAGTAAGGGATGCTTCTGAAAAGCTGCGCCCAATCTTTACATTCGATATTAATAGACAGAGCATTAATAAGAATGAGATGTTGGCATCAGGAATGAATCCCAACTCTTCTTTTTTACGCTACTACTTTAGAATTAACAATGCCAATTTGTTGATTTTTCAAGCCAACAAGCTTAAAAGTGAAGGTGGTGATCTAAAAAGAATAAACAACATTATTGCACACTCGCTTGCCATTAAGGCTTATTGTAATTTTATGCTCGTCAATCTATTTGGTAAGCAATACGATAAGGCTACAGCCGCTCAAGACCTGTCAGTGCCTTATATTGGCGAGTACAACTCTAGCGCTGTAGTCAATAGACCAAGAGCTACAGTAGAGTTTATCTATACCAAAGTAGAAGAAGACCTCTTAAATGCCATCAGCCTGATGGATGAAAAAAATACGTTCTTCAACAGCAAATTTTACTTCAGCAAAAGAGCTATCTATGGTTTGCTATCTCGGTTTTACCTGAATAAAAAGGATTGGAAATCAAGCATAAAGTATGCAGATTTAGCTTTACAAATAGACAGGCTTCCTTTAAACGTAAAAACGCTAAGAACGGCAAGTGCAAATAATAGCGACTTGTATAGCAGGTCATATTTTGACCCCGCCAATACCTCTTACCTCATGATGGGGAACAACACTTACCAACTATTTGCCTATTTCTGGTCTGGATTTTATCCATATCCATTAAATCAGTTTATTGGCAACAGCTTTACGGCGGGAGAGATGATACAAACAAGTGCGCTCTTTGCAGATTATATTCCCATCAAGTATATTTATTTCTATTCTGCAGCAAACAGAAATATGAACTTGCCTTTAATCACTGTAGATGAGGTCCTGTTCAATAAAGCCGAGGCAACCATACAAGATGAAGGCCTATTTAACGCAACAGTAAAATCAGACCTAACCGCAGTTATAGACAACCTACCTTTTACAACTGCAGCCGCCAATGCCCTAAAAACTGAGCTTAATGGCATCACCACTAAAGAAGCTGGCATCACCTACATTTTAAAGCTAAAACGTTTCAGGTTTTTTGTAGAAGGTATTAGATGGTTCGATATCAAACGACATAATTTACCTGTTACCCATAATTACAATGGAACTGACTTTAAGATAGACGGAACCAACCCTTATGATTATGTCATAAAGCTACCGCTTGAAGAAATACAATTTAATGGTGATGTACAATAAATTAAACCTTAACATGAAAAGAAATTTAAAATTTAAACTAAGCTTTATCATATTAAGCTTACTCCTCTCCATTTCTTGTAAAAAGGAGAAAAAACTCTCCGCCGAAATAGAACCGGCAGTTTCTTTTGCCAACACCCCTCTTGGCCAGAAACAGAAAGAGTTCTTTGACAAATACGATGTATTATTTGAATACAATTGGGATAGAAATGTATTTGCCAGAAATGCCATTGCAGATCCAGCCAGCATCAATGATGTACTGCCCTATATGGAAATTATGGAAGAACTGTATTTCAAGGCATTGGCCAATGTTGCAGAAAATGGATCCTTTGTTAAAAAACAAACGCCCTTAACCGTTTATTTAATTGGTAGCGGGATCAACTATGGCGGTTCTGAAAGCTTCGGAGAAAGTACTTCTGGTCAGGCTGGTAACATTCAGCCCAATAGGCTAACACTCGGCGGACTGACCAATTTTGGGGTGGCGCTAAGAAGAAAGAATGCCGATGCCGCATTTTTAAATATGATTTATGAAGCGGCAACATTCAGTAATCCCGGAGAAGCAGGTTTAATTGGGTTTTTATATCATGAATATACCCATTATGTAAATGTGAGAAATGATATCCCTGTACCATTTGCATTAGCCGCAGCAGCAAATTATTTAAAAGGCACAAATGCATATCAGAGCACAACTGCTGCAACCGCTTATTCAAAAGGCTTTTTCATTCCTTATGGTATGCAAAACGAAATGGAAGATTTCGCCACCTATGTGCAGATCATTGTTTGGAAAACCCCGGCACAGATACAGGCCACTTATTTAAAAAGTACAGAATCTACCAAAAAATACCAATATGTGCTTGATTACTATAAAAACCTGGGGCTTGACCTTAACAAGTTGAGGGAATACCTACAAACCCAAGAGGTAAAAGATCGCTTAATTACCATTAAAAGGAAATATGAGCAATAATTAATTAGGCAATTTAATTGAAACATAAAATGAAAATTATAGCATTTATAAAATACAGCCTTTCAGTGGTTATCTTACTGGCCTTATTCAGCTCTTGCGAGAAAGCCCTGGACAACAGTGTTCCAGAAGGAACCGAAAGAAGGGGGTTTTACAATGCCCAGATCAAGTCTTACATTACAAACGACTCTGTTTGGGTAACACAAAAACTAGATAAAAACTCCCTAATATTTAAGGTAGGATTTGGCTTTCAAAAAGATAAGTCGGTAAATCTTTACCGAATCCAATATACCACATTAACCCTAATAGAGGAATTAAACTTGGCAAAAGCCATATTTACTAGCCCAGCCGATATTGCAGATATCAATAGTTTAATTACCACATACTCTTCATTAACAGATGCAAATGCAAGAAATCTAATCTTAAACAACCCGGCCAATATTAGTTTCCTTACCAGAACACAAAAGTATTTCCCAGTGACCATGATTGGTCCTTTCGGAAGGGTTAACATCACCGAAGATAAAAACACCTATGATGTATATGGCGATTTTAATTCTTCATTGACTTTCTTTAACTCCAGCTTTTTGTCAGATCTAAAAATATCCAAGAATTTCGATTTCGATTTTTTGGTAAATAACTACAATAGAGATAGCCTAGTGATGACCAGTTATTATAGTCAAAACTTAAATCGTGTTGCCACGATAAAACCAGTTGCATTGAATACCATAGAAACACATTTCAATGCCCTGAATATTATCAATGCATTAACATTTGCCTCTGAGATTAAAGTAAATGGTCAGGTGCTAACCGGAGAAAGCGTAGCCTATATTAAGAATAACTTTAATGAAACCTACGATAACCTTAATAAGAATTTAAACTTTACGTTGAAAGCTGGGAAAACCTTACCTGCCAGCTTTAATGGACTTACCGCACTAAAAGCAACTGAGGTTTTCTATAAGCTTGGAGAAACCAAACCTGCTGTTGGTACTGTTCTGGCAAGATTCAAAGCTTACAATCCCGCTACGAAAGGCATCACTGGTGTAGACGTAGAAGTCATTGTAAAATAGTAAAATAATAGTGTTAGTTAATTAAAAAGGTTCGGGATTAAACATCCTGAACCTTTTTATTTTGGGGAAAATTATCCTTTCCAACTATCTTTTAAGGAGACCACCCTATTAAAGATCGGCTTATCAGCAGTAGAATCTTTATCTACACAGAAATAACCTTTACGAATAAATTGATATCTATTTTCTAAGCTTGCTGTTGCAAGGTAGGGTTCAATATAAACCTTATCCAACACTTGCATGCTCCCGGGGTTCAAATAATCTTTAAAATCTCCCTCTTCCGCATCAGGCGACTCTACGGTAAATAACCTATCATACAATCTAACTTCGGCTGTTTTTGCATGAGCTGTACTTACCCAATGAATGGTTCCTTTCACATTTATTCCACTGGTATCGCTTCCACTTTTTGATTCTGGGAAATAACTACAATGTACTTCTGTTACGTTTCCATGCTCATCTTTGATAAAATTGTCGCATTTTACGATATAAGCGAATTTCAAACGCACCATTGCTCCTGGCGCCAGCCTAAACCACTTTTTAGCAGGCTCTTCCATAAAATCTTCGCGTTCAATCCACAGCTCCCTGCCGAAAGGGATTTCACGCGTGCCACCTTTATCTTCCGCTTCAGGATTGTTTTCTCCAATCAAGACCTCTCCATCTCCCTCATAATTGGTGATCACCAATTTGATAGGATCTAACACTGCCATTACCCGGCTTGCTTTTTTATTAAGGTCCTCTCGAATACAAAACTCCAATAGGCTAAGCTCTATGAGATTTTCTCTTTTGGCAATGCCAATACGCTCACAAAATTCTCTTATACTTTCTGGTGTGTAGCCTCTGCGTCTTAATCCGCTGATGGTAGGCATACGTGGGTCGTCCCAACCGCTAACAAGCTTTTCATTAACCAATTGCAACAACTTACGTTTGCTCATTACCGTATAAGTAAGGTTTAAACGGGCAAACTCGTATTGCTTGGATGGAAAAATTTCTAATTTCTCGATGAACCAGTCGTACAATTCTCTATGGGCAACGTATTCTAAAGTACAAATGGAGTGTGTAATTTGTTCAATGCTATCACTCTGGCCATGTGCAAAATCATACATCGGATAAATACACCAAGTATCGCCAGTACGGTGATGATGGGCATGTTTAATGCGGTATATGATGGGGTCGCGCATTAGCATATTCGGGCTGGCCATATCAATTTTTGCCCTTAAGGTACAAGCGCCATCAGGAAATGCACCATTCTTCATCTTTGCAAAAAGATCAAGGTTTTCGGCTATGCTCCTTTCTCTATATTGATTAGGAACTCCCGGCTCTGTTGGCGTACCTTTCTGAGCCGCAATTTCTTCGGCAGTACTATCATCTACATAAGCCAGGTTTTTTTCAATCAATTTTACGGCATAGGCATGCAGCTGACCAAAATAATCAGAAGCAAACAACTCATTTTTCCATTGAAAGCCCAACCACTGGATATCTTCCTGCTGACTGTTCACATATTCGGTCTTTTCTGTAACCGGATTGGTGTCGTCAAACCTCAAGTTGGTATAACCTCCATATTTCTGGGTTAGGCCAAAATTCAAGCATATTGCCTTCGCATGTCCAATATGCAAATATCCATTGGGTTCTGGCGGAAAACGTGTCACTAACATTTCGTACTTTCCACTTTTTAAATCATTCTCTATGAGTTCTTCAATAAAGTTCAATGATTTTTCCTCGCTCATATAATCGTATTGTTTAAGCCTCAAAGTTAACAAGATTTAGGGTATTTTAAAGGAACAGGAAGTAAACAACAAAGAGCAAAGAGGCTATCACTCGTAACCTGCAACATATAGCCCAAAACCGAACTAAAAAACCGAACAACTAACTAACCAAATAACTATTTTAATTACATTTACATCAGATCAAGTATTGCATATGAACAAAACTTTAAATCGACCAATTAGGGTGCTGGTAGCCAAAGTGGGTTTAGATGGCCATGACAGAGGAGCAAAGGTAATTGCAACCTCGCTTCGAGACGCCGGCATGGAGGTGATTTATACTGGTTTAAGACAAACTCCAGAAATGGTAGTCAATACAGCTTTGCAGGAAGATGTTGATGCTATCGGTATTTCTATCCTTTCTGGTGCCCATATGACTGTTTTTCCAAAAGTTATTGAAATGATGAAGCAAAAAGAGCTTACAGATGTTTTAGTAACTGGTGGCGGTATTATCCCAGAGGGAGATATGAAAAAACTGCAAGGCATAGGCGTTGGAGAACTTTTTCCGCCAGGAACAGCCATGAAAGACATTGTAACCTATATCGAAAACTGGGTGTTAGAACACCGAAATTTTTAGAGCACATTTAAAAATAAGCCACATAGACACATAGAGAACAGCTAAGGTAAAGGAAAGTAGTTTGTATGAAAAAACTATGTGTCTATGTGGTTATATTTGTTTTGAATAGAATTTAAACCCTTTTTAATGACTATGGCATACCAACAAATCCTAACGACAGTAAAAGATCATACATTTTACATCACCATCAATCGTCCGCAAAAGTTAAATGCACTGAACAAAGAAGTGCTAACCGAACTGGCAGATGCGATAGCTTTTGCAAACACGAGTGAAGATATACAAGCTGTGCTGATTACTGGCGCTGGTGAAAAGGCTTTTGTAGCCGGGGCCGATATTTCAGAGTTTCAACATTACAACCTAGAAGAAGGGAAACAACTTGCCAAAAATGGACACGATCAAGTATTCAACGCCATAGAAAACAGTACAAAGCCGGTCGTTGCAGCTATCAATGGTTTCGCACTAGGCGGAGGATTGGAATTAGCCATGGCCTGCCATATTAGAATAGCCAGCGAGAATGCCAGACTAGGCTTGCCCGAAGTAACCTTAGGCTTAATACCTGGTTACGGAGGCACCCAACGCCTAACCCAATTGGTGGGTAAGGGGCATGCCTTCGAAATGATATTTACTGCAGAAATGATCACGGCAGATAGAGCAGAAAAAATAGGTCTGGTGAACTATGTTGTACCACAAGAAAACCTGCTGGAAAAGGCCAATGAAATTTTAGGAAAAATCAAATCTAAAGCACCACTGGCAATTTCAAGTGCCATAAAAGCAGTAAATGCTTCTTTTTCTAAAGAAGTAAATGGCTACCAAGTTGAAATAGAGGAATTTGGCAATTGCTTTAATACCCAAGACTTTAAAGAAGGCGTAGCTGCTTTCCTTGAAAAAAGAAAAGCCAATTTTAAAGGCAGATAGATTTTTTTGGGCATCATTTATAATGATCAGATCCATACCTCATTATACCACCAAAATTAAAAGGTCGCATCAAAAAAGTGTAGAAAATATTTCCCAAAAGTTTTTTTTGTTTATATTTAGCTGAAAATACTCAATATATAGATGTATGAGGAAAATATTAATCGTTGATGATGAAGTCAACATCGGCTTATTACTTTCTAAATTCTTAACTAGAAATTCTTTCAATGTAACCAGCGCTACAAGCGGAAATTCTGCCATGGAATATTTGGCCAAGGATAGCTATGATCTTGTTTTATGCGATTATAGACTGGAAGATACAGATGGTAAAGAGATGTTGGTGAAGATCAAGGAAAGTTACCCAAAAACTGGTGTGATTATCATTACAGGATATTCAGATATTAAGTTGGCCGTTGAGCTCATTAAACTAGGTGCGTATGATTATATTACGAAACCTTTATACCCAGATGAGATCTTAAATACCATAAATAAGGCTATTGAAACACAAATTGCCTTAAACGCCAGTTTACCGGAAACTACTCCGCAAGAACAAGAAAAAACCAAATCGAGCAAAGCTAATTATGTGCTTACGGATGAGTTTGTAATTGGTCAGAGTGCTGCTTCTAAAGATCTGATGAAACAGATTTTACTGGTGTCGCCTACCGCATATAGTGTAATCTTGATGGGCGACAGTGGAACAGGAAAGGAATCTGTAGCCAAGGCCATTCATTTGAACAGCCCTAGGAAAGACAAACCTTTTGTAGCCATGGACTGTGGGTCTTTGACCAAAGAATTGGCCGGGAGCGAGTTTTTTGGTCATGAAAAAGGTTCTTTTACAGGCGCCTTATACACCAAGATAGGTCATTTCGAGATGGCCAATGGGGGTACGCTCTTCTTAGATGAAGTAGGCAATCTATCTTATGATATACAAGCCGCCCTACTCAGAACGGTGCAAGAACGCAAAATCAAAAGAATTGGAAGTACAAAAGAAATAGATTTAGACGTTAGGATTATTGTAGCCACCAATGAAAATCTTCAAGATGCCATATCCAAAGGCAAGTTCAGAGAAGATCTTTATCACCGCTTCAATGAATTCTCTATCAACCTTCCTCCCATAAGCCAAAGAGGTAAAGATATCTTGGCATTTGCCGAAACCTTCTTACAACTTGCCAATCAGGAGCTCAATAAAGATATTAAAGGATTTTCTCCAGAAGTAGTGGAATGTTTCATGACCTACAATTGGCCTGGCAATGTGAGGGAGCTAAAAAATGTAGTGCGTAGGGCTACACTACTTACCGAAACAGATGAAATCCAATTAAAGGCGCTCCCCCTGGAAATTTCGACTTATGCTAAAGCGCCCATCTTAAATGCTACATATAGCGCCGAGCCAGAGAGGACCAAACCTAGAGATTTAAAAAATGCAGCACTTGAAGCTGAATATGAGACCATTTTAAAAGTGTTGAGAGAAGTGAATTTCAATAAGACAAAAGCTGCTAAAATATTAAATATAGATAGAAAGACACTTTATAATAAGATGAAGGCGATAGACCTTGATAATAGATAGGCCGTGCTCAATTTCTTCAAAAAATCTAGTGCATTCCGATTTAAAAATCGGTACAACATTTCAAAAAAAATACTATGGATAGTCATGTTGGTCTGTATCGCCCCATTGCTATCCGTAGTATTGTCAATCCTATTTGCAACCAAGGGGAATGAAAATTCTATCTCATTATTTTTTAATGTAAAAACGAGCTTCTATACCAACGTTTGGACTACATTTGGCATTGCCGCGGCCCTATTCACGGGAATTTTAGCTTTTATCGACTATTTCATTCGCAAGGAGCTAACCATCACGCTATTTGGTTTTGCCCTCTTTATTTCCGCTATACTAGACGTTTACTACCTGCTCATTCTGAATGAAAACAATATGCCCCTCAACAGGGGTCATGATTTTAGTCAAAACTTTTATTTCATATGGCTGGTTAACCGCTTATTTTATTCGCTCACCCTATTATTAGGCACTATTTTTTATTTAAGGATAAAAGCTAAAAACCTGAGAACAAATGAACAAAAAACCAAAATTATTCTAAGAACTGCTATAGTAAGTGTTCTTTCGTGCATAGCCTGTATTGGGGGGGGGGGGGGGGATCTGACGCTGCCGACGATCGAGCCATAGTGTAGTTCTCGGTGGTGGGCGGGTCATTAGAAGGGGGGGGGGGGGGGGGGGGGGGGGGGGGGGGGGGGGGGGGGGGGGGGGGGGGGGGGGGGGGGGGG
>NZ_JAELTN010000043.1 GCF_016428855.1 Pedobacter sp. ASV28
TTTAAACGTACGGTACTGGAAGTAATGCGCCAACCCTTGGAAGATAGAAGGGTCAGCATTTCCCGGGCAAAATTTTCGGTAGAATACCCTTCCAGTTTTATGCTGGTCGCTTCGATGAATCCTTGTCGTTTTGCATGAAGCTGTCCCCCTAAGAAAGATGGATATGATGTTTGAATTTTCAATCCAGAGAAGCTATCTCAGATTCAATAAATTTACAAATAGATCGCTTGAAACGTTGCATTGACAAGTTTTTCTACTAAGCTAGCCTGAAGAATTCGATACCGAGTGACAACAATTAATTTCAGAAACAAAGCATTCAGAAATAAGTAAAATAAAAAGATAATTAAACCAACTTCTTTTTGTTAGGTTGCCGATTTTTGCATTCAAATCTTGTAGTTTATGAAGAGGCTGTATCATAATTCAGCCGCGAATTTGCCAAACAGTATTTTATTTTCAGTAAATTTAAACAGGTTGCTTACCGATCAAATTTTTATGGCTTGTGCCCCAAACTTCTAATTCCATGATCACTGACTTCAATGCGTATCCAATTTCAGTCAGCTCATATTCTACACGTGGCGGTACTTCTGCATAAACAGTCCGGCTGATTATTTTATTCTCCTCGAGCTTACGCAGTTGCAAGGTCAACATCCTTTCAGTAATACCAGGTAATTTCTTCTTTAGTTCTCCAAATCTAAGTTTTCCACTTAATAACCATGAACATATTACCAATGTCCATTGTCCGCCGATGATATTTGTGGCATATGCTTCCGAACATTCATCGCTCAGAGCAAGCTTATTTGAGAAGTTTGTTGAGGTTTGCTTGATCTCACTCATTACTTACATTATTTATAGTACCTAACAATTAGCCGGCAATATACAAAATATCATGTGGAACCCTAACTTTGCCTTCAATAAATCAATAATTGAAATATGAAAACTTTGACAATTGTGGTACATCCTCATATTACTAAGTCTGTGTTGATAAAAAATGGCTTGATTAGCGGCTTGGACTTCATGCATCTGAAAGCAACATCGCACTTGTTGAAGATCATATTCAGCATTTCTGGATGAATTGTGAACGACTTCACACTTAAAATGAAAAATATAAAATTATATAGTTAAAAAAATTAACATGGAATCACAGAAAAAACGAATCTTAATTGTGGGTGGTTATGGAATGGTTGGAAGTAATATCGCACGACTAATCAGACAAGCTGATCAGAGCATCGAACTTATTCTTGCAGGTAGAAATCCGCAAAACGGAATATCCTTATCGAAGGAATTAAAACATTCAGAAACAGCTTATATCAATCTTGAAGAAGGCTTCGATTTAAGTCACTTTCAGAAAATTGATCTGATTATATCAGCAGTGGATGATCAGAGTAATATAATAAGAGAGACTGCTATCTTAGATGGCGTAGCGTGTATTGCTGTAAGCGAATTAGCTGATCAAATTTCTCCCACGGCATTTCTAGGCCTGCACAAAAAAATTGTTGCGCCAGTTGTATATGCTGGTCATTGGCAAGCAGGAATATTAACCCTTGTGGTTAAACAACTAGCGAATAAATTCAGCCATATAAAAACTATCGAACTTGCCGGGCTATTTGACCCAAAGGATAGTGTTGGGCCGCTAGTTGCAAACGAAGTCAGTGGTTTTGTTGGTGATGCTCTGATCCGAAAGGAAGGAAATTGGCTATCATTACAAGCAAAAGAAAACCCGAGAACTATTGATTTGCACAATCATTCATCAGCAATAGGTTACCCACTCAGCACGCTGGATGTTCCGAGTATAGCCGCTTTTACGAGTGCGAAAAATATTCGGTTTGACTTTATCATAGGGGAATCAATGGGGAGTAATAAAGGCCTGGAGGCTTCTCATGATTTATACATTACTATTGAAGGCACCCTACTATCCGGCGAAAAAAGAAAACTCAGCACGATCGTATCCGGCCCGAGAGGAAATTCCCATCTAACAGCTGTTGGCGTATACTTGATTGCAGAAAAGATATTAGGTCTTAATGGACAGCCTGAAAATAAAATTGGAGGTTTATACCTTCCAGAAACTATTGTCCCAAGTCATAATATCAGTAACCGCTTAAAAGAATTTGGAATTGAAATAATTGAGAAAACCTTGGAAAGTTTGTAGAACTTAATCATAAAATAATAACGTGAAAAAACTAACATTAACAACATCCATCTTACTGTCAGTCGGTATCGAAACCATAGCACAACCGGTAAGTTACCTTCCTAATCAAAATACATTTCAGCCTGTTGTAAATCCTCAAAATATGAGGAACTGGAATGACGAAATATGGACCATTGATCTTTATAATTCCAATGCTGCGACGCAATTTATAACGGAGACAGCTTAGCTATAAACTTATATGGAAGCACGCCAGACACAAGCATTACTGAATCTATTCACATTCAAAAACAAACAAAAATGAAAAACGCAACGATATTACACAAAGCCAACGAATTCGTTAAAAAGGGAAACTATGAAAGTTTTCTAGTCTATTGTACAGAGGATACCAAATGGGTTTTTGTAGGGGAACGTATCCTTGATGGGAGAGATAAAGTACGGGAGTATATGAAAGAATTCTATTTGGAACCGCCTGTATTTACCGTCGAAAATACCATTGAGGATAGTAGCTATGTAACCGTGACAGGTGAAATCACCTTGAAGGCTGCAAATGGAACCTATAACCACTATGATTATTGTGACGTCTGGCGCTTCGAAAATGGAAAAATCGCAGAATTGAAAGCTTTTGTCATAGAAAAGAAATCTTGAACCGGAGATTGCTGACCTAGTATCAGAAATCACAGGGGCAACGGTAGCTTATAACCAAACAGTCATATGTTGCGCAGCTTGTACAGCAAGGCGTTCCTGACGATGATGCAGCGTATCTATCAAGGTTCGCTGGAGCGATAGCCAGAGGAGAGTTCGAAACCAGCAAAAGTGATATAAAACAATTACTAGGCAGAAGTCCGATTTCTTTAAAAGATTTTTAAAAAAGCATATACGGTAAATAAATCAAAGGAGCTCCACTTCGTGAAATAATCCATTCAAACCATTGGTAGTCATACTTTATGATGCCCTGTAGGCACTGCTAGGAGAATTTATTTTTCTTATTTATCCAATAAACTTTCAAGTTTTAGCAAATGTTTTGGAGTCGGAACACGGATACCATTTTCCCACTCTGTTACCGTTGACGGGTCAACTTTCAGGAGATTTCCAAACTTCTTGGAAGTGATTCCATTTCTGTAACGGTAGGCCTTAATTCGTCCAGAAAGTGTTGTTTCGTTAAAGCATAATGGACTGTAGCCCAAGAATTCGATAATTTTCGGATAGAAGATAATCTGCGGGGTACTTCTGTTGTTTTCCCAGTAGGTCACGCAATCAGTACTTACGTTAAAAATCTTCGCGATATCACTCTGAAAAAGCTTTAGATCCATTCTTTGCCTTTTTATGTGTTCACCAATTGAAACTGGATTTTTTGGATATGCAAGATGCATTGGTTTTCCGGTTTTGGGTCTTATACGCCTATAACTTTACAGTTTTTGGATAAACCCTTAACTGAAGATGAAAGAACAAGCAATCGCAAGATTTGATTATCCAGAGGAACTCAAGGAAAAGCCGTATCAGACCGGGGGTCAACTTATTTCAGGACGGGACCGTTTTAATAAAAAAGCCCGAAGTTCACCACTTCGGGCTTTGGTATAGGGTTGTTTTGTTATTTTCCCTTGACCACTATTGGATCACTATAAGTAGTTGTTCCGTTATAATCTACCTGTGCTACTCTTACATAAATGGATTGGCCGGCTTTTGACTGCACTTTCAAATCGGCAAAACTATCGTTTTGTTTGGCACATGAAGCCGCCATGGCCACTACCAGCACTATCATGGCCAACCTTGCCATTCTGTTTCTAACCACTGGTAAAAAGAGGAAGCCCAAAAAACCAATACCGGCAAGTGCTAACTGGCCCAATTGGTAAGTAGCTGTATAGGCGATAACTTCGGAAGAGTTGCCATTGGCCGCTTTGGAAGCTACCGTGCCCAGGTTGGTCCAACTGCTGCCATTTACAGATGCCTGCACCACAAATTGTTTGTTGTTGGCTTCGCTTGTGGTTTGCCATTGCACCTGCAATTGATTGCTGGCGCTTAATTGGGCATTAAGGCTGGTGAAAGCTACAGGTAATACGGATAGGTCTATAACTTTACGTATCCTGTGGTTAAAAGGGTCTGCTACATAGAGCTCGCTAGAGGCATTAAATGCTAAACCTGTTGGATAGTTGAATGTAGCTGTAGTGCCAGATCCATCAGTAAATGGAAGAGCGGCCCCAGTGCCCGCAACAAGCTTCGCTACTTTTGTAGGGCTCACTTTATAAATGCGGTTGTTCCCTGAAATGGATACATACAAGTTTCCCGAAGAATGCATGGCCAGACCAAGGGGGGTGCCAAAGGTCCCAGAGGCTATATAGGTGCTTGCTACACCTAGTGGTGTAATCTTTATGATCTGATCATCCCCATCTACGACATAAAGATTTTTTGAGGCATCTGTGGTTAAATTAGCTGGATAGTAAACAGCGGTAGAAAAAGTACTGACCATACCCGCAGGGGTGATTTTACGGATTGATGTAATCTCGTTATCACCAGATTCGCTAATATAATTGTCGCTAACATATAAGTTGCCATCCACATCTATGGTAATGCCCGAAAGATTGCTAAATGAGGCTTGGGCAGCCGGTCCATCAATAATTTGGGCAACCCCATTACCCGCAAATGTGGTGACTACCCCAGCGGGCGTAACTTTACGTATCCGAGTTATATCGCATACATATAGATTGTCATTTTTATCAATGGCCATTGCTAGTGGACTAAAAAAAGCTGCCGCCGTGCCCGTACCGTTTAAAAAAGCACTGGTACCATTACCTGCAAGTGTAGTAACTACCCCAGTGGGTGTAATTTTACGAATTCGTTTGCCGCCTTCTTCGCCAACAAAGACATTTCCCTGGCTATCCACTACTACGGCCCACGGGGTCCAAAGGCGTGCTGCAGTGCCGGTTCCATCTAGAAAGGCCGCAGTACCGTTGCCTGCTACTGTGCTAACGGTAACCTGTGCGGAAACATTAATCCCTAATATTAGCGCTATGGCTAATAAGAAGAGTGAGAGTTTGTTAAAAGATTTGATCATAAAATTAAAAGATTTAAACTATAAAGATAGTATTCCTTGCTATTGTGTAAAAAGCTATCCATAATTTATTTTGTAAGTGTTTGTAGAGCAGTGAGTAAAGAATAAAGAGTAAGGAGCAAAGAACAAGGAGCAAGACCATAGAATAAAGCTTCTATAAAGCGGGGTAGGTATGTTGGTAAAAGTTACAATTGAAATGATAGACTAATAGAGAAATGTCAAGAAATTTTTAAGCAACATTTTGATTTTTAGGGATAAAGATTAACTTTACTATAAACTAAAATCAAATTAACTATGGAATATTCACAATACTCAGATTACTCCTCAACTGGCATGGGCATATTTGCCGGCATTTTCTTTACTATTTGGATCGTTTCTATTGTGCTAGGCATTATTTCTATTGCTGGAATGTGGAAAACCTTTGAAAAAGCAGGGAAACCAGGCTGGGCGGCCATTATACCCATTTACAATATTTATGTGATGATCGAGATTGTGGGCAAACCTAGTATTTGGCTGTTATGGTGTATTTTACCCTGTGTTAACTTTGTGTTCTGTATCTGGCTACTTAATCTTGTAAGTAAAAGTTTTGGAAAAGAAGAAGGCTTTACAGTAGGGCTGTTCTTTTTGGGCTTTATCTTTTGGCCAATACTGGGTTTTGGCAGTGCCAAGTACCTAGGCCCTTCGGCTGCGGAAGCCCAGAACAGGGCTTTTGGAAATCAGCAGTTCAACAACCCTAACGATCCGTTTAACCAACCTCCACAAAATCAGTATTAATTGTTTTTGATATTGGATATCATTGATCTATCCGCTTTGTTGTTGGTAAGAAAAGCGGATATTTTTTTACTGCCGTGTCCGTTCAAATACCTTACCGGGCTCGATTGTCCGGGCTGTGGTTTTCAGCGTTCTGCATGGGCTCTTTTTATGGGACATTTTATGCAAAGCTTTCGGCTTTATCCGCCTACCATTCCCTTTCTGCTCAGTTTTGTAGCAGGTGTTGCGACATGGTGGTTTAACCTAAACCGATATGAAAAATGGTTAAAGGCCATGTATTTTTTTACTGGATTTGTAATGATGGTCAATTATATTTACAAAATTATATTTCATCACTTACATTAAGTATTTTTTATGATAAAACCGCTATCTTATTTGGCATTGGGCGATTCGTATACCATTGGAGAGGCCGTAGGACAGGAAGTATCTTTTCCCTATCAGCTTTCTGCATTGCTCAATGAAAGAGGCTTGCCTATAGCGGTAAATCCCGAAATTATAGCGAAAACAGGATGGACTACCGATGAATTGTATCAGGCTATACAAGAAAAGAATGTGCAGCAAACATTTGATCTGGTCACCTTGCTGATAGGGGTAAATAACCAGTATAGGGGATATTCGCAAGAAGTATACAGAAAGGAATTTGCCGAACTATTAAAAATGGCCATTGATTTTGCCGGTGGCAATAAGGAACGGGTATATGTACTTTCCATTCCCGATTGGGGCGTAACTGAATATGCCAAACAGCATGGCAGAAATTTAAAGACCATTAGCGGGGAAATAGATGCTTTTAACGAGATCAACAGGCAGGAAACCTTGTTGAGGCAAGTTTCTTATATAGATATCACGCCAATTTCCAGGCAAGATGAACCCGAACTGACGGCCAATGATGGTTTACACCCCTCGGGTAAAATGTATGGCCAATGGGCAGGTCTTTTGGCGCAACAGGTTTTTGGAAATTTTAACAGATAGCACATATGGATGGGGCGTCACCGCCCGCCTGTGCTTAGTAAGCTAAGGTGTGGCATCGCTTTTTTGTCATTTCGATCCCGATTTTTGGGAGAGGAATCTAAAGCGAAGAGCAGAACAGGCAGATTTATGAAGTTTCCCTTGGTTTTACCAGTTAAGCTTAGTAAGCCTAGATAGCGTTCCCATCCCCTAGGGACAATAGTTGGGAACGAAAACAAACTCAATCGATTAAATCTTCATTTTGCAGGGCCCACTTGAGCAGGGCATTGTTTTCATCCTTAAGGCTCAGCTTTCTACAAATACGATGACGATAGTTTTTAATGGTATAGGGACTTAAGAACAGTAAAGTGGCAATTTCCTTGGTATTTTTCTTTTGTAGGATAAGATAGATGATCTTACTTTCTATATGATTGAAGGTAGGCTTCATTAACTTGCGCATACCAAATGTGGTATGGGAGCTGATGGCACTTTCTACCAACTTTATGCCTGCAAAAATGTTGGATTCGTCAACAGGTTTGATGATGTAATTTAAGGGCCTTGTGGTTAGGGCCCGCTCTATAATTGACTTTGACTGATAGGATGTGATATAGATCACCCCAAAAGCGTACTCTTTCTGAAGTTCCTGTATAAGGTTGATCCCGTCGTTTTCTTCATGTAGGTTAATGTCGCAGAGAATGAGATGGGGTATAAAAGAGGGTATAGCCCTTTTTACCTCACGATGGTTAAGGGCAATGGTCACCTCGCAATTAAAGTTAGCCTTTAGTTGCTGCTCGATAAATCGGGCAATGATGATCTCGTCTTCAATGATTAGGATGCGCATTTAAGAAACAGAAGGAAAATTAAACAAATAAACCAGCCCATTATCATTCATTACTTCAAAAGTTCCTTTGAGCTGTCTGGTAAGGTCACTGATCAGGCTAAGTCCTAAACTATGGCTTTTGTTCACTTTCATGCCTATTCCATTGTCGGCATACCTCATGTGCCAAGTGGCATCTGATAATGAAATACTGATGGTAATATGCGGCAGGGGCTGTGATGAAAAAGCGTGTTTATAGGAGTTGGTAATCAGTTCTGAAATGATAATGCCTAATGAAAGACCTATCCTAGAGTCAAGTGTTAATTGTTTTTTTATATCGATCTTAAATTCGACCGTTCGTTCCGATTGGAACATTTTTTTTGAATGGGTTGTAATTTCGGTGATGAACTCATATAAAGAGATTTTTTTTTCTTCGGTGGTTTGATTAGGATTCAACCCTTCGTTAACCAGCATCATCGCCTTAATTCTGGCAATATTATCTTTGATCAAATGAGAAGTTGCCACATCGGAGGCATTGGGCAATTGCAGACTGTTTAGGCTGTATAATAGCTGCAGGTTGTTCTTTACCCTATGGTTAAGTTCATTCATCAATGTTTCTATTCTTTGGTTACGCTGTTCTAGCTCTACGGTCCTTAGAGCAACGCTCTCTTCCAATATTTCGTTCTGGTGTTTCTGTAATAAGTTTAGCTCATTGAGGTAGCGCATTTTATCTTTTTCGTTCTGCCTTAATCTGGCATTAAGGCCCATGAGAAAAAGTAATACTACACATATAGAGATAATTTTGGTCGCTATAGGCGTAATTAGGTAGAGCTGTTCGCCCCATAGGCTAATGGTAATATTAAAGAAGATCGTTGCGGTTACGTATAGGCCCAGTCCATAGGCCAGATAACGTTCTTGTTTATCTAATTTGCGCCAAAGTATTAGGGGGGTGCTTATGGCATAAGCCAAAAATACCAATGAAAAGAAGATGTTGATTTGGGTAGACAACCTATAATTGGTACTAAAGAAGTTGATGAGAAAGGAGATAATGGCAATGATGACAATGGAGGCCACTACCAGTTTTCCATAATGATAAAGCTTTATGTTCTTGTCCTTGATCTTCCATGAGTCGATAAGGAGCAAAAATAGCCCTATTAAGCCTAAATGGAGAAAATGCTGGACAAACAACCAGCCATATTGAGGGGAGTTGGGTAAGAACCAATCAATAAAATACCGGTTAAGGGCAATATCGTAAAAATGAAAACCTAAGGCAAAAAGCATAAGCCATAAAAAAGGCCGATAACGGGTAGAAAACCAAGATAAAAAAACATACAGAATGAGCAATCCTGAAGCGCCTTGTAGCCAAAGGTCCAGCAATTCGCTCTGATGTTCTTTAACAATGAAATTATTTTGATGGCTTATTTCAAAGTCAAATATTGGCTTGTATTTTTTTATGTGGGTGCTTTTAATCAATAACGTATAGGGAATATTAGGCAGGAGCGCTATGGAGAAATGAAATCGATTATCGCCTTTATTGATTTCATTGATGGGCCTAAAAGCACCAGCTTTTTGGTAAACCATCTGAGCATTGGAATTGTTGGCCACCAAATAGAGCTCGGCATGGGTAAGGTGCCTAAAAGAAATAATGGCATGGGTATGCTGTTTGGTAATTAGGGTTGTTTTTAACCAAAAGGTATCATCTGGTCTTTTGTATTTGAAGACAGAAAGGGGAATAAATAGTTGGGGTTGGTCAAGCAAGGTTTTTGGGGTATAGTTATGCCCTTCGACAACGTAAAAATAAGGTTTTAGGTTTAGTGCAGTTTGGTTTGGGCCAAAACTAACCAACGGCTGTGCAGCAAGCTTCAAAGAAATGCCCCCCATTAACAAAAGCAACTTGAGTAAAAATCTACACATGCGGGAGGATGATACGTATTAAAAGTTCTTTTAGTATATGCATGTTGTAAAAATCAGTAATAAAAGGCATTTCTCCTAACTAATTGAACGTACATGGTTGAAAATAGAACCCCGGGGTCTATTTACAGGTGTGTGCAAGTGGGGTATTTTTGGGGCATATTCCCAATAATCAAATTAACCCAATTATGACAAAATTTTACAGATCAAAACATTTATTTATCCTCTTTTTGGCGCTGTTGCTGAGCATTCATGGTGCTTTTGCCATCGACTCGCTAGCCCACAACCAACGTTCACTATCGGAAGTGCTAAACCCCGATGGAACTTTAAAACAAGGTATTAACGGTAGTTTTAACGCACAGGGATTTGCCCTTGGTAAAGGTAAAAATGGACAGCCCGTTTTTAGTGTCGCTGCTCCAACCGACAATGATAATTGGGATAACAGCGCTTCCAATTATATATACGGTACTGTTAATGCAGTTGCAGTAAATGGTGCAGACATTTATGTTGGGTCAAACGGTATTTTCCGCTGGACCGGTACCCGGTGGGATGTTGTGGGTGGCGGTATAAATATTACTGTTCGGGCTATAGCGGTTTCGGGTAATGATTTGTACATAGGCGGTTATTTTACTGCCGTTGGCGGTGTTGCAGCAAAAGGTATAGCCAAGTGGAATGGTACCAGTTGGAGCGCCTTGGGGGCAGGGGTAGAAGGAGGAAACGGTACAGTGCGTTCTATAGCAGTTTTAGGTACTGATGTATATGTAGGAGGTACTTTTGAATCGGCGGGTGGTAATACGGCTATTAAATATCTGGCCAAATGGGATGGTAGTACCTGGAGCGGTCTGGGTACAAATATGAAACCTAATAGTTATGTTTACACCATTGCTGTATCGGGTGCAGATGTATATGTAGGTGGAGATTTTACCGCCATGGGAAGTACTCCGATTAAGCGTATAGCCAAATGGGATGGTACCAGTTGGAGTGCTTTAGGTACAGGGATAGATGATGGTGCGGTTAACGCCATTGCTGTATCGGGTACGGATATCTATATAGGAGGTAGTTTTACTTCGGTAGCAGGTCAGTTTAATATTAAGTATTTAGCCAAATGGGATGGCAATGCTTGGAGCACCTTTGCGTCAACAACTGTAGATAAAAGGGTTAATGCCATTTTTGTATCGGGCACCAATGTATATGTAGGCGGTTTATTTGCTAAAGCAGGTAGCACTACGGTAAACGGTATAGCCAAATGGGATGGCACCAGTTGGAAGGCTTTGGGTACTGGAAGTAGCATTGGTGTAGGGACAAGTTACGGTTCAGATGTAGAAGTGTTCGGTATAGCCGTATTGGGCACTAATGTATATGTAGGAGGCAACTTTGATAAGGCGGGAGGTAATACAGCTTACCCCTATTTTGCCAAATATGATGGCAGTACTTGGGGGACCTTACGTGTGGGATTAAATGCTGCAGTTCGTTCCGTAGCAGTTATTGGTACCAATGTATATGTAGGCGGTCTTTTTGGTAACATACCTGGTACGTCTAACACCCAGTACATTGCCAAATGGAATGGGACCAGCTGGAGTAGCTTAGGTACAGGTGTAGATGGGCTGGTTTCGGCTATAGCCGTTTCAGGTGGTAATATATATGTAGGAGGCAGTTTTACAAAAGCAGGTGGCCTTACAGTAAATCGTATCGCCAAATGGGACGGTGTCAATTGGAGTGCTTTGGGTGCTGGCGTGTATAGTGCCGATATCAATAATGGAGTTAATGCTATCGCTATATCCGGTAACAATATTTATGTGGGTGGCGGCTTTACCTCTGCGGGGAACGATACCAATATTAAATACCTTGCCAAATGGGATGGTAGTAGTTGGAGCAGCCTGGGCACTGGGGTAAATAATGTGGTTAAAACCATTGCTGCATCAGGTATTAATGTATATGCAGGTGGTAACTTTACCTCTGTTGGTGGCGATGCCAATATTAAATACCTTGCCAAATGGGATGGTAGTAGTTGGAGCAGCCTGGGTACAGGAGTAGATAATGTGGTTAATGCTATAGCTGTATCGGGTACTAATGTATATGTTGGTGGTACTTTTACTTCAGTAGGTGGCGATGCTAATCTTAAATATTTGGCCAAATGGAATGGTTCCAGCTGGAATAGTTTGGGCACGGGGGTAGACGCTGGTGTTTCTGCGATAGCAATTTTTGGCAACGAAGTATATGTTGGTGGTTCCTTTGTTAAGGCAGGTGGCATTACGGTAAATAACATAGCCAAGTGGGATGGAAATAATTGGAATAGTCTAGGTTCCGGGTTAAATTCGTATCCTATTGCTATTGGTATTTCAAGTGCTGGTTTATATGTGGGTGGTGGTTTTAGTATAGCCGGTAGTAGCATTGTTTGGGGTTTTGCCATTTATCATACTGGTCCAGCTTTATCTAATGACCATACCGGTGCCTTTGCCACCATTTGGGATACCAGTAAGCTGCCAAATGGTGCTTATGTGTCTTTCAATACAACGGGAAGCAATTATGAATATTACTGGGAAAAAATAGGTGATGAGACCAATACCAATTCCGGAACTTACCTGGTCAATACCAACACACAGAGTCTGGTTCTTCCACAGTTCGTTTCGGGAACGGGTGCCTACAGGTTATATATCAAAGCTGGAAGCGGTACATTTACCGGGTTTCAGACCTATGGACATGCTACCCAGGCCAAAGCACTAACAGCCGTTGAAAGTTGGGGGAATGTTGCTTGGACAAATTTGATGGGGGCATTTTTGGCTAGTGAAAACCTAAGCTCTTTGCCCGCAAATGCACCCGATTTAAGCCAGATTACCGATTTGTCCTTTATGTTTGGTGGTGCAAAATTATTTAACCAAAATATTGGCCATTGGAATGTAGGCAACGTAACGAATATGTCGGTCATGTTTACGGGTGCAACATCCTTTAATCAGAATATTAATGGATGGGACGTAAGTAAGGTAAGCGATATGTCGAGAATGTTTAGCGGGGCAAGCGCTTTTAATCAAAATTTGGGCGACTGGACGTTAAAAAACGATGTGAACTTAACCAATATGCTTGATAATTCGGGCCTAAAGCCTGCTACCTATGGGCTTACCTTAAAAGGCTGGGCAGAAAACGCCAATACGCCTACTAATAGAACTTTAGGTGCAGTAGGTTTAACCTATGCCACAAGAGCACAAGCATACCACGATATTTTAACGAACAATAAAAATTGGATCATTAACGATGGAGGCGTGCTTCCGGTAATTATGTTGGGTTTTACAGCCAAACTGAACGGCAATCAGGTCAACTTAAAATGGACTACTGTTTCCGAGCAGAACAATAAGGCGTTTGTTTTAAGCCGCTCGGCAGATGGAGTGTACTTTTCAGAACTAAGAAGAGTTGCGGGAGCAGGACATTCATCAACTGTTATTAACTATGCCTACACTGACCGAAGTCCGCTAAGTGGGGTAAACTATTATAGGCTAGAGCAGGTAGACAGAGATGGTAAAGTAAACGATATAGGCATAGAGGTAGTCAATTTCAAGCTATCTGTAGCTTCTTTGTCTGCTTATCCAAATCCAACCTATGGAAAATTAGAGATAGCTTTTGAAAAAGGGCTTTACCAAAAGTTAATCATTTCCGACATGACGGGAGCGGTATTGCAGCAGCACAACATTAATATAGCTAGAGGTGTTTTTCTTGTTGATCTGAAACCATATCCTAAAGGCATGTTTCTCATTACCCTTATAGGCAAGAATGGAAAGGAAGTTAAAAAAGTTATTAAACTATAGAAGAAGACTTCTAAAGGAATTTTGATCTAAATTTAAATGCTCTTATCCACCTGACCAGACTAAATTTAGTTTGGTCAGATGTATTTTGGATGTACAGAAAGACTAAACAGCTCTCGAGGTAATCTGTACATAGTCGGCAGATACCGTATTTAGAAACTGCATCTCGTTCATGCTTTCGGGTATAGTGACCCCCAAAAAAGAAGAAACTTTTTCTGCCATTTTATAGATCAAATCTGGGTTTTTAGTGATGTAGTAAGTTCTTACCACTTCGTGGATGAGCTCTACATCCCTATCGCTCATTAGGGCCACGTTCTGAAACATTGGAATATAGTCATCCGCTGTGGGATGAAAAGCAATATGCTCAATTTTGGTAGCAGGAGCGGTCTTGATGACGGTAGTGCCTGCTACAATGTCGCCTATGCGCTGTTTGTCGTCGGAAACAGCTATGCAGATAAAGCCAAGCAGTTTAAAAGTGAGCACAAAGTCTACAATCCTAAAGATCCACCTGATGAAATACTGGCCAATACTGGGTTGGGCCCCATCTATGCTAATGACCTTTATTTTCAATAAACGTTTGCCAAAGCTTTGGCCGTTAAAAAAGATTTCGGCAACCAGATCATAGAAAACATAGCAACCCGCATAAATAATGATCAATACAATAATGAAAGTTCCGTTAAATTGAGCTGCAAAACCAGAAATTCCAAAGGTGAATAAAGCCAGTAGATAAACGACAATGAAAATGGCCGTGTCGATAAGGTGGGCTCCTATACGTTCTCCCAGTCCAGCTACCGGATAATCTATGTCAACATGTTGACTGGTATTTACTCTAACGGTTTCCATAGCTTCAAATATAATAGGCTTTTTTATTTTTTGTTGACTAATTAAAATTTTGTTTTATTTTAACAGAAAATATCTGGAAACAACGTAAACTATTTATGAGAGAGGCGCTTTTTGTAAAGCAAAACACCGAAAAATGGAAGAGCTATGAGCAGCTGAAGACGGATAATCCAGACGAAATTGCCCATCGTTTCATAGATATTACCAATGATCTGGCCTATGCCAAAACCTTTTATCCCAAATCAAAGACAACGGCCTATTTAAATGGCTTGGCCTCTGTTCTTCATCAGGCAATTTATCGAAATAAAAAAGAAGAAAAGGGGAGGTTTTTCAGGTATTGGAAATATGAGCTGCCACTGTTGTTCCATCAGTATAGGAGGCAGTTGCTTTATGCTTTTATCTTTTTCGTTATAGCGGCCAGCATTGGGGTGCTGTCTGCCAAGTATGACGATAGGTTTGTGCGGCTTATTTTGGGAGATAGTTATGTAAATATGACCAATGAAAATATAGCCAAGGGCGATCCGTTTGGCGTATATAAAAAAGATAGTGAAGTGTCGATGTTTTTTATGATTGCTATTAATAATTCGTGGGTGTCGTTTCTAATGTTTGCCAGTGGACTTTTCCTATCTATTGGGCCTGTGTTCTTTTTATTAAGAAATGGAATTATGTTGGGGGCCTTCGAATATTATTTCTTTAGTAAGGGATTGGGTGCGCAATCTATATTGGTCATTTGGATTCATGGAACCTTGGAGATATTGTCTATTGTAGTAGTAGGCGGGGCAGGTTTGGTGTTGGGCCATGGCTTGCTTTTCCCTAAAACCTATACGCGTTTACAAGCCTTGAAAAATAGTGGCAAAGATGCGACAAAGATAGCCTTAGGTATAATTCCCATTATATTACTGGCCGCTTTTTTCGAAAGCTTTGTTACGAGACATACAAATATGCCGCTATGGTTAAGCCTGTTTATCTTGTCGGGTTCGCTTGTGTTTATGGTTTGGTATGTGGTTATATACCCTCATCAACTGGCCAAACGTAAAGAAATTAGAACATCATAAAATCACCGTAAAAAAAACGACATCAGATTAAGAATTAGGTAATGAAAGATAAGGTAGAATTTAGAAAAGTAAGGGAGTTTGGTGAAATTATTTCGGATAGTTTTCTGTTTGTGAAGCAAAATTTTAAGCCTTTGCTTAAATCATTTGGCTGCTTTTGTGGAGTGTTTATTATTGCTGGGCTTATTACTTCTGTATTTACCCAAATGCAGATTAGTGGCCTACAGTCGGATTTTGATAATGGTAATTATTCGGCAAATGTCTCTACTTGGAATCTACTGTTCACCTGGCGATATATTCTGCTGATTTTGTTTATGATTTTAAATTATACAGCCATATATACTACCGTGCTTAGCTATATTGCCTTATATATAGTAAAAGGTAATGCTGCACCTAACCTGGAAGAAGTATGGAGTTATTTTAAATTCTACTTTCTAAGAATAATGTTTGGCGGAATACTAACCTCTATCATTTGGACGGTATGTTTTGTATGTTGTATCATACCTGGAATTTATATAACGCCAGCATTCTTTATTATCTATTCTATTATGGTGCTTGAAAATACGAATTGGGCAGATGCTTTTAACCGATCTTACCAATTGCCCAAAAACAATTGGTGGGTTACCATGGCCACAATATTGATAGTACTCATTATTACCATTACCTTTACGACCGTTATTCAGCTGCCCGGATATTTGGTGTTAATGATTGCTGCTTTCACCCACAAAGGAGACGAAATGATGCAATGGTACCAGATCATCGTATATGTATTGCAATATTTGTCGCAGGTGTTTTTTATTATTCCAATTGTGGCTTCGGCACTTATTCACTTCAATTTGGTAGAAAGAAAGGAAAGTACTGGGCTACTGGCCCGTATTGAAAACTTTGGTCATTCTGCAGATCCCCAATTTCATTCGGAGGAAGAATATTAGTATGCAACGATTCCTACTTTTTCTGTTGTTGTTTTTTAGTTTAGGTGTACAGGCACAGTCCGTAAAAAAAGCAGATTCCGTAAAAAGGATTACAGGCCTAATATTGGATAGTGCCAAGGTTGAGCTGAGAAAGTTCGACGACAGAAAAATACAGGAATACAAAGAAAATAAAGAATTTCAATACGAAGATCTGAAGCCTAAAAATCAAGGTTTTTGGGAACGGATATGGCATGCTTTCTGGCAGTGGCTCGATCGCCTGTTTGCTGGCAGTGGGGAAAAAACAAGCTCTTCGTTCTGGAATGGAGTTCTTAAATACGGCTTGATGGCCATTTGTATGGCACTGATTGTATTCGTGGTTTTTAAACTTATTGGGGTCGATTTTAAAATTTTCGCCCGAAAGTCGAAAGAAGTTGAGGTGCCCTATGATGAAAGTTTAGAAAATATACATGAAATTAATTTCGATGAGCAAATAGAAGATGCGCTACAAAAGGCAAACTACAGGCTTACCGTTAGGTTGCTATACCTAAAAACGTTAAAGTTTCTGGCCGATAGGGAATTGATAGATTGGCAGCCCGATAAAACTAATCAGGCCTATGTAAAGGAGCTGGCAGAAACCAGGCTAGAAAAAGACTTTGTGGCCCTTACCCATCAATTTGAATATATTTGGTATGGTGATTTTAATATTGATAGGTCATCATTTCTACAAATAGAACATGCTTTTCATCAATTTAATCAGGCTAATATATGAAAGGATTGAGGTGGTATTTGATAATTTGTGGGGTATTGCTGACGGCTTATCTGGTCGCACAGTATACCAGGCCAAAACCAATTAACTGGACACCTACCTATCTTTCTGAAGATAAGATACCTTATGGTACCTATATCTTGCGAAAACAAATAGGAGATCTATTCCCCAATGCGGTGGTTAGAACGGCTCATACGCCTATTTATAATGCGCTAAAGGAAGAAGCGACTGCCCCGAGCTCCAATTATCTGATCATTGCATCGAGGGTAAAAATTGACAAGGCAGATCTTGCCGAAATGATAAAGTATATGCAGGCAGGTAACCATATCTTTATTGCAGCATTTGAACTGAACGGAGAAATCAATAAAAGATTAAAGCTGGAAATAGGATCTGATTTCGAATTTCAGAACAGGACCAAATACCCCATTAATTTTGTTAATCCATTATTGAAAAGAGAGATGGATTTTTATTTCGAGCGGGGCATCAGTGCACAATATTTTAGTAAGATCGATACTGCAAAGGCCATAGTATTGGGTAGAAAATATGAACAAAAAGCTAATTTTGTTCAGTATCGTTTTGGCAAAGGCTCTTTGTTTATCCTTCCTAATCCACAATTGCTTACCAATTACAGTCTGCTCAATGAGAATGGCGCCGAATATGCAGCAAAAGCATTGTCTTATTTGCCACAAGTGCAGCAGCTAGTTGTTGATGAATATTATACACATCCCCCGCAAAAGGATCAGTCTATTTTACGGGTGTTGTTTAAATATGATCAGCTACGTTGGGCCTATTATATCGCCTTGCTGAGCCTGGTTGTTTTTGTACTTTATGAAATGAAACGTAGGCAACGCATTATTCCCATTACTGATCCGCTAAAAAATTCATCTGTTGAATTTGCACAGGTAGTGGGCAGGGTTTATTATCAACAACGAAATAATAAGGATATTGTAGAAAAGAAAATCAATTATTTCTTGGCTTACCTAAGAACAAAGTACAGGTTGAAAACTACCGTTTTAAATCAGGAATTTATGGAAGCACTTTATAAATTATCGGGAGTGGACCAGAATCTGATTGCACAATTGATAGGGCTTATTGGCATGCTTGGCAAAGAAGTTAAGGTAAGTGATCATGACCTTATCGAACTGAATAAGCTTATTGAACAATTTTATAAAAAAGACCAGTGATGGTAACCAGATAGTCAGATAAGATACCTATGTGGTTCGAAAAAATAAATAATGTAACCGCATATAGACACATAAAATATGATTAGTCTCTTATATTTAACGATGTGCCTATGTGGTTCATAAAAGAATAAAGAGTATAAATGATTTTGACATTTAATAAAAAAAAGACCAATAGCTATGGAACAGGAAATATTTAGCCAACGTACCGATTTAAGCCAGCTGAGCCAAGCTGTTGCCGAAATCAGGGAAACTTTGGGCAAGATCATTGTGGGACAGCATGATACCATTGATTTATTGATTGCGGGTCTCCTTTCTAATGGCCACTTATTGTTAGAAGGTGTACCGGGTGTAGCCAAAACATTGAGTGCCAAGTTGGTGGCCAAAAGTATTTCGGCAAGCTTTTCGAGAATACAGTTTACACCAGACCTCATGCCCTCTGACGTATTGGGCACGGCTGTCTTTAGTCCCAAAACAGCAGAATTTCAATTTAGGAAAGGTCCGATATTTGGACATATCATCTTGGTTGATGAAATTAATCGTGCGCCTGCTAAAACCCAGTCGGCCCTATTCGAAGCTATGGAGGAACGACAGGTTACCGTTGATGGGCATACCCATCAACTGGAAGAACCTTTTATGGTATTGGCTACCCAAAACCCTGTTGAACAGGAAGGAACATATAGGTTGCCAGAGGCACAGTTAGATCGTTTTTTGTTTAAGGTGGAAATTAAATATCCAACTTTGGAAGAAGAGATAGAGATTTTGACCAATCAGCACCAACAGCAAATTCAGCATCAACTTGATGAGATCAAGCCTATTTTAGATATAACGCAGATCAATGCTTTAAGGGCAACCATTAAGGCATTGTTTGTTGAGCCTAAACTTTTAGCCTATGCTGCCCAGATTGTACATGAAACACGTCAACATAAATCATTGTACCTTGGCGCTTCTCCACGTGCCTCACTGGCTTTGGTGAATAGTTCAAAGGCAATTGCGGCAATTGCAGGTAGGGATTTTGTAACGCCTGATGATGTGATCAAGGTGGCCATTCCCGTGCTGGGACATCGGGTAATGCTGAGCCCCGAAAAGGAGATGGAAGGGTTGACTACTGCAGATATCATTACTCAGATTATTAAGAAAATTGAAGTGCCGAGATAAGTCTTATAAAGCACTTTGCCTAGGCGATATCGCGATCCCCATTTTTGAGGGGCAGGGGAGGAAAATAATGGTAAAGGCGGCAATAACAAATAATGAAAGAACTCTTTAAAAAATTCTATACCAATCTGTTCCTAGAGAATAGACTTTTCATTGCCTTGGGCCTTTGCTCGGCCCTGTTTCTTTTTGCCTTCTTTTTGCCTGTTCTCGGCGATTTGCCGTATCTCCTCTTTTTTGCCCTATTATTATTGGTAATTATTGATATTTATTTGCTTTTCAGTTCTAGGAAAGGTGTTTTTTTAAGGAGGGATGTGCCAGAACGATTGAGCAACGGCGATGATAACGAGCTTAAAATCTACCTAGAGAATTTTTATCCTTTTCAAGTTTCTGTTGGTATTATTGATGAGATTCCTTTTCAGTTTCAAAAACGTGACCTGTGGTTTAAGGCCCATTTAAAGGTAAGAGAGCAAAAAGTGATCAGTTATTTGCTGCGGCCTACCAAAAGGGGAGCCTATGAATTTGGTCTGATCAGGTTATTTGTCAGTTCGCCGCTCGGCTTGGTCAGTAGGCGGTTTAATGTGGCAGGCGAAAATACAGTTCCTGTTTACCCTTCCTTCCTTAAATTAAGACAATATGAACTGATGGCCATATCCAACCGTTTGATGGATGTAGGTATAAAAAAGATAAGAAGGGTAGGCCATAGTATGGAATTTGATCAGGTGAAAAACTATGTGGCTGGTGATGATATCAGAACCATAAATTGGAAAGCAACTGCCCGACGAAATGACTTGATGGTCAACTCCTATACGGAAGAAAAATCGCAACATATTTATTGTGTGATCGATAAGTCAAGGGCCATGAAAATGCCGTTCGATGGATTAAGTTTGCTTGATTATGCCATTAATGCCAGCCTGATATTATCGAGTGTGGCCCTGGTAAAGCAAGATAAGGCAGGTCTGATCACCGTTGCCGAAAAGACCAAAAAGATAGTGCCTGCAGACCGCAAGTCTACGCAACTCCAAAAGATTATGGAGGTGTTGTATAATGAAAAAACAAGGTATCTAGAAACAGATATGGAAGCTTTATATGTAAGTATAAGAAGCGCCTTAAAGCAGCGTAGTTTGGTTGTTTTTTTTACAAATTTTGAGAGCATGTCTGCCTTGGAACGACAATTGCCTTATCTGAAGCGTATAGCCAAATTCCATTTGCTATTGGTTGTGTTTTTTGAGAATACTACACTAAGGACTCTTAGTGAGGAAGGGGCAAAGGATGTAGAGGGGATCTATATTAAAACCATAGCCGAGAAATTTGCCTATGAAAAACGCCTAATTGTAAAAGAGCTGACGAGGCACGGCATTTTAAGCCTACTTACGGCACCTCAAAATCTTACGGTAAATGTGGTAAATAGTTACCTGGCCATTAAAGCCAAGCAGCAGCTATAGATAGAAGATGTCGAACTTTTTGTTGATTGCCATTTGTATCCTGTTGGGGGTGTTTTTTCGAAAAAGCGGAAAGCTGCCCAAAGATGCGCATAAGGGAATAAATGCGTGGATCATTAATATTGCTTTACCTGCAGTATCGTTTAAATATTTGCCACATGTAGCATTTACCTCTGAATTGTTATTTCCGGCAATGGCCCCATTATTGATCTGGTGCTGTGCATGGCTGTATGTATATGTTTATACCAAATATAATCCAGTAAGTAAGGCTACGCTAGGCGGGTTGAAACTTACCACGGGATTAAGCAATACTTCCTTTGTGGGTTTTCCTTTGATTATTGCCTACTTTTCTGAAAAGGAATTGGGCATTGCCATTATAAGCGATCAGGTAAATTTTATATTATTGTCTACCATAGGTATTGTGGTGGCTATTCGTTCCTCACAAAATTATAAGCTCGAGGCCAGGGCAGTGCTTAAGAAAGTACTTTCATTCCCACCTATATGGGGCTGTGTACTGGCACTTAGTATGCCAAGATATATGGATATTAGTGCTTTAGATCCCCTATTTGATAAATTGGCAGGCACCGTTGGCCCATTGGCGCTCTTTTCTATAGGACTACAATTGAAATTTGGAGGCTGGTTTGGTGAGATGAAGCACATTAGCTTTGCATTGTTATATAAATTGCTATTAGCACCTATTATCGTCTCCCTGTTCGCCATTGTTTTAGGGTTGAAGGGAAACATTCCGAAAATTGCCATTTTTGAAGCGGCCATGCCCACCTTGCTCACATCCGGAATTATTGCAGATCAATATAACCTTAACCCTAAATTGTCGAATTTGATTATTGGGGTAGGTATTGTGATTTCTTTTTTGACCACTGCGCTGTGGTATTTTATTTTAGAACAGTCGGGATTGTTTTGAATCTGCAAAAATAGCAGGTCATTTAATGTGATTCTAGGTTAAACGAAGTGAAAAAGTACTATTTTGTTTACTAATTAATAACCCTGCCTTTGCGTAGCCTAAAATGAGATCGCTTCGTCGTACCTCCCTCGCAAAGAGGAGAACAGAAGCCGTCTTTGTGAAGAATGAAGCAATCTTAAAGTGAAACGAATGTTAGGTTCTGCAGTTAGTTGTTGGTAATCAGTCAAATAATGCTCGAACCGAGGTTTTTACAATTATTTCGTCTAAATGACAGGTGGGCCTAGTTTTTTCGTTGTTTATCTATCATTTTTTATTGTACTCAAGATTGCTATATGCAATTTCATGAAAAAAAGGATCAAAAATCACCGATGCGCCTGCCCTAAACAGGGTCGAGGATCTTAAAGCAATATTCAACGTTGAATATTACAAAGCAATGAGGTTTACTCCGTAGCACTTTTTAAGATTTTCGTTTTTCCTTAAAATCGGAATAGGCTATGTGAATGAAGGCAGAACTTTATTGGATGTTTTATTTATAGCTAACAATTGATTGCTCTACTTGATGAAAATGCTTAGGATATAATAGATAATGGCGGCTAATGCAGCAGATACAGGTATGGTTAATACCCATGCCCAAACCAGTTTTACGGTTACGCCCCATTTTACGGCAGATACCCCTTTGGTTAATCCAGATCCAATGATGGAACCGGTAATGGTATGTGTAGTACTTACCGGAATTTTTAAATGCTCAGTAAAATATAAGGTTAATGCTCCCGCTGTTTCTGCAGTTACTCCTTCGAAAGGGCTCACCTTGGTAATTTTAGAGCCCATTGTTTTTACAATTTTCCATCCGCCACTTAAAGTACCCGCAGCAATGGCACTATAACAGGCCAAAGGAATCCAAGGAGGCATATGACCAGAAACTTCTGCTCCGTTGGCATCTTTATAGGGCAGTACCACATGTAGCCATGAAGGTAAGCTTTCTACCGTAACGCCAGCTTGGTGTATATAAACGACTACTGCGGCCGCTATAATACCCATTACTTTCTGGGAATCGTTACCACCATGACCTAAGCTAAACGAAGCTGAAGATAGAAGCTGCATTTTTCTTAGCCAAGCTGTAGACTGCACTTGGTTTAAGCTGCTAAAGATCAGGCAAAAAAAGCTGATGCAGAAAATAATGAAACCTACCAATAGCCATTTGATATTGTGCGATTCTAAAATCACACTTAAGAATTTGGATTCAAACCTTGGATGGGCTATTTCACTGTAAAATAGCATCTCTTTATAAATAAATATACCGGTAACAGTCATCAAAGATAAGGTGAAGATCTTAGGCCAGATACTCTTTTTGGAAGAATGAAGCAACCAAACAGAAATGAAATAAGAGACAATTGCACCAATAAACGGAGCGAGTACAATAAATCCGATAATTACCAAAACACCTGTTGGCATTTCTCCAGGTTTACCTACTTTGTACCAGTTCACTACATTTATACCGGCATGGGCAATGGCTGCCCCAGCAAAACCACCAATTAAGGTGTGTGAGGAGCTAGATGGAATGCCAAACCACCAGGTGAGCAGATTCCATATGATGGCCGCAATTACACCAGCCAAAATCACCACGAGATTGATTTCCATGGTGTTAGCTGTTTTGGCTACAGTGTCGGCTACGCCGAACCCGAAAACCCAATAAGCCAAGAAATTAAAAAAAGCAGCCCAAACAACAGCCTGGAAAGGGGTGAGTACTTTTGTAGCGACAATGGTTGCAATAGCATTGGCTGCATCATGAAACCCATTGATATAATCAAAAATTAAGGCTAAAACAATAATTACAAGAAGTAAGGTTAATGTCATGATTTGTGTTATGCGTTTTTAACCAAAATAGATTCTAAAACATTGGCGGCGTCTTCACATTTATCGGTTGCGATTTCTAATGTTTGTAAAACCTCTTTTTGTTTGATCAATTCAATAGCATTCGTTTCAAATTCAAATAAACGTGCAATAGCTAGGTTACAGGTATGATCTGCTTGATTTTCTGCGCTGTTTATTCTTACGCAGGCATCGGCAATTACCCGAATGTTTTTAAAGCTTCTCAGTTCTTTGATTGCTTTTTCAAGATCGGTACACATTTCTACCAGCAATTCGGCAAGTTTTACCATTGGCTCGCCAATATGCACCACGTTATAAAGCTCAATATTACCAGCAGAAGCATGGATATAATCGGCAATATCATCTACAGCGCTAGCTAGGGAGTGGATATCTTCCCTATCAAAGGGGGTAATGAAGTTTTTACTTAATTCAATGAAAATGGTATGGGTAATATCGTCGCCTACATGTTCAAGGCGTTCAACTTCTTTAATGGCTTCTTTTCTTTTTTCAAGATCGTCAGTGGTAACCACCACAAGTAATGCTTCTGCAATTTTCCTAACGTTGCTTCCCGCTTGTTCAAATAAAGGCTGGAATTTTTTGTCTTTAGGTGTGAAGAAGCTAAATATATTATTCATACTCGTATTTAAATATGATGCAAAAGTAAAACCGCAATGTTAAGTTAATGTTAACTTTGTTAACTATTTTAATATGCGTAAGCTTTAAAAGAAATGATTTTGTGCACGTTGTAGTTTAAAACAGGCCAAACCATTAATCAATGGTCTATTATTGTGCTGATATTTTTCTTTAAATTTTATAAGGGCTAATTGCCTTTCTGAAGGGTAAAGGCAAAGGTAGTACCGATATTGGGCGTGCTTCTTACCGAAATGGTTTGCTGGTGTGCCTCAAGGATGTGCTTTACAATAGCTAAGCCTAGTCCAGTACCGCCTTCTTTGCGTGAGCGATGCGAATCAATTCTGTAGAAGCGTTCAAATAACCTGGTCAGGTGTTTTTCCTCTATACCCATACCGTCATCGGTCACTTCTATTAAAAATTGGTCGTGCAGTTCAAAAACCTTAATGGAGGTGGAACCGTTTTCTTTACCGTACTTAATAGAATTCTGAATAAGATTAATTAATACCTGCCTAATTTTTTCTCTGTCGGCACGAACTATGGTAGGGTACGCATACTTTTCTTTGAAGATAAGCTTGGTTTTGTTGGCAAGCGCTTTATCTTCCAGTATATCTATTACTTCCTTTACCAACGGAACAAAGTCAAAACGTTGGTAGTTAATAGGCATTTCTCCGGTTTCCAACTTTGAAATCGAGTCAAGGTCTGTAATTAAATAACTCAACCTTTCTATATTATTTTCGGCCTTGTTTAAAAATTTTATGGCCATTTCGGGATCATCGGTAATACAGTCTTTTAGTGTTTCTATATAACCCTGAATGGCAAAAAGAGGCGTTTTAAATTCATGTGATACGTTCGACAAGAATTCTCTTCTAAATTGCTCCTGTTTTTTAAGCAACTCGATTTCCTTCTTTTTCGCTCCTGCCCATTCCTGTACTTCTTGTTGTACGTCATTAATGGGATCAGAGCTTACATATTCGCCCAATGCTTCTTTTAGGTCTTTTCCAAGTTTTAAATTGTGGATTTGTTTATAGATGAGCTTTATCTTGCTATAAATATATTTTTCCAATAGATAATAAAAGACCAGAAAACTTGTGCCAAAGGAAATGCCGAAAGAAATAAGCATATAATACCAGCTTCCCTGAAAATGGTAGTTCACTAAACTAATAGAGAGACCGACCGCCAAAGCCGTAATTAAAACCAATACACTAAATTTCATGTTGCTAAATTACGGCTAATAAGTTAAGATAATGTTAAATACGGTGTTATAATTTTTCAGTAAGGTACTTCCAATAGCGTTTGGGTACATGTTGGGTATGCAGTTTTGTGTTTTTACGGGCAACAATATTGGTGCTTTTGAAATAATTACGCCATAATTCGGCGTATAAGGATTCTCTCTCGTCTAAAAGTTGCTTTTCCTGTTTCTTGAGCATACTTACATCAATGCCCATCTCCACCTCTTCCACGCTTTCTAAATTGTAGAAAATGCCATAATTTCTTTTTAGGTCGTAAATGAGCCACATTTGGTCTGCATAGCGGTTTTTGAAATGGTTGATGAGTAGGGGAAGCACATTATAATCGGGGTCTATACCGCAGTAAAATATTTCATCAGCCGTTTTTTGGAATCTAATAAAGGCCTCCATTCTATGTTTTTCTCTTTCTACTTTTCTACTGGTTTGTGCAATGTGCAATACCTGTGCATTGCCGTAGTTTTTTTCGGCACCAGCTGGATGGCTGAAAATATAGATCGCAAAGCGAAAAATATCATGATAAACTTCATCGATTTCCGATAGATAGGCCGTGTATAATCTGCGCATCCAAGTGCTATCCAACTTTTTTGCAAGCCCTTTCCAAACCCTATCAGCCTTTTCCCTTTGGGTGATAATTTGCAGAGCAGGAGTAAAGACATCGGGTTGATACCTTTTTACTGTAACTAGGCTTACTTCTCCGGGCTTTCTTTCAAACCATTCAAAAACAGCAGAGAACAATCCTTCTAAACTTCCGTCGAAAATGTAGATCATGGTTTGGTGAGCTTTTTTAATGGTCGTAAAGTTCTAAAGTTGTAAGGTTGGGAACTGCAAACTGATTTAAAAAAGCAATAATTGGTTGTTTGCCGTTTTTAAATATTTACTCTGGCTCTCGGCCAAAATAAACCCTTTAATTTGGTGCGCTTGAAAATCATTGAGCTGATAAGGTGTATCTGCGCAAGTGATGAAATGCTTGGCCCGGTTATAGGCTATTCCAATTTTTTTAAGCTGATGTATATAGAGCTTGCCAAATTTACGGGCCTGTACAATCTTTTGGGCAGAACCAATCCCAATGCCGGGAATGCGCAAGATCATCTGGTAATCGGCAGTGTTAGTATCAATAGGGAAGTGGTGCAGGTTCCTCAAGGCCCAGCTCAACTTCGGATCTATGTCGGTGTCCAAATGGGGATTGGCATCATTTAATAATTCATTTACCTTAAAGCCATAAAAGCGCATGAGCCAATCCGTTTGGTAAAGCCTGTTTTCTCGTAATAGGGGAGGCTGCGTGCCCAATATTGGCATACGGCTGTCATTGCTAATAGGGATATAGCCGGAGTAATAAACCCGTTTCAGGGAAAAGTTCTGGTAAAAGGCTGCTGCGGTGTGCATAATTTCCTTATCAGTTTCTGCGGTTGCACCAATCACCATTTGAGTGCTTTGGCCTGCAGGCACAAATTTGGGAACACTTTTAATAAGTTTCTTTTCTTCGTTAAATTGTATGATCTGGTTTCTTACAAAATTTAAGGGTTTTACTACGTCCTTGTGGCTTTTTTCTGGAGCGAGTAGTTTTAAGCCTACTTCCGTAGGCATTTCCAGATTGATGCTCATTCGGTCAACATAAAGTCCAGCCTCGGTCATCAATTCATCACTGGCACCAGGAATGGTTTTTAAGTGTATGTAACCATTATAGTTTTCCTCGAGCCTGAGCTTTTTTACCACACGAACTAGCCTTTCCATAGTGAAATCGGCATTTTTGAAAATACCTGAGCTTAGAAATAAACCTTCAATATAATTTCTGCGATAGAAGTTCATGGTCAATTCTACCACCTCATCAACGGTAAAGGCTGCACGTTCAATGTCATTGCTTCGCCTGGATACGCAATAGGCGCAATCGAAAATGCAATGATTAGTGAGTAGAATCTTTAGTAGGGAAACACACCGGCCATCTTCGGTATAGGTATGGCATATGCCTGATTGATGGCCATTTCCAACTCCTTTATTGGTGTTTTTTCTGTCGCTTCCGCTAGAAGAACAGGAAACGTCATATTTGGCAGCATCAGCCAGTATGTTTAGTTTGTCTCTTAACCGATCAGACATATTTAGCTATTTTACTAACAAATGTAGTAAAATAGCTAAATATTTTAGTTTTTATTTTTTGGTCAGTTAGAAACTCGTTTAACGTTCAATGAATAAAAATACCTAAACAGTTGGAGGTACCCATAGTTGAGTGGTTAAGGTTTGGCAAGCTCACCAAACCCTAACTGCCAAAATTTTTTCCATTTCAAATAGCGGCTAAGTTACTTTAAATGGAATATGCTGCCGAAATTTTTAGGGTAGCTACTTTTTTATAAAGGTTTGGTTGGATGAGTCGATATTCAATATATAGGTGCCGCTCTTAAGCGGGGCTAAATCAATATTTACATAAGTAGCATAAGGGGCAATAGTTCCTGTTTTTACAGGCTTTCCATCAAGGGTATAGACTATAAATGCCCTTTTTTTCTCAGATGTAGCCAAATTTATCGAAATATGGTCTTGGGCTGGATTAGGATATAAATTTACAATGGCTGAGGCTTTAATTGTTACGACATCGCTTAATGCAATGGTACCATCGTTGTCGATAATTTTTAGCCTATAATAATAGGTGGCAGGTAGTAGGGCAAGGTCTTCTGATTGATAGTTGTGTACACCACCTGTATTTTTGGGCTGTATGGTCTTAATGGGACTGAAGTTTTTGCCGTCAACACTTCTTTCTAGAACAAAGCTATTAACGTTAACTTCGTTACTGGTCTGCCAGTTAAACTTTGCCGCATTAAAAGAGGATTTACCTGCAAAAGATATCAGATTTAAGGGTAAAGCGCTATCATATGGAGAAAATGCAACACTTCTGAAAACGTAGTTTGCGCCTGCACTGGCCAAAGTTGTTTTGGTGGTTAATGCGGTATTAAATGTAGTGCGTGTATTTTCGTCCAGTATGGATACGATATCGTTGTTTGCGCCAGCATTGCTTACGGTAAACAATTCAACATATCCTTGACTGTTTTTTCTGGCTGTTAATCCATAGAAAGGAACGGTGCTTGTCAATTTGCCTATATATTCCCAAGTGGAAGTGGCCGTATTATATGCCATTTTAACAATTCCTGGAGAAGCTACTGTTTGATCTACTATATAAAGGACATCATTTCCGTCAATGGCATTGCTTATGGCATTGTCCATATCGAGCATGGCAAATCCGTAACCACTTTGTACGGTACTATTGGAAGTACCAGCTAACGCTGTACCATTATTGGTGGTGGCATCTGTTTGTGGAGTGCCAAAACTTAATATGGTTGCTGGATTGGTACCGCTTAAAGTATACAATTGATTTCCTATAACACTGATGTATCTTGAGCCAGTTGTGGTAAACCGTGATGTGCCTGTAGCTCCCCATGCCACATAGGCGGTGCCTTGATTGGTGGTAAACCATAAAGCACTCCCATTAGCGCTTGTGGTAGCGCGGATAAAGCCGCTAAAGAAATTGCCGTTTATCGTAAATAAATCTACATTTCCCAACACGTTGACCCTTGCAAAACTTTTATTGTCAGGACCGGTGTCATTATCAAAAAGTGCAACATCGGCACCGCCAATTACAATATATCTGCCATCTGATGAGAGTGATATGCCACCCTCGTTTGAACCAGCGGCAGGATTGCCATTGATTAAAAGACGTTGGCCTGTTGTGGTAGAAGGAATATCTACTGTTTTTGTAACGGCCTTTGTAACGGGGTTGATTTCCACGATAGAGACCGGGAGGGCGCCAGAAGCAAGGGAATTAACGCCATTCCCAAGCCTTGATACCACAATGTTTCCTTTGGTAAAATTTTGGGCAAGTAGCTGTTGAGCCGCCAAAACAATGATCAGTAGGGTAAAAATTCTTTTCATAATAATTTTTTTATTAGCGTTAATAAAGGATGGATAAAAGTGCTCTGGTATTTTAAACCTTTAAGTATTTTATCTTTTTATTTCTGTATTGGGTTTATAGTCTGCATACCATTGGCCCAGTTTGGTCAGGTTGCCATTGGCGTCTATTAAAGCAGACGGCCAAAGGCGGGCACTGGTGGGCGAGCCTGAAAACCACGAATAGCGCTGTACAAAACTCAAAGCTTCCAACTTTGGTAATAGCCGCTGCATAAATGCAAGTACCATTTCGGGGGTATAAGGGTTTTCTGCCATGGTGGTTGCCCTATCATGTACGGTAGCAAATTCAGTGATCCAAATGGGTTTGTGGTATTTGTCGTATAAATCTTGAAGTATTTTTACGAAGTGATTTTCATCTGTACCTACATACATGTGTACACAGATGAAATCTACCCGTTTTCCTTGGGCAATGGCCTGATCCATAAAATCATAGATCCATTGATTTGTTGGCCAAGAGGCAGCGGGGCTACCTAAAGGTAGCCCAATGCTTTCTAGTTGTGGCCATAGGTTTAAGGCTTCCTGAACACTCATATTGGCTTGGTCGGCCAGGTCGGGTTCATTAAATCCCAATATATATTTCACCCTGCCTTGTGTTTTTAAAGTTTTTATTTGGGCTATATTGGCATCTGTAACCGACGATTTGCTCCAGAACATGGGCACAAACTCTGCATTTTGTGGAGCCAGCTCAAAAGGAATGGTCAGGCCCCAGGTATAAAACCAATGGCTTTGCAGATTAATGGTATTGCCCCACCATGTGCCATTTTTTGTGTTGGTGCTGAAATCGGCACCTTTTTTCCCCTTTACTTCGTATTGAAGTACTGTAGACTTTTTGGGAATATACTCGTTACTCTTGGCACAGCCGAAGAATACCGTACCTGCCAATAATAATATCTTGATTGTTTTCATCTGTCTAATTTTTATCATGATTAATAGGTGCCATTATATCCTACGTTTCTTAGGGTAGGATAGCCATCAGTTCCTATTTTCCAAATGGTAAAGCTGAATCCTAAAGTGGTTTCGAAAAATGCCTGGTTGGTTGATGGTGCCGTAGCTCCGTCTAAGCCTGTTGCATCTTCAACAAAAGGTACATCCCTAACAGGAATTACAATGCCCGGGCCTACATAATTCTTTTTGTTGGCACCTGTTCCATTGGCTGCTGTACCCGAAATACGGAAGACATTATTGGCATTAGGCAAGGTGTTAGAACCTTCCAAAGAAGTATTGACCACAAAGCTATTGGCAGTGTAGCCATTGTTCTGATAGGTACTTGAAATACCCGCAACTGGTAGGGCGGCAGTAGATATGGTCGCTCTAAATGTGGCATTTTTGACCACACAGTTTTCTAACTTTACTTTATTTGTACCTGCAATACCGCCAATGTTTCCGGTAGCTGGTGTTCCCGTGGCCCTAATGGTAGCTGTGGTCTGGTTAGCGCCAGCTCCTTCAACCGCACAATTGGTAATGGTAGAGCCTACTCCGGCAATACCGCCAACAGAGAAACCGCAAGCGATGGTTCCATCGAAAAGACATTGGTCAATTGGTACGATGCCTGCATTTTGGTCTGCCCCAAAAATACCACCAACTCCATTAACATTGGCCATTACGCCTGCTGTGGCCGAAATATTTACCGACGATTTGCAGTTTTTCACCATGCCACCGCCAATAGCTGTTCCTTCGGCACGGGCCAATATACCGGCAATACGGTTTTTGGAACCATTTATTTCTATGCCTCCTGTTACGGTTGAAAATGATATTTCGGCCAGGCCAGATGCCGGCGTGGTAAGTCTGCCGACTAAACCACCTACCATTCCACAGGAAGCCTTGATGTTAAGGTTGGTATAAATCTGGGTTACTTTTGCCGTGCCCGACATTTCGCCCACTATGCCGCCCAATATATCACCGGTATTGGTAGAATTAATGTCGCCGGTAATTTTGATGTTTTGTAGTGTACCGCTTGTCAATCTACCTGCCAACGTACCAAAAGCCTGTGTGGCGGTACAGTTTACATTTAAAAATTGGATATTTTTGATAAGGCCTGTTACGGTTGAAAATAAACCTTCGTTTGCAGTGGTACTATTTATGGTCAGGCCACTAATTTTATGATCGGCACCTTCGAGCGTTCCCGAAAAATTGGCTATCGGTTTCCAAAGTTTCGTTAAGGTGAAATCGGCTATTACTTTATAATTTTTGTCGCTTGCTTGTGCTATGGCAATCAGGCCGTCTTCAGTTGAGATGAGGTATGGATTTCCTATTGATCCATCTCCTCCGTCAAATGCAGAGCCTTCTTGTTTGGCATATACCTTGATGGTTTTGCCTAGGGATACATTTCCCTTTTTTAGGTTTAATACCACATCTCCAGAAATAAACCCAGCCGCAGGCGTGAATGTTACCTTTTGCTGACCAGCGACAGGTACTGCAGTTAAATTACTTGGGCTAGACTTTACTTCTATAGTACCATCGGCAGGATTGAAACTAAAATTACTTGTGGTTACAGCGGTAACACCATAAATGCTTATTGGAAAAGTGGTAGGTGTGCTTAGCAGCACATTGCCATTTTGTGCTGCACCCGAATTGGTGTTGGCCGCAAAATTCGCTACGTAATTATCTCCAGATATCGCAACGGCAGTTACGTCGCTATTCGTCACGGTTCCAAAATTGTTTGCTGTAATTCCGGCAACATATTGCTTGCCTATCAACGTTCCAGATGCCTTTATGTTATCAATTGCCCCCTTATTGGTTACTGCAATTAGCGCAACATTATTCTGCGCCGTAAAAGTAACATTGGCCAATTCCAGATTTTTTACCGTTGCAGTAGTACCCAATTCATTAAATAACGCTTTATTATCTGATGTTGGGCTATTAATGACGACGCTGGTAATCTTTTTGCCATTGCCATCCAATGTGCCTGAGAATATGCCCGCAATGGTGGTAAATGTACTGCCAGAGATATCATTAGCCAGTTTGTAATGGCTGGTTAAGCCATAACGTATTTTACTAAGCCTTGCAAAATCACTTATTTCGTAAGGTTTGGCAGCGGTTCCATCTCCGTTGGAGAAAGCTGTTACCTTTATGGTTTTGACCATTTCTGGAACCTGTAAAAACTTGGCTTTAACTGTAATTTCTCCTGCAATAAACTCCTCTGATGCCACCAGCTTTAATAATCTCCTATCGGCATCTATGTTTTCGATACTTGCCGTTAACCCAGTGGGAACGGTAATTTCAAAAGCGGTAGATCTGGGATACACCTTAAATTCTCTTGAGATTTCTCCTATGGCATTGAAAAGAGGATCTTCAGATAGATCTATAGAAATACTGGATACATTTGGTTGATCTACATAAAACTTTGTGCTACAGATGTGGCTCTGGCCGTCTATGTTTACTTTTAATATGAGGTTAAATGTTCCTTCGTATTTGGGTGTTCCTTTTACAGGTATATCTACCGATGTACCGCTCAATTTAATTCTGGTCTCATCAATATAAATGCCATTAACTTCTGCCGCGCTGATTATCGCTTCGCTATTTTTTGGTGGATTGACAAACACCATATTAAATTTATTAGCTTCGCTAAGGGGCATATTTTCTACTACGTTCCCTGTAAGTTTGGACTTTTCATTGTAAATCTGGAACCTGTCATCCGATACAGAATAGTATCTGTCATTGTCCTTTTTACAACTTCCTATCAATAGCAGCAGTAAGCAGGCCAGTGTAGGAAAATTTCTTATAAAAGATCTACTTTTCATAAAGTTGTTATTTATTGGTTATGGGCGTACGTAACCTTTTCTAATTAGGGTGTATTGATCTCTCCATAAAGCGTTAGCTCTTGATTGTGGAGCAGTTTCATAATGGGTCACTATCATTTCGTTTTCGTTGATAGTGGTAATTTCATACTCAATTACATTCGATACGCCTCTGTAAAAGAAGAAAAAAGCCCCACCTTTCAGCTGTAGGTAATGTTTACCATTTCTGATTTCCATTTCCCAATGTTGTATAGGGTCTTTGGGGCTGTAGTTGATGATCAAATCACCACCGTCTGCTGCAAAAGTGCTTGCGGTACCCCAATTGGCATTCAGTTCCTTTAACCTGAACTGTGTAATCCCATCTATAGTACCACCATGACAATAGGAAGAACCATTATTTTTATACAAACATTCTTTGTTGGCCAGTTTAAAGGTGAGCTCATCATCGTAAACCCCTTTATCTTTCTTGGCCAGGCGGTTCCATGGTGTTGTAGATCCATTGTTGATCAGTTTTACGTGTCCATCTGTTAGCGAATCCAAAACCCATATTTTTCCATCGGGGGTATTTACTCCTCCTGTTAAGAAGCCGTACACCGGATCTAAATCTAAGTTGTCGTTTTTGAAAGTTACCAACACAGATTTTTCTACAATTTTTATCCCATTAAAGACCGATAACGTTACCTTGTATTCTCCTTTAAAAGGATATTTGCCAAGAACAGTGTCGCCAATGGCCTCAACACTATTGCCCAAGTTCCATTTCGCCTTTGCCGTATTGCCTATTTGTCCATTGATAAATCGATAGACATTGGGTGTTTCCGTTTCCTGGATAATGATATTAATATCGCTTTCTGGAATTGGGGATTCCAGACTGATGTTTTTCTTACAGGCCATAGCTGTCAAAAACACTAGCATTATAAAAAATAAATTCTTCATATCTTCTTTGATTTAGAAATAACCTTTGTTTTGATTCAATACGTATTTGGTATTAATGATCTCTTCCTGTGGAATTGGAAACAGGCCATCGGCATTTTTATTGAATTTACTGATGAAAGGTTCGCCCCTGTTAATGTCTATTTTAGATTGGGCATAATCTAATCCCCTTCTCATCAAATCCCAATACCTTACACCTTCCAAAGCCAACTCTAGCTCTCTTTCTCTATAGATTACATCTAAGGTTACCGCAGGGGGAATGTAGCCAGCAGCATGGGCTCGTTTGGTTACCTTTTCAAAATAGCTTTGGGCTTTGCCCGAACTTCCACCATGTAGGAGTTGCAGTTCGGCTGCCATTAAAAGCACATCGGAAAAGCGAATAGTGATGAAGTGATTAGGGAAATTTAATCTGAAATCGCCCCTTGTACTCTGGTTTGCTTTTAGGGCGAGCCATTTTTTAGGAAAGATATCGGTATTCTGATAGCCTGGGGTAAAAGAAACGGACTGGTTTCTTGGCAATAGGAAAGTAGCGTCCTTTCTTAAATCATCATTTGGAAAAGTGTTGTAAAATTCAGCATCTATAGGCGCAAAAGACCAGCCCGCCGAATATGGGGAAGCCGAATTTGGATCTCTCATTGACCAGAGCATTACGGCTAGATTTCCGTTGGCTTCTTCTCGGTAGCTAAAATTTCCGCTATTGGCCTTTGAAGAATATTGAATTTCAAATACCGCCTCCCTGCTATTGTGGTTAAATGGAGCCTCGCTTATGAATACATCAGAAAATTTTGGCAATAGATCATGTCCACTGTTATTGATGATTTCTTCCGAAATGTTTAAAATCTGCTGCGATGATACATTTGGCATTTCGGTTTTTTTATAATAACCGGTATAATATAGCCAAACACGCATTAAGAGCCCCCTCGCGGCATCAGAAGTTACTCTTCCATACTCATCGGGTGGAGTATTCTTGTACCTTGGCAGTACATTAATGGCATTAAGCAAATCATCGCCAATTTGTTTGTAAACATCTTCTGGCGAAGCTTGTTTCTGATTGTATTCTGATGGCGCCAGCACTTTTAAAATTAGTGGTACATTGCCAAAAAGGCGAACCAAATCAAAATAGTAATAGGCCCGCAGAAATTTGGCTTCGGCAGCATATCTTTCTCTTACCATTGCATCATCAAAAGTGGCAGCAGGTAATTTTTCTAACAAGATGTTGGTTCTGTAAATACCCGAGTAGTATTTATACCATAGCGCTTTTGGGGTTAAATCGTCGGTACGCATTGCACCTCTGTCTACCCTTTGTAAAGAGGGCAAGTCTGTTGCCGATGCCCCTCCTGTAAAACACTTGTCGCCCAGTACTTCGCTAATCAATTGAAAAGGTGCATTTTGGTTTTGTGGTGCATCCCAAAGCAGTACATTATAAGCGGAAGCAAGACCTTGTAGGCAGTCTTTCTGGTCGCGGTAAAAGTTAGATTCCGTATCCGAAGTAATTGGTTCTAAATCTATGTTTTTGTTGCAAGCTCCCAGGCCAACAGCAAGTAGGAGCAGTGTTAATCTAATATATTGATATCTCATGACTTGTTTACATTAATTAAAAACCAACAGTTACTCCAGCCATAATGGTTCGAGGTTGCGGATAAACGCCTTTATCTATGCCTAAACCTAAGGCTCCGCCCGATACCTCTGGGTCAAAACCGGTGTACTTGGTCAGTACAAAAAGATTATTTCCCGTTACATATAATCTTATTTTGTCTAGCTTGGCTACCTTAAGGTTGCGGAAGGTATAACCAACCGAAGCATTACGTAATCTTAGGTACGATCCATTTTCTAAGAAGAAAGTAGATGGGTTAGCAAAGTTTCCGTTTACATCTCCGGCAGCAACTCTTGGATAGGAGTTGGTAGTGCCCTCTCCGTGCCAACGGTTAATAATTTCTACAGGGAAGTTGGCGGTAGGTAAATCCCATCGGTGTAAGCTGTTGAAAATTTGATATCCGGCTAATCCGTTAAAAAATACGTTTACATCAAAATTGCCGTAACGGGCGGTAAAGTTAAATCCGTAGTTGTATTTAGGATGTGGAGAACCAACCATAGAGCGATCGCGGCTATCAATGATCCCGTCTCCATTCAAATCTTTGTACCTGATATCACCAGGCAAAGCATTGGGCTGTATTAAACTACCGTTAGGGCCTCTGTATGCATTAATTTGCGCTTGGTTTTGGAAAATGCCGTCCATGGTGTACATCCAAAAATAACCTAAGGGAAACCCAGCTTCCATACGGGCTATGTCACCTAGTTGATTACCTGCATTACCACCTGTAAGGTAGCCATTGGTATTGCCCACATGGGTTACTTTGTTATGGTTATAGGCACCGTTGATGTTGGCTTCGATATATAGTTTTCCAAAATCTTTTTGGTAGCCTAAAGAAAGTTCAACACCTTGATTTCTTACATTTCCGGCATTGCCAGACGGCGCCCCATTACCTACATATAACGGAATAGGAATTCGCAACAAAAGGTCTTTGGTTGCTTTTCGGTATAGATCTAAAGTTATCCTGAAATTCTTAAATAACTCTGCATCCACCCCAATGTTGGCCTGTTCAGAAGTTTCCCATTTTAGATCAGGATTAGATACGCCTGCTGGCGAAGCTCCAATTTGCTGTATGTCTGAGCCGAAATAATAATTGCGGGCATAGGTGCTAATGGTAGATACGAACCCATAATCTGGAATTTGGTCGTTTCCGGTTCTGCCCCAGCTCGCTCTAACTTTTAATGAATTTACAAAGCGTATATTCTCCAAGAATTTTTCGTTGTGTACGTTCCAGCCAGCAGAGATAGATGGGAAGTAACCAAATTTGTTGTTTTTCCCAAATTTGTATGAACCATCGGCCCTAAAGGTGGCGGTCATCATGTACTTGTTGTTAAAGTCGTAAGTTGCCCTACTAAAGTAAGAGACTAATCCCGAGTGCCAAGCACCTCCAGTTGCAGTTGCGCTGGTATTATCCTTGGCCAAATCTAAATAAGCATATTCGGGATCATCATACAGTAATCCATTTTTTGATGCTGATACGTTGGTGCCTCTTCCGGTATTCAAGGTATTTCCTAATAAGACTGAAAAAGTATGTTCACTTATTTTTTTATTGTAAGTTAACGTGTTCTCCCAGTTCAAATCTCTACTTTCCGACATAGATTTACTAGTGCCCGTAGCAATGGTTTTGTTTGTTGCATTTAACTCATAGATGGGTGTATATCCTCTTGATTCGTTGTTCTGCAGTGCCAAACCTAAACTACTTTTTAATTTTAAATCCTTAATGATTTGGACTTCCCCAAAGGCATCGGCATTTATTCTGGTGTAGCCCGAAGATCCATTCGTGTAATATATCCTAGCAATGGGATTGACAATTTCCTGTGATACATAGCGAGAAATAGCGAAAGCTCCATCATCATTCATTACCGGTGTTACCGGATCCATGTTGATAGCACCTAATATGGGCCCAGAGTTACCGCTATTGGTAGCAATAGCCGCCCTTTTAACATTAGTAACGTTAAGGTTAACTCCCGTATTTAGTATGCCTTCTATTACATTTTGCTTGGTGTTGATACGTCCTGTGTACCTATCAAAATCAGATTTGCCTTTGGCCAAAGTTCCCGATTGTGAGAAGTAGGAAAACGATGAGCTATAGGTATTCTTGGTGGAGCCTCCAGAGATCGAAACCTGATGGTTTTGTATAGGCGCATTGAAATAAGAAATCTCCCGCTGCCAATCAGTTCCCTTACCCATTTTGTTGATTTCTGTTTCGGAAAAGGGAAGCGCCAAATTGGAATTGAAATGAAGCTCGTTTTGGATACGGGCATATTGTGTAGCATCCAAAACATCAATATATTTTCTAATGTTTTGAAAGCCTCTGTAATACTCATAATCCAATTTGCTTTTGCCAGCCTTGCCAGATTTGGTAGTGATAATAACTACGCCGTTTGCACCACGGGCACCATAAATAGCTGCCGAAGCTGCGTCTTTTAGTACTTCCATCGTTTCAATGTCACGCGGGTTAACCGCCTCTAAATCTCCTCTTGGAAATCCATCTACAATAAACAAAGGGTCGTTAGTCCCATTGGTGCCCACCCCTCTAATGCGGATGCTTACGCCAGAGCCAGGTTGCCCACTATTCATCATTACGGTTACCCCCGGGGTTTTCCCCTGCAATGCCTGATCTGCCCGCATTATTCCGGGAACTTCCAGATCTTTTGCGGTAATGGAAGATATGGCACCTGTTACTAAGCTTTTCTTTTGTACGCCGTAGCCTACTACAACTACCCCACTTAGGGTTTGTACATCTTTTGATAGTAGTACATTTAACTCGGTCTCATTTTTTAATGCTACTTCTTTTGCCTTCATGCCAATGGCAGAAAATGTTAACGTAGCCGATTGAGCTGCTTTGATCGTAAATTTTCCATCATTATCGGTAATGGTAGCATTGTTAGTGCCTTTTACTTTTACAACTGCTCCGGGAATGGTAGAATTATCATCAATGTCCCGCACTACCCCTTTAATGGATACTTGCTCTTGTGCATCAGCAAAATTGCACCAGAAGCACAGCACCAAAACGAGATAAGAAAATGGTGTAAATTTTATTGTCATATACTTGGTTTATTTGGTTTGAGTTTGTTGTTCGGCTTTAAGGCCCAAAGCTTTGATATATCCGGTATTTGGCAAGCAATTTTTTTGTTTGATGTTTTCTAAAAATTGGTGCAAGATTTCTTTGATCTCTGCCCTATCTATTTTGATCTCCCTGATTTCTTTAAATGAACCTCTGTTGGCCTCGGCATAATCTATAAGTGTTTGATAGTTGGCGGGAAGAGGTATAGAACTAATGTTTTTGGGATTGTCTAACTTTTTGTATGGCCAAAAATGCCATCCAATATTCTGCTTTTCCAATAGCTCACGAAACTCTTGTACCCATTCATCGGTATTTTCGCCTGTTTCTCCAATGTAAATGGGCACGTTATATTTTTCTCTAAACTCTATAAAGCGTTTAATAGAACCATAGTTGGGCTGGTCTCCGTATTTGTGGAATGTATAGACTGCTTTTTTGTCAAAAGGCGCGGAAAAAATATTAAAGTTGGTATTCCATTGCGCTCCGCCATAAAAAATGATATGGTTTTTGTCTACACTTCTAATAGCGGCCGTTAGCTCCCTATATAAGGGCTCGATCAATGGATTTAGTGTTTTAGAATCGAAATAATGGGCAACAGGTTCATTCAATAGGTCATAGCCTATGATGATGGGTTCTTTTGCATACCTTTTGGCTATCTTTGTCCAGATATCTATGGTCAACTTTTGGTTTTCCTTGTTCTCAAATAAGAAAGGATAACCGTAACTGTCATCAATGTTGTCTCCCGTTTGTCCGCCTGGTGCGCAGTGCATGTCTAAAATCACATATAGCCCCTCAGCTTTGCACCAGGAAATCACCTTGTCCAGCAATTTAAATCCTCTGGAAGCATCATTTCTTCCCATATAGTTTTCCATGGTAAATAACTTGTAGTTAAACGGAACCCTCACAGAATTGATCCCTGTGCTTTTAAGGAATTTAATGTCGTCTTGTGTAATGTAGTTTTCGAGAAAAGATTCCCAAAATTTAGCCGTTTCTGCAGGCCCAATAAGTTGGCTGAGCATATCATGGATCTGACTGGGAGCGTTTGTTTTCTTGAATTTGAACATATATCCCTCTGGAACCAACCAGTTCCCAAGGTTTGTTCCCTTTATTAAAAAGGGCTGGCCATTGCGGTCTATAATCTCTTTTCCTTTCACGCTAAAGAACTTATCTGTAGCCTGTAATGAGGTGATTGTTGTAAAAGTAAGTAGTATAAAAAGTAGCTTCTTCATCTTATGTTATTTGTATTTTTTTGCTAATTCATCGTAGTATGCTTTCAATACATAGAAAGCTTTTTTCTTTTCGCCCTTTTGGTCGAACAGGCCCTTGTTGTTCCAGCCTTGTTGATAAATGGGATTGTTTCTTCTCGGCGACCTGAAATCGGCCAATAACCATGGAGATATACCTACGAAATTAGCAGGCATTCTTTTTAACATGGCTACCTGTTCTTGGTAGTACCATTCCTGAAATTCTTCGCTCCAGAGCTGTTTGGCATCCGCATGATATCCGCCAACGGCTTCGGCGCCCGTTTCGCTTATAAACAAGGGTTTTTTGTAGTGTGTTCCCCAATTTGCCGTTCTGCAACTTTCAGGTGTTCCGCCATACCATCCCAGGTATTGGTTGAAAGAAACGACATCAACGTATGCGCCCAGCGGATCATCAATCCACCTCATGTTCTCTTCCGAATGATAGTTGACTTCTAATGCCGCCGAAACTAAGCGTGTAGGGTCTTGTTTTCTGGCTTCTTGCAATAGGTTTTTCATGAAAAGTGTTCTGGTTTCGCTTACTGGGGTTTCATTTCCAACAGACCAGATAATAATGCTGGCCCTATTTTTATCTCGGTCTATCATTTCATCGAGCTGCGTTTTTGCTTTTTCGAAAACTTCCTGGCTTTTGAAATCGATTGTCCAATAAACAGGGATTTCAGACCATACCAACAAGCCCAGTGAATCGGCTAAGCGTGTCATTTTCTCGTCGTGTGGATAATGAGCCAGACGCACCATGTTACAGCCTAGTTCTCTTGCCCAGCCCAAAAGTTTTTCGGCATCTTTTTGTGTGTTGGCACGCCTTCCCTCGTCTGGAATTTCTGAGTGGATACTAATGCCTCTAAAAAAAACGGGTTTGTTGTTCAGCAGAATTTTCTCACCCTGTACTTCTATGGTTCTAAATCCAATTTTTTCACTCACCTTATCGGCACTGGTACTTATGTTTACCTGATAAAGCTTAGGGTTTTCCAAACTCCATAGTGTAAGCTTAGGGGCATTAATTTTTACGGTTGCCCTACCTGTTGCATTGACAATGAACTTTTGGGAAATCTTTAATTCTGGTATGTCTACCACAACCTCTTGATTGGCGGTTGCATTCTTTACCTCAATCCAGCCGCTAATTGAGTTCACACCAGTATTTGGTTTCGCCAGTTGGATAAAATAATTGCTAATGAACTGGTTGGGAACTTCTACCAGGCAAACATCTCTAATTATGCCGCCATAGTTCCACCAGTCTGTATTTAAGGTAGGTATTTCATCCGCATATCTTTTGTTGTCGACTTTTACAACCAAAAAATTGTCTTTTTCTTTTAATAAGGCCGCCGGAATCTCAAAATTAAAAGGGCTAAAAGCACCTTTGTGTGCGCCTAATTTCTTTCCGTTTAGGTAAACATCTGCTTTGTAGCTTACGGCTCCAAAATACACGTATAGTTTGTTGTTCTGGTTGGACTTTTTGTAGTCGAAGCTTTTTTTGTACCAAACCGAGCCTTCGTAATAAAGGAATTTATCTGCCTGTGAGTTCCAGTCGCCCGGAACGTTTAAGGTATATTTGTCATTATAGCCATGTTCTTTTCTGTCCAAAGAATTTGCAGGCACATCAGTATTCCAATAGGCTTCAGGGTCGTCCTCGGCTCTTTCTTTATACCTGTAATCATAAAAGCCGGTCTCGTAAATATCTATAATGTATTGCCATTTGCCATTGAGGCTGGTTGTTTTTCTACCTGGAATATTGGTTAACAAATCGGCACTACTAGCCGACAGGTGCATTAGTACCAACACAGGTAATAGCCACCATCTGAAGGGTAGGTTTTGCTTCGTCAAAATCTTAGCGGTTTAAAATATTTATACTTGGTTAATTGAATAGTGAGACGAATATATTCAAATTACAAGTAGAAAAGCAAATAAAAAATTACATAACATTCTGATTATCAATTTATTAAAAATAAATTAATACGTATTAATACCATGATGGATTTTGAGCTTAAGTATTGATTTTCAATGCTTAATTAATCTTATGGAAAGGAGTGTAAAAAAAAAATAACACGCCTGAGAATTAAGGGTATTTTTTGGCTTATTTTTTTAAATCAGAGCCAGTTTGTTCCAGCCGTCTTCTCCCGCTCCCTTAAATTCCTTTTTGCGTTCCTGCATTATTGTTCTAATCTTATTGAGATTTGCCCAGCAGGTAGCTTGTCTAACGTCTAATATTTCTGCCAGCTTATAGGAGGATATTTTGCCTTTTGTAGTATAAATTATATATACCATATAGAATGCTTTATTTAAGGGTATTCGGCTATTTTGAAAAATAGTGCCATTGATTACGGATTCTTCATAATCGCAGGCAGTGCATCTTTTGCTATAGGGATGGTGTCCGGCATAAAACTCGGTATGGTTACATTTTTTACAACAAAAGCCTCTTTTTTCTTTGAGGTCATTTAAAAACTTGAAACAGGTTTCATTGTCTGGATAGATTTTAATAAACTCTTCATAGCTCAGTATTTTAGACATTACCCTGGCTTCGGTAACCTCACTTATATTTTTTTTGAGCAGTGTATTGTCA
>NZ_JAELTN010000044.1 GCF_016428855.1 Pedobacter sp. ASV28
TTATATAGGTTCTCCCCAGGCACGAAAATCTGATGGGAACCGTTTCCATAAATTTGTAAGAAATATTATAAATATTAAATATAAAGATGGTTATTTTCTGTTTAATAGGTACGGTGCTGGCTTTGACAAAACATAAGTTTAACAATTCGGAAGCATCAATTCATAATTTGTTTGCCTCTGTCGATATTATTGCTGCAATTAATTATTATGGCGTCACAGAACTGTTGGATACCATTGGAGAAGAAAACATTAAGGCTCACCTTGAACTAGACAAGGTATACTTGATTGATCCTGAAATTCCACTTTAAAAAGTGAGATATAAATGATGGATAATTATTCCTTTATTCAGTATCACTCATTTATAATCGAGGCGCTACAAAGTCTCAATTATCAATTTTAATTAAAACAAAATAATGATTATCAAAATACTTAATTCGGCACTAATCCTTGTAGCCATTTTTATGGGCTTAAAACAGGGCTGGGCAATGTTTTCGGGCAAACCCGAAATGTTGGAAATGTTTAGCAAATGGAACATTAATAAAACTGGCTTAATGGTAATTGGAGGCATCACCATGTTAAGTGCTGTGCTAATTGGTTTTCCTAAAACTTTTGTTTGGGGAAATTTTTTAATGGCAGCAGGAATTTTATTGATCATCTGTTTCCACTTATTAAATAGAGATTTGAAAGGTATGGCAATAGAACTCCCTTTCCTGCTATTGAATTTGGTAATTATTTATCTGCAATACCCATTATCAAAAGTCAATTAGCAATGAAAACATTTGCGCTCTTAATCATCTGCAGCATTGCAATAAGTTTTAATGCTTGCGCACAAAAAGCAGAAAAACAAAAATTAGGCACAGCTAAACAAACTAAAAAGATGGATTTAACTAAAATAACAAACAGCAAAGTAAAAGAAGCATTTAATGCTTGGCAAAAAGGTGAAAAGGAAACGTTTTTATCATTTTTTATAGCAGAAGCAAAGTTACTTGACGATGGCAATTCAAGAGATTTTAAAAAATTTGTAAACGAAGCCTGCGGGCATGAACACTTTACAACGATAGATATGGTTGAAAATAGTGGTAAAGATATTTACGGAAATTTTCATACAGAAAGCTGGGGCAATTTTAAAACATATTTCAAATTTCATCAAAACGCTGATGGCAAATTTGACAGATTAGATATTGGACAAACGAATTAAATACGAAAATGAAAATAATAATTGCTAGCCTTTTGTGTTTAAGCTATTACCAATCTAAGGCACAATCGCAAATCTATATAGATGCATTTTCTGGGAGCAAAGGACAAAATGCCGAATTTTTCTATCTGAGTACAATTGATCAGCAAAACAAGTGGGCTGTGTTCTCTAGAACAGAGGTATTTTTACACGATTATAAAACCGAGCATCCAACTTTCATCAATTTCAATACAATCTCTTACAACTTTGTGAAAAACTTAGGTCTTACTGCTGGTACTTATGCTTCTTCAGCCTATCAATTTAGCGCCCGTTTGGGATTACAGTACTTTGTAGAAAGTGAAGAGTTTTTAGCCTATGCAAACCTAACCAGTGCGGTTACAAAAAATCCCGATGGCAGATTTTAGTAATTGGAAATTACTTACCTAAGATTACTGAAAAATGGAGGTTATTTACGAGTGCAGAATTTCGCACAGCCATTAACTATAACATGGGTCACCAATTTAGCGCACAAACTTTTAAACTAGGTGCAAAATACAGTTCTCGGCTCACATTCGGTATTACCACCAATTTTGAAGAAATGAGAAGCCATCATGAAACAGAGCGAAACATTGGTCCATTTATTAATTTAAACCTTACAAAAGCACATGAGAAATAATTACAATAAAATTGCTGGAAAAGATGTTGGTCGCATAATTGCCATAAGCGATGCTGTATTTGGTGTTGCAATGACACTTTTGGTTTTAGAAATTAAAGTACCCGAAATAGAAGGCGGAAACAAAGAATTGGCAGTAGCAGTTTGGGATTTAATGCCTAAATTTTTGGTTTACTTCCTTAGCTTTATGACCGCAGGTATTTTTTGGATGGGACAGGCTACACAATTCGAATACATCAAAAAAAGCGATAGAAACCTGAACTGGATTAATTTACTTTTTCTACTATTTGTTTCTTTATTGCCTTTTACAACCGCATTTTTGGGCGATCACATGGAGCATGAGTTTGCAATTGGTGTTTACTGGTTAAATATTTTTCTGTTAGGCATTATGCTATTTATTAACTGGAGTTATGCAAGTAAACATAATTTTATTGCAGATGAAGAACTTGATGTAGTTTCTGGAGGTATTAAAAGACGCATTATTACTGCACAATTACTTTATTTAGCAGGTGCATTACTGTGCTTTGCCAATCCGTACCTTGGCATTGGATTTATTATTATTATACAACTTAATTATGCTTTTGCTTTTATCGGTAGAGGCAAATCTGATTAAGTAGAAAAGCGTTAAAATTGAATAGATTAATCAAAACAAAATTTTTCGTCCCAAAAACTTTTATTAAGGGGCTTATCTTTTAGTTCTTGTTGTAGCCTGACCACTCGACTATGACTAAAAATAAAGTTGCTAAAAAATGATTTTCATTGTTTTAGTAATTTGCCATAAAAGGGTGTCTCGTGTATAAGACAGAGCCAATTGACCCCTTCTTACTAAAAATATTTTTCTCATAATCCATTGTTTATCAATGAGATTACAAATAATTAAAGGTTGGTGAAGAGGGGGCAAATAAGTTGGTTTGTCTACCTAAAAAAATAAAAATAGCGTTATTGATTGCTTTCTTCGAAAATTTTCGAAAAACCGCCTATTTCGATCAATTCGCCCACAAAATGGTTCGAATTATGCACCGCCACTGACCCCGAGTTTTGAAAGCAGTTCTGAAAAGAGCTGATTTTTTTGTTTAAGGTATCTATTTGCAGTAGCTTACAAGATAATTTTTCTTGAGAAAAGTGATTCGATGTTTTAATGGCAAAGATGCAGATATTTAACCTGTATACATTAGATGCCCTTGTTACCATAACTTCAATTAATTTATCAGTCATTTCCATAGAGTTATATTTGAACAAGAACAGATTGAAGCAGATATTTTTTATGAAACAAATCTATTCATTGATTTATGCTAAACGTTTAATAATAAAAGACAATTTTTAGTAAAACTCATTTCTGATTTTCATCCTGAATTGATGGATGAATTTAAATCTATCAGCGTTCTGGAGAGAGCTTTCGTCAAGAAATATAAATTACATACCTTAATCAAAGAGGTAAGGAATAGGGTAGGCGGGCATATTCATAATGACTATTGTCTTTGGTACGAAACGGTTGTTGATTTAGAACCTCAATATGCTGCAGATATGACTATTGCATTTCTGAAGGCATTTAGTCCAATCCAACATTTGACCATGAAACTAGCAGGTTTTGAGCATGAAAAATTCCTGAAGCATGGTAATGATTCTACAAAAAGTGTCAACCACCTGTTAGATAAAATTGAAAACCTTACTCGTGAGGTTAATGATAAACAACCTGATGGAATGAAGTTAGGTTTTGATATGAAAGTGTTCCTAGATATGTTAAAAAATTAAATTGGATGCTATTTTTTTGTTTATACTGGATTCGGCTATACCCAACCTTCATGTAAACATTCTTTGCATAATAGAGTTGTTATATAAAGATAATTTAATTTTCTTTATATGATGAATATCTCATGTTAAAAAACTTTGTATGAAGAAAAGTAAGATCGATGCCTAATTAATGAAGAGCCCGCTCAACACCGGTTCAAAGGAGCTGATTGGGCGAAAAACCATATTTCTTTTTGAAAATAAAGGAAAAATGGGAGAGGTCTTCAAATCCTACTTCTAGATATACCTCAGTTGGCCTTTTCTTTTTTTCGCTAAGATTATAATAGGCGAGTTCAAGTCTTTTGTCGGTTAGCCATTTTTGAGGGCTTGTATTAAAAAGCTTCTTGAAATCCCTATTGAATGTTGACAGACTACGACCTGTTAAATAGCCCAATTTTTCTAGTGGCATATTGAACATAAAATTTCGTTGCATAAAATTCATCAGGTCGATTTTTCCGGGGGCATCAAAATTTGCCAAAACACTATCTACTCCCGGGTTTATTATCCTTAGAATGCTAATGGCTTCCATAATTTTTAGCGAAGCAAGGCTTTCTGGAAATTCCCCTTCCACATTAAAATAAGGTACCAGCGAAGCCAAACAGCTTTCTAATAGCGGATGGTTACTGAAACCGTAAATTTTATGCTCTGGCTGCATTTTAGTCCTGATATCTATTTTTTCATAAAATTGCTTCAACCGATCGGTTGAAAGATGCATCACCACTGTTTTATGGGGCAGACCATTCTTTGGATAATTGATGATCGTTGCCAGTTCGTTTCTTGGGATCAGAAAAATATCCCCAGTTTTGAAATAAAAGGTTCGGTCTGCCTGGATGATTTTGGTTTCCCCAGAAATAAACCAAACCAGCATGTGGTCATCAAACATCAAGTCCGATTTGAACAGTTTGTCTTCATAGCTGGAAAGCTTAATATCTTTGGTTAAGTATTTGGATAAATGTTCCATAGGAATAAAGTTATTTGTTTTAGGCGAATTTCTTTAACGAAACCCGCCCTTATACTAAATACATTGACCGCCATCAATCAGATATTCTGATCCTGTAATAAAGGCGGCACTATCACTTGCCAGAAAGCCAATCAGTTTGGCTACTTCTTCGGCCTTGCCAAATCTCGACAATGGGATCGTGCTGGTCATCTGGTTCTCCAAAGCTTGGGTTAAGCCAATTTTTCCCATGATCTCTGTTGATACGGGACCTGGGCTAACTGCATTTACCCTGATCTTGCGATTGGCCAGTTCCAATGCGGCAATTTTCATAATCGCATTTAGGGCCGCCTTACTTGCAGCATAAACAGAGGCCTGGATGGGAGAGATATGCGCAGAGGTGGATGACAGCAGGACTACTGCAGCATTGTCATTTAAAATGGGAATAAATTTACTAAGGGTGAAATAGGCTCCTTTGAAATTGATGTTCATCACTTCGTCAAAAATAGATTCGGGCATGTACTCAATGAGCGAAAATTTGGTGACTCCTGCATTTACCAATAGGATATCAATTTTGCCAAAGCATCTGGCAACTTCCATCGCTAGGTCGTTGATATCCATTAAGTTAGACTGGTCTGCAACAAGTCCAGTTACACCGAGTACTGAGGCGGCCTGTTCAACCGCTTCTTTTCTTCTGCCAGTGATGATTACTTGTGCACCGTTTTTTTTAAGTTCCTTGGCAGTAGCATATCCGATTCCGCTATTACCTCCTGTAATCAGGGCAATTTTTCCTTTCAAATTTCTCATGATCTAGTCCACTTTAAATTTAATACCTGTCATTTCCTCGGTTAGCTTCCAAAGTTGTTTAGCCTTGCTTTCGTCTAGTGAATACGCTTGCACACCACTTTGATGCAGTTTGGCATTCGTTTGAACTACTGGGCTCTCAGAAAGAAGCTCGGCGATATCGCCATCCTCGCAATAAACGCCACCAATGTTGTTCAATAATGGGCTGGTTGCTACCCAAACAGAAGTTGCAGCACCTTGTGGTATGGTTTTCAAGCTGGCAAGTATTTCTGGACGCATATTTCCATGCTCATCAAAGAAACCCATTTGCTTGAAGAGTTCCATATCCGCATCTCTGGCTAACTCTGTTCCGGCAATTGAACCAGGGTGTAGTGAGTATGCTCTTACTTGATATGCTTTGGCACGATTATCTAACTCAAGGGCAAATAGGTTACTTGCTGTTTTTGATTGTCCATAGCCAAGGAGTGTTTGGTATTCTCTATGCTCGAAATTGGGGTCATCGAAATTGAAGGGTGCCATGTGGTGCCCTAGCGAGGAAACATTGACTACGCGTGCACCATTGGCATTTTTAAGGGCTGGCCATAATCTTGCCACGAGCTGAAACTGTCCCAGATAATTGGTTGATAGTTGCGATTCAATACCACGACTGTTACGTTGAAGGGGCACCCACATGATTCCTGCGTTATTGATCAATAGGTGAAGTAGCCTGCCCGAAGCAAGGAATTTTTCGGCAAAGGAATCAATAGTTTCAGGCTTAGAGAGATCCATTGCCTCAATTTCTACGTTTGGAACGCCTTCTAGATTTTTCTTTGCCTTTTCAACATCTCTTGCAGGTACAATTACGGTTGCACCTGCTGTTGCAAGTACTTTTGTAGTTTCCAAACCTATACCCGCATTACCGCCAGTAACGATTGCGATTTTGCCTGTCAGGTTAATACCTTTGATAACTTCTGTTGCAGTTGAGGTAGCATTAAAACCTGAACCCAGTGGGTGCTGTAATGCGCCTTGATAATTGTTCTTTTCCATTTTGTTCTTATTTAAATGTTATAGGACAAATTTAGGCGGTTGCCAATGGGTTAGTTTTGTTTAGCGTGTCAATTTACTTTGTTTTCCGTGTCGTTTTCTCCCAGTCGCCTCAAGTTTTAAAGGAGTTTTTACCTTTAATCGGTTTATTTTTATTCTTCCAAAATTTTCGAAAAACTGCTTATTTCAATTCAATTCGTAACAAAATGGTTCGAATTACGCACCATCCCTAACCCGAAAGTTCTTTAAGATATCTTAAAGGGCTTTTTTGTTCGAGTGCCTTGACAGTACACCAACTGTGAAAGTTAGAGTCCTACTCTCGCTTATCTTCTACTTTTGATTGCTTATTTGGTTGTTGGTCTGAGAAATTAAGACAGTAGTATATATGTACGGTTCGATGCCTCCATTGCCATCTTATACTTATTTTGCCAAGTTAATTAAATCTTTATTTTAAATCTGCTTTTAGTTGTGACAACTAAATTTTTAGCTGATATTTGAAATTAAATAGATATGCTATGGACATCAAAGATTTAACCAGAGTTGAAAGCCAATTAATGCAGGTGCTTTGGAAACTAGAAAAAGCATTTGTAAAAGAAATTATTAGCGAGCTACCTGATCCAAAACCTGCATACAGTACCGTTTCTACCATCATCAGGATTTTAGAGAGCAAAGGTGTAATTGGTTATGAAGCTTTTGGGAAAACCCATCGCTACTTTCCCTTGATTACCAAGGAAAAATACATGCGTTATGAAGCAGATAAATTTTTAGGCAGTTATTTCTCTAATTCTGTACAAGACATGCTTTCATTTTTTGTTCGAGAAAAGAAAATCGACATGAAAGATGCAGAACAAATACTAAAAATGATAGATCAAATAAAAGATTAATGATGCAGTTCGAATATTATTTTATCTGGTCTAATGTTTCGCTAGTTATATTTTATCTTTTCTATCTGCTATTGCTAAGGGGAGAAACCTTTTTCCTTTTCAATAGGGTCTACCTGCTTGTTGCACTTTGCTTATCGATGCTAATGCCATTCTTAGATTTATCTTGGTTAATGGTACTGCCCAAGGTTAAGTTGGTTACCTCTACGTTCACTGTTGTAGAAGTAGGAAAATTAGGAAATACTGTTGGGAAACAATTGAACTGGCTATTACTTGTGTATTGGATAGGTGTAGCACTCAGTGCGATACGATTGTTCCTCAAAATAGCAGATGTAAGAAAACAAATAATGTTGCCCAAAGATGGGGACGCATTTTCTTTTTGGAAAATAAAGGTGATCGACCAAAAACTATCTGGTTTAGCTGTAATTAATGCCCATGAAAATATACATGTTAGACAGTTACATACGCTCGATCTTCTATTAGTTGAAATGATAGGCATATTTTTTTGGTTTAACCCCATTGTTTATGGATATCGTAAAAGCCTGAAGTTTATCCACGAATATTTGGCCGATGAGTATGCATGTAACTTTGCAGAAAGCAGAAAGCAATATGCGATGTTGCTATTTTTGCAAAACCTAAACGCTGGGCCAACATTGGCAAATACTTTCTATACTACCTCCCTGCTCGAATTGAGAATCAAGATGTTGCAACGAAAAAAATCTAACCGCTACAGGTTATGGAAATATGTGTTATGCTTGCCTCTGTTTGCATTGGTTGCGCTGTTGTGTTCATTTAATAGCTCAGGTTTCAGTAGTAATGATCACAAAGTAGATCAAGCAGCAAGTTTCCCTGGCGGATTTGAAGCATTCAGTAAGTACCTTATTCAAACGACAAAAAAAGTTTCCGATAAGAGTGGAAAGGTGAGCGTGAGTTTCATTGTAGAAACTGATGGGACAGTTAGTAATCAAAAAGTTGAAAATAGTTTAGATGAAGCAAGCGATAAAGAAGCATTAAGGGTCATCAAATTGAGTCCGAAATGGAAACCTGCCCTGCAAAACGGAGAAAAAGTACGCTCGGGTTATCAAATTGGTATAAATTTTAAAGCTGATAATCAGTTAGATAAGTAATTAAATTAAATATTTAGCTGTAGTAGCTAATTTATTAGTTGTTTGACTAATAAATTAGTTATATGTTTGGATTACTTAAATTAATCCAAACGTTATGCTTTTTATTCTACTTAAATCGGCCCGCTCTTATTATGGTCTAGTTTTCATTTTGCTTCTCAGTACCTTGCTTGTTAATGCCCAACAAAAGTTGGGTAAAGTTACTGGGAAAGTAGTTGATGAAAAGTCTGCTGAACTCCCATTTGTACAAGTGCTTTTGAAAAGGAGTGCAGACTCTAGTACCGTTAAAGCTATGCTTGCTACTGATAAGGGACAATTTAGTTTTGAAATTCCCGATGGCAAATATATACTTGAACTGAGGATGATGGGCTACGGTACGGTGTACTCGAAAGTTTTCGATATGGTTAATGCTCGGAACCAATCACTTGATGTCATTCAACTGCTACCAACATCAACACAATTGGCTGCGGTAAATGTCTCTTCACCACCTCCATTTGTAGAAAGGAGGGCCGATAAGCTCATCGTAAACCTCAATGGCTTGGGTGCTGGTGCACCGATTATGGAAGTGATGAACCAACTGCCCGGTGTAAGCGTTACTCCAGATGATAGGATTAGTTTGAACGGGAAATCGGTTCAGATTTATATCGATGGTAAGGCCACTACACTTTCGGCCGAAGCATTGGCAGGTATGTTAAAAGGAATTTCTTCGTCTGCCATTCAAAAAGTAGAGCTCATTGCCCAGCCCTCTGCAAAATATGATGCTGCTGGGAATGGTGCCATTATTAATATTATCCGTAAACGTAATTATAAGGCTGGGCTGAATGGAAATGTTTACACAGGAGGAGGGAAAGGGACATTTGGAAAAGCAAATGGTGGCCTTAACCTTAATTACAAAGGAAAAGCTTATAATCTGTTGCTAAATCTCGACTATAATTACAACAAATATTTCTACGATAGTTACATCGCTTCCACTTTTGTCGATGCCCAGGGAATAGCCTTAAGTCAATCAAGTACTGATATCAAAAGCACCAGAACCAATGCCAATTACACGCCAAATCTGGGAATGGATTTTTATCTCTCGAAACGCACTACCTTGTCTGCTTCGGTTAAACCTGGATTTCAGACCTTCGGTCGCAATAGCACTGCGAATATCGATGATGTTGTTGGGCAATCGCAGTTTATTAATCTAGTTCATATTCGTGCGTCTAATTTCTCATCTGGACTTCGACTACAACATCAAATAGATAGCTTGGGAAGGGATTTGACAGTCGATTTAGATTATTACCGTTACGGAAATTATAACGATCAGGACAATAGAACCGTAACGTTCAGTCCCACATCAGACCTGCCAAGTGTGGTTGGTCAAGACCGTGTATTCGATGTTTATGCTTTTAAAATGGATTACACCCATCCTTTGGCCAAAGGCCATCAATTAGAAATGGGTATGAAAACGAGCTATGTTAATGCTAAAAATTCCAACTTTTATCAGGATTTCACTCGTCAGCAAACCAATTTATTTAATTACAAAGAAAGTATTTCAGCACTTTATTTAACTTATGCTCGCACAGGCGAGAAATTTTCCTACCAGTTGGGCATAAGGGGTGAGTATACTAATGGACAGGGTGAACAGGAGTTTGGAAAAGAACGATTTACCAGAAGCTATTTCCAGCCATTTCCATCTGTACATCTTGACTATAAGTTTACCAAAAACCATAGCCTTAGCTTAGGGATGAACAAAAGGATAGAACGCCCTGGTTACGAAAGCCTAAATCCACTGGTGCGAATTATCAGCAGCAACAACCTGCAACAGGGAAATCCAGCGCTTCTACCTTTGATTGCCTATAATGCCGATTTGTGGTATGGATATAAAAACGCATTTTTCTTTGGCCTAACGTATAGTTATAGTGTAGATGATTTTACGAGTATCTCTGTTCCCCTACCTGATAATACAATCTCTACATTGCCCGGTAATGCAGATTATGGGAGCTATTTTACGCTACAAGCCATGTATGGTAAACAAGTGCTGCCATGGTGGTACACCAGTACCAATGCAATTTTATCCAAGCGCTCTTTTAAAGGGGAATTTAATGGGGCTTTGTTACAGAGCGATGGCATCGCCAGCCTTTCGGCAACTTCGTATAATAGTTTCTCATTGAGCAGAAATTTTTCTGTAATGCTGCTTTTCAATTATCGCGGTAAAAGTGTAGACCGAACAATTACCAATCGAGCTTTTACATATATAACGGCAGGTATTCGTCAACAATTTTTAAATAAACGTGCATCTATACAAGTCAATGCAATGGATATTTTTAAATCATACCGTAATGAGTATAACCAGAATAGTGGTACCCTGCAACAGTTGTGGCGAAACCAGTTTGAAACCAGGATGGTTAAGCTGAATTTTAGCTACAGCTTTGGAGGTACGGTAAAAAACACTAAAAAAAGCAATAGTGCAGAAGATGAACGAAAACGAAGTGCTTTGAGTGAGAACTAAGAAATAATAATCTCTATCAATCCTTTAAAAGCTAATCAAGTCATCAATCAAGTTTTTCGAAAACCGCCTAATTCAATCAATTCATCCACAAAATGGTTCGAATTACGCACCGCCACTGACCCGTGAGCCCTTTAAGATATCTTAAAGGGCTTTTTTGTTTTTAGAGAATTTTGAAATCTTTGAATAGGGTTAATAGAGACAGATTTTTGGTTCGAGCCCTGTATGGGCCTTAAGGAGATGGTCAGTTTTGATCATCTCCTTTTTTAAATCAAATGAAGAACTGATTATAAGTCGATTATGAGCTTTTTTGTGGTGTGAAAATCGATTCGAAAATTTTCGTGCTGTAAGTTTTGGCTATAGGGTATAAAAAGTCGAGTATTCCGTTAGCTTGAGCTTCATCTGTATGGATATCTCCCTGTTTTAAAATGGCTATAGCCTGTTAAACCGTAGGCCTCTATCACGGTATACGAAGCCATTTGTAAGATTTCAATGATGTTGGCCCTGATTTCGTTATGGTTTTCAATGACGTGTACTTTGTGTTAATGGTTACAGAGATTTGATTACGAATAGCGTTCCTTTATTTATCCTGCTTTTAAAGCTGACCTCACCGTCTATTAATCCAATGTACCTGGAAAGGATAATTAGTTCGAGACCGTTTCCAGAAATCTTGCCATTATTATGTGCACGAAAAAAGGTATCGAATAGATGTTTTTGGTCATCTTAGGGTATATCTATGCCATTGTCAGAGATCCGTATCGCACATTTTTTTTCATTTATTTTGATGTGAAAATGTATGAAAATCGCATTTTTAGAATATTTTATGGCGTTGTCGATAAGGATGATGATGCAATTTTTTAACAGGTTTTGGTCTAAACTAACCAGCTCACTTTCACCGCGATGTTTGAAGATAATCTGTTGGCCCGGTTTTAGCATCATCTGCATTTAATCAGTAATCTCCTTGTCAAGAACGCTCATTGAAATTGCTGAGCTGAGTATCGACTTTTCCAGTGAGAGAAAATCATTCAATATGGCGGTGATATTCAATATGGCATGGTTGATCTTGCTCAGATGTTTTTTGATATTAGGATTTTGGTGTGGAACAACATGATGTTCGATCAGAGAGGCAGATAGTAGTACTAAACTTAACGGCGTGCGAAATTCGTGAGAGGCAATCGACACAAAGCGGCTTTTAAGTTTTCCGAGCTCTTTTTCTTTTTCTAGGGACAAGCTTAGTTCTTCCTTAGTCTGCTGCAGTATTTTAGCGGTTTCCTGAAGAGATACTGTTCGTTTCTGAACCTGTTCCTCCAGTTGTGAGGCATAGTCCTGGAGTAGGACCTCGGATTGCTTCTCTCTGGTCAGATCGTGGATGAAACCTGCATAAACTGTCCTTCCAGCATATTTTACCTCGCTAACACCTAACCTAAATGGAAACTGTTTTCCATTTTTCTTAAGGCCGATCAATTCCCTGCCGATACCTATGACGCTAATGTGGCCGGTCTGTTTGTATCTGTTAAGGTAATCATCATGCTTGGAAGTATCGTTAGCCGGTATCAGCATAGAAATGTTCTTGCCCAGCAACTCATTTTCGGTATAGTCAAAAAGTTTGCATGCGGAAGGATTTATGGCTTCGATTTTTCCAAGATCATCTATGGTGATTAGACCTTCTATCGCATTATCAATGATCGCTTTAAGCAAGACGGCGTTTTCCATAAATATTGATTACAGAATAAAATATATTTCTGTGCCATTAATACAATACATATGGCAATATTGTTTTAAGTTGTATGCTATTCGCGTTTTTCGGTAGTGCCATCGTAAAGTCCCATATTGGCTGCATGGTTGCAGGTAGCTCTATGCTGAAGTTCTTGTTGGGCAAAGATCGTATTCTCTTCTTTACCTTTCCAGATTTGAAGTGCAGTATGTTGTAATGCACGACCAAAAGAGAAGGTAAGCGTCCAAGGTAACCTATCTCCAGCCATAATCTGAAGCGCATTGAGCATCTTGGTGGCCTGTTTTTCAGATTGGCCTCCAGAGAGGAATGCAATACCTGGCACTGCGGCGGGCACAGATTCTAATAAACATCTTATCGTATTTTCGGCCAAGCTAGCCGCCGATTTTTTTTCCTTGCGGTCCAAACCTGGAAGGATCATATTAGGCTTTAAGATCATGCCTTCCAATGCAATGCCTTGTAAATAAAGCTGATCGAACAAATTTTCGAGTACATAACGGGTAGTTTCAAAACAGACATTGGTAGTATGGTTACCGGTCATCATCACCTCTGGTTCAACAATTGGTACCAAGCCAGATTCCTGACAAAGGGCGGCGTATCTGGCCAATGCATTGGTATTGGCCTCCACGCAATTTCTGGAAGGGAGTTCTTTCCCGATGGTGATCACGGCACGCCATTTGGCAAACCTGGCGCCCATGGAGGCATATTCGTTTAGCCTCTCTCTTAGACCGTCCAATCCTTCGGTTATTCTTTCACCAGTAAATCCAGCTAGTTCTTGTGTTCCCAAATCGACTTTTATGCCTGGAATAATTCCTGATTTGATGATTGTGTTGATCAAAGGCACGTCTTCATCATCCCTTTGTCGGATTGTTTCATCAAACAGGATTATCCCACTAATGTTCTCTTTCAGACCAGGTGTTTTGATCAAGAGTTGACGGTAGCTTCTTCTGTTTTCTTCGGTTTGGGCTATGCCAGCTTCTGCAAGCCGCTTATTACAGGTAGAGATGCTCTCGTCCATGGCCAGTAAGCCTTTTTGGTCTGCCAGCAAGCCGGTAATGGTTTGAGTTAATTTTAATGCGTTCATGGATTGATGTTCCATTTCCAGTTGAGTATTTCGGGCATATCCTTGCCATAGCGGTTTACATAGTGTTTGTGCTCGATAAGCTTATCTTTGAGTTGCTGTTTCAAATAATCGCCTTTGCTGCCTAAGCGAGGCAAGCGGTCTATTACATCGATTACCAAATGGAAACGGTCTATTTCGTTCTGTACCCTCAAATCGAAAGGGGTTGTAATAGTGCCTTCTTCCTTATAGCCCCTTACGTGAAGATTTTTATTCGTTCTTCGGTAGCTGATGCGATGTAAGAGCCATGGATAGCCATGGAAATTGAAGATAATGTGCTTGTCTCTGGTAAACATGGAATCATAATCTGTATCGCTCAGTCCATGTGGATGTTCTGAAGATGATTGGAGCTTCATGAGGTCTACCACATTAACAACCCTTATCTTAAGTTCGGGAAGGTGATTCCTCAATATCGAAACCGCTGCCAATAGTTCCAAGGTTACGGTGTCGCCGCAACTTGCCATTACCACATCAGGTTCAGTATTTTGGTCATTGCTGGCCCATTGCCAGATCCCGATGCCTTCCGTACAATGTTTATCGGCCGCTTCTATGTCCAGCCACTGCGGTAGGGCATGTTTTCCTGCCACTACTACATTTACATAGTGCCTGCTGCGAAGGCAATGGTCCATGACTGAGAGCAGGCAATTGGCATCAGGCGGTAGATAAACGCGTACCACATCTGCTTTTTTATTGATCACATGATCTAGAAATCCGGGATCCTGATGGGTAAATCCGTTGTGGTCCTGTTGCCATACATGAGAGGCCAACAGATAGTTCAGCGAAGCAATAGGCCTGCGCCAAGGGAGTTCTTGTGTCACCTTCAGCCATTTGGCATGTTGGCTGAACATCGAATCGACAATGCGGATAAAGGCTTCGTAGCTATTAAAGATCCCGTGCCTTCCGGTAAGCAGGTATCCTTCCAGCCATCCTTCGCATTGATGTTCGCTCAGTTGGGCATCCAGTATGCGTCCAGTTGGGGCGAGAAATTCGTCGTTCGGAAGCATCGCGGCATCCCACTGCCGATTACTTTCTTCAAAAACTGCCCCCAAAAGGTTCGAAAGGGTTTCATCTGGACCGAAAAGGCGGAAGTTGACAGGATTAAGTTTGATGACTTCTTTTAGGAATTTGCCCAGTACCATGGTATCTTGCCCCATTATTGCTCCAGGTGAGGGGACTTTGAGGCCAAAGTCTCTAAAATTAGGCATCAGTAGTTCTTTTAGCAGCAATCCGCCATTAGTGTGCGGGTTAGTTCCCATTCTTCTTTCACCTGTTGGTGCCAATGCCTTTAGTTCTGCTATCAGTTTACCATCCTTGTCGAACAGTTCTTCGGCATGGTAACTTTTCATCCATTTTTCGAGCTGTTTTACGTTGTTAGGATGCTCCTCGTCAACTAAAAGAGGAACTTGGTGGGATCTAAATGTGCCTTCGACCTGTAGGCCATCGACTACTTTGGGACCTGTCCATCCCTTTGGCGAGCGGAGTACGATCATGGGCCAGCGTGGACGGGTAGGATCAGCATTATTTCTGGCATTTGTTTGATATGTCCTGATATCTTGAGCAGCTTGATCCAGTATATCGGCCATGAGTTGGTGCATGGTTCCTGGATCGTCGCCTTCTACAAAATAGGGTTTCCATCCACAGCCCTTAAAAAACTGCTCCAATTCCCCATGTTCAATTCTGGCCAAAAGGGTTGGATTACTGATCTTATAGCCATTGAGGTGGAGGATGGGCAGTACTACGCCGTCGGTAACGGGGTCTAGGAATTTATTGGAGTGCCATGCGGTGGCAAGCGGTCCTGTTTCTGCTTCCCCATCGCCAACAATGCATGCCACAATCAGGTCGGGATTATCAAATACAGCACCAAAGGCATGGCTTAGAGAATAGCCTAGCTCACCACCTTCATGGATAGAGCCTGGTGTGGTAGGGGCTACATGGCTGGAAATACCACCAGGAAAAGAGAACTGGGTAAACAGTTTTTTCATACCTGCCTCATCTTCGCTGATATTGGGATAGATTTCGCTATAGCTGCCTTCCAGATAGGTATTTGCCACTAGTGCTGGTCCTCCATGCCCTGGCCCAGATACGTAGAACATGTTCAGGTCGTATTTTTTGATGATACGGTTAAGGTGTACGTAGATAAAGTTCTGGCCGGGAGTAGTTCCCCAATGGCCAACTACGATCGGTTTGATATGGGAGAGCAGTAAAGGTTCTCGCAACAGGGCATTGTCGTAAAGGTAGATCTGCCCTACGGATAGGTAGTTTGCCGCCCGCCAATAGGCATCCATTTTTTTTAGCAGTTCTTGGGTAACCGTTTCAAAATCGGGTTTTGTGAGTGATGCTTCCATTTGCTTGTGGTTATTTAGGTAGGGTAGTTTTTAGGTTGATTTTGGTGGGTATTGCTTGTTTACTTAAGGTTTAAGGCCAAATATTGAGAGTTGGGCAAGCGTGGTATCGTAGTCCCTGTGCAAGATGGTGCTGATGCCCAAAGCTGCGGCATTGGCTACAAAGATGGGCTGGTTCTCGATATAGAGTATTTTTGATACCGGGCTTTGCATGGTATCTATTGCAAGCCTGAAAAGGTCTAGGTCTGGCTTGCTTAAGTGTACGAAACAGGAGGAAATAAAGGTGTCTATGATATCGTCCAATCTGAATTTATGGATCCTATACTGGTTAAGTTCCCGTCCCTCGTTGCTTACTGCGGCAATCTTGAGCTGATATTTTTTTTTGAGCAGTCTGATCAGCTTCAGCATGTTTGGCAGGGGTTTGGACTGGCTGAACATGAACTTTTTAAAAGCGGTGGTGCTAAAGTCCCGACCTTCATTGAATACCACACTAGCCAGATAGTCGTTAAGGCTCAGCTTGCCCAGTTCATAGGTCGAAAAGTTGATGTGGTGTCTTTCTTCCATTGCCAGATGGTCGATATGAAAGTGTGCCGAAGCATCTTTTCTGGCATTTCTGTCCCAGCCATCGCTCAGTAGGACGCCTCCAATATCGAGGAAAAGGGTGGTGATGTGTTTTTGTCTTTCCATGATCACAATTGTTAAGCAATGCTTTAGTAGGCTTCGGTAAAGATTGTAAATCAGCTTTTTCTGGTGTTGCACAACTCTATATAAAAGTTATATGTTTCACACCTTTTTATCTCATCCTTTGGGCGTTTTTACATTGATTTTACATGGGAATTGTACAAAGATTACCATAAATGGTATAACGAATAGCAAGTGATACCATAGAACTTTGGGCAGTGAAATAGTTCACGTTTAAAAAACAAAGATGAAAAGCAACGAGAGTTTACAGAAAGAAGTTCAGGATGCCATAAAATGGGAACCACTTTTAAAAGCTGCCGAAATAGGCGTAACAGTTAAGGAAGGAGTAGTTACCTTAACAGGCACGGTTGATAGTTATGTTAAAAAAACCGAAGCTGAAGATGCGGCAAAAAAAGTAGCTGGTGTAAAGGCCATTGTTGAAAATATTGTGGTGAAGTATGGTGAATGGGGCGTTAAGAATGATAACGACATTGCTAAAGAGATACTTAATGCGTTTAAATGGAATTGGCAGGTACCCAATGATAAAATTACTGTAAAGGTAGAAAAAGGATGGGTCTACTTAGATGGTGAAGTAAATTGGAACTACCAGAAAGATGCGGCAAAGACAGCTATAAAAAACCTTTTGGGAGTGAATGGCGTGGTCAACAACATCAAGATTGCTTCTGATGTAAAAGACGCAGTAGAGAAGGGAGATATCGAAAAAGCTATTGCCCGCAACTGGTCTATCAATGACCAGGATATTCAGGTAAACGTTTCTGGTAACCGGGTAACCTTAAGCGGTGCGGTTGGTTCTATTTTCCAAAAAGACGAAGCCGCTCGTATTGCGTGGAATGCTCCTGGCGTGTGGTTTGTAGATAACAACCTGGAAATTGAATACGACTACTTGTTGGTAGATTAAAGTTTATGCTAGGGGTAGTTTTTAACTGCCCCTTTTTTCCATTTGAACATTTAACTAAAAATATCATGAAACGTAGTATTACCATCATTATCATGGCATTATTTGCAGTGAGTTGCAAACAATCTTCAAAAAAGGAGACTGATAAAGCAAATGAGGATTTCAACAAGGGAGATAAGGAGCTTGCTATGGTTGCCAAAGAGTCGGATTCGCTGGCAAGGGAAAAAATTGCAGCAGACTGGAGGCATTTTAAACAACATTCAGACAGTACCTTAACTACAATGGATAAGGATATGGTCGCCACTGATGCCAGAGTTGCAAAAGCAAATAAAAAAGAACAACTTAAGCTGAATAAGGACATAAAAAAAGCCAAGCTGAAATTGGATCAGCTTAAGCAAAAATTAAAAAAAGAGGATGAAGAATTCAACAGGGAGATGCATGCGTTGAATGAAGAAGCAAAAGTCCGAAACGAATATTTCAAAAGAGAATTTGACCACGATAGCCATGAACTCGGTACGGCGCTAAAGGATATCTTCAAGGACAATGTTAAATAATTGTGCGATAGACTATGTGTTTTTCCGCAACGGCCAGCTTTAGTGCCGGGGCAGTTCTTACTGTGATAGGAATTGTCTCGCTAAAGAAGGTGCAACATCGCTCACAGCTTCCCTTTGCTTCAATACCGCTAATTTTTGCTGCGCAGCAGATTGCTGAAGGTGTATTATGGCTGGCATTACCGGGTACAGATACCTATCATATTGATAAACTGGTTACCTATTTCTTTCTCGTGTTTGCACAGGTACTTTGGCCTGTATGGATTCCGATGGCCGTATTGCTATTGGAAAAGCATCAAACCAGAAGATTTTTTCAGAAAATATTAGTAGGCATTGGTCTGATGGTTTCCGTATACCTTGGGTATTGCATGATCAGATACCGGGTGAGTGCCGAAATCAGTTGCTATCACATCGAATACCACCAGTTTTATCCAGAAACCTTCAGGGTTGTTGGCGGGGTAATGTACATCATGGCCACCATTTTACCTCCTTTGTTTTCACATCTTAAAAAGATGTGGATACTGAGTGTAACCGTGATGGTCTCCTACCTCATTACGGCAAGTTTTTACGAAAACTATATCGTATCGGTATGGTGTTTCTTCGCGTCTGTAGTTAGCCTATCGATCTATGTGGTCATGCTCGAAATACATCAGGATAAAGCTTAGCTATTTTAATCTTCCTCATCTTTGAAGAACTCTTTTACGAAAGCACGCTGCTGGTTTGCAGTCATTTTGTCGGCCTGCATAATTTCCAATTTGGTGCCAGTGAACAAGTGATTATGTTTAAAGGTGTCGTACAACTCTGTTTTAGCCTCGGTTGGGCCAAACAGTAGCACCTCGTCATAATTCCTAATGGTATCGGCAAGTTTCCTATAATAGTCGGCCTTTTCGCCTTGTTCTTTGGTGTGCATGATACTTTCGCCCCTTTGTAAGGCCTCTTCCTTTGCCTCATGGGTAAAGCTGCAGTGGATCGTCTTATCGGTGCTGTTATCTGCTGGAAATGAAATAAGATTGGCTGTGGCATGATCCATAAAGATGCCAAGTTTGGTAGTTTTGTCCATGATATTTGATTTGTTAAGATGATTGGAGAATGTTTTTCCTTTCCTGGAATTCTTCCTTGCTGATTTCTCCAGCGGCAAATCTTTTTTTCAGTAGGTCCAATGGTGTGTCTTTTTTACTTCGCTGACCTGGGATATCGAAGGGCAGGACAAAGATCCAGGACAATAAAACCAACCATATGCACCATCAGAAAAAATCTATTCCCCAATAGCTGTTTTCATAGAATACCATAATTTTTAAGTATAGATGACCAGACATCCGATCTGTACAAAGATGAGGTGATTGCTATCGCTAAACTTATTCAATTATTATCAAAACTTGCATTATTCACACATTGGTACACTAGAATGAGGTGTGTGAATAATATAAGCTAATCACAAAGTTGTATAATATGTAGTGGATATTAACAGCCATCTTTGTTTATCCCAAATCAATAGCTTTATGGAACCTTTATTTCACTATGAAACCGTTAGCGAGGCAATAGCCGAACTTACCAAACAGGGGTATACTACCGATTTTAACCTTGATCAGAACTTTCTATACGCAAATGGTGTGGTGTTAGAACCACATCAGTTCGAGATTGTCCAGGTTTACCGTTATGAGGGCAATACCGACCCAGCAGATGAAGCCATTGTGTATGCCATCAGGTCGGAATCGGGCCTTAAAGGCATTTTGGTTACCGGTTATGGTGCCATCATGGATGGCGTTTCACCACGAATGTTGGACAGGCTTCATTATGACTTGAAATGATAGTTAGAACATATCTAGCAATACATTAAGCTAACTAGGTGGAGTATGCTCATCCAACTTTTTACCATTGCTTTAATTTCTGTTTTTCTTTGTAATGTCCCGGCGTATCAATCCGAAAAGGCTCATGTAAGCATTGGGTCACCTAAGCCAGGGCAAATCTGGCAATGAGATAGCCACTGCAATCGTTCATCAATAGATGAAAATTGGTAAGAACTATAAAGATGATGGTTACGTAATGGCTGAAACAATATTCGCAGGTAAAGAGGTAGAAAAACTTTCAGGCCAAAATGTTTTTCCATTGAGGCTACGTTTGGTAAAGTATTCCCTGGGATCCCTGAAAACCTCTTTATGGATCAAGGTTCCATTCCACGCAGGCAATTGGTATTGATAACAATAAGGGCCAGATGAGCTGTTGGGTAATCGGCATTGCTTTGTATTTAGAGATGTAGCGTTAAAAAAAACTTGATCAGTCCATTACCAGTACGGCGGCACCTTCCAGTTTTCCATTTCTTAGTGCTTCCAAAGCCATGTTGGCCTCCTCCAGTTTAAAGGTAGTGATGTTGGCTTTTACGGGGATCTTCGGTGCAATCGCAAGATAATCTGTAGCATCCATGCGGGTAAGGTTGGCCACTGAACGTAATGTTCTTTCTTCCCACAGTATATCGTACGGAAAGGAGGGGATATCACTCATGTGGATTCCTCCGCAAACAACGGTTCCACCTTTATCCACATCCTGCAGTGCTTTGGGTATCAGTGGACCAACAGGGGCAAATATGATCGAAGCGTCCATAGGTTTTGGTGGTGTTTGGGAGGAATCTCCGGCCCAGGCTGCACCAAGACGGAGTGCAAACTGTTGGGCTTTACGATCTTCATCGCGTGTAAAGGCATAAATTTCTTTTTTTTGCCAATTGGCCAGTTGGATCAATAAGCTTGCTGCGGCGCCAAAGCCATAGAGCCCAATCCGCTTTGCATTTTTATCGATCATCTTGTAGCTGCGGTAACCGATCAGTCCGGCACACATCAATGATGCCGCGGTCGGATTTCCATAACTGGGATCCAATGGGAAACAGTAATCCTGATGTGCAAGCGTATATTCTGCGTATCCTCCATCAATGTCATATCCTGTAAACTGTGCGTTTTCGCAAAGGTTTTCCATACCTTTTAAACAATAGCGACACTTTCCACAGGTGTAGCCCAGCCAGGGTATTCCTACAAGATCGCCTTCTCTCAAGTTAAGAACTGTAGTTCCTGTTCTAACAACCCTAGCAATAATCTCATGTCCCATCACCAGTGGCAGTTTGGGCCTCGAAAGTTCACCATCCATGATATGGAGATCTGTGCGGCAAACGCCGCAAGCAATGATCTTCACCAGTACCTGATCCGCAGCGGGTTTGGGAACATCCAGGTTTTTAAGTACTAATGGTTGCCCTGGGGCTTCCATCACCATGGCTTTCATTTTGCTGGGATATAATTGATGTTTTTTTTGCATGATCTTTTTTGGTGAAGGATTGGGTTATATGGCTACACGTTTTCGAGTTCGGTTCTGCATGCGAACGAGGAGCTCTTAAACAGCGATGCTGTTAAGCCGGTAACCTGCTTAAACTGACGCGAAAGGTGGGCAACACTACTATAGTTGAGTAGGTAAGAGATTTCGGTGAGGTTAAGCTCATGGTAGAGAATCAGTTCTTTTGCTCTTTCGATTTTCTGGCATATGATGTAGTGTTCAATGGTATTTCCAGTTCCCTGCGAGAAAACATTTGCTAGGTAGGTGTAGTCATGGGCTATTTTTTCACTCAAGTAGTTAGAATTTTTCACTCTGGGTTTTTCTTCAATATAATGAACCATATCGATGATGGTATTTTTGATGAGCTCAATAAGTATAGCTTTCTTGTCCACTATGAGTTCAAAACCGTAGTTTGAAAGTGCTATTTTTAATTGCCTGTATTGGTCTTTTGTTGGGGCTTCCTGCATATCCACCTCGCCAAGTGAGATATAATTGTAGGATAGACTAAGATGATCAAGTTTGTCTTTGACTATCATCTTGCAGGGCTTGCTAACCATATTCCTGATATGTAGTTTCATAGTTGGGCCGTTGATGATGATTGGAAACTAAAATTACATGCGCTACTAATCGTTTGCTACACCAAAATTGTAGATTATTGGATTGGTTTGGAATGATTGACATCATCTGATCTAGGGATTCTCGTCACCAATTTGATGAGCATTGCCAACATCGATGACGACGATCATTTTGGCATAAGTATAATAGGATCACCTTTATATATCATCCATTAAATCTATAACCATGGCTATACAGACCATTAATCCTTTCACCAATAGTGTGGTTGAGAGTTACGAAGAAATGCCTCCCGAAGCGGTAAAGGCGATTATTTCAATTGCCGACGAGGCTTTTCAGCATTGGCGTAAAACCGCTTTTAGTGAGCGGGCAGCACTTTTGCACAAGGTAGCAAAGCTGATGCGTGCCCAAAGCGATCAGCTCGCCAGATTGATCACCCTCGAGATGGGTAAACTGCTCGCCCAGAGTAAGGGAGAGATTACGTTAAGTGCAGACATTATCGATTACTACGCCGACCACGGCGAGACATTCTTGAAAGACCAGCCACTAAACCCAACATTTGGAGAGGCCTATATTAAAAGTACCCCTATTGGCGTGCTGCTTGGTGTTGAGCCGTGGAACTTTCCATTTTATCAGGTGGCTCGTTTTGCAGCACCAAATATTATGGCAGGTAATGTAGTGCTGGTTAAACATGCCAGCAATGTTCCGCAGTGTGCCCTAGCTATAGAGAGGCTGTTTAGGGAAGCGGGTGCTCCAATTGGAGTTTATACCAATCTTTTCTTGAGTGGCAGTCGTGTAGATGAAGTGGTTGCCGATGTACGCATCAAAGGCGTTGCGCTTACGGGAAGTGAGGCGGCTGGTGCAAGTATAGCCGCTGCTGCCGGTAAAGCACTTAAAAAATCGGTATTGGAACTTGGCGGAAGTGACGCTTTTATCGTGCTTGCCGATGCTGATATCGAACAGGCGGTTCATTGGGCCGTGATCGGAAGGATGAACAATACCGGACAATGCTGTGTGGCCGCCAAAAGGATTATTGTTGTAGAAGAGATTGCAGAAGAGTTCCTGAACAAGTTCAAGGCTAAACTAACGGGACTGAAAGTTGGCGACCCTATGGAGCCACAGACTGAACTAGGCCCTTTGAGTTCGCAGGGGGCTGCCGATCAGCTCATCGATCAGGTGAAGCGTAGCGTAGATGCTGGAGCAAAAGTATTGCTAGGCGGTAACTTGATTGATCGCGATGGCGCATTTATCGAAGCCACAATCATCAGCGATATCAAACCGGGAATGGCGGCTTATCAAGAAGAACTTTTTGGTCCTGTAGCAGCATTTTACCGCGTAAAAGATGAACAGGCGGCAATCGAACTGGCCAATGATTCCCCTTTCGGGCTTGGTGGCAGCATCTTCACCCAAGACATCGAAAAGGGAAAGCGTTTGGCAGAACAGATCGATACGGGCATGGTCTTTATCAACCACCCCACCTGGACACAGGCAGACCTTCCCTTTGGTGGCACCAAACGTTCAGGTTATGGCAGGGAACTTTCCAGTTTGGGCATACAGGAATTCGTGAACAAAAAGCTCATCAGGGTAAGCAAGCTTACCGATCCCTTTTAACAGTAACGGAAATATTTGATTGGAAGCTGGTATCAGGTGTCGGTTTCATTTTTTAAATGATAAACATCATGATAGCTTCATCACCACTGAAAAAAGAATTTGGAAGAAATGAAAAAACGCATTGTATTTGATCTAGATGGAACCTTGGCCCTCAGCAAGTCGGCCATAGACGCAGAAATGGGTGGGCTTTTGGATCGATTGCTTGAAGTGGTCAAAGTAGCCATCATTTCAGGTGGTGATTGGCCGCAGTTTCAAAAGCAGGTAATTGCCAGTCTTTCCGGCTCGGAGGCTTTTGGCAACCTTTCTATACTTCCTGCCTGTGGAACCAAATATTACAGTTACGCCCAACAATGGGAAAAACTTTACGAAGAAGATTTTACTACTACGGAGAAAAAGCAGATTTTCTATGAGCTTAATGTGGCCATTATCGACAACGATCTTATTCCGAAACAAAAATAGGAAGAATTGATCGCCGATAGGGGGAGCCAGATTACCTATTCTGGTCTGGGCCAAAATGCGCCACTAATAGAGAAGCAAAAATGGGATCCTGACTTTGCAAAACGAAAGCGGCTGAAAATAATTTTGGATGTAAAACTGGCTGGCTTTGCCGTAAACTTGGGAGGAGCAACTTCGGTTGACGTGACCCGAAAAGGGATAGATAAGGCCTATGGCATTGCAAAATTAGCAGAGAAATTATTCCTAAAACCTATCGAAATGCTGTTTATCGGTGATGCGTTATTTGAAGGTGGGAATGATCAGCCAGTGCGCAAAACCGGAGCTACCTGCATTCAGGTGAGTGGTCCGGAAGAAACCAAGAAAGTTATCGAAACGGTTTTGGCTTTGTGGGTTTAATGGCATTAAAGATTTACGCTTAATTCTTGTCTTCAGGAAGCTTGTCTGGTAAGTCCAACTGGGCCACTCCAATCCGGTTATCGGCCATTCCGTAGTAAACGTCGTACCTGTCTGGACAGCCAATATCACTGCGCTGGTCTATTCCTGTCGGAAAAACTACATCGCCCACCATTCCTATACGTTCTTGGGGTAGCTCTGGGCTTAGTACCGGATCAGTTGATCGGTAAAGAATTTTATGGGGGTTTACAGTATCCAATACCATTACGCCCGCTGCATAGACCAGTTCGTCGTGGATATCTGGTGTGCTGTTTCCCTGCATCACTCCATGGTATACAAGTAGCCAGCCGTGCCTGCTCATTATCGGTGGTGCTCCTGCGCCAATCTTTAGCCTTTCCCAGGACGATTGTGGAAGTGCAAGCGGACTGTTTGAAGCAAACCTTGGTAATGGGCTGCTGTGATATGGCTTGCTATTGAGGTGGCTATAGGAAATCCAGATGCACTCGTGATGGTCCCTAATTCTTCTTTCCTTTGGCTGTTTAACGAAATCTTCTGGTCTGGTACCCGGAAAAAGAGGACGGTGCAGCATCACCAATGAGGGATGGGCATGTGGGCTCAACAATGCTTTGGGGAAAATACAGGCATCCTTGTTGTTGACCTCATTAAACTGGATGTAGTTATAGGGCGCAAATTTCGCAAGTCCTAATCGTTCCCAATGCAACAGGTCTGCAGATACGGCCAACGCAATTCTCGGGCCGGCAGCAGAAAATGCGGTGTAGGTCATTACAAAGCTGTTGAGTGGTTCTACAAAGGTAATCCTGGGGTCCTCGCAGCCTCCTCCTCCATTTGGCCTCTTCTCATAATCAGCTTCGGGCTCCAATGCAATTCCGATTCGCTGTACACCAATCGGATCTCCTTTTGGGTTAAAAAGAACCCTGGCGATGCCAATACGTGAGTAGTTGCCTTTTGCCACCATTCTGGGAAATAGATAAAGTTCTCCATCAGGACCTCGGACTACGGCAGGGTTAAGTACACCTTCTACCTCTAAGGGGTTTCCAGGTTCTGGCTCCATGATTATGCCCAGGCGTTTCAGTTCAAAAGGATCCATATAAAAAATAGTTAAATCTACGTCTTCGGTGAGGTACCCTGTTAATGTGGGTTGGTGGTTTTAGTGATGGTTATCATTGTTGGTCAGCTGTAAATATTATGGCTTGGCTAACGCTTTTAACAATAGTTTAGCGACATCTGCTGAGGATGCGGGATTTTGGCCGGTAATTAAAAGTCCATCTTGTTTGACAAAGGAATTCCAGTCCGGACCTTTACAGTACAGTCCGCCCAGCTTCTTCAGCTCATCTTCTACCAAAAACGGAACGATATCGGTTAACTGAACGGCCTCTTCTTCTGTATTGGAGAACCCGGTTACCAATTTGCCTTTTACCAAGGGACTACCGTTTGGCGATTTTACTTTCATCAGCACCCCTGGTGCATGGCAAACAAAAGCTATGGGTTTATGGTGTACATAAAAATCTTCGATCAGTTTGATAGATGTACCATCGTTCGCCAAGTCCCACAAGGGGCCGTGGCCTCCGGGATAGAATACAGCATCATAATGCATCTCGTTTACCGTATGGAGTGGAAGTGTACGCGACAGTTTTTCTTTGAGGTCTTTGTCCTTGTCAAATCTCAGCGTAGCCGATGTCTGCGCATCGGGCCCTTCGCTTTTAGGGTCTATTGGCGGTTGTCCGCCCTCGGGCGATGCCAACGTTATTTTTGCGCCCGCATCAGCCAATATATAATAAGGTGCTGCAAATTCCTCTATCCAAAATCCGGTTTTCTTTCCGGTTTTCCCCAATTCACTATGGGAAGTCAATACCATTAATATTTTCATTGTTTATTTTTATAATGTTTGACCGATTAAACTTTAACGATCATTTTTCCTTCATTACGGCCTTCAAACAGACCCAGAAATGCCTGAGGAACCTGTTCAAATCCTTCGTAAACGGTTTCATGATAGGTAAGTTTCCCTTCGGTCAACCAAGTGGTCAGCTGTGTAATTGCGGCAGGGAATTCGGATGCAAAATCACCTACGATAAATCCCTGTATCAGTGCACTTTTTTTGATCAGCACAGGCTGGATATAAGGACCAAGCTCGGGGACGGAGGAGTTATAGAGTGAAATGGCTCCGCATAAGGGAATACGTGCATGCTTATTGATGGTGGCCAACACACTATCCGATAGCTTTCCGCCTACGTTGTCAAAATAGATATCCACGCCATCTGGGCACGCCGCTTTGATGGCCTGGCCCAAATCGTTAGTGGTTTTATAGTTGATCGCTTCATCAAAGCCGAATTTTGATTTGATCAGGTGAGCTTTTTCATCCGAACCAGTGAGGCCAACCACGCGGCAGCCCAGCAGTTTGCCCACCTGACCGGCAATGCTGCCAACGGCTCCTGCGGCTCCCGAAACCACTAGCGTTTCGCCCGGTTTTGGAGAACCGATCTTGGTAAGGCCAAGGTAAGCAGTTAGCCCTGTCATGCCCAAAACACCGAGATAGGCAGTTAGATAGGCTGGGTGGTTGGCGATCGCCTGCAGACTTTTGCCATCAGACACCTGGTATTCTTTCCACTCCAGGTTTCCCAATACAAGATCACCTACCTTAAATTGCGTGTGATTTGAATCGGTTACTTCAGCAATAATTGCAGATCGCAACGGTTTATTCAGTTCAAAGGGTGGGATGTAAGACTCGCTATCGCTCATTCTGCCTCTCAAATATGGATCAACAGAGACATAACGTGTTTTTAACAGAACTTCACCATCATCGGCCGAAGGCACTTCTTCGATGATTATCTTAAAATCACTCAGATCGGGTGTGCCGACTGGTCTTTGATGTAAAACGATTACTTTGTTCATAAAGACTATTCATTAATAGTTAGATCTGTAGATTCATTGTAAAGGTGGTAATCCCTATCCCTCTTGCCATTACATAATTATCCAGAAAGATTATATCATTCGCACATTTCTGTTTAGGCTAAATGGGGTAGATAACGGAGAAGCTCTTTTACCGCAAGATGGCATCGGGCATTGATCTAATCGAACTGGGTAGTATACAATTGGTAATATTTGCCTCTCTTGGCCAATAGCGCATCATGGTTGCCCCTTTCTATTATCTTACCATTTTCGAGTACGATAATCTCGTCTGCATTTCTCACGGTAGAAAGGCGATGGGCGATCACAAAACTGGTTCTGCCTATCATCAATTGATCCATTCCCCGTTGGATGTATTGTTCGGTACGCGTATCTACAGAACTGGTGGCCTCGTCCATGATCAAAATGGCCGGTTGTGATACGGTGGCACGGGCAATGTTCAACAGTTGCCGTTGTCCCTGACTAAGATTGTCGCCATCTTTTTGCAGAACGGTAGCATACCCCTTTGCTAATTGCTGGATAAATGGATCTGCTCCTGCCAATTTGCAGGCCTCGATTACCTCATTATCTGTAGCTTGCAATTGTCCATAGCGGATATTCTCTAGTACAGTTCCTGTAAACAAATGGGTATCTTGGAGCACGATGGCCAAAGCCTGACGAAGATTGTTGCGCTTGATATGTTGGATGGGAATACCGTCTATGGTGATTTCGCCCGACTGTATGTCGTAAAATCTGGGCAACAGATTCATGATGGTAGTTTTGCCCGCACCTGTAGCACCAACAAAGGCGATCTTCTGTCCAGCCTTCACTTCCAGCGTCAGGTTTGTGATTACCGGATGGGCGGGATCATATCCAAAAGTCACCGACCTGAAGTTTACGTTCCCTCTAACATTCGCCAATACTACAGCATCTGGAGAATCGGGCAGTTCTGGTATTTCATCCATGATCTGGAACACCCGCTCTGCTCCGGCAAGACCAGATTGGATGCTGTTGTACTGGCTGGATATTTCATTTACCGGGCGGCCAAACTGCCTTGAATACTGAAGGAACGCAGCAAGTCCGCCAAGATCAAAACCCTTCAGTATCGCCAATAACCCGCCAACTATTGCCGTAAGGGCAAAGTTAATGGTATTCAAATTCTGGATCACGGGCATCATCACTCCGGCATACAACTGGGCCTGAGTAGCTTTGTCGCGGAGGTCGTAGTTGAGTTTTTCAAAGGCTGCTTCCACACTCTGTTGGTAGCCAAATACTTCTACCACCTTCTGTCCGTTTACCATTTCTTCTACATAACCGTTAACCGCACCGAGGGCAGATTGCTGTGTAGCAAAAAATACCTTGCTCTTTTTGATAATCCCTGCAGCAAACCATAGCATTAGTGGAACAATGAGCAGGGTAATGAGGGTTAATTCTGGACTAATATATAACATTAGAGCAAAAATCCCAACCAAGGTGATACCGCTACTGAACAGCTGGAGCACACTTGTATTTAAAAGATCACTGATATTATCGGTATCATTGGCAAAGCGGCTCATCAGATCGCCCTGGCTATGAGTGTCGAAAAATTTTAGAGGAATGGATTGTAGCCTGCAAAAAAGCTCGCTCCTAATCTTGCTAACCGTCTGTTGCGCAACATTTATCATCAAGCGGTTTTGTAACGTTGCGGCAACGGCCGAAATAAGGTAGATCCCGAGCAGTAGAGCCACCATTTTGATGAGGCCAGGTACATCTTTTGGGATAATGTAGTGATTGATGATGGGACGTAACAAATAGGATCCTGAGAGTGTGGCACCAATGTTCAATAGTAACAGCAACAAGATAACCAGGAGCTTTAATTTTTGCCTGCCAAGATATTTCCAAAGCCGCAGGATGGTTTGAAGGGAATGTTGTGGTTTGCCCGTTTTAATTCTCCCATGCCTGCCCGGTAGTCCGGATAGGCTTGCTTTGTTAGCATTGATGTCTTGCGTTTTCATTTGATAGTAGGTTGTAACTGCTGTGACCTGCAAATTTCACGGTAAAGCTGACTTGTTTTTAGGAGTACGGAATGGGTGCCGTTTGCAATGATTTCACCTTGGTCCAGCAACAGGATCCGATCGGCCGACTGGATGGAACTGATGCGCTGGGCGATGATAATGATAGTGGTATTCTTAAGGTATAAATTGAACAGTGACCTTATTTTTGCTTCTGTAGTTACATCAACTGCGCTGGTGCTATCGTCCATAATGAGGATGAGGGGCTGACTTAATATTGCCCTTGCCAAACATAGACGCTGCTTCTGTCCGCCAGAAAGGTTAACTCCACCTTGGCCCAGCACGGTTTGGTACTGATTGGGGAAGCCCATGATAAAACCATGTGCCTGTGCATATCTGGCAGCAGTGTGCAGCTGTTGGCTGGTAGCCTGTGTATTTCCCCATTTGAGGTTTTCAGCGATAGTGCCAGAAAACAGCTGGTTTTGCTGCAGCACCAGATTAACGCCCGCACGGAGGTTGGCTAGGGTATAGTCTTTAATGTCATGATCATCGATATAGATATGTCCGCTCGAAATATCATATAACCGGGGAATGAGTTGTACCAATGTGCTTTTTGCCGATCCGGTAGTGCCAATAATGGCCACTGTTTCGGCTGGTGAAACGGTAAAACTGATATTTTTTAGCAAGGTTTTTTTGCCGAGTGTATGATAGCTGAAACAAACGTCCCTGAATTCGATCTTTCCTTGGGTCAGCTTAAGGTCTTTAGTGATAGATATTTCCGAATTTGAAATGCTTGGACTGGTATGTAACACATCCAATATGCGTTCTGAAGAAGCTTGCGCCCTAGAAAGTGACATGATTGTCATAGAGAGCATCATTAAGGACATCAAAATTTGGGTGATATAGGTAATGAAAGACATCAATTGTCCAATATGGAAGGTATTGGACATGATCTTGTTGCCACCAAACCAAACGATGGCTACAATGGAAACATTCATCACCAGTTGCATGATCGGCATAATCAATATCACCGTTCCAGATGCTTTGACCGCCATCTTTTGCAAGTGCTGGTTTTTTAGGGAGAACTTGTGCTCTTCAAAATCCGCTCTGGCGAATGATTTCACTACCCTCACGTTCATGAGGTTTTCCTCCACCACACCGTTGAGCTGATCCAGCCGTTGCTGCATTTTTTCGAAAAAAGGAATTCCCCTTTTCAAGATGAGGTAAATTGCGGTAGCTAGTACAGGGATGGCCACAGCAATGATAGAGGCCAGCGAGGCGTTGATCCTAACGGCGATCACCACAGCGAAGAGCAGCATAAGTGGAGCCCGGATCAATAGGCGCAGTGACATCATGATAACTTCTTGCAGGATGTTCACATCATTGGTGATCCGGGTGGTTAACGAGGCAGAACTGAAGCGGTCCAGATCGGCAAAGGAAAATTCCTGTATTTTTTCGAACATGCCTTTTCTTAGCTCGGTGGCAAAACCTACCGATGCTTGGGAGGAATAATAGATATTACCGATGTTAGCAACAATGGCAATCAACGATAATAGGATCATTACCCCGCCTATTTGATAAACAAAGGAGAGGTTCTTTTGACTGATTCCCGTATCTACAATCTTCGACATTAGTTCGGGCTGTACAATTTCACAGCAAACATCGATCACTACAAGAAGTGGAGCAAACAGCAAAGCTTTTTTATATTTATGGAAAAAGATGAAATAGCTATTCATGGATCTTATGCCTGATGGGGATGGAAATGCTGAGGCTTGAAATACAGCTTTGGTTAAAGATGCCTTTTCTGAGCTGGTGGCCGTTATATAATTTGATTGTTGATTTATATTATTCACACCTGTCGGATTTTTTTGTGGCCTTAATCCGTAATTTGGTGTATATTAATCTGGTAATCTATGGCAAAAACAGGAAATTTCGTTGAAAAGCATTATGTTACTCGTATGGGATGGCTTAGGGCTTCGGTACTTGGCGCCAATGATGGTATCCTTTCTACCACCAGTATTGTGATTGGTGTGGCTGCTGCTTCGTCAGAGCGGCATACAATCGTACTAGCTGCACTGGCTGGACTGATGGCAGGCGCAATGTCTATGGCTGCAGGAGAGTATGTTTCGGTGAGTTCTCAGGCCGATACCGAAAGTGCCGACCTTAAAAGGGAGGCAGAAGAACTCCGTACCATGCCCGATGAAGAGTTGCAGGAATTGGCACAGATCTACGTAGGGCGTGGTCTGGATGCCGAACTGGCACTACAAGTGGCGGAACAATTGACCAAACATGGCGCATTGCAGAGCCATGCCAAAGATGAGCTGGGCATGAGTGAAATCACAACTGCCAAGCCACTACAGGCTGCCTTCGCTTCTTTTGGTTCATTCACTATTGGAGCACTCCTTCCGTTTATGGTGTCTATTTTAGCTCCGCTAAAGTACATGGTTTACCAACAATATATTTTTTCGATTCTTTTTCTAATGGTATTGGGTGCAGTAGCTGCCCGAACTGGAGGTTCACATATAGGAACGGCAATGCTGCGGATCGGTTTTTGGGGCACCGTAGCCATGGGTGTAACTGCGCTGGTTGGACATCTGTTTGGTATGAGTACCGGATAAAAGTTCTTAAGATTCCTTGCAAAAAAATACTACGGTTTTTTATGGTGTTCGCTACCTGATTTATGGAAATGTCCCATTATATCTGCACATTCCTTATGATTTTTTTCGGGTTGTTTTTTTTGTTGCGTTTTGTGCTGTTGGGGTTTAACAATCTGAGCGTTTACTACGGTAGTTTCAAAAGCGATTGCAACAATTAGAAAGATTAACTTTTTCATTATCGTATTGAATAAAAGGTTTCAGAATTATTTCTGTCGCCTGCAATAAAGGTAGATAGATTGCCATACATGTAAAATGCTTCCCATCAACCCTATGGTTGGCGCTTATCATCTGTGTTTTTAATAGGCTTCTGATGCTTTGATCTAGCTCCTTTACCTACTTTCATACTTCTTTTTACAGGCACCGGCCGGCCGATGCTGTTACAACGGTATGTTGCATAACTTGGTGGAAGGATTTGTGCTGGAGCTTGTTGAGGCGGAGGTACTATTCTAATCGGACGGGCAGGAGCTTATATTGGCCTATCTATTGTAATTCGTTGTGTTGGCCCATTCAAATTTTCATTGAAATCCCTGATGTAATCCTTCTCGGTACCTTTATACAGGCTCCTATAGTAATATCTTGGATAATGCGAGGTGTAGAAATCATGATGCATCCAAGGCTGCAATGCCTTAGTGTTGAGCGCAACCGTAAAGGCATCATAGAGATCGTAGCCGGCATACGCTATCGGCAATGAACTGGAGATATAGATACTCAAAATCCCATCTTGAAAGATCATAGTAGATTTCTAGATCTGGAAAGTAATAATAACGTAAACCAGCACTGTAGGGTGGCGCCCAAGCAGGGTTCGGATATTAATTTCTAACCCTGGCTAACTGTGCAACCGTTTAAACCAAGGGTGATGCTAGTTAGCAGCAGTGCTATGGTTAGTTTTTTGATGGCTGTCATATTATTAAGATTTTTTGTTATCTAATTGATTTTTAATTGATTAATTTAATTCTGATTTCAGTTTGGGCAGGTGATGGTCGGCATAACACAGCATAATTTTTATCAAGCCTTATCGGCTATTGGTAGTGTGAATCATATAAGAAATAAGCAAAATTGAACAATCTTGTTGATGAAATAACGTCCAGCTTTGGTCTGGATGATCAAGTTCAATCACATAAAGCAGATGGCAAGACAAACAGCATTGATAACAGGGGCAACTGGCGGTATTGGTTACGAAATTGCCAAACTTTTCGCCGCCGATGGGATAGATCTGGTTTTGGTGGCACGTCGCAAAGAGGAACTAGAAGATGTTAAACTCGAATTTGGACGATATCCGATAAGTATAAATTGTTTTGACATGGATCTTTCCATAGCTGGAAGTTCAACTCGGTTATATCAACATTGCTTGTCGGTAGATATCAAGATCGATTACCTGGTTAACAATGCGGGTTATGGCGATTATAACAAGGTAGTGGATGCAAAACCTGAACTTTATGCCAATATGCTTCAGCTAAATGTGTTGGCTTTAACAGACCTAAGCACGCTTTTTGTAAAGGATATGGTTATTAGAGGCTCGGGAAAAATTCTCAATGTGGGCTCTCTGGCTGGGTTCCAACCTGGGCCAATGATGGCTGTATATGCGGCTTCTAAATCGTATGTGATGCATTTTACCGAGGCCCTGCATGCCGAACTTAAGGGTACTGGTGTTACCGCAACGGTCCTAAGTCCGGGATTAACCAAAACAGGGTTTGTAACAAGGGCAAAAATGGAAAGCGCGGCTTTTACCAGTGGATATCAGTTAGATGCAGGACAGGTAGCAAGTTGTGGTTATAAAGCGATGTTTGCAGGAAAACTTAACGTAGTGCCCGGCCTGTTCAATAAAATATTGGCCTTTGCCACTGGAATTACGCCATCCAGAACACTGTTGTTGGCCATGTCCGCTTATGTGATGCGTAAGAAAAATAATAGATAACCAATAAATTTTCAGCTATTGACCACCATCAACGCTGGGGATGACCTTGCGCATAGTACGATAAACCATGTTGTGCCTAAATTGCACTTCACTTAAACCTAAAAAAATGAAAAGGATACTTTTACCGGCCATTGGCCTATTCCTGCTTTGCCAATCGGCCATTGGCCAAACCTATACCATAGACAAGTACCATACCCGCGTAAGCTTTAGTGCCACTCACTTTGGGATTTCGCATGTGGAGGGAAATTTCAAAACAGTAGATGCTTCGCTCATTTCAAAACGAAAGGACTTTACCGATGCAGTGATTTCTTTTACCGCACAGGTAGCCTCTATCAATACCGATGTGGAGTTTAGGGACAATGACCTTAAAGGTGCGGCCTATTTTGATGCCGCAAAATATCCGGAACTAACCTTTAAGAGTATCGCATTTAAAAGAATAAAGGGAAATAGCTATGTACTGATCGGAAACATCACCATTCATGGGGTAAGCAAACAGGTGGCTTTTAGCGTAACCTATAATGGCACCGCTATAACGGCCATGAAACAGCCTACTGCTGGATTTACGATCAAGGGCACCCTGAACAGATTGGATTTTGGTGTAGGAAGTGATCCATTGACAAGCGGGGTAAGTAACCAGATCCAGGTTTCATCGAACATCGAATTTACCATTGGTAAATAATTAACGGTATAGCATGGACAAAGAGAAAATACAATTGTTAACCGCTTAAATATAAAGCCATTGCTCAAATAACGTGATCCCTCGGCTAATAAGGGCGATTATGGTCATAGCCTTCTTATGCTGGCGGTATCGGCAAAATGGGGGCGGCAGCAAGCGCATGTCTCCGGTCGGGTACCGGACTGCTAAATGTTTATGTACCCAAATCAGAAAGGTCGATCTTGCGGACAGCTGTTCCCGAGGCCATGCTTGGCTTTCGCGAAGATAAAACCGACTTCACCAGTATTACCGCAGTAGGGATCAGGGTATGGGAGTGGGGAAGGATAGCAGGAAGGCCTTGAAAAATCTTCTCAAATCCTTTAAGGGGCCGTTTTGTTAGATTCAGATGCACTGAATGTGCTGGCCAACAATCGCAAACGTTTTAAGAAACTCCCTAAAGGAACAGTAATTATACCCATCCTAAAGAGTTCGATAGGCTATTTGGCCCACATGTAAGTGAAGAGGAACGAAGAAATGTTGCCGTTGATTTGGCGGTTAAGCTCGAGTTGGTCATTGTATTAAAAGACCATCAAACCCTAAAAGCGATTATGCCAAAAAGTTAAGCAAAGGTCTTTTCGAAACAGGATTAAAATTTAGCCATGTAAAGATTGAAAACAATTTTAGCTCCTTCTTTAGCACTGATACGCAACATACACAAGATATGGGCAGCAATGATTTTTTGTATCAGGAAACCATTTTGGCTGCCTATGCAAATCAGAGGTTAGCTTTGGGCAAATTTTCAATGCTGTTAGGACTAAGGGGTGAGCAGAGCTTTACCACAGGTAATTCCGTTACCTTAAATAACGAAGTAGAAAGACAATACCTTAATCTTTTTCCAAATGTTTCGTTTGGCTTGGAAGACCTTTATATAATAAGTTGAATCCATTTATAATGGTTACAAGTACTTTTACGACCAGAAGTGGCAACCCGAACCTTAATCCATCGTATACAGATAACCTGAGGTTAGCTTTTGCCTTAAAAAGTAAATTCACGATTGCTACTTCTTATAGCCATGCCAAAAATGTAATTACGGATCTGCGAACGAGGGATCCACAAAACCAGATCACCAATAGCTTTAAAACCAACCTAAGTTCTTATCGTAATATTGGTTTTAATGAATCCTATAGCAATAAAATCTTCAAAATTCTGCAGCTTAATTATGGTTTGGGGCTTTCTTTGAAAAACCACCTATTTCAATCAATTTATCTACAAAATTGGTTCGAATTGTGCACCGTCACTGACCCGTTAATTTGAAAGCAGTTCTGAAAGGATTTGTATTGTCCGTTATTTTGTTCCCGATAAATCTAGCCAAGTGGAATTGTTGGCGGTGAAATATTGAGTAAAGATTTTAGAAAAGAGCAACTTAACTTTATAGCCCTCACTACTTAAAGTCTCCATTTGGCAACAACGGTCTGCAAGTCGAAGTAGACTTAGGCTGCTCGCTGATTATTGATGTAGCGATATCATTTCCACAACCTCAGAAGAAACACGGTGTATGCGCCAATAATAATGCTCCAAAACATAAAATACTCAAAATTAGTTTCAGGGAATTTTGAGGATTGAGATAGATAGGCACTTGCTAAAAGAAGCAACAATATTGCAATACTTATGGTCAGAATAAGTCTTTTTGGAGTTTTATGTTTTATGGACGGGATTTCAGTAGCCGTTACTTCTAATAGGTTTTCAATATCAAATCCAAGTTGATCGGCAAGTACGTTCAAGGTATACGCCCTCGGTATTACAGCTCCGGATTCGATCCGTTGAATAGAACGAAGACTCAGCCCTGAGCATTCAGCAAGTTGCGATTGTGTCAAACCTTTTGCAAGCCTGCGCGTTTTGATCAGATGGGCTATTTTTTCTCTGCTTTCTGCCATAGGACATATACGCCATTCTTGCGCCATTTGTATTTGTCGTATGATGGGCGTTTACAAAACTAATAAATTTGATGCTTATCGAAAATATATGTTAGGTATACTCATTGAACTCGTTATTTCATTTTTATTGCTAAAATATGTTGCTGGTCAAGATATCGAAGTGCTGGGGCTAAAGCCCAATAAGTTAAGGATTACCCAACTATTGGTGGGTATTTTATGGCCGATTGTTTTTTATTGCCTTTACGAATTTGTGCTCGCTTACTTTGTCCATAATCCATATAGGTTAAATCAACCCTACAGATTTACGGATTTTTTGAATTCAGCCGGCTATGTGCTCCGTACGGTAGCTTATGAAGAACTTATTTTTCGGGGTGCCATTCTTTACCTTCTTATTGAAAAGATCGGTGGTCAGAAGGCGCTGCTATTTTCTGCCTGCGCTTTTGGTATCTATCACTGGTTTTCGTGGCAGGCTTTCGGCAATCCGCTACAGATGCTGTTTATTTTCTATACTACGGCAACTGCCGGCTTCCTATTTGCCATGGCTTACCTGCAAACTAGATCTATGTATCTTCAGTTCGGACTGCATTTTGGCTGTAATTTTGCCACCATGATTATCTTCTCTAAAGATAAGACAGTTGGTGCGCAATGGCTTGTTAAAAGTTTTTCAAAGGATCCCTTTGTACCTATTGCCGTTATTTCTATAACCGTTCTGATTATTCATTTTATCGGATTTCAGCTATTTACTTACTGGTTGCTGAAGAAAAGTAGGCTGTTGAACAGGAAAAAATAAACTCATGCAATTTAGTAAGATGCTAGGCGCTGTAATCAGTCGTTTTTGTTCATTTCTATAAGTGAGGCCATGTTGGAATTAAAGTTAGGCAGATCTTTGTCTAACATAGAGAAGAAGGCTAAGTCTGCAGTTTCTACACAGATAATGGCCTTTTGGAGTACGATTTCCCCAGTCTCGGTTAGGCTGATGGATTTTGCCCTGGTATCGGTTTGATGCGCTTTTCTAATAATGAATTTTTTTTCTTCCAGGGTACGTAATACCTTCGATACCATCATCCGATCCGCATTGCCCTGGTTGGCGATATCAACTTGGGTAATATCGTCGCTTTCTCTGGAGAGCCAGGCCAGTGCGCAGAGCAAAGCAAATTGGGTATGGGTCAGATCCAAAGGGTCAAGTACACGCTTCAACTTGCGTTGCCATAACATGGTCAACTGTCCAAGGAGGTAACCCGGGCTATCTAGAGGGCTCTTAAAATGGAATTCTATTTTTTTAGGCATAATCTTATTTGAGCATTTGTGAGGATATCAGTTCAAAATCGTGTCTTTTGATCTCGAAAAAGCCAAAACGGAAAGGATAGCCCCAACTTTTTTTGTTGTGGATGAAATCTAGTTCACCTATCAAAGGTAGGATAGAAATATCTTTGCTCGGCAAAAATTCTATATTTCGCCTCAAGGGGCAGAAATCTTCAGAAACCTGGAAATGATAGGGCTGTTCATCTGTTACCTTGCCAATGGCGGTAAATTGCTGGCATAGCTGTGGCTGTCCCATGGTCTGTTTCCCAGAATAATAGATGATAAAATCACCTTTGCACATTCTTTTTAAGGGTGAGGCCTTCCCATGGCAAGCCTGCGCAATTCCCTCAGCTATACCATTTTTAACGTGGTCTTTGGAGGCTACGATGATCCAGTATTTTGTACTTTCATTTTCCATGTTGTGGTTGTGTTAATTTGGCTGCAAAAAAGTGATGTTGTATCCATCAGGGTCTTTTACGATTAGGGTTCTTCCGAATGGCGTGGTATTGATTGATCCGAGAAGTGCAACTTCCATTGAAATAAGCTGTTGATGGAGATCCTCGATATTTCCATCAATGGCAAACCATAACGATGTGCCGATGCCAAGCTCTTTTCCCTCTAGGTTTGTTATGGGTTTTCTGATGGCAAAGCTGGCCTCACCTTGTTTATAACTAAAAATGCAAGCTTCAAGTGTCAATATTGATATTTCAAATCCCAGTTTGTTGGTGTAAAAGTCTTTTGAAATGTCTAAATCCCTAACTTGAAGGGAAGCAAAATCTAATTTTCTCATGTTATTTATTTTATTGTTGTCGTAAATATAATATTCACGACAACAATATGCAATTGTTTTTATATTTAATTTTTCCTTGATCAGGATAACCTTCATGTGGTCAAATAGTTAAAAAAAATTAAATGGCATAATTCATAGACAAAATAGTCGGAATTATTTATGGATACTGAACCGGGTTTTAAAGCAACTTTTAAAATACAGTTTTTTAGGCGTGAAATTTATCAATGTAGCGATATGCAACCATTGCTTTCTGGATTACACCTCATTAACTAGCCTTGCAAACTTATTTCTGTACTCAATTGGCGTAAGGCCCGTCAATTTCTTGAATATATCTCTAAATGATTTCGTATCTGTATAACCTACATCGAACATGATTTCGGTCACGTTTTTTCTCGATGCTTCAAAGAAGGTTTTGGCGGCTTCTATCCTTACCCTTTGTATATACTCTAAGGGGGTATTGTTGGTGGCTTCTTTAAACCTTCTTTCAAAAGTTCTACGACCAGAATTGATCAATTTGGCCAAAGTTTCTATCGATATTTTATCACTATAGTTTTTTTCGATGTAATCCTGCACTTTTTGAATATCCTCATCACCATGATTTCTTTGACCTTTAAATATGGCGAATTGAGACTGGCTATCTCTTCCAATATCCAAGGCAAAGTATTTGGAAACCATGATCGCAATTTCTCTATCCGAGAACTTTTCGACCAAGTATAATATCAAATTCCACAAACTACTGGCTCCACCACTGCTGTAGATATTATCGTGTTCTGTAATGATGGCTCCATCTTCTACACCCACATTTGGGTATCTTTCTTTAAACTCATTGATATAGGCCCAATGTGTAGAACATTTTTTGCCATCGAGTAGACCTGTTTCGGCCAAAAGAAAAGCACCAATACACAAACTGGCCAAACTGGAGCCCTTATCATGTAACTTTTTAAAATAAGGTATGGCTTCTGCATTGGCTTTGATGCCTTTGGTGGTATCGCCAAAAGTAGGGGGTATGATCAGTAGGTCTGTTTCGGCCACATCTTTGAGCAAGCGATCAGTTTTGATCATGTATTCGCCATTGTTGGCAGGTACATATTCATTTAGGCCTACGTATTCAACCTTGAAAATAGGTTTTTTACCAAATGCAGTTAAAAACTCATTGGCGGTATGGAAAGTTCTGAATGGTGGTGTAACAGCTTCAATTACCCCATATTCAGGCACAAAGACAGAAATCTGCATATCAATACATCTTATTGAACCACAAGGTAAAAATTATTTTGTCATAATCCACCCCTTATTTGTCGTTTTCACAACAGCCTTACCTTTAAGTTCTGGTGTAGTTTTGAATGGTAAAATCAACCCATAAAAAGAATGACAAAATTAACACGAATTACGGTAGAAGCAACAGTGAATGCTCCCGTAGCAAAAGTATGGAAAACTTGGAACACGCCAAGCGACATTATGCAATGGAATACCCCTGATCCTAGTTGGCATACCCCAAGCAGTGAAAATGACCTCAAAGTTGGTGGTCAATTTAAGAATAGGATGGAAGCTAAAGACGGAAGCTTTGGTTTTGACTTTGAAGGGATCTACGACAGCGTGGTATTATATCAAGAGATTACTTACACCATGGGTGATGGTAGACAGGCTACTACCTTGTTTACTGAGCAAGGTGGTAGAACCCATATCGCCACCACTTTTGATCCCGAAACAGAAAATGAACCTGAATTTCAGAAACAGGGATGGCAATCGATCTTGAACAACTTTGTAAAATATGTCGAATCAAATTAATTTATCTAAACAGATGAAAACAAATAAAATTATCTTTTGGGTGGCAACGGTCATCATTGTACTTTGGGAAGGTGTAATGCCATTAAGTACCATTCTATTTTCAGCAGCATATGTAACGGCTGGCACTAAGCCCCTAGGCTATCCTGATTACTTTGCCTATGCATTGATCATCTGTAAAGCATTAGGTGCATTGGCAATTGTCTATCCTAAAACACCGAGTAGGTTAAAAGAATGGGCATATGCTGGGCTTACATTTAACTTGGTCTTCGCTTTCATCAGTCATGCCTGTGTAGATCAAAACGTGGGGTACATGCTCATGCCATTGGTAGTGTTGGGCATACTTGTTGTTTCTTACATTTATAATCGTAAACTAAATTTCAATAACCATGGAAAATAACTCGGTTTCTTTGCACAGGGTGATCAAGGCGAGCCCCGAAAAAGTATTTAGGGCATTTGCAGACCCATTGGCCCATTCAACATGGCTACCCCCTTATGGCTTTATATGCACCGTACAGCAAATGGATTTTAAAGAAGGTGGTCAATTTAAGATGACGTTTATCAATTTCAGTACAGGAAATGCCCATTCTTTCGGTGGAACGTACCTTGAAATCAAGCCAAATTCATTCATTAAATACACCGATACCTTTGATGATCCCAATTTACCAGGTGAAATGACCACCACCATATGGCTGAATAAAGTTCTGTGCGGCACCGAACTTAAGGTAGTACAAGAAGGTATCCCAGCAGTGATCCCTGCCGAAATGTGTTATTTAGGTTGGCAAGAATCTTTAGAAAAATTAATGAAGCTGGTAGAACCTGAAATTCCGGATGCTTAACACTACTGTTATGACTAGGCCTGACTGTGATCAATTTGTGAGTGCGGTTTTCCTTACCTTTTCTGGAAACTGTAAGGAGGCGCTCACATTTTACCAAACCTGCTTTGGTGGTTCATTGCGATTTGAAACTTTTGAAAAACAATTGCAAGGGTATACAGATATGCCTGTGGTGAGTGGTTCGCTTGTTTCTGACGCCATCATTATCCACGGCTCTGATCTGGTGCACAATGAAGGAAGGATACTAGGCAACCATATGGCAATTTTTATACAGTGTACAACTATTGATGCGAGAAGAGCGCTCATTGAAAAACTGGAATTTAACAAAAAGGTTTCTTCGGCCAGCAATGAGGAGGAAAAGCTAATCGAAATTACTGATGCTTTTGAGGTAAGGTGGATCTTGTATGTTTAACAATAGGCTAAATTCAAGTTATAGACAGCATGCTTGTAATTTCAGACCTATCCCTAGTTTTAAAGCAGTGCTAAAAAGAGCTGCTTTTTTTGTTTTTTTACTGCTCAGATAAAGAATTCATTCAGTCTTGTTCTGAAATGATAGCCAAGTAAACATAGTTTTAATAGCCAATTGCTAATCGAAAAAATATACGACCAATATTATTGCATTCTGGTTACTTAAATTGATCGGTGCATGTGAAAGCCGTCCATCAAAAAACATGGAGTCCCCTTTTTTGAGAACGATATCCTCATTCTCAAAACGATAGACGATTTCGCCTTCAATGATATATTTATATTCAAAAGCTTCTGTTACAACTTGTGTTCTTTCCGCACCCGGCTCTAATGTAAGTAGCACAAAATCAATGGTACTACTTTTAAGACTTCTAGAGAAAATTCTTTGGTAATGATAACCTGTTGCATCTTCTTTTTCAAAAGGTGTTAATTCTTCTTTTCTTATAATTAGAAT
>NZ_JAELTN010000045.1 GCF_016428855.1 Pedobacter sp. ASV28
CCTATTTGTCTGCAATAAATCGATATGAAATAGGCATTCCGCTATACACACTCACGTATGTACGCTGCAATATTTGAAAACATTTAGAAAAATCACAGCCCTTTTTACTTTAGAATCGATTAGACATATAAAGCCATGATTCCCTACAAAACAATTAATAAAAATTAGTTCTTCTATTTTCATACTGCCATAGGGTTGTCATCGTCGATTATTTTCTTTGTTCCATAATTTAAAACCACCGAAATGGAAATTACAAAAGAATCATCAAGACCGCTGGATTTGGGTATCATAACTCCAGAAGCATTATTAAGTCATTGGCAAGGACACCGCAAATTAACAAGGCAGGTTATTCAGGCTTTTCCTGAAGAACAGCTTCATACCTACAGCATTGGCGGAATGCGGACGTTTTTCGAACTCGCAAAGGAAATTATGGGCCTTTCTGGAACAGGTATAAGAGGAATTGTTACCGGCAACTGGGATTTTTTACCGGAAGAAGACTACAGGCCTGGTAAATCTACCATTAAAACTAAAGAAGAATTATTACGTGTTTGGGATAAGGTAACCAATGACATCAATACGTTTTGGTGGCAAATTCCTGCTGAACGTTTTAAAGAGACCATTAAATCATTCGGTCAATGGGAAGGAGAAACTACCAATATTATACTTTACTGGATCGATAATGAGATCCATCACCGAGGACAAGGTTATGTTTACCTAAGATCGTTGGGTATTGAACCACCACCGTTCTGGAACAGGTATTAAAGACCATTTTCTGGGTTAGGTCACTAAACAACCCTAAGTTACGAAGCGTTCTTTTTATCCGATTTTTTTTTGCTCCACAGTGCATGTTCATTCGGATCATTTAAATGATTTGGCATCAACTTCTCGCCCAGCGAGTTTAAACAAAAAAGCCACAACTTTCGTTGTGGCTTTCTAAGCTCCCTAAGAGTGCAATTCTCGAACCAGATTATAGCTTACTTGGCTAAATTGGCCAATATAGGTAGCGATAACTATATATTAAGATTATCCAATTAGGCGAGCAGCAAAAGATAATTTTTTAGGCAGTATCAATGACCATGGGCTTGAGAATTCTTTCTTTGAACGTCTTTCCAGATCCGGAAAAACTTTCGAAACCGTCAAGGCTTTTTATTTTTTCAAGTTCTGAATTGAGATAATGATCAGACTTTATCATCGATAAAACTGTAGGGTCATCCCTCCAGAGATCAGACAAGATAATAGTGCCTTTTTCAAGTCCACGAGCAATCAATTCAGCAAACTTGGTATTGGCAAATATATGTTCGGGTTTTCTGAAATACTCATTGTTGAGCTGAAGATATTTACTGGCAATCCATGAAGCTACCTTTTCACTCTTAACACCAATCTTTCCGCCCTGAACACCAAGTTCATTTATAAAATCATATACCTCAACAATATTGATTAGGCCAAAATGATATAAATCCCTAATGGTGTAATCTATCCTGTCCGCACAGAGGGCAGGAAGAGGCATCTCAAGCAAGGTATACTTCGGATCTTCCAATAAGGAAGTGCTGAATCCATATTTAGCGAGAATAGATGGTATAGCGGAATTTGCTATTACTTCTTCAAAAATTTGCTCATGATAATCTTCCCCTTTCTGTTGCAGGACATAATCGATTACATGGGAAAAAGCAGTATGGGAGACATCGTGTAAAAGGGCCGCAACCTGTTCTTCCAGACTACCTCCAAGTTTCCTTACAAGAAGCATAACTCCGATAGAATGTTCATATCTACTGTGGCCAACATTTGGAGAGACCAGAAAAATGGCACCTCCCTGATGAACATTTTTTAACCTTTGAACGGGTCCCGAGCTTATGAGATCACTTAGTATAGCTTCTAGTTCGAAATTGCCGTAAAAAATATCGCTTGACATCATAATACAAAGAAGAAAATTTTATTATTAGAAAGCAATCCCTCAGAATTACCTTCAAAAACTAAGTCTATTAATGAAGTGGAAGAGATTTTGGAAAAAGCAATTATCAAGTTAACAAATCTGGACGTAATACACTGAAAATCAATAACTATATTTCGAATGGAGATTGTTAATTCAATATTCCCTGAAAAATTCACCATTGAACAACTGCAAGGTCGAACCACTAAGGTCGATTTTCTTTATCAACTTATATAGCTGATTAAAAGTTAATTATGGAGGTAAAAAAGAAGGGCAAGCGACCGTTTTACCGTGCTTGCCCTTTTTAGCTCCCGAAGCTGGGCTCGAACCAGCGACCCTCTGATTAACAGACGGATGCCCATCGCTTCTAACTATTTATTAACCAACAGGTTACAGTATTTCAGAAATATTCCGGTACGTATTTGTGACCGGTTATTAATTACTCAAATATACGCAATCGAGTAGACAATTACAATTTTATTAAAGATTTCAATAGTTGTCTGAAGTGGAAAAGCTACAATCTGTTGACCCCTCATCGCCAAAAAATGTTATAAGCGATATTTAGGTAGGTATTGACAATAACTATTTTTATTTCTATAATTGCTTATGCTTTTGGCAAGCTAGCCCGTTCGTGCAAAGATTTCATCAGCCAAATTAATTGTTTAATAAAGCAAACCTGCCTGCTTATTATCCAAACAAGATTACGAACGCAAAAACCCTGGTTAATAAGTCGGTATTAAAGGAATGTTTTATTATGAAAACAATTGAGTATTTCAAACTCCAAGCAAAAAAACTGCACAAAGATTTTAAAACCCAAGAATCATATTTCGATCCTGAGTATGGCCGTGACCTTTTTAGGTATGCGCCAAAATTTTTCGATATAGATGCATTGGTTCTCGATTTCGATATCGATGAAGACAATTTCACCCTAATGAACGCTCAGCATTATATTGCACTTTTGGCGGGATTTCGAAAATGGACAGATTTGCTGAAAGCGTCCCCATCGGCACTGGAATTATCGAAACTGCTATTTGACAACATGCACAAAGTTAGTGTTATTGAATGGGACATTTATATTTCTGGTGAAGAACGAGACAAAGGTTTTCTATTTGATGACGAGTTTAGACTGGACATTTTCAAGGCTGTTTTTGACGAAGTAGATGGCCATCAAAGTGACGGCATAGACTACCGCTTGGCGAGAGAAACAGAAATACCAAAGATTGAAAATCAAAATGTTAAACCAAAGAAAAAGGAAATGGAAAATAAAATTACCGCTAAAATTACTGCCCTACCATTGATGGGAGAAGATAGAATAGAATTTATTAAAACAGCCAATGAGGTATTTGAGCATGTCATAGAAAGGCTTGAACCAGAAAACCCTGATATGGTTCGTAAACTGTGGAATGCCGAAAAATATATTGATGAAGAGCTGTTAAGACCAGATATGTTGCCCATAGATCGTGACTATGCGCTTTCTTTGATCGGTGCGTTCTTGGTTCATCATGTTATTGAACTTGCCGTTGAAACGGACGAAATGGGTTAAATCAGAGTTATTAGATTGAAAAACATGGTATTAAGAATTGGAATGTACATGTACATTCCAATTCTTAATTTAATTTATGACGCACAAACCCATAAATTGGCATTTTGAGGTTTATGTTATTTATCTAGCAGAGAACTTATCTTTCGGTCCATGCGTTCATTTTCGATTTTGTCATTGCCAATAAACCTATCTATAATTTTTCCATCTTTATCAAGCAATATAAGTGTCGGAAGAACATGAACTCCAAAAAGTTCGGAAAGGTCGTTTTTATTAGGTATACTTCTTGAAGCTTTTTCTTTATCCTGACCTCGTAAGATATTTATCCAAGGCAATTTATCTTCCTTTACTGCTTTTTTCCAAGCATCTAAACGATAATCATCGTCAGCAATGCCAATTATTACAAAATCTTTGCTTTTGTACTGGTTATACAAATCGATCATATGAGGAGTTTTCTCTCTACATGGAACGCACCAAGTGGCCCAAAAATCTAATAAAACATATTTACCTTTAAATTGGGAAAGGCTAATACTATCATTATTAATATCAATTGTTTTGAAATCCATGGCCTTTTTGCCCATCTCATTTCGCTTTATCATTTCGATCCCATCAGCGATTTGTTTTTTATAAATGGCCATTATACCCTCACCACCTTTCATTTGTTTATAGTAATGCTCTAACAGATCGGAAGACAATTTATTTACGTATCCATTGGCGATCAAGAACCCTGTAATAACAGAACTTGGGTATTTATCAAAGAAGGACAGATCAGCTTGCCTGCTTTCCAAATAATAAGGATTGAGTTGCGCTTTCAGCGTATCTTTCTTAGCAGGGTCGGCTTCTGATTTGTAAGCCGAAAGAATATTGGCATATTTACCCCTTATAGCACTTTTCTTTGCTTCGAGTGCTACATATAAATCTTGGGCTTTAGAACCAGTTAACCGGGCATTTTGAAACTCATTTAATTTCAGTGTGATTGACATCGCTCCTGGTTCTATGAAAACGTAAGTCTGATTTTTGTTATTCAGTTTTACAAAGGCAATTACAGGTTCATTTAATGCACCTTTTAAAATAAATCTATTATCCTTGACGATTGCAGTATCAGTAACACCTTTTTTTTTGCTTCCTGAATAATATGCCAAATAAATTTGTCCTTCTGGATAATCCTCAATGAAACCCTTAATACTATAAGTGCTTTTAACAGAAAGTGGCTTTTTCTGTCCGTGAACATTTAAAGTCACACAGAAAAAAAGAAATAAAAATAGGGCTAAAGATTTAAAGATTTTCATTGGTTGTTAGTTTATAAGTGCAATAGTTTTTATGCTAAAAAGTTGTTGCCCTAATTACTTAGGGCAACAATAGAATTATGGTGTAATTGGTCTTGAATCACCATTACAGATTGTTCCGGTATTGCTGGCATTGGTTTCACATACAATACCAGGACAGCATTTTAGCTCATCATCTTGGTTAGAGCTCATCGTGCATCCAATTTCGCTATCCTTTTTACATTTGTTTAGATCTTCGTTACCACCGATTACATTTCTCATTTCGGCTTTGTTAAGCAGTGTTGCTGTTTTCATGTTTGATTAATGTTTAAATTTGATTGTTTTTTTACAACGTAAAAACCATAAAAACGGAATGCTTTTTACAACATCATACTGGTTGGCACGGTTCATTTGCAACTTCCCCATGCATTGATCAATTTCTTTTGTTAGTTTAATAGGAATTTGATCTCTTCTAACTTATAGTTATCAGGTAATTTATATCCATTGATAAGAAAGGCAGGAGTATATTCAATATCTAACATATCAATCCAATTCTTTTGGGCATCCATTGACATTTTTATGTCGTTTGTTATTTCGACAGGATATTTTTCTGCCCACGCTTCATAATTTTTTCTAACTGAATTGTACCATTCATTCATGGCCTTTTCAGCAATATCCATATCATAATGTTTGCGTAGCGCACTTAAGTGCCGTGAGGCTTTTGTCTTATAGTTTTGCTCATCATCACCGGATGTAAATACTACTTTAACTTGTAGATCGTCCCTAAATTTTAGCCATTCACTTAAAGTCCTATGGGCTTTGGCGCAAGGGTTACAATAGGGGTTGCTAATCATTGTTATAGTGATGCTTGAACTTGGATTGCCCAAAACAACAGGATGAAGATTGCTGTCTACGTAGAATTTTGGTTGTTTTTGCAGTTGCTCGTTAAATAGATCAATATTGTACTTGAATTTTTTGAGTTGGTTCTTAAGTTCCGATTGCTGACTTGCTTTAACAAAGAATGGCTTCAACATAGCCCATAAAATGATAGGCCCAATGAATGAAATAATCGCTATGCTGATATTTCTAACATCAATATTTAAGGAGCTAAAAGAATAATTGCTATTGTATGCCAAAACCATTGCTTCGGCTAGTAGGATAACTTGTACAGAGCAACACAGCACACACCAGGTTTTTGCCCTATACTGATATGATATAGAATATATTGTATAGGGTAAAGCCAATAGGTTAAGTAATGCAATTGGCTGTAACAATCCTGGTTGGAAAATTAAAAAAAGAAATGTTCCGCTGAAGTAAAAGAAACCAACTTCACTCCAATTTAGCCACGATGTTACTTTTGATGCTTCTGATTTCAGAATTGCATTACAATCACTGTTTGAACCTGCAAGTCCACAAATATTCTTAATTAATGGATTGTTTGCATCAAAGCTTTGGATGAGAAGCAGAACACTCACAAATACCCCGATTAATTTTAATGCTATAATTGATATGTATTGCCAATTTATTATTGTAGCAGAAAATCCGAGCGTCAGTATAGCGATTAGTAGCAAAATACCAAATGGTAGTTTTAAGCTCTCAATTGTACTTTTTAAGACTTGAGACTTGTATCTGGTATCCCCGCTTTTTTCATTGGGATATGCACATAAGATGTAGCCAGACCAGCTTTTTAAAAACTTTTCTTCGGTATCAACCATTTCGCTACTGTTCTCATTTGAATAGAAGACCCTATTGTTTGAAATGGATTTTACTAAAATAAATCGACCGCCTTTACCATGCGTATGGGCAATAAATGGATATGAAAGATCTGTTGGATCGTAATTGTCTTTGTCAATATAATAGGCCCCGCTTGGGATTGACCATTGAGATAGGCTGTCGCTGACGGCAAGCAAGCTCGGATAATCCGGATGTGCCAATAGTTCTTCCTGTATTGTTCTAGGATGAACCCTGATCCCTAGCTGATTTATTAAATATATTGTTGCACTGGTAAGATTATCGTACCGCCCATTAAAATTTAACATAGAATAGATTATAGCTTAGTTTATCAAGCTTATCTAAATTAATTACAATGGAGACATGTCTCTAGTCATGTAAGTAACTTTCTTGCGGCAGAAAGGGAATGTAAAAAAATAGAACTTTTTAGTTCATATTGGATGGTCTTTCTAAGATAATTTGCCCTTATCTTCGGGCTTATTAACTGATATGGCTTTTTCGGGCAGGAATTTTCTAGGTGAGATGCCCCAATGATCTGCTAGCAAATTAATATGGTTAACATTATATTTTGCACGATGGTTTTGGTTTTCGACCTGATAGATGAATGTTCTGTCAACGCCCAGAATAAAGCCAATATCTTCTTGTGTTAATTTTCGCTCTAATCTTGTTTTCAAGACAAAATCAACAATGTATTGCTCTACTTCCGTCAACTTTTTTGCCATAGTGCAATGGAGCAAAAAATTGAACCTAAAAATGGAGATATGTCTCCGTTTTGTTCATTTGGTTTCTGCAAAAGAAAACATACACCTCAAGCAATAGAAAAATGATTTTTATAAAACTATAATAGAGACATGTCTCTATTTTTAATTATATTTCTGTAAAAATTATCAAATGTAAATCTGTCTTTTATGGCAGTGATTATCGAATACTTAATAATGAACCAATCGTATTTATTCAAGGCAAGAGCTAAAAGGCGGTTGAGGTTGAACACCACCAAAAATCATCATTAAAATGAAAGTGACATTACTTATCCTAATAGCATTTTTACAGGTAAATACCCATGAGCTAAATAAAAAAATGACCTTTAGAAAAAAGGGGGCGGAATTGATCCAGATTATAAAAGAAATTAAAAAGCAGACTGGGTATTCCGTGGCCTGGAACGAAAAAGAAGTCAATGTTGAAAGAAAAATAAATGTGAATTTTAAAAATGCAAATATCAAGACCGTGTTGGACGAGATTTCGAAAAAGCTGAATATTTCTTATATAAGCTATAAGCATACATTTGTTCTCGTCAAGGCCACAAGTCCAGTTCCACTACAAAAAATTAAATAAGGTACTATTTATGAATAATTGCGAAAAACTATCTGATACGCAACTTGCTATTTATCAAGAATGTGATTAGCCTTTATTGATCGGCCAGATTTAATCCATAACGGGATTTCCAACTAACTCTAATTTTGCAAACTTGATGACCTCTATACTTGGAAAGCCAAAGTCAGCGACAACCTTTCCTAAGATAAGATAACATCCCGCACCCCTAAAAGGATAATTTGGAGTGGTATTTGGAAAATGTGTCGTATCGAAAAAATGCCCATTGGCATCGAGAAAAGTCCCAAACCACATTTTCTTGTTGTTTTTCGTATGTACTGTTTTTTCGCAAACATATTGGCCAACCATTTTAACCGTTTTTCCAATATATTTCTTTAGCTCATTTGCAAGAATATCCCCTCTGTATTTTGTCTTTAGCAGATCGAACATCGATAGACTTAGCGGAAAGCCCAAAATTTCCAATTCGTGATAGGCATTTTCTATCGACGTGTTTATTAATTTGGGCATTGAATACTCTTTAGGCGCAAGATTAAAAAGTTCGGCATCATTTCGGGGCTTGATGCTTCCTCCCAACAGCATGTGAACATCCCAAAGCAGTATCTTCTTGCTTTTGCCCGTAAAGCGCAATGCTCCAACCCTGATGAGGATGATTGCCTGGTCCAGTCCTATTGATGTGCGCTTTAGGAAGTCTTCCAAATTCAGAAAAGTGCCATTTAACCGACGTTCATTAGGAATAGCCTCAATGTATTGGTTTTCCAGCCCTTGTATTCCAATTAAGCCTAGATAAACATCTGTACCCATAACCGAAACCACTGCCGAACTGTGGTTTACGCAAGGCAAATGAACTTTGGCCCCAGACATTTTCAGCTCGTGTACATACAGCCAACGACTGTAAAAACCGCCATAATTGTTTAGCACTCCCACCATAAATTCTATTGGATAGTAGGTCTTCAGAAAAAGACTTTGATAACTTTCAACCGCAAAACTGGCCGAATGCGCTTTGGAAAAGCTATATCCGGCAAAACTTGAAACCTGCCTCCACACTTCGTTTGTAATATCTTCCGGCCTTCCCAATTCCGCAGCGCCCTGGTGAAATTTTTGCACCAGCTTATCAAACTCCGCCCTTGAGCGATATTTACCGCTCATTCCGCGCCTTAAAATGTCAGCATCGGTGCCATCCATTCCACCATAATGAATACATATTTTAATTACATCTTCTTGATAGACCATGACGCCGAATGTTTCTTTTAATTGCTCTTCCATTACGGGATGCAAATATTTTACAGTATGTGGGCTATGAAAATTCTGAATATAGGTTTTCATCATTCCAGACTGCGCTACCCCTGGTCTGATAATGGAACTTGCGGCTACCAGGGTCAAATAATTATCGCACCTCAATTTAGTAAGCAATTGGCGCATTGCAGGGGATTCTATGTAAAAGCAACCAATTGTATTTCCCGACTTAAGCCTTTCATTCAGGTTTTGATCTTTCATAAAATCCTTTACCTGATGAATATCTATCCTTTTCTTTTGGTTTTCTTCTACCAGCCGTACTGCTTCTTTGATATGCCCAATGCCACGTTGAGAAAGAATATCATACTTATCATAGCCTATTTTCTCGGCTTCATACATATCCCATTGTACGGTAGGCATCCCTTTGGGGGGCAGGTCTAAGGCCGTATAGTAGGTAATTGGCTCTTCGGATACCAAAACGCCACCAGCATGGATGCTCCGTTGGTTGGGCATTTCAGACATGATACTGTGTATGGCGGTTATCTTTTTAAAGGTGTCGTTGTCCCTATTCAATATTGCTTTGGTGGGGTCGGTAAAACCGTCTATTTCCGATTTTGGCAGTCCCATCACTTTCCCGATCTCCCGAATTATCGATCTGTCCTTAAATGTTGACATAGTGCCCAACAAAGCTGTATGATAACGACCGTACCGTTTGAAAACATAATCCTGTACGTCTTCTCGCTGATCCCACGAATAGTCAATATCAAAATCGGGCGGGCTTGTTCGTTGCGCATTCAGGAAGCGCTCAAAATAAAGGTCGAGTTCTATTGGATCAACATCGGTAATCCTCAAACAGTAGGCCACCGTGCTATTGGCACCAGACCCTCTGCCTACATGATAGTAGCCCTGTGCCATAGAATATCTGATAATATCCCATGTTATAAGGAAATAGGCACAAAAATCAAGGCCAAAAATAACCTGAAGCTCATCTTTTACTTTTTTCAGTGCTTTTTTGTTACCCCTACCATAACGGTATGCCATACCTTCCATCGCCAATTTTTGAAGCAGTTCCTGGTCGTCTTTTCTGCTTCCTGTAAAAGTTTTCCGGTTCAGCTTAACCTTGCCTGCGGGGTAATCCATTTCGCAACTGTTCATCAGGTTTCGGGTGTTATCCAGTATGAAGCTATACTTGGCAAATTTTTCCTCCAACTCGCCCGGCCTTAGAAACTGATCGGTTTCCCTGCACTTATCATCTGGCAATACCTTTGTCAATAAGGAATTTAGGTCAATCCCACGCAAATATTCATGGAGCCTGTAGCCAATGCGGTCAGAAAAAACTACAGGTTGCAATGCCAGCAACTTGGACTTGATTTCTTTTAGTTCTAAGCCGTACAAGGTATGAAGTTGGTCGAAACGGATACCGAGATAATGGTTTGTCTTAAGTAGCCCTTTATAGCCATAAGGATAAACAAAATATGCTTCTGAAAATTCGGGAGCCTGTTCTGGCAGGTCTGTTTGCGCCAGATTATGGTCTGAAAGAAATTCGTTTAATTGCCTCATTCCTTCCTTGCTTTTGGCAATTCCGATGTATAACAACCTATTTTCTTTTCTAAATTCCAAGCCCCCAATTGGTTTTATGCCTTTTTCCCTGCAAAGCCGAATAAACTCCATGATGCCCGTCGAATTGTTGATGTCTGTTAGCACCATTTGGTTTATTCCACGTGCCAAGCCTTCATCAATCAATTTTTCGATTGACATTGTGCCATATCGCAGGCTATAATGGGAATGAACATTCAGATACATATTTTAAATATCTAAATCCAGAATAGAAGCTCTGGTAACCGCATTTTGCCCAAAACGGCGCTTTATCTTATCAAGGGCCTGCACTAATCCGTACTGTTCAGTCGATTGGCCGTACAGATCGATCTGTTCAAAGCCTGCAACCAGATTGGAAAACCGTACCCCGATCAGGCGCAGAAGCATTCTTTTTTGGTAAACCTGTTTAAATAGTTCTTTTGCCTTTTCGATCAGAACACTGTCCAGAGAAGTATAGGGGATGGTAGCTTGTTTTGTGGCATCCTCAAAATTGGAGTATCTTATCGTTACGGTAATGCACGCGGTGAGCTTCTGTTTCTCTCTTAATTGGTAGCCAATATCAATGACCATAGAGGTAAGCAGGTTGTTCAGCAGGTCAACATCTATCGTATCTGCCTTAAATGTACATTGGGTACCTATCGATTTTTGTTCTACGTAGGGAACCACGGGCGAGTTATCTATTCCCTTTGATTTTTCAAGAAGAGACAGCCCAGGTTTGCCCAACAGTTTTTGCATCTGCTCGGGATGGATTTGCGTTAGGGTATGGATTTTCTTTATCCCCATATCGCTTAACTTAATAAAGGTCTTTTCGCCTAAGCCCGGAATTTTACGGATGGATAGCGGGTTTAAAAAAGATTGCACTTCGGGCATTTTTACATTGCTTTCACCATCTGGCTTGCATTCATTTGTGGCCATCTTAGCTACCGTTTTATTAACCGATAGCCCGAATGAGATAGGCAAATGGAGCTCTTTGATGATCTTTTCCCTTAGCTCATGGGCATATTGCATACAGCCGTAAAACCTATCCATGCCGGTCATATCAATATAGTGCTCGTCAATGCTCGCCTTTTCAAACAGAGGCACTTTTTCGCGGATAATATCGGTAATTTCGTGGGAAGCATTGGAATAGGCATCCATATTGCCTTTAATAAAGATGGCATGGGGACAAAGCTGTTTGGCCATTTTGGACGGCATTGCCGAATGTACACCATATTTTCTCGCCTCATAACTGCAAGATGCCACAACGCCCCTTTCTGAAGTTCCTCCAATTATTACAGGCTTGCCTATCAAAGATGGATTTTTGCGAACTTCAACAGAAACAAAGAACGCATCTTGATCCATGTGAATGATGTGTTTTTCGCTATCCATAAATTGAAAAATTAGAACACAAATTTATGCTAATATTTTTAGCATTCACAAAAAATCCTTTGAGTAAATTTTAACAATCTTATGATCGGCCGAATGAAAACAATTAATTGAAAAATGGCGATAGTTATTATCGCCATTTTATATATTCTTACACTATTATCTTGTACGGTTTCTGTAGTTATTTTCTGACTGACGTTCTAAAGGATAATTGGTCTTAATATCCGCAACATTTGGCTTAACATATTGATCGGCTGAAAGTCCAGCCATTTTTAGAATACTTTCTGGAATATTTGTATTAAGTATTTTTACGCCGTCTTTCAGGTCTTTGAATATTTTGTTTGATATGGTATTGGCAATAATTTCAGGCCCTTTAGGATGTATCAATACTCCTGAAAAGGGTACTGCGTAAGTTTGAATATAATAGGAAGTTCCATCTGGAACGCCAAAAACAATACCTTTTTGCATCGACTTGTCCAATTCTGTTTGAATAATGTACTCTGTAATCAGTTCATCGGCGTAGTACGGAAGCTCCATAGATAAGGGATGCCTATTCATTTGGGCTTCTTCCGAAAGTAAACTTCGGCACCACCTTTCCGCTTGATCGATCAGTTTCTGGCCTCTTTCGTTGTTGGCCTTTATGATTGTCTCACCGCCATTCCCTTTATTTTCGGCGATACCCGCCCGTTTGCCACCTATAAATAGGTTGGCGGTGTAGGCATAGGTTTCTTTCGTAGCTTCTTCTGAAAACTTGATGTTCCTTAATTCAATCTTCATACATTCAAAATTTAGGTTAGTATTCAATAGTTTATCGGGAGCGAAAAAATTAGGGCACGGCAAAGCACCCCGGCCCGTAGGAACCAGGGTGCTGTTAGGTAATGCCAACTGCTATTCGGAGCAGACAAAAAAATCGTGGTAGCTGTTAAAGCCTTCTTTAGGCTTATGGGTACGGATACCGCTTCTTAGAGATACTGTTTTTTCAAACCGGCTTAATGAAAATTCTTCCAACGGAATAGAAAACCTCTTTTTGTTATAGAGCACAAGCATACAGTCGCCAGTCAATTTAAATTCGGCATCTTTTCCTTTCATCCACAATGCAATCTTGCAGTCGGTCACACGGCCTATTATCCCATCATCAAAAACTGTATGCACCTTTGCATTAAGAAAAAGGGACTTCAGATAATGGATTTGATCAGTTGACACGACAAGCCCCAAGGTTGCAAATGCAATACTTTCAGACTGCTTTAACCAGGCTGGGCTATAATGGCAAAAGCAAAGAATATCAGTAGCGGAGTGACTTAGAAACAAGTGCCTTACCTGTATTTGAAATCCTGTGAAAAATAACCAGGTTCCGGGCGATCTTGGAACAAGATGCTTATCTGCAGACCAGTATTCGGTATCAATACTGCTATGGTTTTCATCTTTAAATGTGAATAGCAATGCCTCTGGTGAAAGTATTATTGCTGGTTTAAAAAATTCAAGGATTAACTTTGAAAGGTTTGCAGGCCCCTTTTTAGCCGGTAGATGGTTAGCGCGACCCGGTACGCCCATATCCACGGCTATGTTGGGAATTTATGGAATGAGCTTGATGATCTCCAACAGTCATATCCTGTTCTCTATCAGGTTTTCCCAACATCATATCTGCAAGTGCCTGATTATATCCCTTGGTGTAACCTTCTTTTTGAAGATCGCCATTGTTTGCGAGATGGCGTAGGCCCCGCATTACCAAATACGAAAGTCCACCATCAAAAAGCACCGAGAAGATTAACCTTTTGGCATCAGATTTAACACCCTTGCTATCGGTGGCGCTATGCCTCAAGCGGGTACCATCCTCTAATTCCACAATCTCTCCATTTTGAAATGCTTTTTTCTGGCTTTCATTTAGGATTTCTCCATTTACTTTAAATGGTACTTCAACCTGATAAGGGTAATAGGAAACAAACTCCTTTGTCTGTTCATCATATTCAATTATCAACTTGCGCTCAATACCTTTATCATCAAAGGTTTTGCTAATCTTATCAAGTTTTCCCGACAATAATTGTTTGGTTTCTTTCTCGTCCAATAGCGGGTGCGCCTGCACCTCATTGTAAATGGGGTGTATTTTCAGGCCAATCTTTCCATTTTCCCCACGTGAAAGAGATAATTTTGCATCAAGCTGGCTGATCTTAAATCCGTCCATTTCAAGATTATATAAACTGCGTAATTCAGTCCTACGGCCAGCCAGCAGTGCGGCGATGTCGCCGTCCTGCAATGTCAGTGCGCCATCTTTGTAAAGGCCCAGCTTTTCCAGTTCCTCTATAGGGAGTTCTTTTTCCTTAATTGGTGTTTCCATAATAAAAACAGTTAATTGTATTTAATTAGTTAATGTCTGCCGATTTGCGTTGGGAAATTGGTTTGTTGATGACCTGGCTCTATGGCTAATTCTATAGCAGGATTTTGTTTCACTGCCAGCAATGAAGCATACAGATTGTCGTTTCTTGAAAGGATAAACTGATTACCAGACCCTAAGTCTTCCATACGCAACCTGCCTTGCTTAAGATGCCCTTGAACTTTAAAAAGAGTGTCTTTGTAGGCGATCGTGTCGCCAAGGGACAGGTAGTTTGAGGTCGTACCAGTTTTTGACTGCTTCTTTTGGGAAGCGGTTTGATTGTCGGCAACGATTTCCCTTTTTTGCCCCAATGCCATGATGTAATTGAATATTTTCTCCGCGTCAGCAGCAGCGGCGTGGATTTCAAAAGGTGTATCTTTCAAAATCTTAATCCAGCTATCAACGTATGCGGTATGTTGGCCGGGGTCGTGTCCAATTCTCAATTCTTGCCCTATCAAAAGCGAAGCGATTTCTGCCCTTAGTTCTTCGCGAGCATAAGCATCGGTACCGAACAGGTTCATCATGCTACGATCAAGCCTGTTTTTATGGCCTGTCCAATGCCCAAGCTCATGCAGAAGGATAGCATAGTACTTGTCGGGAGCATCAAACTGTTCTTTTAGCGGTAAGGTAATCTTATCTTCAAATAGATCGTAGAAAGCATCATCACCTGCTTTGTGGACGATTTGTGCACCGGATGCCGTAATAAGCTCTTCGGCCTTTTCAATGGGGTTCCAGCTTAAATCATCGGCACCTTCCTTTAGCAGGACTGGCATGCCCTCGATCTGGGATGCGTTAAATACCCAGGCAGTAGTAACCATTGGATGGTCAAGTTTTACGTTAACCCTAATTGGTTTGCCTTGCTCATCCAACACCTGTTTTCCGTTTTCATCCCGCTTTGTTACCAAAGAAGTAGTCTTGACGAATTGTATCAGTGAGGCTTTTTCTCCTTTTTTTACTTTCAAGTCGTTGGCTGATGCCTGCTTGAAAGTAAGCCAACGGGGGTCTTCATGCCCGCGAAGCAATAGAGAAAGCGTATTGATGCCTTTATAACGGTTTCCGGTAACTGCATTATATGGCAGTTCAAATGCTGGTATATTGCCACTGCTCCAAGGCTTTTGCCAGGGTGCAGTTCCTTTTTTGAGCTGTTCGATCAGCTTTTCTGCTACTTCAACATGCAGGGCCTTTACTTTATCATTCGTCATACTCGCGTTCCTCCTCCAGGTCTTCCTCCGACAATACATCTGCGTAGTCTACGCCGTAAATTGAGGCTTCGACTGCGGTAAGGCCAATAGCCTGGCCATCGGCAAGCATATTGAGCTTGTCCTCTAATGATCTTGAACTTGGTTCCATAATGAATCGTTATTGTGTGGATGTCACTGTTCAGGTAGTAACAGTGACGATAAAAAGTGAAGGGGATTGATATACCGATCTTTGAATTTAATACTGAAATGCAGGTGTTCTCCGGTAACCCTACCTGTGGCTCCCGTAACAGCTATAGGCTGTCCGGCTTCAACCGGTTCATCCCTGCCCACAAGAATTTGAGAAAGATGCCCGTAAATACTTTGAAATTCTCCATGCCCAATTCTTACATAATTGCCTAAAACAGGGTTATAACCGGTATCGGTTATCCTACCTTTCAATATGCTTAATACGGGATCACATCGGGCAGAAAGGTCTATGCCTTTGTGCAGATCGTGCTGTTTGGTTATCGGATGGATGCGGTAGCCAAAGCCTGATGTAAGCCGTAGGTTAATTAATGGTAGGCTGATTTGTTTTTTTGTGGTATCTGATGCAATGGCAAAGCCGGTTTTGCAAAGCAAAAGGGTGAACAATAGACTGCATGCAAACAAGCTCCGTTTCATCGTCCACGGGATTGTTGCCTATCGATATTTTCGGAAAGCCCCCGTTCAATGAAATCCTCTAAGGAAATGGTCGAATGTTTACCCACATTTTGATAGGCAATCGCCCAGCGCAATGCTTCTTCAATGGCACCAGGTCGGCCATCCTGTTGCAATCTGTAAATGTCGAGCAGTATCCTTATTTCCTTTGGCTCTAATTCCGTCAGTTTTTCCTGAATGCTCGCCAATATCATTTCCTTTGGCAACAGCGACAAAAGGGCACTTATTGGGTAAATTCCCACTACCTCATAAGGAAACCGCACCTGCGCTTCGCCTTTTTCATAATCAATTTCCGAGATCAGTCCGATCTGGCCCTGCATGCGTGTCGGATCATTGGTAAGCAGGGGATGTACCATAACCGATTTGTTAAACAGTTCTTCCATAATTCTAAATTTTATCGCCCACGGGAGTGGGCAGGTTGTTGTTCCAATTGTTGGCTGTTATCAATACCCAGTTTCTCCTGTAAACTGATTTGGCTGAACTTCCTCGTGACATCGTTTGTAAGGGAAAGTTCCAATGCATTCTTATGTTCTCTCGGATTGGCTGATTGCATTTTGAGGCTTATTTCTAAAAGAGTTTTAAAATCGGGCGTAGATAGTTCAGCAACTTTTGAAATGGTATCGCGGTAGATTTCATTCGATTTTCTCATGACCATCAAACTATCACTGCTATATAGGCCCTGTACACCATTTCCGAAAGCGAGATACACATCATCTCTTTGGGGATCGACATAGGTTATCATTCCCAATTGACCCTGTTTTTGTATGGGATCGTCTAAAAATGGGTGCACCTGTGCGTAGGTGCCAAGGATTTCATTTTCCATAACTTTAAAATTTTAGGTAGCAAATAGATTGTCTTGTACGAAGTCGTTTACTTTTTAAAGTCCTGCTTCATCATGCCTTTTGGCTGGGGTATTGATACTGAGGGCTGGGCCGAACGGAACTGCTTTACCAACTCCTGTACTTCCTGGTTTATCCGGTTAAAGTTCTGTCGGAGAATTTCATCTTTTTTGCCCTTGAAATCATAATAGGTAGGCAGGTCTCGATAATGTTGTTCTTCTTTTTTTATCGCCTGAACATCAAGGTTTACCCTGCAGTTGACTGCCGATGAATTAAATTGGCCTGTGTATTTCTCTACTGCATCCGTTGCCAGCAATCCGACCATTTCACCAGATTTCAATGAGGCGATTTTTCCTGCGGGAATAAGCGGTTCAAGTTTTTCGCTAATTGAGATCGATGTTTTGTTCCTATCGATACTAAGGCTCTCGCTTTGCTGTTTCACTTTCCCGAACAGCCGTTCCAGCCAATCAAGGGTATCTTTGTTCTGCACCGATCCAGATAGCACATTTCCGACCACTGATGTTATGGTTGCTGAGGTTTCTTTTCCATATTGTTGCTGGAACTGTTGAAGGCTCTGAATGCCCAGGACGGTAGCCACTAAATTACTTCTGGCCTGGCTCAAAACCTGTTCGATACGAAAAATGTATAAGCTAGGAGCCTCATCAATGACCAAACCTACCGGCAAATTGCCTTTGGTATTTACCAATTTGGTAACCCTGTTCAAAACGACCGAATAACAGGTAGAATTAATGCTCTGCGTAAGCGGATCATTGGCAAGTACCAAAATGGATGGGTTTTTCGGGTCGCTGATCTTCAAATCAAAATCATCACCGGAAAATACCCAATAGGTTTCCTTGGTAGCAAGGCGACTAATAAAAATCTTAAGTGTTCCGACCTGGCCTTCCAATTGGTCGAATGCTCTCGCATTGTAGGCACTTTTGAATGGCGAAAGCAAGGAGATTAGTTCCGGTTCAGAGAAAAGGGTATTAAAAATATCCTCATAGGACAGATTGAGAAAAGAAAGTACATGGGGTAGGCTGGAATACCGGCCCCGTTCAAATTGGCTAAAAAAGTAGATACACGCTGAAAGGAAATTTATGGCAGACTGCGTAAAGAACTGGTCGCTACCGCTTGACTTGTCGCCCTTTTTCAGGGCTTCAACTAATCCCTCCGCCGTTTCTGATGCATCGGCCAACGTTTGCAGATAGGCCCGCTTCCAAGGGTTTGCCCTTCTGCTTTTTTCGGGATCGTTCAGATTAAGTACATTAAACCCGTAATTGGCGCACCGTCCCTGCTGTTTGGCTAGCAAATAATGATGGTAGGCTACCTTTGCAAGGTCGGGATACTTAATATCATATATGCACATGGTAAAAGATTTGGCCAGAAACTGCTTGATAATCGGTATGATTACCGAAAATGTCTTCCCACCCCCAGGCACGGAAACCAGCAAAAGTCCCCTGAACAAATTGGACAACGTAATAAATCCATTACGAACCTTGTTCTTATAATAAAAGAGCATGGGTATGTTTACAGAATAGGGCGAAACAATGGGCTTTACAGGTTGCATGAATGCCTCGCCTTCGATGTTCCATTTGTCTTTGCCAAGTTTAGAACTGATCATTTTTGAAACGTTGTCCATCGCTACGTGGATCAGTAACGTACCTAAAAAGGCACTGGCAATATAGGCCAGGTCATACCAATTGGCATTCATCAATACAGGCCCTTGTTGCCTGCCCTGGAACCAAGTGCCGGAAAAGAAAATCAACAGCCCAAGTGCCAAAGGGTAAACAATATGGTTCTTTGGATTAAGGTCTTTCTTTTTCCGGCTGAGGGTACCAACTGAAACTAAGCAGATCAGGGCAAGGGTAAACAGCTTGCTATAAAGCAACTGGTGATAAATTGGTATCCTTGTAAGTTTTACCGCAAAAAACTGCAATCCAAACTTGTCGTTGGGCATATCCCCAAACAGCTTTTCAGCATAGAAAAACACGAAAATTTCGATAAGCACGGACAAATAGATACCAAACTGTAGAAACCTGTGCAGGCTCTGCTGTTCTTTTGTTTCTTCCATAAAGAAATTGTTTTTGGTTCGATCTCGACTAAAGGGCATAAAAAAACCGCTAGGTCTCTAGCGGTTAATTGTAAAAGATGCCTTTTTAAAAGCTGTCGGCCCGTAGAATATCGCCATACTTCAGTTTGAGGGTTAGCATCCTGCCTGAAAGTTGTTTTTCCGTAAGTTCGATGTTCATTACCTTGTTCCCTGGGAATGTGGCCTTTTTAATTACATAAATATTCCTGTAATGCTTTTTGAAGCTCTGAATATTGTAAAGTTGCCATACGGGTTTGACTTCTACCGATTGGACGTTTGTCGCTTTGGTAATTTTCTTATCATCAATCTTGAAGCGCTGTTCGTCAATCTGATAAGAAAGATTAGTATCATTGAAATAGCTTATGTCAAGGAAAACATAATCTCCGGCAGTAAAAACATTGTTCAATCTTGCTTGAATGCCAAAGTCTTTCGCACTCCTTTTTGGTCGGCCAATTTTCGCTTCCATCATTCGCACTGCATAGGCTTGCATTTCTTTTGATGTCAAGCTCATGCCGGGAATATCCAAAGGCCTGGAATGTTCAGGCAAAATATTGATCTGCGCCAAAAACGGAAAGGTAGGGTTATCAATAAAATGCAGGTTGTACTGTGCAATAAAACTTTCTCCTACAATGGTCACGATGCCAAGGTATTCACCAGCCGATTTAAAGGCTTGGATGGTATCAGGCTTCATTTTTAGCCTGAGCAGATTTTTTAAGGGCAGATCGCCTGCAACTGCATGGGAAGTAATATCTACATACTGGATATTCTCCGGAGAAATAAAATGTATGGAATTGCTTCCAGTGATAAAAATATCGGGTAGCGATGTACTTTTGGTTCCCGCTGACTGCTGGGCAAAAAGCAATTGGCCGAAGCATAGTACGGCCATCAAAAAGACGATGAATCTCTTCATAACGGATTATGTTTAGTATGAATTTTGTTTCTGTTTTAGTTCTTCTGGATCGATCAGGTAGACCTGGGTATCGTATTTCAGCTTGGCCTTATTGCTCCGAATGAGCTTTCCAACGGCAGTAGTGGTTGACTGGAACATCTTTTGGAGCATGCTCATAACAAGCTGATTGTTGTTTTCTGCCTGTTGCTGGATGGTCATTCCCTGACTTGCATCTGTGCCCAGCACTTTTGTGAACTCCCTAAAGGCGGATGCCGGAACATAAAGACCGGGCAAACCGTCATTGTCGTATACTTCAAGCCTCACAGGTAATATGTTATTGTTGTAAAAAATGGAACTGATCATCAGATTTACCCTTTGGCTTGTAAAGCCCGAGATTTGCGCATATAAATATGTTCCTTTTTTTATGAGAAACTTGCCAGCGTTAATGTCATCGAGTAATCTTATGCGAAGCCGTGAACCTGAATAGCCAGTAATGCTCTGATCTACTATGGCCCTAATGGGGCTTTCTTCTGTGGCCGGCAAGATTGTATTAAAATATTCTGCAGAAATAGGGCTTTTGGAAACCTTTAGCTTTTTTTGGCTCTTCCGCTCATGCTCTGCCAAGGCCATTGCCTTGTTTTTTTCCTGTTCAGCCTTGTATTCGGGATCGTTGGCTTTTCCCATACTGTCGATCAGGGCCATTTGTTCACGGAATATTTTCATAGGGTCGGTTTGAGCTGAACCGCCAGGCTGGGCATGGCCATTACCATTTGAAGACGACTGTTGTTGTTTTAATTTTGAAAGCGCAACTGCCAAATCGCGATCTGCATCGTAGCCATTCGTATTGTTTCTTTTGGGTATAGCATCGGAAAAAGAAGTCTTTGGCCTTTGAGTGGAAACACTTGCGGTGCCAAACTTCCTCTTCATTTCGCTGTCAATACTGTCTAGCATACGCTTTTCTCTCTGGTTGTACAGATCTGGCATTTGTTGCCTTATGGCCTGCTCTTCTCCAATTCCGCCAACGGCCGTATAACCATCAGCATCTTTAAACTGCTTGCGATAGGCATCGAGCTTGTCTTCAATTCCCTTCTTTTTTACGCCATCTGAAACATCCGCCAAATTCTCCTGCAATGCGTTGCCTTTTTCTGTTATTGGCGCTTCTTTCCCAAAACTGCTTTTCCACGAGTAAAAAAGCAGGCATAGAAAGGGAAACAATATGAGCGGAACCATATAGCGCGGTTTCTTAATATCAATTCTCATAACTTTTCGGTTTACTTTACGTTTAACTGTTTATGGATGGCCTCCAATTGCATAATAGCATCCTTTACCATTGCGCTATCTGCGCCGGTAAGACTATCCTTATGCAATATGGTATTGACCTGGTTTTGCAGGGCCAGCACACTTTTTAAAGACTGCCCCGCATCCATTATTTGCCCAAACCCGTCGGCTACGGGCGATGTTGCGTTTGTTGGCGCAAGCACTGGCTTCTCCCTTTTTACCCGCATTACTGTAAAGGCAAGCACTCCCGAAACCAGCATGCAGGCAAGCATGCCCGAAAATATCGGTTTGGGATACCGTGCGCAGATACAGGCGAACCAATTGCCAAAGCGGGAAAAATAGGTTGCAAACTCTTTTGCTATCTCGCCAAAAAGAGCTTTTTTAGGTTTAAAATGAGTTTTTCTGAACATTTTCGAGGTCTTTGTTTTCCAATGTTTTCCAACGCGTAATCAGCACTGCGTGGGGATTATTGTCGGATCGTATATCAAGGTCTTTGAGGTAACCTTCTGTAACAAGAGATCGTATGATTGCCGAACTTCTTCGGTCAATTTTTTGTTTCCCGTAATAACGAAAATACTTTCGAGCTTCATCGACTACGATGCTATCGGTCTGAATGGTCAGTACCGCGCTAGATGAAAGTATCGAATTGAAAAAGCCCTTCTCCTTTAGATTATTGTATTGGAGCGCACCACTTTCGTCAATAAGGTACATGGCCCTTTTCATCTGATATTCGATAAACTTGTCATCAGGGCTCAGCGAAAAGAATAGCCCATGAAATAGATTGATGTGCGAGCGGTATTCTGCACCCCGGTTAAGCTGGACACTCGTCTGCCTAGCAAGCAACGGAACGCTGTTGGCATCGAGTACATAAATGTTCTTCCTTGCTTCTGCAACTTGCCTGTAGGCAAAAAACGTTACTATTAGAACAATAACAGCCGTTAGGATAAAGCTACCTGCAGAAAGAAAAGTAGCCAGGCGGATTTTGGTTTCAATGTTTCTGATAATCATTATTTCATCATTCTAGTTATCATCCTGGATAAATTGGTGGCGCCTCGGCCCATTGTTGAAGTAGCAGAGCTGATGCCCGATGTGGATACGATCCAAGTACTGATGCTAGGTACTGTTAGCATGGTCAGGCCCCCGATTAGAAATGTTCCGATAACCATTCCGAACGAAAGCACCCCGTTACTTGCAAACCATCCCAATTTTTCGAGGCTTTCGCCGGAAGTCTCTACCAATTCTTTATACCTGCTGATCTCGGCTTCCAGGGCAAAGTGCTGGAACAACGACGCTACATAAAGTACCAGGTATCCTATACCGGCATAAAGGTTAACCGAAATAAAACGTGCGACCCATGTACTAAAACTGTCCCTAAACGCGGGAATAATGCTGATGGCAACTGAAAACGGCCCCAATATGATCAGGATTGTCGAAAATATAATCTGGATGATGAAAATAACGTAAACACAAATACGCAGGAACCAAAGTGCCAGCGTTTCGAGAAGTGAAGTAACCAAAAGCTGAAAGCCAACCTGCATACGGTTCCGAAGCTCGACAATTGGGTTCCAAACTTCGGCAAATCCTTCTTTTACGCTGGATTTTACACTTTCCCAGGCATTTTCGTACCACGTATCGGCCTCCTGCTTGGCCGTTTCCGTTTGGGCCTGAACGGTAAGCAGTTGATCGGCTACCTGAACCATCAATTGTGCCCTTTCCATCCTTAGGTTGTTAATCTGGATTTGGCTACTATTAAACATGGCCTCGGTCTTGTTTGCAATAATATTGGTTGGAAAGGCGACGGTTCGGGTAAAAGCTGACCACCATAGAATTATCATTATCAGGCCAAATGGTCGAAGCAGGGGCATCACTTCCATTTTTTTGTCGCCTGACATCATTTCATAGGATTTAATGGCAAAAAAAATCAGCATGAATATGGCGGACAGTGCCTGGGCATCGGCAATAAAGGCATCATAATGTGTCCAAATAGTGTTTTTCATTTTTGTTAGAAAGTGCATCATACCCTCTTCGTAGACCCCATTGCCCTGCAAAAAATTAAAGGTCTTTTTAAAGTTGTCCGGCACACTGCCTGAACCTGATTGCACAAAAAAACCGGCTGTGCCGGTTATCAAAGTTGTTGCGTTCATTTTTGTGTTTAAAGTTTTGATTTTGCCAAAATATCATCGGCTATTTGTTTGTCTGTTCGATAGCCGTTGCCAGGTATGATTGGTTGTTCCCTTGATCTGATCCTTGATGCAGTTTCGTTCAGGCCCAGGAATTTGCGGGCATATTGGCGTTTGGCCTCCCAGGATGCCGAAAGTTTTCGGTATTCCAAGAAAAGACGGTGGTAGGCAATTATCCTAGCCCCCCTGTCCATTGTCGCATTTTGTGCGCCTTCAAGCCTTTCCCGGATACCCGAGGCTTCTTCTCGGTACCAATCATAAACCCCTGTACGCACTAAATAATCCCTTTCCTTTGCAGGGATACCGTTAAGCAAGTCGTTTCCCTGCTGGCTTAGTAGCGGTTCAAACTCATGTCTGTAGTAAAGTTGCCACAAAGGATCTACCGTACTGAAAACAGCAGAATAGTTTACCGCCTCTGTTACTGCGGTATTTTTTAATGTATCGGAATGTAGTTTATATCCGTTGGTAGACCCCTGCATTGCGGCGACCAGGGCAAGGCGTTGAGTTTGGGGGCCAACGGGACCAAGAGGGCGCAAATCTTTTTTTGGGTAGTCGGGATGCCATGCCCAGGTAAGCCAGTATTCGGGATTAAGCCCCAAAAAACCACTTGTTGGCGTGAACTTTTTTCTGTCCCACTGCTTAAATACCATGCGCTCCTGCTGATTGGTGATATGTTTATCCCTGATCGGGCGCTGGCCAAATGATTGGAAAAACATGCTGATAAATAGAATGGCTAAAACTTGCTTTTTCATTTTTTAGTTTTTTAAATGTTTTATGTTGTCTATGATTTCACCTGAAATTCGCAGGTCTTGGTTAATGAAGTCCCGAAACGGATTGGCGGTTTTCAGCACTCCGTTCATTTTGGCCCAATACATGGACTTGGCCATGCTGAAGCAAAGCGCCCTTATGACTTTTAATTCGAGTGTTATTTTGCGCAACAATGCTTCGCGCTTTTCATAGTCCATAAGGATATTGTTTCCCTCCCGCAAAACAAACCCGGAAACTTCGCTTACCAGGTTTATCCCCCTGCTCTTCATTTGGCGGGCTACATCCTCGGCAAAAAGCAACAGATAGGGGTCTGCCTGGGCAATGGAGATCATCGCATTGCTTTCCCGTATGATTTCACCGCTTATCTCCGCAATCTGTGTTAAGGCAATCCCACTTTTGAGCGCATGGTTAACCTGCACAAGCGAATTTCGGATAAGGGTTTGGACTACAACAACAGCACCGATATTCAGGTTAATATCTTCCAGTCTGCTGTTTATGGTATTCAAATAACTATTATGGGTGTTTTCAGCCCCAAGACGCACCGCCCCATTCTCGTTGACAATGCTGAAATGGTTTCTGTCAAAAACGATCCGCTGGCCAAGCGCAATGCTTGTTCCGGCTACCGATAAAAACATTGCAATAAATATGATCTGTCTCATCAGTTCGGGCCTTTTAGGATTTTTGCATTTCTGATTATATCATCGACCAGCTGTTTATCTTTCTCGATAAAGTTTTTGAACGGATCGATTGATCTTTTATAGTTCGCCTGTTGCATACAGATAGCCAGCCCTTTGCTTGCCCCTTCGATCAGCCGAAGTTCTGTGAGTGCATGGGAGAAAAGAATTTTCCGGTCGCTTGCCTTCATTTGGTTGATCTCGCCGATGCTCAATGCTATACCGGCAATGTAATTGCCAAGCATTCTCGCCCGGTCTACAAGATCGATTTCGGTCTGTACGGCAATGGCAATTAGCAGGGGATTGTCTTTGGCCACGTTGTAGATTATGCCCTGCTGTCTGATGATTTCGGATAGCAGGGGGCTTGCTTCTAAACCAATCTGTGCAAGGTCTATCGCCAGGCCAACGGTATGGAAACGGCTTTGCAGTTCGCGATACTTGGCCCTTAGTTTCCCCATTTGGGTTTTGTTTACCTCTTCGTGAGCAGAGGCAACGGCCTGCCTGTTCCTTGCCTCATTCTGCCTGCTATGCTCGCTTTTGCTTTCTGCTACAAGCTGGTGCAACAGCTCGACGTTCAATTGAGAAAAGGCATTTATATTGGCACCAACAAACAGGCAGGCCAGTAACATTAACTTTTTCATTGCTTTAAATATTTGGCGTTTCTGATAATATCGTCAGCGATCTGTTTGTCGATATTGATAAACCCTGCATATGGGTTAAGGGAATTTAGGATGCCTCTTTGTCTGGCCCAATACATTGTCCTCTGCATTCCATAGGCTACGCCCCGTAATATCATAAGTTCGGTTCTTATACGATTGAGGAGCTTTGCCCTTTCTCCGCTATCCATGAGGTTGTTGAGCCCGCCCTGCAGGACGAACGAACCCACTTCAACAGCCAGGGCTGTACCCCGGCGCTTAAATTCCCTTGCTCCGTTTTCTGCAAACAAAAGCAAAAGCGGATTGGCCTGCGCCAAAGTAACAGCCTTGTTTACATCAGTTACAATATCTACGGATATTTCGGCAATGTCCTCTATTGCCAGCAATGAGCGAACTGCCGATGAAACCTCGCTAAGGCCCCTATAAATCTGTTGTTGAAGATCATTGACAATGACCAATTGGCCTGTTACGGCCAACTGTCCCCGTTGGATCAGGGTTAAGTTGTCATTTGTTCTGTTTAACTGGCCGTTAATAACTCCCGAATGGGCGGCCATTGCACCTGCGGTTGCAGGGTCAAAGTAAATCTGTGCGAATACCGGGCAAACAAAAAGATAGAGCCCCGCAATCAAAAGTATTGTTTTCATGTAAAATCAGGTTTAAAATATTCGGTTGACAATGGGCTTTGCACTCCGTTGGTGTTGACCTCGCGGACAAATGCACCAAGCGCCAGCCCGCTTTTTTCAAAATCGGAAACAAATGCTTCAAGCCCTTGCTGATAGCTTCCATTGGCTTTTGCATATAGCTCGACAGCGCTTTTCTCGGGCTTTTCGGTTGTATAGGTAAGGTATTGATAAATCGAAGTTTCAACACCGTAGACCTCGCCAGTAGAACCCCGGCGGATATACACTTCTTTGAAACGGCCTCTGTTGTCTTTGTTGTCGAGGTTGTTAATGGTAAATATTTTCTTCTGCTCGGTTTCGGTAATTGATAGAAGTTTTGCGATCTCCCCGTAGTTTTCTTTGAATTTGCTTTGATCCAACAAGAAAATTGTATCCGAATTACTGATTATACTGTCTTTGACTACCGAATTGCCGAGGATGTCTGCTAGTTCCTGCGTAACTACGATTGCCTCGCCCCAAAACTTCCTGACTGTTTTGTAGAGGTACAATATATAGCCTGCCATCAATGGGGATGCGATTGCCTTCCATGCCTCTTCAATGATCAGCGCCTTTCGCTGTGAAGATCGATGACGCATTTTTTGGATGAATACGTCCATTATCGCAAGCGTAACTATGGGAAACAGAACCTTGTTTTCCTTTAAGTTGTCGATTTCATAGACGATAAAGCGTTCTGAAAACAGGGATTGGTCAGTCGCTTCGTTCAGGATCGTTTCAAATTCACCGCCCCTGTAAAACTTCTTTAGCACATATCGAAACTCGTCCAGCTCAAAGGGTATCTTTTCCTCCGCTTTGATTTCAGGTATTTTTTTTAGTGCAAACTCATAGAACGAATTAAAGCCCAATTCCTCGATTCTATTCTTTTGATCGTTTTCGCCATCAAAGTACTGGCTATAATAGGCCGAAATGACATTTGAGATAACGTCCCTTTCTACCGTACTAATAGTGCCTTCGGCACCCTTCCATAATAGGCTGACCAGCGTACATAAAAAATCTTTCTTCTCGATGTTGTACTCGCTTTCGGCAATGGCGAAAGGGTTCATCGTAATCGGCCTGCTATCCGACCAGGTAATGTATTTTCCCTTGTAATAAGAACAAAGGCCTGAATAGGAATGGCCGGTATCTACAATGACAACATCCATATTGTAAAGCATATACTGCTCTACGAGCGCATTGATAAGATACGACTTTCCTCCACCCGAAGGGCCCAAACAAAAACGGTTTCTCGCATTTATGCGACCCGTGCGAAGTGGCAAATCCGATAGGTCTATCGCTACAGGCACGCCCTGCCTGTCGGTAAAGCGGATCAGAAAATCAGATGGTTCATCCCTTAGAAGTGCCTCTTTGAAAAACAGGCATAGCGCAGCGTCCGCAGTAGTCAAAAACCAGTCGTATTTTTTTAGTTCTACGCCATTGCCAGGCAATGCACAACGGAACAGTTCAAGCTGGTTGTATGCGTTCCTGGACGGAATAATGCCCTGCTGAAAAAGGGCGGCTTCGATATAGTTTACCGCTCTGCCGATATTTTCCTGTTCAGCACAGATTATCATCGAATAATGCGCATTGACGAGCAATTGGTTTTCCCTGGCAACATCGACAAGCAAAAGGTCTATATCTTCGACACAGATCAGATTGGCAGGGTCTGGTACACCCGAATGCCGTTTGCGCTTGAGTTCAAGTTTATTCAAAATGGCCTGTTGGGATGGAATTTCCAATAGCTGGTTGTATATTATGACTTTATAGCCGGGAACCTGGTGCAGAAATGATAGGTTATCGACCGGGAAGTCCTTCATTCCCTTGCTCTCCTGCTTTTCGGTGTAGGGAGAAACTTTTTCTGGCAGATCGACGGAATCGGTATTGACCATGCTTAGGCACCTGATTGCCAAGTTGCCCATATTCAACTGCCGGTCGGTACTTTGAATATTGTTTAGGGTAATATTCGGGAGTGCAAATTCCATACTTAGTACCTTTGTTATATACCGGTTGATTTCGGCTTCCGATAGGTACGATGGGCTAAATCCAGCGTTTGCCAAAAGGTCGAAAAGCTTATCCATGCTATGGGAAAAATCAGCAAGGACTTTCTTGTCGAAAGTGTAAAACGCGCCCCGTTTGATCTGCCGGGTTATAACTAGGTAGGTATTGATCTCGGTGTATTCCCGGCCTTCAAAGTGCTGATGGTATTTTTGTTGTAGAAATTCTTCAGCGGGCACTGGCCTATATTTTTTGCGGATAAATACATCCTGTTTTTGCACGATGTGGCCTTCGCCCAATACCTTGATGATATTCAGCAGTACGCCCTGGTATACCATATAGCTATCAGGGTCGGCAGAGTATTGCAGTACAGGGTTGGTAATGTGCAATATGGCAGAGAAGTCGCCCCGGTCACCATATAGAAGTTGCAGGCCATTATAGTCATCAATGCCTGCATATGGCATCTGAAATGCCGTCTTTCTTTCTTTTTGCATAAGTGATTTTTAGGTTTACAGGATGGACAATGACCCCGTGATGCCTTTTTTTGGCATGGAGCCCGTCTTTTTGGCGGTAGAATGTATAGCCGAGCCCACCGCAGATCAGGATGATAGTCAGGAAACCGCCCAGGTACATGCTTGTGAGAGCACCTACAAGGCCACCTGTCAGCAGGCCACCCACCAGGGAGCCAATGCCCCAATAGATAAATTTGCCCTTAAAGCCACGGTAGATAAGGGGCTTTTGAAGCCCCTTATAAATTGGATACCCGGTAGCCATTAAACCCCGAAAAATGCTTTGATAACTACCGAAACAAGTACAAGGAAAAGGCAGGAACCGCCCCAGCTCATAAGCTCCTTGTTGATGTCCTGGTCGCCCGCATTCCATTTGATGTATACTCGCACACCGCCGATCAGTCCCACCACTGCTCCAATGGCAAGGATCAGGGTTGATACAGGGTCAACATAACTGGTCAGTGACGATGTAGCGGCGTTGATCCCTGTCGAACCGCCACCTTGGGCAAAAGAGGATTGCGTCAGCATGGAAAGCACGGCAAAAGCAAACAGTTTTTTGGTCTTTACTGTCATAGTCAAGAAATTAAAAAGTGAAAAATTGGTTTTGTTGATTAGTGCACCCCGAAAAGGGCTTTAAGAACTGCGCCCAGCATGGAAAGAAAAAGGCAGGAAAAAAACCAGCCCATAACCTGGGCATCTATATGGTGCTTGCCGGATTGCCAGTTGGAATAGACCCGAAGCCCTCCAAGCATTCCGCTGATTGCGCCGAGTACCAGCACCAGGTCCGAAAGGCTGAAGTACCAACGGCTGACTTCCCTACTGGCGCTATAGAACTCGCCTATACCCGGGGGCGATTGGCCCGAAGCCAAAAATGGCAGGACAAAAAAAAAGACAACCGGAGTTGTCTTTGATAGGAAATGCTTGAACTTCATGGAATTTTAGTAAGGAATGGCTTTCGTATATTCGATCAGATCGGATTGAGCCAAAGAAAAAAGTTGCTTTAGGTTTATTCCCCCAGTGGCCTGCAGAACTCCCGAAGATATGGCCTGACGTTCTACGGGGATGGTTTGTGCAATTTCCTCTTTGCCATTTTCTTCGGCATAGACTGTTTCGGGCAGGTTTTCTTCGTAAAAAGTAATTTCTTCTGCGCCCGGGCCTGTTGATTGGCCGGGCTTTGGTTTAAAGAGGTCAAATAGGATGTTAAAAAAATAATAAACAAGGTAGAGGGCCGAAAGGCCTAGCAAAAATTGTGTCCAGTTCATAACTCGATTGTTTTGATGTTTTGTTTGACGTATTGTATTAGTTCGGGATGCCGGTTCAGAAAGTCCTGCAGGCTGTAGGCTATAATTTTGTTCATATCAATGGACTTGGCGATTTTTAGCTGTTTGAGGAGAAAAACGGTTTTGTCGTTCAGGCGGATCAGGAGCTTTTCATTTCCATCAAGTTCGAAAGCCAAAATATCATCAAAAAGCCTTTCGAGTGTTGGGCCAACAGTATTTTCAGCTTTTTCTTCCTGCTTGCCTTTATGGGCTGGCCGTACTTTAGGCTTGGACTGGCCATCTTTCTTGATGGTTTCCCTTAGTTCGTCCGCAAGGGATTTGATTTGGCTCATACGTTTTCCTCCCCATTTAGAAACTGATCATAGATCAGGTCGAGAACCGGGAGTACGATGGGCATAAGGATCAGCGGTGTATGAAAGGTGCTGATGCGCTGAAAGTCTACACGATCTGCAAATCCTGCTGAAATGAGGCCAAAACGCCTAATAACTTTCTCGATTTCGGACTTTGTTTCGTACCTGACCGTATTCTTAATACGGTTTGGGATAAAGATAAATGGTGCCCTCTCATTCACCTTTCTTAATACCATAGCAAAAAGAATGGTACTGTCAACGGAAAATTCATCATAGGCGAATGGACAGATTATGACATCGCCAGCGATGAAAATGGGCAAAAGCCCATCATCGTCCATTTTACCGGGGAGATCTACAATTACAATTTCATTGGCTCTTTTCGATAAAGATGAATGAAGGGCGGGAAAGTGTCTTAGATCGGCAGGAACCACCTCATAAAGTGGCTCGTTTTCTAAAATTTTTGCTTTTTCGGCTTTAGATGATATGGATTGCTGGTAATCCATATCCAATACCGTTACTTTCCTTTTTTTTACCAGGGCGAGGTAATTTGCCAAAAGTAATGTTATAGTACTTTTGCCCGCACCCCCTTTTTGGTTGCCTATCAATATTAACATAATCGTGCTGTAATTGGGTTGTAGAGTTATATTGTTGAGAGTTGCTAGGTAGTACATGAACAGGAATAGGCAGGCAATGCTTCTTCAAGGTCAAATAGCGTCAACTGCGATTTGGCTACCTTAAGAAGTTCCTCATAGGTAGTATCCTTAAAAAAAGTACCCCCTTTTTTGCCTCTGATCTGTGCAGATCTGCGTTCATCCTCGATCCATTTATCCGCTAGTTCCGGGTACTTGGCCATGATTTTTATGAGGTTGTTTTTGCCCTTTAAAAAACATAGGTCACAATTTCCCAAAATAGAGGGGATTTCAAGCGTGTAGGGCTTGGAACCCCAATAGTGGTCTATCATTGGCTTGGTTATCTTTTTATCGTAAAGCGGAAAACGTGTAACTGTATTCTTGTAGGTACTACGGAACTTTTTTACCCGCTCGGGTTCATCATACCTGAAACCTATATATTGCTCGAAGCGCCTTCCGACGAAGGGCTTGAGGTACCTCCGGGCTGTATTTATCTTTAGCTCGGCAGTACATATCCTTCTTACCCGGTTAGGCAGGTAGCTTTTCCAATGGGTCATCGCATCGAACCCTGTTTTGTTCGGGCTTCGGCGATGTACATAGGTTGCCCGATGTATCTTGAAGCCTTCGTTTTTTTCAATGTCATCAAGAAATTTATACGTTAAAGGGTGCTCTCTGCCTGTATCTGTAAAAAGTACGATGTCATCGGAATTGGGTTTTTCGGAAATGGTCATATAGGCGGAAGTCTTCCCGCCAGAAAGGTTAAATACGCGTTTCATTAATAATTGTCGTCGGAAAAATGCTATGTAGCTATCTGGTGTTTGTTCTTGCTTTGCGCTTGCGTTGGCGATTACGGCCGAGTATGGCTTCGTCGTCGATGTCATCTGCCAAATCCAGATTTATTTCTGGCAGGAAGAAAGTGGTATCTTCTATATTGGGAACCCCTGCAGTTGTATCGGGTTGAATAAAAAGTTCGCCTTTACCAGTAGGCGATTCGGCTTCGCCTATCACAATGCCTTGGTCTGCTCGTGAAAAATCGGCTGACGGCTCTTCGACCTGGCTGGTCAAATCTTTTGGCATTCCAATCAGGTTTTCCAATGGCATCAGTTCTTTGCCCTTGTAAACTGTTTTCATGGAATGGTCAATAACCGTATAGCCATATGGTGGCAGTCCGGGCTTGCCGTGAAAAAGTATCTGTACGCCAAACTTCGATGCCAATACCTCGGCAAGATCAGAAGTATAGCCCGTTGGCTTGCTCTGCCTGCCCTCGGGCAAGGCTGTAGAAATTGGCAGGATTGCAGGGCTATGGGTTTTTTTGTACTTTTCGATTATTGCACGCAATTGCGCAAGGCGGTTAATATCCTTTGTGTACAATTTTCTTCGGGCATCAATCGTTTGAAGATCGATAGCTCCCTGTCTGGTTCCATATTTGGAAACAATGTATTTGTCGTTTTCGAGCTGTAGGGAATATCCCTGGCATTCCAAAAGCATCATAAATTGCGCCCTTGTTGAGAAGTTATAGGCTAGCGCCTTATTTATCTCGTTATCTGTTTTTTGCTTTTCATCGAGGCCCATTATCTTGTTAAGCACCTGATAGGCCCTTAACTTCTCATAGCTATCGCTGATTTTTTTGCCGTTTTGGTCAACTCGGGTAGATACGATGTGGATATGATTATTATTGGTATCCTTGTGGAATACCAACAGATATGGCTGTTTTTCGTAACCCATTCCCTTTAGCCAATCTGTTGCAAGCTGTGTAAGTTGTTCTTTTGTATGGGATTTTCCTTTGCATGAAATAACCGCATGGAACTGAGGGTACTTGATCCTGGCTGATGATGCCGAACGAGCTTCAAGATAATTGATGTAATCTTTTGGCCTTAAATGTTCAATGCCCTGCAATGCTCCGAAGTTCTCGACTTTCATCAGCTCGCCCTTATCCATTTCCATTTTATTGGTATTGTAGGTTACCCCTTTGAACGTCTCGCTTTTATTAAGTATTTTTACTATCATTCCTAACCTTTCATTTGCCTTAACAGCTGTCTGATTAATTTTTCAAGTTCATTTTGAAGCCTTATATATTCGGAAAAAAGCGCATTAAAATCAGTGGCAATACCAGGGGCCAGCTGGCCATGCTTTTGTAGTGTGTTGGCATGTTTGGCCAGCTGGTTGATATTGTTGCCAGACCTTCCAAGCTCGGTTCCGATAAGGTCGAGATGTTTCAGCAGGTCTTTGGCATTTACAAGCATTTTTGCAGAGTTTTTCAGAACCCTTATCCTAACGATGTCTGCCCTGCTTATGCCTAATGATTTTTCAAGAGCCAGGAACTCTTTTAGTTCTTGATCGCTTAGCCTTAGCTCAAATCTTCTTGTTTTACGGTTGGGAATGTCGCCGAAGGCCATACTCTTGCATTAATTTGTTTGATGGAAAAGCTGTTCAACCTCATCGATAACCCGAAAAAGTTCCAATGCAACCTGCGGAACTATTGCATTGCCGTATGCCTTGACGCTTTCTGTTCGCCAAACTGAAAAGGTAATTCCGTCCAGTTCGGTGGGAAGCCCATCATTTCCGCCACAAAACGGGGGTTGAGTTGGCCACTCTTGCCAGCCGGGAATTTTGTCTTGCCAATCTGTTTTAGGTTCGGAAGCACTTTTATCAGCCGTTTTAAAATCGAGGCTTGCATATTTTCCTGTTCCTGAAGTGGCGGTATTGATGGTGCCTTTAGGGTATAATAGATTAGAAAATCCGTCAATGATACTTGGCCTCCGTTCCCTTTTTCGTTCTTTCTGTCCGACAGCGAACGCCCGTCCTGAACCTGCTCGACCGTGGTTCCTTTGTTGCTGATCTCTGTTGCCGTCGGCGTGGGCAACAAACCACACACGATCCCTTTGATGCGGGGCGTTGACGGCAGCAGCCGGAATACACAGAATGACTGGAGTGCCGTCTTCAAGCTGGGGTAATACATATCCTGCGTCGATAATTTCCGAAATGATGCTTCCGATAACTCTTCGTTGGAGCTTAACAATGGTGCTGTTAGTTTTTTGGTCATCGTCCTGACAAAATAGCTCAACCGCTTTGATTTCCATTTCAGATAAACTGTCTGGTTCGAGAATGCTGAACAGTCCAGCAACATTTTCAAGAACAATCCACTTGGGCCGTGTTTCCCTGATAATTCGGCAAGCCTCCGGGAAGAGATAGCGATCATCTGTTTTGCCTTTTCGCCTGCCTGCCTGACTAAAAGGTTGGCAGGGGAACCCTCCGCTGATAATGTCAACAAGTCCTCTAAACTTAGTTGCCGTGAAATTAAAAATGTCGTCATAGTGATATACATTTGGCCAATAATATTCGAGCAGTGCTTTGCAGAATGTATTTTTCTCACAGGAAAAAACATTTTGCCAGCCCACCCAGGTAGCGGCGATGTCGAAACCGCCGATGCCGGAAAACAAACTTCCGTGTCTAAGTAACATAAGCTGTAATTTGAAATTGGTTGTTTACAACTGAACCGATCGAAAGAGCGTTGGGTAAATTGATTGTCGGATGGCCTGGGCCATAAAAGATGGATTGTTACATATTTTTTTGTTTTAAGGGTTTACTATAATAGAATTAGGTTTTTGTAGTCTCAATGAGGGGAACGCTTTGCCGGAAAAAAGGGAGTTGCGACCTTTTTTCTTCCTTAACCCTGCTTTCCCCAAAGGGGTTAGCCGGGTTAAGGCAAGTTAGTTTTTGTATGGGAAGCCCAGCCGAAGGCGGGCTGTACGTACAAAAACACAACTTGCCGACTACAAAACAAAAAAGGTTCATATGCCTATGGGATAAAAAACGGGGCAATTCCGGGATTTGGGTATAGTCGGGCATAAAATATCTGGATATAGCACCATCTGTTTATAAATTGTTCGGATAAACCAATATTCAGATAGACAGATATACATTTATTAGATAACAGGCTATATACATAAGCAGATATACAGGTATTGGGATAAGTTGATAACAGCATATCCATACCATTAGATAGAAGTATATTTGCTGTGTTGTTAATGCCTCTATCCATATATATGGATAGATAGGGGCATATATAATGGCATATATTAATAGTCGGATATACATTGCATTAAATATTGAAATAGCTAAAGAGTTAGATAAAGGGTTGTTTGCTTATTCCTATCGCTTTGGGTATGGCAGTTCCTGAATGGTACCAAGCTGGCCAGCCTCGATTGAATTTCCCTGCCTGGCCAGCTCCGCTTTCAACAGATCGTTATAATCGTTAAAACCATTATACAGATAGGCTCGGTCAACGGCTTGTGGAACCATTTTCAATAGGCCCGCTGTATAATTTCTGCCTGTATCATCATTGTCGAAGTAAACATCAACGATTGGAAATTCCTTGATCCGGTCGATTGCACGGCCCAATAATGTTACGGCATTTAAGACAATGACCGTTGGGGTCTCCCGATGTAGTTTTCGCCAGGTCAGAAAGTCCATAAAGCCCTCGAAAACGGCAACATGATCTTTATCACCTGGTATTATTGAAACTCCTTTGGGGCCTATGCAACTCTTAAAGCCCTTGGGATTGGCGTACTCCCACGAACCAAGCTCGTTCTGCCATGCAATTGCATAAAATATAGATGGGTATTCGGAATTTTTTCTTTTGTAATAGACTTCCTTTACGCCCTGGCTCTTGGCTTCTTCAAAAATCCCCCTTTCCCGCAGATACTTTCCAAGTACGTAATTATTGCCGAGTTCGCTTGTTTTGACAAGTTCCCACTCGAAAAGGCCGGGTTCTGGATCGGGCGCATATGTTTTTGGTGGAACATACTCGGGAATAAGGGAAATATCCATATTGCACACTTCCTGTATCTTGTTGAGTACCTCTACAAAAGAAAGTTCTGGCCAATAAGCCATACCAAGCTGAACGATACCGCCCTTAAATATCCCCGTGGCATTGGCTCCGCCCCAATCTTTCCAAACACAACCTGCATCCCAAACCGCAAACGAGGGTGTGTTCTTTTTCGTTTCCCGTAGCATGCTGTGATAAAAGTGTTCCTTACCTGTTTTCCTTATTGGATGGTGGCCAAGACGTGCCAAAAAATCGACAATAGAAATGTCCTTCAATGTGGAAACATCTACGAAGCTCTGCATAGCAATAAAATTTAATGATTGATGGTTCTCGGATTTGAGAACATTTGTTGAGAAGAAGCGTTAATTTCCGATATAGAAAATTACGTCCTCGAATTTCGACGCGCGTTTGTTGGCGACGCTGGCAAATTCTGGATAGTTCAGGATCAATACGCTTGGGCCTGGCAACTTGTTGGTGTATTTCCAGTTCAGGTAGGCATAAAAATCATCGAAAACAACAAGCATGGTACTATTACCGGGGATGTAGGTCATTCCCTTGTTTCCCAAACAGCCGGAGAAATTCTTGCTCCTGACTTCCCAGCCTCCATTTTCATTTTGCCATCCGACTGCGAAAAAGTCTTTGCGTTTGCCTTTTTCATCAACGAAGTAATAGTATACTTCTTTCATTTGGCCAATGGCTATTTCCCAAAGGCCTTGTGTTTGTAAATAGGCTGTTAATTCAATATTGCAACCGACCGGTTTAGTTTCCTCGATCTGGTAATAAGGAAGTTTTACCGCTTTTCTTTTTCTTTTATTGTTCCAGAGGTTTTCTTTTTTTTGTCGTTCCTGGCAGTCGGCAACGATTTTGGCAATCTTTTCGGTGATCTCTGCATCATTTAGCCCTGGCCAATAGGCATGGCAAAAATCGATAAGGTTCCCGTTTTGTTTAGTTGAGCTGTCATACCATACATTCAATTGTGTATTAACGATAAAAGTAGGCTTGGTGTCGGTATTTCTTAGGATGTTAAAAAACACTTCTTCATTACCGGTAATCTTGACCGGCCTGTGGCCGAGACATGCCAAGAGCATGCTAATGGTGACCCGTTCTAAAATAGAACTGGCATCTAGGGAATTTGTATTCATAGTTTTTTATTTTGAAAAGTTTCACAAGTAGAGGATTGCAATAACAGCTTTTCGGATTGCCTCTGCTTCAATGCGCTCGATGCGCCAGGGTGCAGAGTGGTTGCCGTCTTTTCGGGGAGTTATTAGGCCCTGGTCTATCCATCTTTCGATATTTTTCCGGCCATAAGTCCTAAAAGCTTCTGATTTGCTCATATAAGGCCTGATTTTTCCGGCTTTTGTTAGGGCAAGCAGAGCACCCATTTCCGCAGCGTCCCGCAAAAGCATCGACAGCTGATGATCAGTTAATGAATTCATTAAAATTTGGGATTAAGCGGTGAATAAGGAGATTAAGCTATTTTTTGAGAAGGTTTAAGACCTGATAGTTAAGGTAGACAACCAGGCTCTATTGAACCGGCAACGGGCAACGAACCCGTTAAAAATTCTCTTTGCCGGTTTGAAATTCGGGACTACCAGCGTCGTACCCTACGATACGGGCCATTTGGGAACAATACACGATAATTCCCTCGGCCTGCCAATGCGCTTTCGGATATTGGTGCTTAATTCATTGTAGTCTTAATGACAATGATTGCCAAAACAATGAATACTTTAACCTCACCTTCGCAAAATTTCCCGTTTCTCACGGGATAATGCTTCATCCCTATACGTCAAAGACCGTTCGGAAATGAAGAGTTTTGCCTCTCTGCTACTGGCAGATAGGTTATCCGGTTACTTGAAGCGGCGATCGCTTCGAGTTTTTTTCGGTCCAAGCATAAACGGGAACCCGATTGGGATTTGCTTAGGCTTATCAGCCCTTCAATGATCCATCGATCTATGTTGCCCCGGCCAAAAAGCCTGTAGGCTTCTGCCTTGCAGATATGTTGCTCCTGAAAATATCTGCTTTTTCCAAGGGCTTTATTGGCTCCTTGTTCGGTTGCATCTTTTAACAGGTTAAACAGTTCCTTCAGCTTCATAAAAAGTTCCTTAATGTTGGTTCAACTATCATTTCTGGAACAAAGCAAGTCTTCAGGGCAAGGCAAAAACAGGGACAGGGGATGACCGAAAATTGGTCACCCCCTGTCGGAGTTCAGCGGTAAAGGATTAGTCTATGAACCTTTAAAATTGGAAAGATTGTAATTTTCGTTTAGCCAATTCAGCATCCCTATTATATGGGATTTGAGTTTTTGAGCTGTTGAAAATTCGACGTCTGTAGATTTTTTACGAAGACTTTCTGCAGAAATTAAAGAAGTCTGGGGAGTTGAAAAATGTGATGCAAAAAAAGCGAACAGTTCCCCAATGTTCTCTTTTGGCAAAAGACCCTTTTCAATAAAAAGCCTAATGAGCAGGCTTAGCTGTGGTACTGAAAGAAATATCTTTAACCTGTTTTTTTGTTTAGATCCCTGCTCTTCTAGGTTTAGGGCTCTACGAATATTTATGGTTTCTTTTAAGTGCCGTTCCTTTTGGGATAAAAATATTTTAAACTGATCTTCAATCGGTAATTGGCTAATAAACATTTTTTGATTGCTTTCTGGCAGGCCAAAAAAAATGTCTTGTTCGGATATGACTATCTGCAACTGGTCGTGAAGATCGGAAATGCCGATCAGTTTTTTGTCCAGCTCGTTGGCATAGTAGGAAAAAAAGCCCTTAGGGTTAAATCCATGTTGATACAACATTTTTATTAAGCCAAAGGTATTGGCCACGTTTGAACTCACGATTTCTTTGATCAGGTTGATCGTATAATCATACTCGTACCTGGTAATTTCTTTTTTGCCAATAAATAAATAAAAGTCCCGTATTACCAGTTCATAAAGTCTTTTATCGATAGCCAAATGGTTTAAAGCAATGGAGAGCTTTTTAACAGCTTCCCTGATCTGCATTTTCCTTAACGAAAGTCCATAATTGGTAAGGGGGATTTCAATATATAATTCGGGTATGATTTGTTCGGCCTTTCCGATTATTTTTTCAATGGCAAATAGAAAATGCAGATAGGTTTGCCTTAGTTGAGGTGGGCAGGTTTTTCTCTTCCAGGTTGGCGATAGCCGAAAAAGATAGCCATAGATGGTGTTGCTCATAACTATCATTTGCCTGACTTGCGCCAACGTTCGCTTTCTGGAAAAATTGCCACTATAAAAAACAAGGTCTGCGTCCTGTTTAAGCTGTTTCAAAAAACCGTTTTCCAATTTTAAAAGGTCATCATTGGTAATTTGGCTGTTGTTAAGAGTTTTAGGATGGATGATTTCATCTGTCCAATGAAAGATTTTGCAAGATAAATTCATAATAGGGATTTTAGGTTAATTTTCCCACAAAATGAAAATGCCTTCACTCTTTAAAAAGTGCAATGGGTGACACTGGAAATATGTCACATAGTGCCACAATAAGCCCTAAAATCAAGTTTGGCAAAACTTTTACATGACATTTTATTACACGTTTTTTTTGTTGTTCAGTATTTTTACATTTGTAGTATCAGCAAAATGCTATTGCAAAGGGGGAGTATATCTTGGCAATATTTATGTTGCCTGAAAAAATCTAGCATCAACAATCAAACGGGAGCTATTGGATTGATTGAATACGCCATAGTGGGAAAGTTATGTCGTTTTGGTTCTGGTTGAACACAAAGAGCACTATATCTGTTATTCACTTAGTATGTACGATATAAACGACGGTCAAGAATTAATATCCATGCCCATAGATACACTTGGCGTAAGCGAATATTTTAAGCAAAAATCAAGACAAATGGGCTTCATTACGATTGGGGAAATAACCGATTTAGGATGGGGAAAGGTTTTGAAGATGGATCATTTCTGCTACGAATGGTTTAACGAACTCGTTAGGCTATTAAAGTCAAAAGGTATGCTACATCTTCTTGAAACCAGATAGCAAAACCTCCAAACGTCCAAATTTTAATCTGGTCTTTAAAATTAGCATCTATATAATTTATCATTATTACAAGCCAATGCCGTATTTTTTTTACCACCCTATCTGGAACCTCCCTGCCGATGATGTTTCTCATATATTGTGGCGAGGGTTTCTTTGTTCGGGCAGTCCTGATATGTCTTTCTATAAAGGTGTATAAATTTGATTTAAATCTCGTTTTTATAAAGTCAACCGAAAGCATCACCCTTATCAAAAGAAACAATTCTTCTAAAGTAGTGTTGGTCTCGAAGTAATAGTTCGTAATGATATTTTTCTTCGAATCTGGATATGGAAAATGCACCGCTTTCATTCGCTCAATGATTTTTAGCTCTCTTTTTATGGAACCGCTGATCGATTGTGAAATAGGTGGTACCTCTGTATTATATCCATACTTGCATTCTGGCCGGATATTTTCTATTGTTCTCAACAACGATAGCAATTCCATTTCCTGATCTCCATATGGGCCATCCGGCCCGGCTTTGCGGGTAGCGTATTCGAGCATGAATTCGTAAAACGAAAGTGGATTGAAGTCATAACCGATCAGCAATTTGATAACCTTAAAGGTATCGTCGCTATCTTTGGGAAGCCTGACAAATGAATGCAGACGATCCGCCAAAACCTCCATGTAAAAGAACTGTTGCCAGTTTTTCACCCTCACGTTATTAGCATCGCACAATATCCCTAAATGATCTTTTATGATCTCTACCAATTCGGGTTCGACATTCCTATCTCCTAAATTCCACACAATTAAACTGTTCTTTGAATACGCTTCTGTGTTGGCACGTATTTTCCATAGAGAAACCGGCGAAGTAAGATCATAGTATTCGGGATAATTGCTGTACAGAAAATCCAAAATTTCGTTTGCTTCCGCTCCAATCTCCCTGAAAAGTTCCATTACCTTTAGCACAACGCCATAATCGTTGGTCTCGTAACTTCTGTAAAGATCATATATAGTGTTTGAGAATGAAGTAAGGTTGTGCTGAACGGCCCTAATTAGTATAGAAAGTTTTTCGGGAGTTTCCTGTTCCTCTATACGTTTTTCTAGTTTTGTCCTAAAGCCTTTCCAATTAGACCTTAGCAAATCCGCTTGGATCAGAAAATCCTCGTTTACATTACCGTTTTTATGTAGTTCACCAAAAAATTCGGCAAAGTTGCGCAGTTGTGAGAAGACATTTAACAAATCTGGTTCCTTTCATTTTTTCATAGATATGGGCATATCCACTTAAACCAGCCATTGTGAACATGCGTTAATTTCGGGATGACTGTGTTGTAAATAGTAAATATCACAAAAAAGTGGAACATTTTGAAATTTATTTTTGTCAGGTAAAAGTAGCCTTCCAAGCACGTTAAAAGACGTTTTATAAGATATGTGACATTTTTTTTTGAAATTCTGTAAGGTAAATCTGTCCTTTTTTAGTTGTTAATTGCCTCGTAATTAACAATTCTTTAATATGAATGCTCTTATAGATAAATTATCAAAACTCAATACAGGTACCAAAGCAACGATTGATGTACTTGTAAAGCTTTTCACCAAAACCGAGTTTAAAAAGGGATGGATGTTTGGCAATGGTGCATGGCAATCAGTTCCCATGCTCTACTATATATCTAGTGGCCTTCTAAAAGGGTCTGTAGAGTACCGGGAAGTGTCATACCCGATATGGATGCTGGAAAGCGGTTTCTTAATTCCTAGTACCGGCTTTCTTTCCAAAAAAGGCATTCTTGAGGTAATAGAAGTGCTTAAACCAACAAAAGCCTATGCTTTAAATCTTCTACGGGCAGAGAAGTTGGCCGAGGATGATGTTAATCTTTATAAAATGCTTTTAGAGATTTATGAGGAAAACTTATTAGAAAGCCGAAATAGAGAATTAATGTTACATATTCCTAATGCAAAAGAACGATTGGCTTTTTTCATAGAGCATAATCCTGAACAGCAAAAGGCAATGACTGATGATCAAGTTGCGCAACTGCTGAGG
>NZ_JAELTN010000046.1 GCF_016428855.1 Pedobacter sp. ASV28
TTGGTGACCAGTTCTGATGCAGTTACACTTTCCAGTGGCTATGCTGCCAATACATCTAGTTCTGTAATTGCCGTTATATTAGGCGGGACCGATATTCCATTCCCAAATGCCCAAAACTTCACTTCGGGCATTACCGTTAATGGTACCAATAACACTTTTACCATTGCTAATGCAGGTCGGTATTTTATTAGTTATAATATCAATACCGCTGCTGCCTTGTTGATGAATTCGAGAATTATGCTAAATGGTTCTTCCCTTTCAGGTTCCGTAGTATCCCCTGGAATATCGATAAGTAATTTTCATTCTAACATTATTACAAATGTAGCGGCCGGCTCTACACTTAGCGTACAGTTTTATGGTCTAATTGGGTCAGCAGTGCTTTCTGGCGACGCATCTATTTCGATCATACGTCTGCAATAGCATAATTTGTCCTGCTTTAACAGAAGTACAATATCACTAAAGACGATGTGTTATTGATGGCGGCATACAGTTGATTACAGACGGCCTTAACCTGATCCCTTATCCAGCGCTGAACACGACGACCAATCAGATTAGCAAATAAGGGCCGGAAGTCCGTAATAGATTAATCATTAAACCAGAAAACCATGATGTTTTATAAAAAGACCATATATTCGCTTTTGCTCCTAGCCATAGGTAATGGCGCATTTGCACAGCTGTCTACAGGGTCAGACGGCCTATTTATAATGAGCGGTACTACTGTAAGTAGTGATGGGCTAGTACTGCAGCCCTCTACCGATCTTACCATTAGCAGTACAACAATAGAGAAATCGGGTATAGCAGTCAGCAGTAGTAATGGAAACAGTATTAACCGGGTATACACATTCAGTAGTCCTATAACATTTACAGGTAATATAGGCCTGTACTACTTAGATGAGGAACTAAATGGAAATACTGCATCCTTATTATCTATTCTCTATAAGAAAAACCCTACGGGTTATGTGACCACTACAAACAATAATATAGATCTCGCTAATAAGCTGGTTACACAGTCGATAAATAACGTATCAATGTTACTGTTAACAGCTATCAACAGTTATGTAACGTTACCCGTTGAGGTTAAAAACTTCGCTGCAGCTGCAGTGAACAACCATGTTAAACTTACCTGGGAAACCCTGTCCGAAAAAGACCACGATTACTTTGAAGTGGAACGTTCTACTAATGGCAAAACCTTTACTTCATTGACCAAGATTAAAGGGGAAATAAATGTTAATGCCAAAGCATATGAGACATTTGATTATAGTCCTGCGTTTGGAGACAACTACTACAGATTGTTACAATACGATAAAGATGGCAAAAAAACAGACTTTGGCACTAGAAATGTGAAGTTTAAGCTGTCTGAAGATGTCGCCATTAAAATCTTTCCCAATCCAATTGCAAGAGAGATCAATATCAAACTGAACAACGGCAAACAGGAAGATTTGGAGGTTTCTTTATTTACGCTTAGCGGACAGCTTATTCATCAAGAGCAAATAAAAGCAAAAGATGACACCTACTTTCTTTTATTAAACAAAAAGCCAGCCTCTGGACTTTACCTGTTAAAGGTAAAGGGCAAAAGCATCAACCACAGTGCAAAAGTACTGGTACTATAATAAAAAATATTCTTACCCCCTAAAATTGGGGTAAGAATATTTTATTTTCAAACACTTGGGAAAGCACCACATGATAGCGCCTCCGCTGTCCATTCATGAGAACAAAAGCTGGAATAAGCTACTTATGATTTAGATTATTCTACGCCACCACCAAGCGCTCGATATAAATCAATCTTGGCATCGCACTTCTCTTTTTGGATAGCAATCACATCCAGTTCATTTTGCAAGGCATTATTTTGAGCAACGATCACTTCTAAATAAGTAGACATACCGTTCTTATACAATAACATTGCATTTTTTACTCCTTTAGCTAAAGCAACTTTTCTTTCATTTACGAGGAATAAACGCTCGTCAGCAAATTTGGATTTCACCATCGCATCAGCAACCTCTCCTACCGCAAGCATCATCGATTGACGAAACTGTTCAACTGATTTTTCCTGCTCCAATTTAGCCACTTCATAGCTAGTCCTCAATGCTTTCTTTCTAAAAATAGGCTGTGCAATGTTTCCGCCAATATTTTTCACCAGCGAACCTGGTAAATCAAACCAGTTGCTAAACTGGAAAGAGTTAACCCCAACAGAAGGCGTAATACTTAAACTCGGATACATTGCAGCCTTTGATAATCCGGTATTTGCATTGGCAGCGACTACTGCATATTCTGCCGATTTAAGATCTGGCCTTCGGCTTAAAAGCTTAGCAGGCACCCCTTGAGGAAAAACATCGTTCAAATCATCCATTTTAAAAGCCAGGTTTCTAGCTATATTTTTAGGGTAATCGCCACATAAGATGCTTAGTGCATTTTCCTGCACAGCAATGTTCTGCTTAGCCAAAGGAACTAACAATTCTGCTGTTTTCTTTTGTGCTACTGCCTGCTCTACAGCTAACGAGTTTACCTGAGCAGCATTATATTGCAACTTAATCATCCTTAATGTACTATCACTTAAGGAAATATTGCGTTCGGCAACTCTCAACTGCTCATCAAGTGATAATAAATTATAGTAAGCTTGTGCCACCTGTGCTATAATTCTCGTTTTTAAGGCACTCAGGTTCTCTTTCTGTGCAAAATAATTAGCTCTTGCAGCATCTTTCTGCATTTTGGCCTTGCCCCAAATATCGGCCTCCCATGACAATGCCAGTGTAGCACTATAATCGTCCATATAGCTTGTACCGATAAACTGCTGGCTTAGCGAGCCATTTAATGAATTTTTCGATTGGTAAGCCCTTGAAGCACCCAGTGTTAAATCCAATGTAGGCAGTAGACCCAATTTAGCTTGCTTAAATGACAAGTCCAATTGCTCCATGTTTAATATAGCTACCGAAACATCCTTATTTTTCTCCAAAGCCTGATCAATAAGTTCAACTAACTGCTTATCTTTAAAAAAGGTTCTCCAAGGCAACAATATGGTATCTCCAGTTAGCGCTACTGGACTACGGTAAGCTTCTGGAAGCGATAGATCTGGACGCTGGTATTTCTTCCCTACAGCACATGAGGCAAGTGTAAGTGACATCACCGCACCGATGATGATATGATTAAAAACTAACTTCATAATTAATGATTTAATTCTGGCTGGGTCAATACACGTTTTCCCGAAACCTTTTCCTGTAAAAATTGAAACAACATGTACAACAACGGAATGACAAATACACCGAAAACAACTCCAGTTAACATCCCCATAGCCGCACCTGTACTAATAGACCTATTGCCCATTGCCGACCCTCCCGTAGCGATCATTAAAGGAATCATACCCACAATAAAAGCAAGGGAAGTCATGATAATTGGCCTCAATCTAGATTTTGCCCCTTCAATGGCCGCATCTTTAATAGACAGCCCAGAAGCTCTACGTTGAACTGCGAATTCCACAATCAGAATGGCATTCTTGGCCAATAGGCCGACCAACATGATCAATCCTACCTGAACATAGATATTATTGTCTAGACCAATAGCCTTAATAGCAGCAAAAGCGCCTAAAATCCCTGTTGGAATAGATAGCAATACTGCTAATGGCAATAAATAGCTTTCGTATTGTGCCGCCAAAAGGAAATACACAAACAATAAACAAAGTGAAAGTATCACCATGGTCTGTGCTCCAGAAGACTTCTCTTCCAAACTCAAACCTGTCCATTCGTACCCATAATCTGCCGGCAGTTTACTCAATACATTTTGCTCTAGATTATCCATGATATCGCCACTGCTAGAACCTGGTAAAGGCATTACATTAATGGTTAGGGCATTATAAAGGTTATACCTACTCATCGATTCCGGACCGTAAACTTTATTTAAGGTGACCAAGCCTTTTACGGGAACCATTTGGTTTACATCATTTCTTACAAAGATTTCGTTAAACGCATCTTCATCTGTTCTAAAAATACCATCAGCCTTGATGCTTACCCTATAGAATTTTCCAAATCTGGTAAAATTTAAGCTTTGATCTCCAGAGAAATACATTTGAATGGTTTGCATAATATCGTTTACACTTAGGCCCATCTGGCTTGCCTTGTCCTCATCTACCTCTAGCTCAAACTGCGGAAAATCTGCCCTAAAAGTGGTATAAGCATACTGCACTCCCGGTTGCTGCATAATCTGTCCCATCACTTTATCGGCCATTGCTTTTAAGGCGGCGGCATCTTTCCCCGTTTTATCTTGCAGCACGATTTCTGCACCATTGGCCACTCCATAACCTTCTACTGGCGGCATTCTAAACACCATTACAGCACCTTCTTTAATGGTAGCTAACTGTGCCGAAATGTTCGCTGTAATCTGATCGATATCTTTTATCGCACCACGGTCCTTTTTATCTTTTAGTTTCACAAAGCCCAAACCGTAGGCAGGACTTGCACTATTGGACAAGATATTGAAACCTGTAATATTGGCAACCGTTTTTACCGCCTCGTTATCCTTAAATATCTTATCTATTTTTTTCGCTACCTCTGTAGTACGATCTAAGGCTGTACCTGGAGGCATGCTTAAACTGAATACCATAAAGCTATCGTCTTCCATGGGCACGAAACTTTTAGGTGTACTTGTCATTAAGAAGATAGCTACTGCACTAACCACTACTGTTAAGCCAGCGCCCAGCCATTTCTTCTGAATAAGGAACCTCAATCCTTTGATGTATTTATTCGTTAAATTATCAAAACCTGCGTTAAATGCGGTGAAAAAGCGTTTCTTAAAACCATGTTTTGTCGGCTGATTTCCGTGTTCGTTAGAATGATTGTTTTTCAACAACAAAGCGCAAAGTGCGGGTGTTAATGTCAATGCGTTTATTGCCGAAATAATAATAGCGATAGCCAGGGTGTAAGCAAATTGCTTGTAAAAAATACCCGAAGAGCCGGTCATAAATCCGATGGGGATAAACACCGCCGACATGACCAAGGTAATAGAAATTACGGCTCCGGTAATTTCGCCCATGGCACTGTGCGTAGCCTCTTTTCCCGAAAGATTGGAACCTTCCATTTTACTGTGCACCGCTTCTACCACTACAATGGCATCATCTACCACAATACCAATGGCCAGCACCAATGCAAATAGCGTAAGGATATTAATCGTAAATCCAAAAACCAATAAGAAAAAGAACGTACCGATAATTGCCACCGGAACCGCAATAGCAGGGATAATGGTAGATCGGAAATCTTGCAAGAATAAAAACACAACGATGAACACTAGAATAAAGGCTTCAATCAATGTAGTTTTTACCTGACTGGTCGCTTCATCCAATCGTTCTTTAGTACTCATCAACTTACTAAAACCAATACCCGGAGGAAAAGACTTTGAGGCTTTTTCCAGCTCTGCATTTACACCAATTTCTATGGCATTGGCATTAGAGCCTGTAGTTTGTAATATCGCTGCCGTAACTGCATTTCTTCCATTAGATGTACTGTTACCCCCATAATATATAGAGCCAAATTCAATTCTGGCGATATCTTTCAAACGAACCAACTCGCCTCCATTACGCTTAACAATAATATTTTCGTATTGTGAGGTTTGGTTCTTTTTGCCCTTATAACGCATTACATATTCCAAAGGCGCATCTGATTCGGCTCCTAACTTTCCAGGTGCCGCTTCTACACTTTGCCGGGCAATGGCTGTATTAACATCAGTTGGTATCAGCCCGTAGCTGGCCATCTTGTGTGGGTTAAGCCAAACACGCATCGAGTAATCCTTTGCCCCAAACAACTGCACTTGCCCCACCCCAGGTACCCTTTTTAGCTGGGGAACAACATTGATGTTTATGTAGTTTTGCAAAAACAGTTCGTCATATTTCTTATTGTCTTCGGCAAAAACGTCGAATACCATGATCATACTGTTCTGTTGTTTAGAGGTAGTCAACCCCATTTGTATAACTTCCTGCGGAAGTATTGGCGTAGCTTGCTGTACCCTGTTCTGCACATTTACGGCTGCTTGATCTGGATTAACGCCCTGCTTAAAAATTACGGAAATAGAAAAAGAACCGTCGTTACTGGCGGTCGATTTGATATATTCCATTTGCTCTACGCCATTAATCTGTTCTTCGAGCGGCGTTACCACCGACCTGATTACCGACTCACTATTACCTCCAGGATAACTTCCAGTTACGGTTACCGTTGGTGGTGAAATATCTGGGAACCTGGTTACCGGTAATCTCGTTAACCCAATAATGCCCAATATCACGAGCACTACCGAGATTACCGTGGCCAATACTGGCCTATCTATGATTTTCTTTAACATAAAATTCTTTTAAAACAATGTGAGTTTCTGGACTATTTCTTAACCATTGTAGGTACTACTTTCATTCCTTCGGCTAAGGCATCAATGCTATTGATCGCAATTTTTTCACCTTTGGCTACACCAGATTTTACGATATAGTGGTCTCCCGACCTGCCCTCAATTTCGATGGCTTTCATGGCCACTTTGCTACTATCTGCCAACGTGAAGACAAAGAATTTATCCTGCACATCTTTAACACTTGCCATTGGTATTACCAAAGCCTCTTTCATTTGTTTAGTAATGATGATACGTCCAGCACCACCAGACCTTAACAATTTATCTGGGTTAGAAAAAACTGCTTTTAAAGCAATGCTTCCTGTGCTACGCTCTATATTTCCACTGGCAAACTCCAGCTTACCTTTGTGCGCATAAGCTTGTCCATCGGCCATAATGAGGCTAACGGTATTCATGCCTGCATCCGTTTTACGATCTCTATTGAATGCAATAAAATCTGCCTCGCTCATTGAAAAATACACCAATACCTGATCTATTTCCGAAAGGGTGGTTAATGGAATGGCATCGGCGGGAGTTACTAAATTTCCTGCCCTGTTGGGTATTCTGCCAATATATCCGCTCACAGGTGCTTTAATGACAGCAAAATCTGCATTGATTTGCGAAGAACCTAAGGCAGCTTTTGCTTGAGCAACCTGTGCTGTAGCGGCTTCATAATTGGCTTCTGCCGTTTTTAACTGAATATCAGAAACCACTTTTTCAGCTACTAATGGCCTAATTTTCTCTATTTCAATTTTTGCAGTAGCTTGTGCCGCCAAAGCAGATTTTAAAGTCGCCCGACTGTTGTTGATTTGCTCATTGAAGACATCGCCCTTAATTCTGAACAATGATTGCCCTTTTTTTACATAGTCACCTTCTTTTACATAAATTGCTTCCAAGTAACCAGATACTTGGGCTTTAATTTCTACATTTACTGTACCCTCAATCATACCTGGATAACGTTTTTCGATAGCAGCATCTGTAGGATCAAGTGTGATAAAGTCTGTATTAACAGGCTGCACTTCATAACCTTGCGGTGCTTGACCGCAGGCAGCAAACACTAACGAAACTGTTAGCATAAGCCAATATGCACCTCTCTCTTTTTTATGTTTTTGTACCATTTCTAATAAAATTTTCGGTGCAAAAAGAAACATAACTAACCGTTGTTTGAGCTTCAAAATGTCTGAACTGGATAAATCAGTATCCGAAACGAAATTACAACGATCTCAACCGTAAAATCAGTACTAGAGCATTAATGGAGGCAATAATCACACTTGCATCTACCATATTCTCCAGTCAACGTTTCGGTAAACATACGTCTACATTTGGGAAACGATTTTATACGTTTGGGAAAGTTTAAATCCTAAAAACAGAGATTGCTATTTTAGTTTTACAACATCAAATAAATTTCCCGTTAATTCTATTTGGTTCGTTTTAGTTTTAATCAATTACACACAAATAAAACCGCTATGCTTTAATTGCTAGCGGTTTTTAATTCGTTCTAAACATCTCAAAAATCCATCAGATATGAAAACCATCATTGTAGCTACCGATTTTTCTGCAGAAGCAGATAACGCCATGACTTACGCCGCAGCAGCAGCTGCCGAAAAGGGATACAAAATTGTACTCTATAACCTTTATAACACTTCGATCCATGCCATGAATGCCCGTTTATCAGGCAGTGAAATAGACCGGATCTATGAATGGCAACGGGCAAAACAAAAGGAAATGGCCAACATGATCGGCGAAATTTACGACATCGATACAGCTGTATACTTCGCCTCTGGCAGTTTCTACGACGAGCTTTTAGCCTGCATACAATTACACAGTGCAGATTTGGTGGTTATGGGAATGGCAGAAAAGTCGCTAGAACAAGACCTGCTTGGCAATACGACCACTGAAGTCATTCACCGATTAAAATTTCCCATTTTAAGCATACCACTAAACGCCAAGTACAAAAGTATTAAGCATATTCTTTTTGCCTGCGACATTTCACGGGGTGTGCATCGTAAAATCTTAGATAACGTACATGATTTCGCCAGTGATTTCGGGGCCACTGTAGAGGTTTTCCATGTGAGACAAAAAGCCGAAGAAATTTCCAGACAACAGGAATTAGATTTATTAGATTGTTCACTAGCGGAAGTTGAACACTATTACAAACAGGTAGAATCTTCGGAGATCATCAAGGCTATAGCACATGAAATTGTAGCTTCAAAAACTGATCTCCTGATTATGGTCCCTTACCGATATGGCTTTTGGCAAAGTTTGCTCCATAAAAGTAAAACCAGGGTAATGGCTTCCGGCAACAGTGTCCCTCTGCTTTCTCTTCCTTTATAAAATCACTAAACCACACAGTAAATGAAAAGCAATATCCTCATTGAAGATCCAAATATGGATATACAGACCAGCATTATCATTGCTGGCGAGCAGTTATTTCTTCGATATGGCATTAGGTCTGTAAGTATCAATGATATTTCCAGTAGCTTAGGCATTTCAAAACACCTATTTTACACGTATTTCCCAGATAAATCTGCCTTGCTAAATGAGGTATGCAAACGAAAAATAGATGAAGCTTTCCTAAAACTAAAGAGAAACCAGCATATGGGGAGTGCCTTGCAAGAAGCCGAGTTCCTTTTCGAAGAAATATCAAATTTCAACAGTTACTTTTCTGCATTGTTTTTTAGAGACCTCGAATTAAAATACCCCTACATTTACCAATTGTTTGCCGACTTTAAAATACACCTTATAGAAGAAGTGTTCGCCTTGAACATTCAACAAGGAATTATTCAAGGGGTTTACCGTTCAGATACACAAGTAGTCATGATGTCCAGGTTATGGTTTGATCTGATTACGTATGCTTATCAATACGGATATCCATTAAGCATAGTAAAGCAGCATTTCATTAGGGGTCTATTGGTATAGCTAACAATCCATCCATTGCTTTAGTGCGGCAGCTTTTTCTCGGCTCACAATAACTTCAATATCGCTATTTTTTATATCGACTTTTAATTTGCCATTGAAATGATTGTGCAGCTGCGCAATGGCATTTACATGGATAATACACTGTCTGTTGGCCCTAAAAAACACCTGAGGATCAAGCTGCTGATCTAATTCTTCCATGGTATGGGCCAATACCACTTCCGTACCGTCTTGCAATCTTGCCTTCGTCACCTTAAACTCTAGGTAGAAGTAACACACGTTCTCTACAGCTATAGCTTTATAGCCATCCTTAAATGGAATTAAAAATCTATTTCTATGCGATTTTGGTTTTAAGTACCTTACCAAATCCTCAATTGCCGTTTGATTATTATTGACGTTGCAGTACTGCTCTACTTTTTCGATAGCGAACTGTAGTTCCTCTTGTTCTACGGGCTTAAGCAGGTAATCTACACTATTATATTTGAATGCCTTAACTGCATATTCATCATAAGCAGTAGTAAAAATAATTGGGCAGGTAATGGTTATTTTCTCGAAAATCTCGAAACTTAATCCGTCTGACAACCTCACATCCATCATTACCAAATCTGGCATTGGAAAACGCCCAAACCAATCAAGTGATTCCAAAACACTATCTAGCACGGCTACGATATTTGCATTTGGTCTAATCATACCAATGAGGCGTTTTAAACGATCTGCGTTTAACTTTTCATCTTCTATGATAAGTATGTTACTGCTCATAATCCATTAAATGAATAATCACCTTATAGGTCGAATCGGTTTTAACAATTTCGGGAGGTTTCCCTTTTAAAAGCTTAAACCTGTTCATAATATTGGGAAGGCCTATGCCAAAAGAACGCAAATTTTGGTTCTCTATTAAAGATAGGGAATTTTCAATCACTAAAACCTGGGCCTCTTTAGTATATACCTTAATAGCTAAAGGACTGTTTTTATTAGTGGAATTGTGTTTAATGGCATTTTCTATAAGTAATTGCAAGGTAAGTGGGGGCAGATAAAAAGCTTTACTATCCGTCGCCACATCAATTTCAAAGGAGATACCCGAACCTATGCGATATTTGATTAAAAAGATATAAGAATCTAAAAATTTGAGCTCTTCTTCTAATGAAATGGTATTCTTTTTTGAATTGACCAAAAGGAAACGATACACTTTAGAAAACCTTTCAGAATATTCGTATCCAAGTTGTTGGTCTTCCAAAATTAATTCCGACAAGATGCTTAAGCTGTTGAATATAAAATGTGGATCTAACTGGAGCTTTAAAGAATTCAGCTGGGCTTCTACCGATGCCTGCCTCAGTTCGGCTTCTCTAAGCTTGTGTTGGGTTACCTTCATTTCAGAATTTTTCCAATTGTTCACCAGATAACTACCGGTATTAATAGCAATGATCATAAAAGAAATCATTGTACTTACCACCCCCCATTGCATCAAATTTTTAATGTCTTCTGATGAAGGTGCACTTAGGTCCTCTTTTTCGATACAAAGGATAAAAATGATATTGAGAAAGATGATAAACATCACCGCTATCATATTACACAGCGCTTCAACCAAGAGACGCTTAAGGGGCCGATCTGTCCAGGGAAGGCTACGGTTTAAATGAGCATGAATAAAGATGGAAGCTTCTGACACTAAAAAACAGAAAATCAAAGATGTCGTCCATTCTGCCAATAATTTCCAAAAGCTTCTATTGGAGTACTCTTGCCAAAATTCTGCATAGGGGTCGAGCAGAAAAGACACCAAATAAAACAGTACAAAAGCAAAAGGCACAAAAACCAAGCGCTTAGTCTTATTACTTAAAAATGTACTTTCTATTTTATGATTCAAACTTAGCAATTTTGGTAATGATCGGCTGCAAATTTACATGATAAATTTAGAAGACCCTTCATTTTGTTTCCCAAGTGTCATATTCGGAAACCAAAACGGCTAAATATGCAATTAAAGCTAGTGATTCTGAAAAAAGCAATTTTATTAATCTTTCTCTGGCAATCTTGAATTAAAGATAGCATAAACATAATCGGAATTTACTAGGCTGCACCTCCATTTCCGTGACAAGTTTCCTTCAATCTTCAAAAAGCCCTGTTCTTTACCCCAAGCATTCTTTCTAACCCTGAAATGGATATTGGAGCAAAGACAGAAAAACAAAGCAACATCAGTATTGAAGAAACTGTTTGTTATTGAATATTGGAATCATGCTGAAGGTTTCTATACAGAAATAACCCTACGGGTATAGGCAGCCAAAAGGTTAAAAAGCGGAAAATCAAAGTCACAATAAGTGCGGCATGTACGGGTGCACCCAGCACGGTAAAGTAATAAGTCATGGCACTTTCATAAGCGATGAGTGACCCTGGCGATATGGGCAGTGCCCCAATGACCAGAGAGAGCAACAAGCCAAATATGATAACATGAGCGGGCAGCGCCACATGGAAACCTTTTAGAATGGCATACACTGTCAATGCATCGAAAAAGATAATGCAACATTGTATGGCAATGACCATAAAGGTTCCTTTTTTATTGTTCAAAAACATTTTCCATATTCCTTGTTTACCTTTGGTCAGTCCGGGCAAGTTTATTTTTTTGATGTAACGTTTTATCTTTGGGTATCTATTCAATCGTCTCAAAATAGTTCTCCAAGTTCTCCAGTTGCTTAACACCGCCATGATCAGCAGAAGGAAACAGTAAAAGGCAAAACCAACAATAGAAGTATATACGATAATACGGTTCATTGGCGTATGTTCTATTGCATACCAACAGAAGAAAAAAAGAATACTTCCTAAAAAAGCAATGTAATATCCAACAGATTCTAGCACAAGAACTGAAAACGCACGAAGTGCATCTATTTGCCTTTTTACCAACTGGTTAAAAACATAGCCATTTCCACTAATCCCTCCTGTTGGAAGCGCTTGATTGACAAAAAGAACAACAACAGAGATTTTTACCAGTACCCTCAATGGCATTTCCTTTGTGTCCTTATCAAGCAAGACTTTTAAGATAAAAGCGTTAAATACATAGGTAAATATCTGAGCGGCCACAGCCAAAAAAAGCCAGACCGGGTTCATCTCCAGCAGTAAGGTTTTGATGTCTTTTAATTTAGCCATGTAATGAACAGCAAAATAGAAGATCACTAAAGACAGCATATAAAATACAATCTTGGATGGAGAGAAGAAGCTATTCTTGGCGTTTTTAGTCATAATGAACATATCAAAAACTGTTCAGAACCATAATTTAAGTATTTTTTTATAAAATCATCGTTTAAATATTTCTGCAAATACCCATACATCATAAAATTCTGGCAGTAAACCAAACCAGCCATAGGCATTGGAAAATCAACATAAACACTTGATTAACAATTTCTGTTTTCCCTCTAAGGTAATGATAACAAGATTTACTGCATGGATCCTAGTTCCAGATTATGGAGCAAAAACTCTAGTTTTTCGCTTTTTCTTCGTAACATTTCAAGCGAGCTTGAACTTGCATAAAACAAAAAACCCTTTCTTGCATGACAAGAAAGGGTTATCGTATGTCGGGATGGCAGGATTCGAACCTACGACCTCCACATCCCAAATGTGGCGCGATACCGGGCTACGCTACATCCCGAACATTGGTATCAACTTTTTGCTCCTCTTTCCAAAGGAATTTTGATGAGGTTGCAAAGATAGCATTTTTTAAATCCATTACAAGATTTTTTAAAAAAAATAAACCAATATCCTACAAGTCATTTAAAAACAAAACCTTACATTTCCTTTACCATCCAAATGGTACAAGCATAATGCCCAGAATTGCCCAATGGGGCATCGATAGTTTTAAAACCATTTCTTTCATACAGGGTTACGGCCCTGGCCAATTCGGGAAAACTCTCTAAATATAAATGGGTATAACCTAGTATTTTAGCCTGATCCATGCTCTTCTGCATCAGTAAATGGCCAATGCCCTTACCCCTGGTCTGGGCCGACAAGTAAAACTTCACCAGTTCAGCATAACCTTGGGGCAAACCATTCGTTGGAAAAATACCACAACCTCCCAATAGTCGTCCCTCTTCTTCGGCAATCCAATAAGCCGCCCCATCTACACCGAACAGTTCATACAAAGCATCTGTTGTAGGATCTGTGTAAACCGTTCCGGGTCTAGCTACTCCCAGTTCTTCAAAAACACCCTTGATCAATCTGCTCAAAGCGGCATTATCTCCCTTTTCAATTTTCCGTATGTTCAACATGACTTAAGCAGATATAACTAAACACCACTATTTACAAAAAAACCACCATCTACATTAATTACAGTACCTGTTACAAATGCCGAGGCGTCACTCAGCAACCATTGCAGGGCACCGATCAGCTCATCGGTATGGCCAAAACGTTTAAACGGGGTCTGATTGATCACCAAATGGCCACGTTCGGTATAAGAGCCATCTGTGTTGGTCAACAAAGCCCTATTCTGCTCCGTTAAAAAGAAACCCGGAGCAATGGCATTCATCCTCACCTGATCTCCAAATCGATTAGCCAGTTCTACAGCAAACCATTGGGTATAACAATCAATGGCAGCTTTGCCCATACTATAGCCCAACACACGGGTAATTGCCCTTTTTGAACTCATGGAAGAGATATTCACAATACTTCCCCTGCCACCTTCTACCATAGCCTTACCAAAAACCTGCGTAGGAATCAGAGTTCCCCACAAGTTTAATTCCATGGCTTTTCTCATGCCATCCATACTCAGCGCAAAAATATCCTCCCCTTTCTGCAAAATGGCTTCGGGAATATTTCCGCCAGCAGCATTCACCAAACCATCAATTCTACCATAGGTGGCCAGCACCTTATCCCTTGCCTGTTCCAAGGCATTTTCATCCAGTACATCAGCAATAAGGGCCAAGGCCTTGCCTCCGTTTTTCACCACTTCGGCTACACGTTCATTGGCTACCTGCTCATTTCTGCCCAAAATACAAACGGTACCGCCCGCCTGCGTAATTCCCTTGATAAAAGATTTACCAATAATCCCAGTCCCGCCAGTAAGTACAATTACCTTATCTGTCAATGAAAAATTATTATCCATGCTAAATTTTATATTAATATCTACCTTTTCACAAATCTAAATCAATATCTGTTCTTTGCAAGCAATTAGTTTTAATCGCCAAGGTTGGAGAAATTGTTATCGATTATAAATGTGATCCCAATGATTTTAGCCTGAACAGGAAATCGCTAAAATTTTATTTCATATACCTTGCCTGCCTTGGTCGGTAGATCATACAATGCCGTATGTTGCAAAACAGGTTGCTTTAAGCTTATATGGTTATGCATAAGTGGTTCAGCTACTATCGGCACTTCAAAATATGGATTTTTATTTTCCCCTTTTGCCACTGTTATTCCTTCGATGATGGGCTTTTGCTTAGCATTTACCCTAACTCGGCAATTGCCACCAAGGTTGGACTTAATTTTTAGCTTAGCGATTTTATGGTCTTTCCAAACCATATCGATTACAAAACCTCCGCGGGCATTTAAACCCTTCACTTCTCCTTCTTTCCAATCGTCTGGCAATGCAGGCAGTATTTCTATGCTGCCATCTTGACTTTGCAGCAACATTTCGGCAATGCCCGCCGTACAACCAAAATTCCCATCAATTTGAAATGGTGGATGGGCATCGAATAAATTTGGATACGTTCCTCCATTTTGACCTTTTTGCTCGGTTGGCGGCACATAGGTCAATTGACTTTTAATTAACCGATAGGCATGGTTGCCGTCTTTCATCCGGGCCCAAAAATTTACTTTCCAACCCATGCTCCAGCCTGTAGAAACATCTCCCCTAGTTATTAAAGTATGATTTGCGGCAGCAAAAAGTGCCGGATTCCGATATGGTGATATTTGATTGGCAGGATATAAGCCATATAGATGTGAAATATGTCGGTGTTTATCATTTTCCCTATCCCAGTCGTTTATCCATTCCTGTAGCTGCCCATATTGCCCAATTTGCATAGGAGCTAGCTTGGCCCTTAGCTGTGTTAGCGTATCTGTAAATTTTAAGTCCATATTTAAAGTCTTTGCAGCTTTAATGGTGTGCGAAAAGAGTTCAAATACTATTTGGTTATCCATGGTTGTGCCATACGTGAGGGCTACACCATTTCCCTCGGCATCGGTCAGGTATTTATTTTCTGGACTCATGGATGGCGAAACCACCATCCAACCATTTTTAGGTTCTTTCTGCAATACATCTACATAGTAGGTGGCAGCATCTTTCAGTACGGGGTAATACTCTTTTAAAAAGTCCTTGTTTCCCGTAAACAGGTAATGCTCCCATAAATGACGGGTTAACCAAGCACCACCCATTGGCCACATTCCATAAAAACCACCATCTACGGGGCCGGTAATACGCCACAAATCGGTATTATGATGTGCCATCCAACCCCTGGCCTGATATATTTTTCGGGCGCTCTCTCTACCTGTAACCGAAAGTTCCTTTATCATCTTGAACAAAGGTTGCCCTAGTTCAGACAGATTAGTGATTTCACTTGGCCAATAATTCATCTCCGTGTTAATATTGATGGTATATTTACTGTCCCAAGCGGGCTTGATGTTATCGTTCCATTTACCTTGCAGATTGGTAGGCTGGCCGTTGGGCTGTGAACCTGCAATCATTAAATAGCGACCAAACTGAAAATAAAGTGCAATAAACTGTGGATCAAATCTTTGCCCAAAGGCTTTTAACCTTTCATCTGTTGGCCTGTTGATTTGATCGCCAAGCCCTAAATTTAAACTGGTGCGATCGAAATATTTTTTATAAGCGGCCGTATGCTTGTGCAGTAATGTTTGAAAATTATTTTGCACAGCCTTATTTAAAGCCATAATGGCATTGGTATGTGCATTTCCGGATACATCATTATATTTTTTAAAATTGGTACCCATAGCAATGTAAATAGTAGCGTCGGTGGCATTGCTTACCTGAACTGCCGTATCTGAATAAGCAATTTTACCTCCCGTGGCCACTAATTTGGCAAGCACTTCAAATTGTATGGCAGGCTCCAGTTTTTCTGTAGTTGCCGGTGTTCCTGTTAAGGTAAGCAATCCATTATTTATGCTTAGCTTTTTATTGGCATGTACCGAATTTAAATGCATGCTAAAATTAAGCGAATTGGCCTTGCTGGCCTTATAATGCAGCACAATTACATCATCGGTTAAGGAAGCAATAGCTGTACGGGTATAGTGCACACCATCTACATCATAACTTACGGTAGTGGTTGCATTGCCAATATTTAGGTCCCTATAATAATTGACCGCTTTTTGATGGTTGGGAAATTGTACCCACAAATCGCCGGCAGGCTGATAACTCATTCCATTTTGTTCTGCTTTGATTTTCTCCTTTGATAGTGCCTGTGCTTCGGCATATTTTTCCTCAAAAAGCAGTTTACGGAGCTTGGGTATGAGCAGACTATGGTTATCTATTACATTATTATGAGGTTTTCCAGTCCAAATGGTTTCTTCATTTAGTTGTAAATGTTCTACCGCCGGATTACCGTAAACCATAGCGGCAAGTCGGCCATTGCCAATGGGCAATGCTTCATTCCAGGTAGCCGCAGGTTGTTTATACCAAATTTTATATGCTGCCTTGTTAGTTTGGGACCAAGCTAACTGACTGAACAACAATAAAACGAATAATTTTATTGTAACAATTTTCATGTTGTCCATTTAAAAAATTTTATAGCTCCTACCAAACCTATTTTTTCTCCGGGATAAAGTTCATCTCGATTAACCATTTTTCACATAAATCTGTCCAATATGCAGCAGAGCCCGGATTGTTCCGCAGTGCTATGGCATGTCCACCCTGCGGAAATATATGCAAGGAAGATACAATGCCTTTGTTCAACAGCGCATGATAATACAATAAGCTGTTGTGGACACTCACCGATTTATCGTTAAATGCATGTACCAAAAAGGAAGGTGCCGTATAGGCAGTCACCTGTAGTTGTGGGGAATTTTTAGTCATCAGATCTACCGATGGATTTTCGCCAAGAAGATTTTTGCGACTGCCCTTATGGGCGTAAGTGAACATATCTATTACCGGAGAAACCAGTATACTGAAATTTGGTTGAGCTGACAGGTGGTCCAAAGTGTCGCCCACAACTGAAAAATCTTGTTGGCTTGTACTGGTCAAAGCCGCCAGATGCCCTCCAGCCGAAGAACCCTGTATCCCTATTTTATCTGGCTTAATACCCCACTTATCTGCATTTGCCCTGACCAGTTTGATGGCCCTTTGGGCATCTTGTAAGGGGCCTATTTCTTTTTGTTTTAAATCTGGAGAGTTTGGCAAACGATAATTGAGCACAAAAGCACTTATTCCAATGGTATTGAACCATTTGGCCAGTTGTGTACCGCTGATGACATATGCCAACCTTTCGTAGCCTCCGCCTGGACAGATCACTACTGCCGCTCCCTTATTTTCTGTGGCAGACGGAAAGAAGGCATAAAAGCCAGGTGTAGCTACCTGATAAATTCTCTCGTTGGCAAGGCTATCTTTTAACTTTAGCCCTTTGGAGTTGGGCATTTTTCCCTCTTGCCAAAGGGGTATAAATTCTTGTGAAAGGGCAATGTTGCTTATTAAAATGAGCCCCAATTTAATCATCCAATATTTCATATTATTTAACTTGAATTTAGGTCTACTAACGGATTGATTTCCACCACAAAAGCCATTCACGCCCTCTTTATTTAACATAAAACACTATTTTCCAATCCCTTACCTATTCCCCAACTAAATGGCCATCACATTATTTAAACGTAACTGCCGTTGTTTTTGCTCCATTTTCGGCTTCAACCTTACTTTTGACTACACTCGTATCGGTATTGGTCAACCTGATGTCTTCAGTTCGCTCTCCATTTACCAAACACAAAAGGTCCGAATTATTAGCATAAAATAGACCATCTACACTTACATTACGGCTACTTTCTACGTAAACTACCGGTTTTGTTTCTGTAGATATGGCCCTGATATTCTTTAAATCTATGTTTTCGGCTTCTATAATCTCGATAGCCTTCTGCGTTTTCAGATGAACATTGCTAATGAAAATATTCTTAATGCTCATTTCGGGCAAACCACGCATAAAAATGCCTTTCTTCGCACCATTGCAAACTACATTACTGATATAGAAATTCTTGAATTGTGGCGTAGCTTCAGTAACTGATGGCGCTACCACTTTCTCTCCTTTTGCAGGCGGCTTGGTAAAGTAATACATATCGAAATAAATGGCTTCGTCTACAATATCCTTCATATAGATATTTTTGATATAGATGTCTTCTACCACCCCACCTCTGCCACGTGCAGTTTTAAACCTTAGGCCTTTATCCGTTCCCATAAAACTACAATCGGAGATGAAGATATTTCGGGCTCCACCGCTCATTTCACTACCAATGACAAAACCACCATGACCTTTATATACAAAGCAATTACGGATCACCACATTTTCGGTAGGCATACCTCTTTTTCTTCCTTCTTCATCCTTACCAGACTTGATGCATATTCCATCATCACCTACATCAAATGTACAGCCTTCTATCCATACGTTTTTGCAGGATTCCAGGTCTAAGCCATCGCCATTTTGGGCGTAATCTGGATTTTTAACCGAAACATTCCTTAATGTCAAATCTTCGCTCATCAACAGGTGAATGCCCCAAGCCGGTGAGTTTTGAAAAGTTACCCCTGCAATCAGCACCTTTTTACATGATGTTAAGTTTAGGAGCGTTGGGCGTAGAAAATCCTTGATCTCGTCATAGAACTGAGGGGTTTTATCTGCCGTTATGGTTCCAGGTTCCTTCATGGCATGCGCTTTCTTCGTTTTTTCAGACGGATACCAGGTTTTCCCGTCATCACTAAGCAAACCACCACTAGCTACCTTAGCTTTCCATTCATTTTCTGTTAAAGCTTCTTTCTTTACCATTCTCCATGCATCGCCATTTCCATCAATTACCCCTTCACCGGTAATGGCAACATTACTAAGGTGATTTCCAGAAATCGGAGACTGGTTTCGCATGGATGGTTTGCCCTCATAGTTGCCTTTTACCAAAGGGTATTGATTAAAATCTTCCGTAAAAAAGAGGATTGCGCTTCTGCTTAAGTACAAATTTACATTGCTCTGCAACACCACAGGACCAGTAAGCCAAAGCCCTCCAGGTACCATTACCACTCCCCCTCCGTTACGGCTACATGCTGCAATGGCCTTGTTTATGCTATTTGTATTCAAGGTTTGTCCATCTGGCTTTGCACCAAATTGAACAATATTAAAAGTATCTGTTTTGAAGGTGGGCACTACGGCTTTGGGCAGGTTGTCCCATGAATATTTCTGTTGATTTTTCTGTGATTTTGAAATTTGTGCGCCAAATACCAAACACCCTGCGACTAGCAAGTTAATTGCAACTTTCATCATTTTTAATAGTTAAATAAGCTTCTTTTATTATGGATATAGTATAATTGCATGGACTATTTTTTGGGGTTCCAATCTTTGAAAATATTCTCGATGGTATATAATTTGGCTTCAGTTGCCGTAAGCTGTTTGGCCCAAGGCACGCGTTCCAAAGGTTTAAAGCCCTCTCCCTTGTTCTCGTATTCGGCATAAAAAGCGGTTTGTTCATTACTGGTTTTTCCCCAATTATGCCAGCCCACTTTTTTAACCAGTGCGGGCATTTCGGTGCGTATAAATACCGTTTTGGCATAAGGTCGCCACGGCCTACCAAGATGAACAGAGTTTTCTGGTGCAATACCCATTATTTTACTGTTCAGGAACACATAACCATACTGTTGCCCCTCTGGGGTGGAAGCGGCCGTAATGTAGCCTCCCCTTTTACAGAAAATTTCACATTGTTCGAAAACAGCAACTGCAGCGCCAAAAATAAAATCTACCGTACCTTCTATATAGCACCTGTAAAAATACTGCCTACTGGTATTGCCAAAGGTATAGACGGTGTCTTGCGAACCTAAAAACCTACAATTTCTGAAGTACACCCTATCGCCACTCACAGCAAGGGCAACAGCTTGCCCTACTGGGCCAGAAGCATTTTCAAAAGTGATATTTACGGCCTTAAAATTATCACACAAGATAGATACACTTGGCGAGCCGAAAGTCCCGATTTCTTTGCCACTACTGTCTTTTTTTGAGGCATAATCATCGTAAGTAATTATTGTTTTAGCTACATCTTGGCCAACCAAAGCAATATTGGTTTTGCTTTTACCTATCACCAACTTTTCCTTATAAATGCCATTTTTAATGTAAATGGTAATGAGCCTGCTGTTATTTTCAGGTACAGAAGCTATTGCTGCTGCTACCGTTTCATAATTTCCACTACCATCTTTTGCTACAGTAATCCGATTCGGTTGAACAGCCAAAACTGAGCAGCATAAAAAAACCAGTATAAGACCGCTAAGGCAGGAGGTAATTGTTTTTGTCATCAGATCGAATTTTAATGGTATTTAATGGAATATGCCCGCCCAATACAGGCGGGCAATTCGCTAACCAAATTAATAACCATTGTTTTATATTGGACCTAATGACATCTCCATATCAGTTATCCATTAAACGGTTTATTAATGCTTTTACAACTTGTGTTTACTTCTGTTTTTCAATTATATTTTTTACCAATTCATGGAGATAGACTTCTATATTATCATAGGCACTACTCAAATCCCTTCCATTTGCATTGGCCTTATTGGGGTCTAGCTTTTTACTAATTTCCCAATCATCGGGCATTCCATCGTTATCGGTATCTTTTAGTGCCGGCAGGGTTTTAAGCAAAGGCCAGCCACCAACGTCGGCCGGACGGTCTATAATTCCAAATCTGCTGAGCAGGTCACCGCTAGAACCATGAGCAGTGTAAGTCTTATTTGTCACATGCAGTATAATACGCTCATCTACAGCGTCTCGTTTCAAACTGGCACCTGCTATATCCAACACTTTCTGGTAAGCCATTTCGGCCGTATGCGTAACCACGTTATTACCAATATGATGCGGACTGGTCAAGCGCATCGCTTCTTTATCTTGGATGGATACGGTTCCATACTGCGCATGAATCTGGTTGTAGACCCCATAATTCCAATTATCATTGGTTGGGTTCGGTCTTCCATCTACAACATTGCCATTGATAAAGAACTTTCCCCATTGGTCATATACCGCCGATGTAGCCTCTTTGTTTTTATCTGGAGAGTAGATCCTATCCATGGCACTGCTCTTTGTAGCTGGGCCTGGCTTATAATAATTGTTCACAATGTTGATATTCATGGCCTCGCCACCATAAGCACTGTTGCCTCCCCAGTTATATACCACGTTATTTCTGTAATCTACCAGATCTGTAAGTGCATAGGCACTATTTGCCCTTTCTCCAAAACGCGGGTTTCTGCTATCGTGGTTGGCCATCAGGTTATGGTGAAAGGAAGCATTTTTACCACCCCATATTCCCCCGTAGCCATGGCTCCCTTTGGCATGTGCCGAATTACGCAGGCTTTCGGAAATGATACACCACTGCAAAGTGAAATTATCATTGTTGTAGAAGGAAACACATTCATCTACCGACCAGCTCATAGAACAATGGTCAACAATAATATCCCTATTTTCAAAGGCGCCAATGGCATCGGCCTCTACCCCGGCCTCATCGCCCATCCTAAAGCGCAGAAAACGGATAACCACATTGCTGCCCTGTACCACAACCGGGTGGTTTTTCAGCGTAATGCCATCGCCTGGCGCAGTTTGACCAGCAATGGTAATATCACCATTAATAATAGAAAGCTTGCTTTGAAGCTCAATATTCCCACTAATTTCAAATACAACAATCCTCTTTCCCGAAGCACTGATTGCAGCCCTTAAGCTACCATTCCCAGCATCGTTTAGGTTGGTTACCTTTATTACCCTGCCTCCTCTGCCACCGGTAACCTCTCTTCCAAAACCTTCGGCTCCAGGAAAAGCAAATGCCTGTTCCACTACCTGTACCGGTTTATCTGTGGAGACTGGCTGTTCTGCCTCATTAGATTTTTTCTTACAAAAGATCAGTAAAATACTGAACATACAGATGGTCATTGATCTGACAACTTTATTCATCGTTCAGCTATCTTATTTCCACAAATTGATTTTTCATAGGAGCTAACGTGCAACAAAGCCAGCACAACAATGCTATTGGCGGTCTTAATAATGGTTTCTCTATCATTAAGAAATATTTTCATCGCCTTGGTAAAACGGTCAACTAAGTAATGGTTCATTGTCGAACTCCTTTATATTTGGTTATTATAAAATGGCTTTCTATATCAGCATATCAAATAGAACAGCTATACAAAGCTAAATGGGCGGGTATGCCAACAGGGTCAAAAACTGGTATAAAGGGTATAAAATTTGGTAAAAACAGAAAAAAGCTGCCAAAACAGCCAGTTGCGGCATTAACAGGCAATAAGCTACCCTTACTAAAGGGAATACGAACTTTTTTTTCTTTGTTTACCCAGGTCTTTCAGATATTCACTTGGGGTTTGCCGATATTTGTTTCTGAAACAGGTACTGAAATATTTGGGATTACTAAACCCAATGGCATAAGCTACAAAAGAAATATTCTCTTCTCCCATATCGAACATTGCCTTTGCCTTTTTTAATCTTAAATCACGCACAAATTCTACAGGTGCCAAATTGGTGAGGCTCTTCAGTTTCTTGAAAAATGCCGAGCGGGACATGGCCATGTTATCGGCCACATAGTCAATATTAAATTGATCATCATCCAGCTTATCTTCTACTATCTGGATAATTTTCTCCAAAAACTCCTTATCATAACTCGTAATGTAAGTTTCTTGAGCTTCTATGGGCTCTTCCTTATCAACGAGCGATTGAACAAATTGCTGCCTACGTTTTAAGATATTGCCCATGGCCACTTCCAACAGTTCCATCTTAATTGGCTTGGTCAGGTAATAATCAGCTCCATATTTCAGGCCTTCAATCTGACTCTCTATAGCGTGTTTGGCCGTTAACAAAATCACTGGAATGTGGCTGGTAGCAGGTTCATTCTTTAATTTATCGAGCATTGCCACCCCATCCATTTCGGGCATCATAATATCAGACAGGATAAGATCTGGCATTATTTCTTTAGCCTTTTGTAAGCCCAGCAGTCCGTTATTAGCGGTTTCAACTTGGTAATGTACCAAAAGCTTGTTTCTTAAAAAGCTGCGCAGGTCATCATTATCTTCTACAACAAGTACGGTTGGCAAATCTTTCTGTACTTCTGGCATTTCCTGTTTGGTGGCTATTACAGCTGCTGTTCTAATTAATGGAGGAGGCATATATTCCCCTTCCATAAAACGCACATCCTCGGTAATAAAATGCGCTTTCCCTAGCTTCAGTTCCATAGTCATGCACAAACCTTTGGGCGCCATATTGGCCGCATAGATTTTTCCCCCATGTAGTTCTACCAATTCTCTCGACAGGGCCAAACCTATCCCTGTTCCTTTTAAGGCTTGGCCATGGGCATGGTCTCCTTCGTAATACAATCTAAAAATATTGTCCAACTCCTCTTCTTGCACACCTGGCCCTTCGTCAATTATCTCAATTTTCGATAGTCCAAGCACCAGATCTTCCATTAGGTTAATGCTTATAGTAGCATGATCTGGAGAAAATTTAATGGCATTTGCCAATACATTGTAAATGATGATCTCTAACTTCTCTACATCAGCCCATACCTTTACCGGTGTATTTTCTGCTAAAACCAACCGGATATTTCTATTCGTACAGTTTTCCTTAAAATAATCGATTATATTTTCTATGAATGTTCTAAGTTCGAGCTCAGTAATTCTAAGTGTAGCTTTCCCACTCTGCACTTTTCTCAGATCCAGTACCTGGTTTACCAACTTTACCATTCTACCGGCATTCTTCACTACAATGGCCATGTATTCCCTACCTTTTGCAGAAAGGCGCTCATTATGCAAAACTTCCTCACTGGGGTTCATGATCAAAGTAAGCGGTGTGCGCAGTTCATGGGAAATCTGCGTAAAAAAATTGAGCTTTAGCTCTGCCAAGCGTTTCTCTACTGCAATACCCTGCCTCAACCTCAACATGGTGATGACCACCCTTTTAATAACCATAAAAAGCACAATGGCCAATATGGCGTAAATAAGATAGGCCCACCATGTTTTCCAAAGGGGTGGCAAAATGGTTATGGGGATAGATTTAAACGGAAGCTGATCATAGAGCTCTTCATTCAGGCTTCTCACCTCGAATACATAATGTCCAGGTGGCAAATTGGTGTAGGTAGCCCTCCTCTGCCCATCGGTATTTCGCCAAACTTCATCAAAGCCTTTTAAGCGATAGGAGAAATTCTGTTTGTTAACCGATCGATAATCGAGCACTGCAAATTCTATACTGATCCCGTTCTGGTTATGGTCAAGTTTCAGTTCATCCAAATTGTTGATATCGATCTTCAAGGGTGAATCTTCCCCCGGTACCAGATCCTCGCTGTTAATTTGCAAATTGGTAAAGGCCATTTTGGCTGAAACTTTGTCCGCTTTTACATTTTCAGGATTAAAACTTAAATAACCAAAGGTAGTTCCGAATATGAATTCACCATCTTTATTTATTGTACATGAAGTTTCAGAAAGAGTGGCTTCGTGTATTCCATCGTTATGGTTAAAATTTTGGAATTTCCCGCTAGCCATATCAAATTTTGAAATGCCATTCTGTGTAGCCAGCCACAGGTTTCCATGTCGATCTTCCATACAGCCCAACAAACAATCGCTTGGCAAGCCATTTTTGGTAGAGTAATTGATAAATTTCAAAGACTGGGTCGGTTCGTCGCCCACTGCAAGATTTAACCCTCCTGCAGAGGTCAACACCCACATTCGGTTATTCGAATCTCGGTAAATATACTGAACATCGTCGCCCCCAAGGCTATTGATATTTCCCAGTTCCTTCTTATAAATCTTAAAAGTATATTGTTCTGGCTTTCCTTTCGGGTCAAATATCAAAAGCCCTCCGGTGGTACCAACCCATATTTTACCTTTCGCATCTTCGGCCAGGTGGCGTATCCTGTAATAGTTTCCCTTCGGATATTTCAAGAAAGCATTATAAATGGTTTTGTAGGTTACCTCACCATTTACTTCCACTATCTGGATAAGTCCATCACCAAAGGAACCTGCCCACAATCTTCGTTCGTGGTCTTCCAATAAACTATAAATAGATCTTTTGGGCCGTGTATCTGAGGTTTCCCGATGGTTAAGGGAATATTGAAAGAGGTAATACTGGTGATGATCTACATCGGCCGGCACGGCTTTCATCAACCCACTTGGCTTTGTGCCCAACCAAATATTTCCTTTCCAATCTTCTACAATAGAGTAAACTCCGGCATGCCCTTCCGTTTCATTTTTTAAGACCCCCGAAAGTTGTTTCCCGTCTTTTACAAGGTGTAGTATTCCATCTTTTGTACCAAACCAAAGCCGATTATTCCTATCTGAATAGATACCGCGCACCTCATTTTCAGAGCGGAGCGTACTTAATGGTTTAGGCACATATTGCCTGAAATTTGTTTCCCTAAATACGATCTTCTCAATACCGTCAAAACCAGAACCCAACCACATTACCCCAGATGGATCATAATGACAACGGATAATATTATTTGATAATTCTTTTATGGCTGCTTCAGAACGGTTGGAAAACAATTTTAAACTTTGGCTATCCTTGTCATAATACATCAGGCCTTTTTCCTTAATATTTAGCCAAACCGTTCCATTCTTATCCTGAAAGACCGTAGAATTCCATGTTTTTGGTTTGAAGGGATAAGCTGCCTTATTTAGCAGGTATACCAATTGTTTCTTATCGGCATCGAACTTCACCATGCCAAAGTTCTGCGATTCGATCCAAAGATGATTAGAGCGATCTTCAAAAATGGCAAAAAGTGGCGAGCGGTCTGCTGTTCGTTCCAAGTATTCGATACTTCCAGTATTGGTTACCGCAATAAGTTCTCCCCTTGAACTGGTACAATAAACTTTACCCAAAGCCTTAGAGTACCACACATTATACAGGGCATTGGCAGAAACCTGATATTTGCTAACTTCTCTATATTTTTTCCCTATACTGATCAGGGTGCCCTCATCTGTAGCCAACCAACATTTATCAGCAGCTTCTGCAATGGAGCTAACCGCTATATTTTTAACCATTGTTTCTGGCAGTGCTACATTTTGATAGCTTGTACCCGCATGAGGGGCAAATACCCTTAATCCTTTTTCTGTACCAATCCAGGCGTTTTTTTCTTTATCTAACTTAAAACTGGTAATGTAATTAGAAGGTAGCGCTAGGTTTTGGTGCCGACCTTTAGAAAATTTAATCAGCTTTGGTTTAGCACTAGAAGAGTTTTCAATCAAAAAAACACCAGAAGTATCGGTTTGTAGCCATACCGAATTCTTATCCACCAGTAGAATTTTTGTAAAAACTACATTTTTTATGGTCGCTACCTGCAACAGATCCGAAAGGGCGCTAAACTTCCCCAACTTCTTGTCAAACCTATAGATCTGTGCATCGTAAGCTTTTACCCAGAAATCTCCGGTCTGCTGATCTTCCACAATATCATCTATCCTATTGCTTTTTAGCGGAGACCTATCGCCAGGGTAGGATTTAAAGATGGAGAAGCGGTAACCGTCAAATCGGCTAATGCCTACCCAAGTACCGAACCACATAAAACCGTCCCTATCTTTAATAATAGTGGTTACCCTATTATCAGACAAGCCATCTGCCGTGGTATAACGTGTATGCCTGGTTTTATCCTGAGCGTTTATGGCAAAACAGATAAAATAGAGAAATATGATTAAATAAAGTCTTTTGTACATTAAGGAGGTCCTAAATTTCTAGTAACATCTGGTGCATTTGTTTTCAGTGCATATTTGGTTCAAAAGACATCTTTAATGTCATTATCAAAGAAAACTTAGCTAAAATAGTTAATCACTTTAACAATAAAAAACAAATTTGATAATCTATGCAATCGATACAATAGCTAAATAAACAATAAAAATTGATTTGAGGTAGTGGTCCGAAGTTTGGGCGTTGGAAGAACAAGGAGCAAGGAATAAGAAGTAAAGACCAGGGTTGGTTAATCGGTGAATTGCTTAAAGTCCGAAGTCGGAGGTCCGGAGTCCGAAGTTTGGATGTTTGAGAGAACAAGGAGTAAGGAACAAGGAGCAAAGACCGGGATTGGTTAATCGGTGAATTGCTTAACTGGTTAATTGTTGGAAGTCCGAAGAACATTCCCAAGAACGCAAAACGGCCTTATTGGATTCCGCCGCAATAGGTAGCGGAACTTCAGTACTACCCCAAAAACAGCACGTACAAGAAATTAGGCAGTCGTGCAAAGGGAAAGCGCAAAAGGAAGACTTTCTAATTTCGCCGAAAAAGTTTCGCCAGACTAGTGCAAGGAAGGCAATACCGCCTTGACGTTATGCCTTGTTTATTTGTGATTTTAAAGGTAGGCATGCTTTCGCCTTGCTCAAGTTGTTAAACTTTGTGTCAAGACAAAGTTTAGTGAAATACATCCAAACGCATGGTTCAAGCCAAAAGCAAAAGCATAAAGAGAAAGCAAAGATGGGGCAGGCTTGGCCTTTGCCCCCCTATTTCTCTAATCTATGCCCTATATAAACGGTATAAATTCCTTATGGCAGATTTTGCTCCCGTTGTTCCTGGCCATGCCCTCTACGGTCTGGATAAAATATGGAGTTGTGGCTTATACGGTACCTAGTTCGTTAGTCAAGATTTTTAATCCTAATTTGGCTAACAGCCGCCGATTCACCAATAATATGATTTCTTATGGCTAGACTTAAAATCCACTTTCAACTGGATCGTGATTACAAATCCCGACCAAGGGGGTGCACCAACTCTAGATAATTTATTATCCTAAACATACTCAAATAAGCAGATTACTTATATAAAAGACTAATATTTATTTATGAGATTTTATCCAATTATCATCCATTGCTTTTCTTGTATAGCTAGCAACTAATTCTATATCGTCATCTAATTTCCTTTTAATAAAAATACTCCCATTTTTTTTCTTAAATGGAATATCATAATAAGATAACACTATTATTAACCTATTATTAAAGTCATTATTAACATTAACTACAGAAGTGATTCCATTTGTTGTCAATTTGGGTGTAAAAATTACATATGCCTCTCTCATATACCAAACTAATGCAATTAATAATATGCCAGTTATTAAAAGGATTTTCAAAATTGTCTTCTTCATTTTTTTATTTTATAAATGATATTGTTGCTATCGAACCAAAATGTTCTATGTATTATGGTTCCATTTATAGATGTCTTCCAAAAGCTTCTTAAGTCATAATCTTTAGCTCCTCCATGATCCTTTAAATAGATACCATCGTTATCAGATATATTGCCAAAACCAGGAATATAAGCTGACATTCCTGCATTCCAGTCATATCTATCTTTCCAAACATTTTGTATTTCACCAACTACCTTTATTATATCTCCTTTCTTGCTAATAGTAACTTTAGCTGATGAATTGATTTGACTTAGACCACTAGCATAATATAACTCTGAAAAAACACCAGCATCAACAACGGCGTCCCAGTAATCATTTAGAGTTATTGATTGTCCTTCTTTAAGTTTTTTAGCAGCGTTTCAATTTGATCATTAAACCTATTTACATTTTTTTGATAAGCATCCTTAAAATCGCCAAAATTCATTAAGAACTTATAGTCAATATTTCTCTGGCTACCAGTTCCATCTATAAAATGCTGTAAATTATCAGCCGCAAAATCTTTTCCATTTGCCCTAGAGCTCTCAATCATCCTAATGTATTTATCTCTTATTGCTCTTACCTTTCCTCCATCTTTAAGCTCTTGCATAAATGCTTCTATATCCCCCAAATCACTTGTCGACAAGTTTCCGTTCATATCATAAGCCCACATACCATCGGGATCAATAAAGCGAACGGGATTATCCATCGCATATGTATATGGAGACCATCGCCTTCCTAATTCCGCAAGCGAATCCACTGCATTCCATCTTCCAATCACCGGATCATAGAACCTTGCGCCGTAATCGTATTGCCCAAGCTCCTCCTGCAGCTCCTTGCCGTTGTACAGGTATCTGTTGTCCGTTGAACCTGCAAGAGCTTTCTTCCTCAATCCGAAGGCATAGTAGTCGTCACGCTGCAGCATCCGCACAGCGCCACCGTAAATATCGAAACTTGCACGCACATTTCCAAGGTGGTCGGTCAGGTTGTACTCGTAGGTGTAGCTGCCCCCGCTGTTCCTGGCCATGCCCTCCTCGGTCTGGATGAAGTCGATCGTTCCGTTGGTGTACTGGATGCCGTCCATATAGTCGGTGGTCACGGTCGTCCCGGCCGTGGACACCTTCCGCAGCTTCCTTCCCGTGGCATCGTAGGCATAGCGCACAAGCACCGTTACACTTATGCTTGCGCTAGAAATCGCTTAAGCTAGAGGGTGTCAGTTTCATCGAAATCTCCACCAATTTTTAGGATTAAAGAAAAAAAGAACTTTTGAAACCCTTATCTATTTCGATATGATTGAATGGCTGATACAAAACATTAGCTATCTCAAATGGCAAGTATTTGATATCCAACTTAATAATCGGCTTTACCACCAAATGGTAGTTATCGTCCTCAAAGTTATTAAGCATTGTTTTGTCAAATGAATAAAGCCCTTTTTGCGCCATCAATATAAAATCCGAAAGATATCGTTCATCCGGTTTACGATTAATCATTATTTCATTTAACATTGGATTTATCTCTATATCACTTATGTTGGGTAAGTTCCGAAAGTAATCCGATAGTAATTGAATATTCTCTTCTGATTTAGAAACTGACTTTGGTAGTCTACCCCCAGCAGAAGCTACAAATCCAATTTTACTATCACTAGTGAAGAACCAATCAATATCTAGAGTGGACTGTTCTAATTCTGTTATCATATTAATTCTTTCCAAATATAATTTTACAATTAGGGCACATTGGTATAACTTCACCGGTTCGTGGCCTAATTGCTGGTGTCAAATTTATGTCTTTAATTGTAGCTGAAGGATTTTTTAATAATAGTTCATTTGCTGCACGTACTTCACAGCAGGCCCCTACTGTACCTGCAGAATTCTTAGTCCCCATACCTCCGAGAGATTGAGCAGCTTGCTCCATTTGAGGAGATACCACAGTTGGTGGCGCACCGCTTGTAGCTACGGAAGTTTGACCATTTAATTCTGCTCCACCTACCGTGGCTGGCCTCATTCCAGCCATATTCATTTCTTCAGCTATAGTACTAGTTGTATTAGTGAGAGCCTTTGTTGTCAAATTGCTCAATCCCTTTCCAGCTAAGGTGAGTGCCCCATCGGTTGCCGCCGCAACACTTGCATTTGCAAAGTTTTTTCCAGCTATATTGCCTAGTGCATTTCCGTTGCCATTAACCACAGCCTTCACTGCATCGACTTCGTCCTTAACGTAGTTAACCACATGGGTAATTGGTAATACTTTAGCATAATTTCTAGCGTAAGTTTTGACGAGCTCACCTGATGATTTGTCAGCTAACCCTTTTACCTTTGCTGGGATACTGGCAACACCATTATAGATTGCCGTATATTGAGCTTTAGCTGAGCTAACAGCAGAATTCCACAAGTTACTAAAAAAACCCGGTCCAGGCCACATCCCATCGGGATCCATGAACCTAATAGGATTGTCGAATGTATAGCTGTAGGGAGACCATCTTCTTCCAAACTCGGCAGCAGGATCCACGCTGTTCCACCTGCCGATCACCGGATCATAGAACCTTGCGCCGTAATCGTATTGCCCAAGCTCCTCCTGCAGCTCCTTGCCGTTGTACAGGTATTTGTTCGTCCCACCGCTTACCGCCTTCCTCAGCCCGAAGGCGTAGTAGTCGTCACGCTGCAGCATCCGCACAGCGCCACCGTAAATATCGAAACTTGCACGCACATTTCCAAGGTGGTCGGTCAGGTTGTACTCATAGGTGTAGCTGCCCCCGTTGTTCCTGGCCATGCCCTCTTCGGTCTGGATGAGGTCGATCGTCCCGTTGGTGTACTGGATGCCGTCCACATAGTCGGTGGTCACGGTCGTCCCGGCCGTGGACACCTTCCGCAGCTTGCGGCCCGTGGCATCGTAGATGTAGGCCAGGTTCACGGGCCCCGTCACCGTTTGGGGCAGGTTCAGGTGGTTGTAGGTAAGCGCTGCCCCGTTGCGGCCGTCGGTCACAGCATTGCCGTTGGCATCGTAGGCATAGGTCCCCGTCAGCCCCGCTACCGACAGCAGCCTGTTGCCCGTATAGCTGTAGGCCATGGCCCCGCTGTTGTCCCTGCTCAGGCTGCCGATGTTCCCCATCGGATCATAGGCGATCATCTCCCTCATGCCAGTGGCCCCTGCCATCGTCAGCCTGTTCAACCTGTCGTACTGATAGGTAAAGCTGTTGCTGCCCCCATTGGTATAGTCCTGCCCCGAGATGTTGCCGTTGTACTGCGGTTGGCTTCCGTTATCGTACTTCAGTTCCATGCCGAACTCCGGACTTGTGCTGTCCCTCAGCCAGCCACGCTCGTTGTAGGCATAGGTGGTGGCCTGCATCCCGCCCGCCAGCTTCTTCTCTTTGAGCTGGCCGATCTCGTTGTAGGACAGGGCGCTGAGCGCCACAGAAGCACCCCCGTTGATGCTCTTGGTGGTCTGCAGCGGCCTGCCCATATGGTCGTAGGTGTAGGCCGTAGCTATGGTGGTATTTGCAGCTCCGTAAACACGGTGTACCCTTTCGGTAGAGGTAAGCGTACCGTCGAAGGCCCAGGTATTGGTCAGCTCGTCATAACTGTCCACATGGACAATGCCGCCCTTATAGTGCTGGCTGAAGGTCTTCTTCACCCGGCCATGGTCGTCGTAGTAGGTTATGCTCAGCAGCTTGTCCGTCGTCCCCAGCACACTCACCAGGCTGCCCGTGGCAAGGCCCCTGGTCATCCCGCTCTTCCCCGCATATTGGTACTGTGCCGTTGCCGCACCGGGAAAGTCGTAGCCGTCGTAGTAGGACACTGTCAGCTTGGTATAGGGATATTCCGAATAGCGTGGGTAGGAAACATCGGTATAGTCACTGTTAGGTGGCCTGGTCTCCCATAATGGATGGTCCGGGGCCGTGCCGTCGCTCTCGGCATCTACCTCTGCCTGTACCTGCGCCCTTGTATTGTTGCTTGCCTTGACAAACATGCCGGTCATTACCGTACGGCTTAGTGCATCGTACTTGGTAAAGTGCCATTGGTTGTTTATTCTCTGGTTTGCATCCTGGCCCAGTACCAGTTGGTCCAGCTTATTGTACACCATGTATTCCCAGCCCCTGCCCGGTACCTTCTTCTCTATCTGTCTGCGTCTTCCGTCGTAATGATAACCGTAGATAAAATTATCGAATACCGTCTGGGTCTCGTCAAAACTGGTGATGTCCTGCCCGTTCTCGTTCACTGCCGGTGGCAATACGTAGCGAAGGTTGCCAAGTACGTCGTAGACGTAATAGGTGCCCAGGCTCTTGGCACTGGTCTCCCAGTTCCTTTTGAGTACCACACGCCCTTCAAGGTCCCTGAACTCTTCCACAATACCGGCATTTCCGTGCACGGTCTGCCAGTTTTCATCCCTGGTGACAGTCTTGTACAACTTGCCTGCGGGATATGTCGTTGCACCGGCACCGTTATTGGTGCCGTTTATGGACCATAGCCTCACCTCGCCTGCGGCATTGGTTCCGTAGGCCGTCTTTACGCTGTGGTCGTCTGCAGAACCGGCAGCAGGTTGCCATGTAGTGCCGGGAGCACCCTGTTTCAGCACCCTGCTCAACGGGCTGGCCTCGAAGATGGTAAGGCCGTAGGGACTGGGGGTCTTTGCCACGCCGGCATCCCAGCCACCGCCCGGCTGGTAGAACGAGCCCTGTGTGGTTATTCCCGATGGTTTGTAGCTCCCGTCGTTTGCCGACTGCTCGGCATAGGGCAGATACTTTTTCGCCTCCCTGCCCAAGGCGTCGTACTCGAAGACCTGTACCAGGTCCTTCCCACCGGGGCTGCCCTGCCAGGTTACCGTCTGAAGGGGACGGCCGAGGCCGTCGAAGTACTGGATGGTACGGTTGGCCTGGTCTACCGGAAGGCCGTTCAGGGAAGCGGTAGTGGTCTTGCCCGGTACCTTGACGGTGGTCTCCACCACGTAGTTCTGGGTGCTGGTGAGACTCTGCGCCTGCACTGCAAAACGCAAGGCCATAAAAACTAGAAATAGGGCGGGTAGTTTCATTTTTCTCATAAAAAATCTTCTGGTTGGTCTTGTCTATTGGCAGTCCTCTATCATTTCCACCATAATGGAAGGGATCAGCTGGGCATTCCCCGTGGCCCCATAGCGGAACTGGAAATCGGCCATGGTCCCATTTATACAGAGGTACAGCACGTTGTTGTCATTCTCGTCCATTTCCACATCCATTTCGTCCAGTGCCTTCAGCACATAGCTGGAACTTCCGCATTCTTTGTAGCTGAGGTACAGGTTGGCGCTTACCGACATCGGGATGGTCAGCCTGTAGCGCTTGCAGTTGACCACCGTGCTGCAGGTGCCGTTGACATTGGCATGGGCCTGTCCGTTGGCGGCAATGTCGGCCAGGGCAAGGGCATCGGCCGCCGCCTGGCTAACCGTACTGCTGTAGCTCCCCGCCGCAACAGTGTACACCACCGCCCCACCCACCTGGCCTTCGTTACAGTTGTTCCTGGTAAAGGACTGGCTCTGTACAGCGTTGGTATAGCTTATCGTATTCGATTGCTCTTCTTTATAATGGTAAGCAAAGCTCTTCACCACATTCCCCGAATGGTCCCTTATGGATTTCAAGCGGTTGAAATCATCGTAGTCATAATACGTGGTCATGCCCCTGGCATCGACATTACTCAGTATATTCCCCGCCTGGTTATAGGCAAACATGGCCATGTGCGCATTGGGCAGCCCTCCGTTTAAGGGGTTAACAAAATTAGCAATAGTAGTTTTATCGGGACAATCTAATGCACCAAAGCTATTGATGGTTGCGATGGTCAATAGGTTTGACACTTCCTGAAAACTTGCATTCTTCACATGGGCAATGGGATATTCATTATTGTTGCTCCAAAGAAAAGTTTCTTTTAAACCATCGACTGTAGCAAGCTCTACCAAATTTTGTTTTTCTGCACCATGGTAGATCATTTTTTTACGGAGCTTATAATGGGCAGGTACGGCTACCAAAGGGTTTAGGGTCAGTGTATCTATTTGATTTCCTTCAAAGGCATAGATTTCTATGGGCAATCCAGCGGTATTATACTTAATGATTTCGCCATCGTTGACCATACCATTGACATGGCTCTCTTTTCTGATGGGAAGATTAACCATATTTTGGTTGAGCAGTGCAGTGGTGTTAAACCCTGTACTATTGTCGTAATCTTTTGGATAGCTAAATCTGTGGTGCAATGTTTTCCCTGTGCTACCTGTAGACCAGCTATCTGTTAGCAGGTAACCATTATTTTTATTATAAGCGAATGTTTGGCGCTGTACCAGTTTTTCAACCTGATTGGCTGCATTATAGGTGTAGGCAGTATCTGTTTCTGCCGTTTTCAGGTACCAATCTGTATGGATATCGTAATTTCCTATGCTAAAACTACCAGGATTAGGTGTCGACCCAAATTTGAGTCCTACTACTTCGCTTGCCTGTGGTTCGTATTCTGCATAAGATATATTCTTTTCGGTGAGCAATCTATAACTGCCACCTTCCAAATGCTCATATTGTCTTTGCCCCAACAGTAGGCCTGATCGCCAGTCGCGGTAGATCACCGGCGGAAACGGATAGGCCAGCGTAGCCGAATTGATAAAGTCGTAGGGATCATGGGAGTAGGTATATTCTGTCTTCTGCAACTTGGTCTCATCTGTATATTCCGTAATGTTGGTATAACGTACCATCTGCCCGTCTCCACCGTTTAAGGGCAAAGCACTATAAGAGACCCTTCTGACCACTACCGGTGTGGCTCCAGGAGCGGGTATGCCAGAACCACAATGTACACCAAAAAGATGCGCTGGCAGATTAAGGATATATCCACTGGATTTTGTGGCGTTGGCAAATTGGTTATACTGAAAAACGCGGGTCAACTGATTGCCAATAACTGCCTCATTAAGCATTTTTTTGATCCTCAGCGCTCCAACCACGAGCTGGTTGCTTTGGCCGGGTTCTTCTTCTTCCCAGCTCAGCACCACCGAAAAGTCTGGGTCCGGATTTTCAAATGAGAAATTAATGGTCGTGGTTATTTTGTAAGTTCCCTCTGGCAAGCTATAAGAAAGGTTTGCCTGGTTAAGAGCCAATGAAAACGAGGGGTTGGAAATTCCCTGGATAACAGTACTCAGGGGACAATCTAAGGTAGATACATTACCATTGCAGCCACTATATTCAATATCTACCAATGTAGGATTAGGGCCTACAACAAACGTTTTAGTATAGATATTCATACTTCCCGCCTGTAAGTTGCCCGGGGTTTTCAGCAAAATGGCATTTTTTCCCAACAGTGCGGAGAATTGAAAGTCGTTTACATGCGGTGAAGAAATATTTTCTTTGGACACCCTGTTGCTCTCGTACACATAACTTGTTCTGCCGCCCGTTGGATAAACGATGCTGGTCAATACCCTTGCCTGGGCAAGTACGGTATCTACCCTCCTATCGGCCCCTGGCACATAACCAGAAGGCCCATTGTTCACCGCCCCCGCCCTCACTCTAGGGCTAAGCAAGAAACCGTTCGAAGCCCCATTAAAATACCCCCAATAATCTTGAGCGGCCGAAAGTCTGCTGGGCAAGTTGGTTTCATTATAAGTGAACACATGGCGTTTAGAATTGGCCTCATTTTTATCCAGTTCATCAAAACTGCTTAGATACAGCCGCTTAGTTGCTACCGTATAAGGGTCTCCAAGCCCTATTTGCGGTATAGGTATAGGTGTAGTTTCTGCAGCACTTGTCCAATAACCTGTATTTAGCCTAAAAGATCTCAGCAACTGTCCTGTCTTACTTTTGACATGTATTTTCTCCAAGGCCTTTGAGCCCCCAATAACATCTTGCCTCAGCGTAGTGGCTGTTATAAACTCTATATCGGCATTGGCAGTACTTATTTTCTGTAGTATGCTTTTGCTTGCTTCATTGGCATAAGAGGAATACCTTATTTGATTATCTGCGTAATCACAGCTGCTTGACCCCAGATAATCTGTAGTCTCTCCTCCCCTCCCAAAATCTACGGTAGTTGTTAGGGTATAGAAATAGTCAATCTTGCTCCCTTCCGGATGCCTGATCTGCATAATTTGCCAGTTTGTGATATGCGATGGCGTACCAATGGCAGTTGCACTGGGCAAGCTAGCGCCGCCAGGGCCAAAACTAATGGTATTTGAGCTATTGAATACATCATAGGCGCTACGCGTTTGGTCTTCTGTCTTTCCAAAAAAGTATTTGCTTCCATCGGGCAGGGTTAATATCCATTGGGTAATCTGTCCCGTACCATTTGCCTGATAAGAAATTTGAACCTGGCTTTTGGGCATCTGTACAAATGTCTGTTGTTGCTGGTCATAGTAAAATTTCCCTGAATAGCCCATGGCAGAAAAATAGTAGATATCCGGTTCAACATCTAAACGATTGTCGGTAATATCATAATAAGCCGATAGTTTGTCAGCGCTTCCGTTAGGATAATCGGAAATGGTCTTGGCCTTACGTGTGGTATACATATAGCCATCTGAAGTACTAAAGTCATCAGGCTGTCCATGGACTACACGGTATAGGCTAGGTCCTGTACTAAGGCTCCAGCCCAAACCTGCCCAGGAAGCCACTTCTTCTACCCTAATTCCCGAGGCATTATAGCTTAGTGATAGTGGTACAGACAGGGCACCCGACTTTGCGGTATATAAAGGGATAGAAATTACCGGTACGCCTGAAGAATAGTTCATTGGGAAGGCCAGATATTTACCCAAAGCACTCACTTCCGGAGAAGGGGGAACAACATTGGTCAGGTTCAACTTGTCTACACTTTGTGCATAGCCCTTTATCGTATACAAGCTTTGCAAAACCATCAATAGCAACAAAACGTAAAATGAAATGGGGCTACCGTAACCTTTTATGTCGGTACTTTGGGTTGGAATAATGATCATCTGTTCTGCCGGTCGAGGCAAATTTTCTGAGTGAACGGAATTTAATAATGGCATTTGCTTTTTGTTGGGATTAATTATGAAGTATCGGATTGATTGAAGACTGACTTATTATTTTCATTAGAAGAGGCGCAACAGTTCCACAACAGAAAAAGCTTATTATCATTGAGTTGTAAACCAAAAATTATCAAATTTAGATCGGCATAAATTAATTTTTTTTTCTGGTTTTTCCAACTCGTTTTTTCCAAATTTTTTAGGCACAAATGCTTAAAATCATCCCGATTATGATTAACATAAAAAGGATCCCGAAATGTCGTCAAAATCCTCAAGTTTATATATGGTATTTGGTTTCGTCTGATTAACCTTTGACTCCTTTAGCACAAATATTAGCGTTAGAGACCGAGCCAAAGCCTGATTTGTACTTTATACTGATATATAGAGAAAATCTGGACCCGGTTCTAGAGACACATCTAAAAGTTGTTACCTAAATATTTTTATTATATTCCAAAACCAGAAAAAAAATGGTCTGTCCTATAAAAGTTAGGTATAGATTTCAGCCTATTTATTGGATAGTGCGTAAAATCAACGAGGCTTTAATTTTTCAATTTAAGGTTAACGTTTTTATTATTTATTTATATTTCTCAATTCCAACTGTAGGTTCAGCCCATCTTTATTTGCCTGTCCGTTAAGTTCTTTCTTATTGCTAAGCTTTAGAGCGGCTATTTGACCTATATGGCTACTTTTACTCATCGTATCCAACAGTTTTACCAAGTTGAAATAATTGCCCTTAAAGGTAAATTGTTGCTTCACGATTTCTTTTTGCAGGCCTGCCGTGTCGCTCATTGTCTGTAGGTTGGGTGTAAAACTGATCTTTACCTGTTGGCCAATGGCCATACCCGATATGGCCTGCCACAAACGGTTTTCGCGGTCTTCTGTTTTCACCTTATAAGCCTTTAGCGCCTCTAAGTAAAAATTACTCTTTTTATGAAGTTGGGGAAAGGCTGCATCTTCTGCCCTTACATTTTCCTGTTCTTTCTTAAGCTTGGCATTAAGTTGGAAGGCCGCTATAGTGTGTTGAACGGAAAACCTATAAGCAACATACACCAGTACAAGCATAGCTGCCCACATGATCCATTTTTTCTTTTGCTGGTCTAGTTTATTCCACATGGTTTAATAGGTAATCGATATGTTGAACTGGTAATTATCGCTTTCGGGATCTTCCTGAAATTTTTGCAGCTTGGCATTTTTCACCCATGTTTTTTCCTTTAACACAAAGATCCAGTTGTTCACTGCCGTTAGGTTGGCCGTAGTGCCCGTAATATTAATATTAGGCCTACGTTCGGTCTTCTCTTCTTCGGTCCTGAAGTCATTCAGCAGCACTTCCTGCAGGGTAAGCTGGCGGGGCATGCTGCTACCTATCTCGTTCAGCAACCAGCCATAATTATAGCCTCCATTCCATTGCAGTTCTTTGAGCAGCTGTTCGTTTTTAACAATCTCCTTTTTGAGCAGATCTACCTGATCGGCGCTTGCCGTTTGCGCCCCTACTTCCCTCAACAGCTGTTCATTCTGTTGGTTATAATGGCTAAAGAGCATAAAGCTCACCAACAGCACCATAAACAAAGCCATAAGGAAAAATATGGCTTTCTTTTTTAGTTGCGCATTGGCCAGATAGGTGGCAAATTCCTCTTCGACACTTTCTACATTGGCCGTAATGGGCTGTAGCTTATCATGCAGAATGAGCTGAAAAGCCGAGGCATAGGCCAATAAATTTTCTTCCGGAATGGGTTCCTGCTCTATTTTTATAGGGAAAGGGCTCTTTAAGTTTACATCAGTGCTGTAGCTCACAAAATGGCGTTCTTCGGTCAGTACAAAACCATGTCCGGCATATTGCAATGTTGTTCCATAAAAGTTCAACTGTGGCCAAATGTGCACTGTAGGCATCCCCCCTAAACTGAACATATATATTTTTAAACCTGCCCTTCTCAGTTTTTCCAACAGTTCATCTACGCCTTCTTTTCTCATGATACTCAGCAGGCCATTTGCACCCTGCTGGTAGTGCTGTACATAGAAGTTTTTTTGCTCGGTTGCAGGAAAAGCCTGTTGAAAACGTTGATGGTCTGTTGCTTCTTCTACACTTTGTATATTCTTATGAATAATACCCTTACCTGTTAAAGTAAGGGCAACGGGAATACCTTTAGGCAAAATGGCCAATACGGCACCAAGGGTACCTTCTATTGTTTTTTTGCCCTGTATGTGTAACTCGTTGTTTTTTCTGTTGAGCTGACAATACCTTAAGCCATACCTGTTATGGCCAAAGCTATGCAGTTCTACCCCCAAAACCGTTTGTAATCCTTCTGCCAACATTTGCTAATAAAGAATGGTAGGTTTAATGAATACCAGTGTTACCACTTTACTATCGCTTTTCTCACGACTACTGAACAGCCACTTAATAATTGGTATACGCGACAGCAAAGGCACTCCCGAGCCTGTTTCTGTCCTCTCGGTACGTTCTAAACCACCCAATACAATCATATCTTCATTTTTTGCCCTAATGAGCGAGGTAAATTTGCTGGTAGATTTGGGTGGAGGGGCATTTTGTGGCGGATTTCCTATAAAATCGGAAATATTAACCTTGATGTTCAGGGTTACCTGATCATCGCCAGACACCATAGGTCTGATCTCTATTTCCAAATTGGCATTTACTTCGGTAAATTGTTCCGTTACCACGGTCTGCGCATTCAACGATGGAATTACATTTTGGGTTCTTTGGCTGTAATACCTGGAACTACCAATGCTCAGGTTTAAGGTCGCCGATAAAGGAGCCGTCCAGAAAGTCCTGCTTTACCATCTTCTTTTCGTACCCGAAGTTGAACAGGTAGTAAATGGTTGTCGTCTTTACCTTGAAATAGGCATTC
>NZ_JAELTN010000047.1 GCF_016428855.1 Pedobacter sp. ASV28
CCCCCCCCCCCCCATCCCTCCCACCCCCCCCCCCCCTCTCTACACTATGGCTCGATCGTCGGCATCGTCAGATGTGTATAAGAGACAGGAATTAAATTGTTTTAATGCCCAAAAGACCAAAATTGAGGATTTTCGCTGGACCGAACGGTACTGGTAAAACAACTTTATTTGATTCCATCAGATCTATATATTTCTCGACAAAGCTGTTTGTTAATGCTGACCATCTAGAAGAGGCATTTAAAAAAAATGGCTTCATCAATTTATCTGATTTTGATTTTTTGGCTACTGAAGAGGAGTTTGTTGTGTTCTATTCCGGTCATGGCTTATATGCAAAAGCCGGCTTCACTGAAAAGACTTGGAATTTAACGATCAGGGAGAATGTTATTGTTAAGATGGATCAAAATGCTGGGCCATATTTCAATTCTTATCATTTTGCGATTATTGCCGATTTTATTCGACATAAACTGATAAAAAATGAGCAATCTTTTTCTTTTGAGACTGTTTTTTCTCATCCCTCAAAATTAGATCTAATAGATTTTGCGCATCAACACCAATATAAGGTTTACCTGTATTTTGTTGGTACCGAAACACCTATGATGAACGTGGAGCGAGTGAAGGATAGGGTGAAGAAAGGAGGGCATTTTGTGGAAATGGAGAAGATCGAACAAAGATATTTTTTGACGATGGAATTACTGCCAGAAATGATTAAAAAGGCAGATGAAGTGTATATTTGGGACAATTCTGGGTTAAAACACTTATTTGTGGGGGAAGTAAAAAAAGGTTTTATTCAGTTTAAGCAATTAACCATACCTGCATGGGTAGATACTTATATTCTTAAAAAATTGAAAGCTTAATGGAAGCATACTACAGATACATTTTGGCCGTACATATCATTTTTGTAGTAAGTTGGATGGCTGGTCTGTTCTATGGTGTACGTTTGTTGATCTATCATACCGAGGCTAATGACAAAGCCGAGCCCGAAAGAAGCATTCTGATGAAGGAATATGCTACAATTACAGGCAAGCTGTGGAATATCATTGCCACACCAGCTATGATTTTAACCGTTGTAGCAGGAGCTTTGATGATTTATCTGGTGCCGGGTTGGTTGCAACAACCTTGGATGCACGTAAAACTGGGTTTTGTATTAGGCCTGCTAGCCTATCATTTCATCTGTCAACGGATGATCAGGCAAATGCGTAAGGGCATCTTTAAATGCACTTCTACCCAATTACGCTTATGGAATGAAGTAGCCACTATTTTACTGGTAGCCATTGTATTTACCGTCATCCTTAAAAGTGCCATCGATTGGCTCTATGGGCTAGTAGGTTTAATTATCTTTTCGGCTGTGATTATGATGGCAGTGAAAATCTATAAATACTATAGGGAGAAAGATAAAAAGTAACGATCCCATTATGAAACCGCTATGATTTTCAAAATCACAAAATGAAATGATCAAATTATGGCGGCTTCATTACCGCTGAAAACAAAATTTGAATAGATGAAAAAACAAATACTTGCCTTTTTTCTAATAAGTCTGAGTCTTTTATCAAAAGCGCAGTTTAACAATGAAGCGATCTTCAACCGCATTCGACCTGCAGATAGCTTAACCCATGAACTACACCTTAATTTTTATAATTTCAACTATGTTAGAAATTATGAATACTCAAATAACTTTCATGATGGCTACACCCTGTATGGTACCCAGTTAGAACCGCAACTGGTTTATTATGCACACCCCAATTTGGCGATTACGGGTGGTGCCTACCTTAGAAAAGATTTTGGAAGGGAGGGTATTTATGATGCCAAGCCCTTGTTTAACATAAAATATAGCAAGAATGACCTAACCCTGGTCTTCGGTAGTTTAGAAGGTAATATACAGCATGGTTATATAGAACCCATTTATGATTTCGAACGTAAGATCACAACACCCATTGAATATGGTACACAGTTGTTAGTAGAAAAAGAAAAGTTTAGGTTGGATGGATGGATTGCTTGGCAAAAAATGATCTATCGAGGGGATGCACAAAAAGAGGAAATTGTAGGTGGATTAATTACCGAATCTACTTTAGCGGAAACCAATGGCTGGAAACTCTCTATTCCAGCCCAGTTTCTGGTGTATCATGAGGGTGGACAGATTGATGTGTTAAAGGAGGTGCCAATATCAACTTTGTTTAATGGAGCTACAGGTTTCAAATTGGGTAAGAAAGTAGGCTATAATGTAAAGGAGATTTATACTTCAAATTATATTGCCGCCTATAAAGATTTTTCTCCTACAAAAGCCAGGGCCTATCAGGGAGGGTTTGGCTTATGGTTAAATGCTGGTATGGATACCAAGTGGGGAAGCTTATTGGCTTCTTATTGGAAGGGCAATAATTTCATTACGATCAAAGGAATGCCGTTGTACCAATCGGTTTCCGAGAACCTTTATGAGTATGGATATAAACAAAATCATAGAGAGATCCTATCTATAAGATATGCCTATCAAAAAGAATTGTTGCCCCACCTTTATTTGGATGTTAGATTTGAGCCTCATTTCGATCTAGGTCAATCAGATGACAAATTACAATTCAACCACTCATTTTTTATTACCTATAAAGAGGATTTTAGGCTTTTTAAGGTTAAAAAATAGATCAGTATAAAAATAGGTATTAACTTTTAATGAGCAATCTGTTGATTGATGTACTTGATGATGGCTTCGGTCTCATTGGGCTCGAACCATTGGATTTCTGTATCCTTTCTAAACCAGGTAAGCTGTCTTTTGGCAAAGCGTCGGGTGTTCTGTTTGATTTTTTCAATAGCATGTTCTAGCGTAGTTTGTCCAGCCAGAAAATCGAACAATTCACTGTATCCCACTGTATTGAGTGCGTTATAATGCTTATGGTCTTCTAAACTTTTTACTTCTGCTAAAAGACCTTGTTGCATCATCAAGTCGACCCTTAAATTGATCTGTTCATAAAGCTTTGCCCTATCGGTATTCAGCCCTATCTTGATGATATGGAATGGCCGTTCCTTTTTGTGCGCAGTTAAAAAGGAGCTTAGTTTCTTTCCACTAGATAGTATGACTTCAAGCCCCCTGATCATTCGCTGCGGGTTGGATTGGTCTACCTTGGCAAAATATTCGGGGTCTAAGGTTGCCAACTGCTGCCTAATGGGAGCTATTCCCTCTAGTTCAAATTGTTGGTTTAACTTTTCCCGTATACCTAGATCTATCTCGGGTAACTCATCTAAACCATTACAAATGGCATTAATATATAGACCCGATCCACCTACCATAATAAGCACTTCTTTTTCGCTGAAAAGCATATCCATCAGTTGGAGTGCTTCTACCTCAAAATCGCCCGTGCTGAAAAGCTGGGTAATATGATGCGAATTAATAAAATGATGCGGAGCTGCAGCTAATTCTTCGGCAGAGGGTTTGGCCGTACCAATAGCCATCTCTTTAAAAAATTGTCTTGAATCGGCAGAAATGATTTCGGTATCGTAAAACTGCGCAAGCTTTATGGCTAAGGCAGTTTTACCTATTGCTGTTGGCCCAACTACTACAATTAGGGTTTTTTGTGGCATGGGCTTAAAGTGTATAGCTTAATAATCGTCCTTATCGTTACCACCGTAATCGTCGGTCCCGTATTCTTCATCGTCGTTTGAGAATTCATCATCTTTATCCTCCTCTTCCTCTTCACCTTCCTCTTCTTGGGTATTGATACCTCTGCCTCCCATAGCTTCTAGCTCATCCACATCTTCGGGTACAAAATCCAATTCGTTAAGAAAATCAAAATCATTATCTGCAGCAGCACTGCTTGCCGCAATACTGCCTATATTGGTTTTGTCAATGATCTTTGGAGCTTCACCTACACTTTTTACCAAATAAGGATATTCAATGTTTGGATCATTCTCTAGAATAATCTTGATCAATTCAACATGGAAATCGTAAGGACGATCGAAATTATAGATGTAATAAAATTTTTGGTGCGGGTCTTCAATGAAATTGCTCAGTTTGGAATTCTCCATTAAAACAACACCGTTATCAATTTTGCGCTGGCTAGGGTGAATGGCAATCTCGTCTCCCTTGATCCAGTTATCTGTACTTACATAGAATGACGATGACTTATCTGCATTATATCCTGTACTGCGGTGTATTGCCCTATGTAGGTCCTCGAAAGTTTGGTTGGTCTTGATGTCAATCTCCCGAGTAATATCATCGTAATCTTCGAAAGAAATTCTAAATCTATAAATTGCCATTATGTATATGAATGATTATTCTTTGGTAAAAATATAAAATAAAAATAAAAAAAGAGAGCTAAGACTAGCTTGTAACGGGTTCCAGACCTAACTCTTTGGCTTTTTGGAGCATAAAAGTAAACGCTTCTTCATAGTTGTTTGTTATGTCTCCCTCTAAAATAGCTTCGCGTATGGCATTTTTTAAAATGCCTACTTCTTTGCCTGCAGCAAGGCCAAAGGTTTGCATAATATCGTTTCCAGTAATTGGAGGTTGCCAGTTGCGTAATTGATCTCGCTCTTCTACATCTTTTAATTTTTGTTTGACGAGCTCGAAGTTATTGCGATACTTTTTTAACTTGTACTCATTTTTCGTTGTTACATCAGCATTGCATAACAGCATAAGACTTTCAATTTCTTCCCCAGCTTCAAACAGCAGGCGCCTAACTGCAGAATCGGTAATTTTTTCCTGCGCAAGAACGATGGGACGCAGGTGGAGCAGTACCAGTTTCTGCACGAATTTCATCTTATCGTTCAAAGGTAGTTTAAGCTGTGCAAAGATTTGGGGAACCATACGGGCTCCTTTATCTTCATGCCCATGGAATGTCCAGCCATGCCCCTCCTCATAGCGTTTGGTGGCCGGTTTGGCAATGTCATGTAAAATAGCTGCCCAACGTAACCATAAATCTTCAGAGGTTTGACAGATGTTGTCCAACACCTGTAGCGTATGGTAAAAATTGTCTTTATGGCCTCTTCCATTAATGATCTCTACGCCATACAGATTGGCCATTTGGGGAAATATAAGCTTTAGTAGGCCTGTGTCAAACAAGTAATTAAAACCGATAGAAGGTTTCGGGGCGAGAATAATTTTATTAAGCTCGTCGGTGATCCGCTCTTTTGAAACAATATGAATTCGTTCTTTTTGGGATGAGATGGCCTCAATAGCAGCCTGGTCTATGTTGAAATGGAGTTGGGTCGCAAAGCGAATGGCCCGCATCATCCTCAAGGGATCATCAGAAAAAGTGATAATAGGATCTAATGGCGTTCTTATGGTTTTATTTTGTAGGTCGGCTAGTCCCTCGAATGGATCGATTACCTCACCATAATTTTGCTTATTAAGTGAAATGGCCAGCGCATTAATGGTAAAGTCTCTACGCAACTGATCGTCTTGTAGGGTGCCGTTTTCAACAATAGGTTTCCTGGAGTTTGAGCGATAGGATTCCTTTCTTGCCCCAACAAATTCGATTTCCAGGTCATGGTACTTTAGCATAGCCGTACCAAAGCTTTTAAAAATGGCTACATTGCTTTTCAGTTTTTGGCCCACTTTCTCGGCAAACTCAATACCATTTCCTAATACCACAATGTCGATATCCTTTGAAGGTCGTTCTAAGTATAAATCCCTTACAAAACCACCAATAACGTAAATTTCAGTCTTTGTTTGCTCCGCTGTTTCGGCTAGGATTTTAAATATGGGATGTTTAAGGTGTTGCTGCATAATCATTAATTCTATCATTCAGGGCGTAGTAATGAATCCATTCTTAGCACAGAACCTTCGTTCCTCATGATGACAAAAGAAAGCAAAAATAATAAAAACTATTGGCGCTTACTTTCTTATAAATTCAAATTGGCCTGATGGCCCTAGTTTTATAATGGTAGATGGCTTTTTAACGGTTCGGTCTTCTTGGTCTAAGTCAACAATCAAATCAACCTCCGATTTAATTTTATCGCTGATCTGGTCAAAAAACTGTGGCGTAACTTCTCCGCTGATGTTGGCTGAGGTAGAAACGATGGGCTTACGAAAACGTTGGATCAATTGCTGACAAAAATCGTGCTTTGGTATACGTATGCCCACACTGCCATCATTGTTTATAACATTATGGGCTAGGTTTTTAGCTTTCGAAAAGATGATGGTCAAAGGATGTTCGGCATACTCGATCAGGTCATAGGCAACGTCTGGAACTTCATTAACATAACTCTGTATTTTGTTGTCGGTATCTAATAAAACAATTAAACTTTTATCAGAAGCCCTTCCTTTAATGGCATTCACCTTAGCTACAGCTTCAGCGTTGGTCGCGTCACAGCCCAAACCCCAAACGGTATCGGTAGGGTAGAGTATAACACCGCCTTCTTTTAATACGGCTAATGCTTTGTTGATTTGCTCTTTCATCTTATAACCATTTAATTTTTTGTTTAACCAATGATGACCTGATCATCTTAATAATATCGTTCAACTGGATGCTTGAGTTTAATTTTATTTGGTTTGCTTTAATTTGACGACGAGATTCTTTGATTTCCTTTTGCTTGGAAATAAATTGCCTCAGGCTTTTTAATATCCAAAACTCACCTTTGATCAAATGACCGGCAAGTGTTATGGTAAAGAGCTGTACAAGCCAAAAAAATCTTTTAGGACCATTTAAATGTATGTACTGTAAAATGAAGCTATTTCTGTTATAGGTTATTTTTACAAAGTTGGATTTGTTTACTTTATTGGTAGATGAGCTTACTTGGTGGTAGCATATAGATTGGTGTTCATAATACAATAGCCAGCCCATTTTCCAAGCCCTTAATCCCAAATCAAAGTCTTCAAAATAAAATGGAGAATAGATTTCATTAAAGCCGTCGAGTAAACTTAATTTTTGTCGATCTACCAGCGCATTCGCACCAGAAAGATAACAGGTCAGAGTAGGGGAGTCCTCATTTTCTAGATAGTAGAAGGTGTTTGCCTTAAATTTGGCTCCCTTGTAAGAGGGGAAACGTGCAGCATCTTCGATTTTCTTTTCATCAAAATTCATGATGCGGCCCATTACGCCGAATGTATTTTCAAGATCGAAATAGGAGAATTGGGCCTCGAAATAATCTGGTGTTAACCGTACATCAGAATTCAATAAGAACACAAGCTCTTTGGTGGCCTTTCTAATGCCTTGATTACAAGTATAAGAAAAGCCTGCATTTCGTTCATTAACCAATAAAATAATGGCCGGATATGCTTGCTGGATAAACTCGACAGAATGATCGGTAGAACAATCATCAACCACTATAAATTCATAGTCGATCTGACTGGTCTGTAAGGCAGCCAAAACAGATGGAATAAATAATTCCATTAAATGTTTGCCATTATAATTTGGCAACACGACTGAAATGCTTCTTCTTTTGCCTGTCATTGAGCTAAGCAATTTTTTTGTAGTTCTTGTACTCGAAAAACCTTAAACCGGTATGCTGTTCAATCCAGGCTAAAATTTTTCTCCGAAATGGTAGTTTGTTTTTTGCTTGGGTAGGATTGAAACTGAATTTCCAATTGCTTTTATCCACCCTCGATTGAAAGACTTTTGGATGTGTACCTTCGAATTGATGTAGCTCGTCAGCATTTTTATAATCGAATGCTGCAAATTCAGGGTAGTTATTTTCTATCCAGTCGTCATCATGGGTGTAGAACTGATTAAAGTTGCGTACCTTATGGTTTAGCCCTTCTGGAGGTTTTACCCAACCGTAATGATAGATGTAGGCATCGATATGTTTTACTTTGATCTTTTGTCCATTTAACCTAAAGCCCTGTGCATCCCTATAGGAATGTATACCTGAAAGGTTTCTCACAATTCTCACCTCTCTTCTGTACCACCTTCTTGAATGGGCGAAGAAATCATATGAGCCATAAAAATGTTTGTAATTGAACAAAAGACCTTCAATTTGTTTATTGTTCAGGCAGATTTCCATCTCCTTTTTGATGATGGGCAGATACTTTTCATGTACACATTCATCACCTTGTATATAAAATGCCCAATCAACATCTTTACTAATGGCCTGAAAAGCTTTATCGGTTTCCAGGGCAAAAGTTCTGCCACCTTCTCTCAGCGAATCATCCCAAACCGTTTGGACGATCTTTATTTTAGGTGAATTAATGCGCTTGATGAGCTGAAGTGTTTCATCATCAGAATTACCATGGGCAACAATAAATTCATCACATATGGGCAGGATAGAAGTAATGGCCTCTACAATAGGGTAATCGTTTTTTACGGCGTTTCTAATAAATGTAAAACCAGCAACCTTCATCAAAATACAATATCTTTTGGGTTTAAGAAACGAAGGTAAATATTTGTACGGGTTAGACAATAACTTAACATTATTTTATCTAATCATCGTTTAAAGTTTTCAGGTAGCAATCCATTACTTGTTGGGCAATCAAATCATTGTTGAAACGCTGTACATAATTCCATGATTTTTCTATCATTTGTTGTTGGAGCTGTTCATCGGCTAAGACCTGGTTAATGGCAGTGGCCAGGTCATCAGCATGATAAGGAGAGATGTATAGGCTATCTGGTCCGCCTGCTTCCTCTAAACAGGAGCCCGTGGCGCCTATTACAGGTGTTTTGCTATAAATAGCTTCTATAATAGGAATACCAAAGCCTTCGTAAAAAGAAGGGTAAACAAACAGATTGGCCAATTGATAAATGGTGGGGAGGTCTTCAAAGGGGACATCATTAAGGAAAACCACTCTGTTGCCCAAATTCATTTTTGTAATGGTCTGTTGTACCTTTTTTAGGTAGGGTGTATTTTTGCCAATGACGATTAAAGTGTAGTTGCTATCCACTTTAGCTAAAGCTTCTACTAACAGATTGAGGTTTTTACGCTCTTCAATAGTGCCTACACTTAGAATATATTGGGCGGGTAAATTATATTTTTTGCGTATTTCTTCTTTTTTTTGTACCGAGGAGGGTGTCTTGAAAAGATCATCGCAGCTTTGGTAGACTACATCTATTTTTTTTTCATCAATATGATATAGGGCTACAATATCTTGTTTGGTACGTTCGCTAATGGCAATGATCCGATTGGCATTTTTACAGGCATACCTACTTTTGAGCGTGTAGATTTTCCGATCTATGAATTTGTAGTAGTTGGGCTTGCGTAAAAAGATCAGGTCGTGTATGGTGACTACACTTTTAATTTTTGTATTTCTAATTCCAAAAGGAATTTCGTGGCTTAAACCATGGTAAAGGTCAATGAGATCTTGTTGAAGTTGCTTTTTAATGCCGAAGCTTCGCCATAAAAAAGAGGCGCTTTCGGGCAGTTTTAGCGAAATGTTCTTGAAAGAAAAAAAAGGCAGTTTTAGTAGATTTTCCTTTACCTTGGGCGAATAGATGAAGTACTGGTGTTGGGTAAATCTTGAGGCTAAATGTTCAATCAGCGAACGGCTGTAGTTACCCAATCCGGTGAGGTTGTTGGTCGCACGTTTGCCATCGTATCCGATCCGTAGCCTAGCACCCAAAGCAGAAAGCCCAAAGCCTGTTAGATCAGGATTTGAGCTTTCAATATACTTTCTGTCTTCAGCTTTCACTTCTTGCTTTAAGCTTAAACAGCTACATTATTTTCCCTCAACGCATCGTTAAGCGAAGTTTTCTTATCTGTTGATTCCTTACGTTTTCCGATAATTAGAGCACAAGGTACCTGATATTCGCCAGCAGGAAATTTCTTGGTATAGGAACCTGGAATAACTACCGAACGAGCTGGAACTATGCCTTTATATTCAACAGGTTTTTCACCAGTTACATCGATAATTTTAGTAGAAGCCGTTAGCACCACATTTGCGCCTAATACAGCCTCTTTTTCTACACGAACACCTTCTACTACAATAGCTCTTGAACCAAGGAAGCAGTCATCTTCAATAATTACAGGAGCTGCCTGTACCGGTTCCAATACGCCTCCAATACCCACACCGCCACTTAAGTGAACACGTTTGCCAATTTGGGCACAAGAGCCTACCGTGGCCCAAGTGTCAACCATTGTGCCCTCGTCTACATAAGCGCCAATGTTAACATAAGAAGGCATCATAATAACGCCAGGTGCCAAATAAGCTCCATAACGGGCAATGCCATGAGGTACTACACGTACACCAGCCTCTTTATAGTTGGTCTTTAATTCCATTTTATCATGAAAAACAAAAGGGCCTACCTTTATTTCTTTCATTTGTTTGATGGGAAAATATAAGATAACGGCTTTTTTAATCCAGTCGTTAATCCCCCAGCTATTTAAAACAGGCTCTGCAACACGTAATTCGCCCTTGTCTAGTTTTTGTATGACTATTTCAATAGCTTCGCAGTAATTGCTATAGCTCAATAAGGTCCTATCTTCCCAAGCGTCTTCTATTAATTTTTTTAATTCTCCAATCATTGTATTTAAAAATTTATGCAAAATAAATGAATTTTATGTATTACCAGTGTTTTGATTGGATAATTGTTTTAGAAATTAACGGTTTAAATTACCCAACGTGTTTGGCTGTATGTTAAAAACGTCATATAATTAATTGATTTACGAGTTCAAAAGATTTACCTAAATTACACGTTTGTTTGTTGTTGTTTGTTACTTTTGATTTTTTATGACGGAGAAAGAGAAATTACGGATCGATAAATACCTTTGGGCAATCAGGTTGTTCAAAACGCGGAGCTTGGCAACAGATGCCTGTAAAGCGGGAAGGGTGAAGTTGAATGGACAGAACATCAAGCCTTCTGCCATTGTTAAGGTGGGCGATGTTTACCAGGTTTCTAAAGGAATTGAGAAAAAGGTAATAGAGGTGGTAGATTTATCTTATAATAGAACAGAGGCCAAAATTGCGGTAACGAAGTATAAAGATCTAACGCCTGTTGAGGAAACCCATGCCTTTAAGTCTGTTTTTCATGCGCCTACACTTAAACGTGATCGGGGGGCGGGTCGTCCAACGAAAAAAGACCGTAGGGAAACAGATGACCTGTTGGACAGTTTTTTTGAAGAAGAATAATGTTGGTTCTAGGTTTGGCTTATTGAACTTTAAGTAACCTCATCCGATAGCACATCATGGCGGTTTTACCTAATTTCTGTATCAGTTGGTAGTTGGCAACCGCCCCAACAGCAGCCCCCACTACGGGTAATAGTTGGGCCAATTTGGCCAGATCGATATAATCGCGGTATTGTTGCTGAAAGGCTTGCCAATCGAAATGGTCCTCATTTATAGGCAGTGCAATTGATTTCTCCTCCCAGTTTTGCAATTCTTTGAATACTTTCTGACTTCCTTCCTTACTCGAAAATGCCAATTGGAAAATATGTAGAATGAATAATCGCTCCCTAAAATCGTTCACGTCGTATCCATATAGGCTGGCAATTTCGAAGAGCAACTTTATTTTGATGGCAATCAATACCGGAAAATCGACCAAACTCATTAAAAAACCACCAGCACCAGTTATCCCCCCTTCAGCCGCTCCGGTTTTACAATAAGTAGCTATTTTGTCTTTGACCAAAGCTTCCCTATGTAAGAGGCTCATGGCTGGATGGGGAGTTGGCGAAGTGATTATCTTGGCACCAAAAAGCACCGCTTTTACCATCTGCTTAATGCTTACCGTAACCGTATTGTGTACTTTTTGAGGAATGTAACTATTGAGCTTGGTCTGTACCTTATTGGCTAGTTTGCCCATTACCGAAGGTTTCTTCTGTAACTCCATTATCCATAAATGCAGGGCTAGACGTACTTGTTCTTCATAGGGATCCATGTTGTGTGTCTAAATTTATTAAGGGTAATGAAGTCATTAGTAGTCTATTTTCATTGGAGATTTTTCCCATAGCTGAAAAGCCTGCTGGGCCTCATCTCTTAAAAGCTGAATAATTGGTAATTTACGGTCATTCATTTTCTTATCTAGTTCTTCGTAAATAAACTGATCATCAAAATCAATTTTTGCAGCATCTTTTTTGGTGTTTCCATAATAGATGGTATCTACCCTTGCCCAATATAAGGCACCTAGGCACATAGGACAGGGCTCACAACTGGTGTAAACTATACATCCTGACAAGTCAAAAGTTTTTAATTTCTTGCAGGCCAACCGAATGGCGGCCACCTCGGCATGTGCCGTAGGATCGTTGCTTGAAGTGACTTTGTTCGCACTTTTTGCAATGACCTTGCCATTTTTCACAATTACAGCACCAAAAGGTCCTCCTAAACTTTGCAGTACATTCTTTTCTGAAAGTCGAATGGCCATCCGCATAAATTTTTTATGTGTTTCCATAGTTTAAATTTAAGGTAAAAAAAAACGCCACGAACAATCGTGGCGTTTTATAATAAAAAAATAAGCTTATTTTTTTTCTTTGGCGTAGGCCTCATTTAAGCCTTTGATCACTTCTGTGGTTACATCAAGACTTTCGTCGGCGAAAAGGATATCGCCCATACCTTTTTGGTATTTTAATACCATTTTATAGCCCTTTTTCTTTGCATATTCTTTAAGAAAATCGGCTACTTTGTTATAAAGGGCTTCTTGTTCTTTGGCCTGTTCATTTTGGAAAGCCGATCCTGCATTTTGTTGATAGGCTTGTAGCTCTTGTTGCTTACGGGCCAACCTTTGTTCGGTAGCTGCCCTTTGCTCTGCCGTCATACTGTTGGCTTGAGCCTGATATTGTTGTGCATCTCGCTGAAAAGCCAATCCTTTTGCCTTCAGGTCTGCATCGGCAGCTTTGCCTTTGGCTTCCATTTTGGTTTTTAGCACTTTAAAGTACTCGTATTGGTTCAATAATGAATCGGAATCAACAAATACAATTTTATCCTGGTTTGCATCTACTGTTGCTACAGGTTTTACTGTACTGGTTTCGGTTTTAGTTTCTTTATTTCCACAAGCGCTCATTAAAGAAACTATGGTTACAGCAGTGGCTATACCGCTAAATTTTAATTTGTTCAATTTCATCTGAATATCTGTTGTTTTTATCGGTAATGAAGTTGTCGGGGGGATAAAATCTTCACTCTTGAAAGGGTGAAACCGTCACCATTAACTTCATTCTATTTTTATAAATTTTAGCAAATATAAAAATCAAATCCGAGTATCCTAAAATCAACTGTTTTTTAGTGTGTTTTAATCAATTTTTATGCGTAAATAGTTATCCACATTAGCCTGAAATCCATTAAAAATGGTTATTTTTGAATCTTTAAGTTTTAAAAAAATTATGAGCGAAGAAAAAGATCCAAAGTCAAATTATTCGGCCGATAATATACAGGTATTAGAAGGTTTAGAAGCGGTTCGTAAACGCCCTTCCATGTATATCGGTGATACCGGAGTAAAAGGTTTGCACCATTTGGTTTATGAAGTTGTAGATAACTCTATTGACGAGGCGCTTGCCGGCTATTGTACAGATATTTTTGTAACTATACATGAGGGTAATTCCATTACCGTAGAAGATAACGGTCGTGGTATCCCAACAGGTATCAATAAAAAAGAGGGAAAATCGGCCCTTGAAATTGTAATGACCGTATTGCATGCCGGAGGTAAGTTCGATAAGGATACCTACAAGGTTTCCGGAGGTTTGCACGGTGTTGGGGTAAGTTGTGTAAATGCTTTGTCGGTTCATGTAAAAACCGTAGTACATCGTGAAGGTAAAATCTTTACCCAAGAATATGAAAGAGGAAAACCTTTGTTTGATGTTAAGGAAATAGGTGTTTCAGATAAAACAGGGACTATACAGACTTTTCAGCCAGACAGCGAAATTTTTACGCAAACTACAGAATATCGTTACGATACTTTGGCCTCTCGTTTACGTGAGCTATCCTTCCTGAATAAAGGGATCAGCTTGACTTTGACCGATGAGCGTGAGGTGAATGAGGATGGCAGTTTCCTTTCTGAACAATTTAAATCTGAAGGCGGACTAAAAGAATTTGTTCAATTTTTAGATGGTACGCGTCCTTCTCTAATTCCAGAACCCATTTACGTGGAAGGAATTAAAGCAGGCATTCCGGTTGAACTGGCCATGCAGTATAACGATAGTTATTCGGAAAATGTTCATTCTTATGTGAATAATATCAATACCCATGAGGGTGGTACGCATATTGCCGGTTTCAGGCGTGGCTTAACCCGTACACTAAAAGCCTATGCAGAAAAATCTGGGCTCCTTAAGAATGTAAAGTTTGAGATCACGGGCGACGACTTTAGAGAAGGCTTAACGGCTGTAATATCTGTAAAGGTTCAGGAACCTCAATTTGAAGGACAGACGAAAACTAAATTGGGAAACAGTGAGGTGATGGGTGCGGTTGATGTGGCTGTAGGGGAGGCGCTAGGTATTTATCTGGAGGAAAACCCTAAAGAGGCCAGGATGATCGTAAACAAGGTGATTTTGGCGGCAACTGCTAGGGCTGCGGCACGTAAGGCCCGGGAAATGGTTCAGCGTAAGAGCGTAATGGGCGGTTCGGGACTGCCAGGTAAACTGGCCGATTGTTCAGATAGCGATCCGGAAAAATGTGAGCTTTACCTGGTGGAGGGAGATTCTGCGGGTGGTACGGCTAAACAGGGTCGCGACCGTAACTTTCAGGCCATTCTTCCGTTGAAAGGTAAAATCTTGAATGTGGAGAAAGCCATGGAGCATAAGATCTATGAAAATGATGAGATCAAAAACATGTTTACGGCCTTAGGAGTTAGCATTGGTACGGCAGAAGACGATAAGGAGTTGAACATTACAAAACTGCGCTATCATAAGGTTATCATCATGACCGATGCGGATATTGATGGATCACACATCACTACTTTAATTTTGACCTTTTTCTTTAGGTATATGAAGAGCCTGATCGAAGCTGGCTATGTTTATATTGCAGCACCACCGTTGTATCAGGTTAAAAAAGGTAAAGATTTTGAATATTGCTGGAATGATGTACAACGCGATGCTGCCGTACAACGCTTAAAAGGAGCAGGTAAGGAAGATAGCGTGCACATTCAACGTTATAAAGGTTTGGGAGAGATGAACGCAGAGCAGTTGTGGGAAACCACGCTTAACCCTGCTACCCGAACGCTGATGAAGGCCACTATTGAAAATGCGGCCGAATGTGACCGTACCTTCTCTATGTTAATGGGCGATGAAGTAGCGCCACGTAGAGAGTTTATTGAGCGTAATGCAAAATATGCAAAAATTGATGCCTAATAATTAAGCTGAATATAAATGACTAAGCCCTGCTACACCAAGTTGCAGGGTTTTTTTATCTTAAAATTATATACATATTTGAATATGGCCATCAATAACGAGTTGTTCAAAGGAACATTACAAACCATCATTCTTCAGTTGTTAACCGAAAATAAGCGTATGTATGGTTATGAAATTACACAAAAGGTAAAAACCATTACCAATGGGAGCCTACTGTTGAAAGAAGGTGCTTTATATCCTGCATTACACAAATTAGAAGCAGAAGGATTATTGGAAACCACAACGGAAGTAGTAGATAACAGATTGCGAAAATATTACGCCCTGTCGCAAAGCGGGGAAAAGGAAGTGGTAAATAAACTACAGGAAGCGAAAGACTTTATTGCCCAATTACAGTTATTGTTAAATCTTAAACCTAGTTTTTAATGCAGCTCACCTTACAACAAAAGAAAGAAGTACAAGACTATATTTCTGAATCGTCAAAGTATAGGGAGACTTATAGCGAGATTTATGACCATCTGTTAAATGCCCTTGAGGAAATTGAAGAGCCTTATCAATTGAAAATAGTTGGCCGAATTGTTCTACAAGATTTTGGAAGTTTTAAGGAAATCAAAAAGATGGAAAAGGATTCTTTATCCAAAACCAAATATAGGTACATCAGGTATCTGGTTACAGATATGATTAGTGCTTTTAAATTCCAAAATTTGATATATACTTTATTGTTACTCGTTTTTTATGCTTCGCTATATGTATATCAGTTGGGCAATGGGGTAAATTTTGCAAACCTATACCTATGGAGTATGATTTTAGGCTATATATTAAGTGTAGCTTGGCTATTTAAGAAGGGTTATATTACCTTAAGTTTCCGACGTAAATCGTCTATGGAAGGGGTAATTTTAGGCTGGCTCATCCTTTTGCCTTTCAGCTTTTTTCCGCTTACTTTTACGGCCTTTATAGGGGAGGGCAGTATGGTTGGTCTTGCCTTAAATACCCGAAATGTAATTGTATTGTGCCTGTTTTTTTTCACAAGCATGTATCTAAAAGCATTTATAAAGTTGTATAGGGAAAAAGTAAGAAGGTTAGCTTAAATGGTATGAAGTTGTCAATAACTCAAATTGAAGAAGTAAGGTCCTATATTGTTAGGAAGGGATTTGTCCATTTAGATGTTCAAATGGAAATTTTAGATCATGTGGTCTCTTCAGTGGAAGAGAGAATAGCTGAAGATCCAGGTTTGTCATTGGATGAAGCTATTCGGCTTACCCATCAATCATTTGGAGTAATGGGCTTTAGTGTAATTGAAAGTGCGGTGATTAAATCACTGAATAAAAAGTATAACAGAGCATTCTGGAAAGCTTTCTCAAAAATGTTTAGTTTTCCTTATATTTTTTTGATGGGCGTTTGTTGTTTGCTTATCTTTAAGTTGCAACAACAGTTTTTGGGTACCAGCATATTTTATATAATTTATATTGTGGGCATAGTATTGTTCGGCTTATGGTTGTATATCTTTTATTTCTCCAGTAAGAAACTTGGTCAATATATGTCGTATCGTATTTCGGGGAGCTATATGTCTGTTATTGGCAGTTTTTTATTGCTTAACAATTTATTGTTAAGCACTGAAGAAGAATGGCTTGGTTTGAATGAACATATTTTACTTTCATCTATAGTTATTCAGCTGTTCATTGTATATCTGGTGGCGGGTATAAAAACTGCAAAATCAGGTATTGAAGATACCAAAGTGCTAATGCTAAAATATAGTCTTATTAACGATTAATTTAAAAAGGAAAACCCTGTCGGTACCATGACAGGGTTTTTATTAATCAAAAACAAGCACTAATAAGATTAAAGGATATAATATGAACCTACGGGAGCCATATCGGCATGCGCCCTATCCTCAAATAATTTATGGTCATCCAGCATTTGGCAGAGGTCTTTTTCTATGTTCCTGCAAATGGTGGTGGTCGGTGTATCGGTGGGTTTGTTTTCAAATGGATCTTGCAGGTGGACGGCCATTTTTTCTACCAGTAAAAAGAAGGTAGATATGGCAATTACCACTGGCACTTCCATAAAGCCAAAATATTCGATCAGTCCAAATGGCAACAGAATAATGAATAAATAAATGGACATATGGATATACTTACTATAGGTAACCGGAAATATGGTGTTTTTAATCCGTTCCGAACCTCCCATATGATTGCATAGTGTAGTCAGGGTCTTATCTATTTCTATCTGTTGATACTTATTGATCCAACCTTCATTCAAAGCCTTTTTGAGGTCCATGGCATGGAGTTCCAATAGGGCAACAGTAACATTTCTTTGCTTCTGTATAAAGTTAAGCTCATTTTTATCCAGATATCTCTCTAATCCTTTTGAGGAGTTAAAACCTCTTAACGATTGGCTCAGGGCATAACACCATGCAATCTGTCTCTTAACAAATCTATTTTTAAAGGTTTCAATTTCATCTAGCTCATAGGGATTATCTACAAAGGAAATGATCTGTCTAGCTAGTGACCTCGAATCGTTGACAATCGCTCCCCAAATTATTCTGGCTTCCCACCATCTGTCGTAAGCCTGATTAGATCTAAAGGCTAGTAATAGGGAAATGATGGTGCCTAATAATGCAGGAACGGCAATAGGGATGGATATCCTGGTGACATGAAAGTTCTGATACAATATGACAATGCCAATGGAATAGGTAATGACAAAAATTAATTCGGGTTTGATTTTTCCAAATATGTAAGTGAGTGGTATATTATTTCTTAACAACATGATATTAGGATTAAATTTTAGAATAAATTAAGCACTTAGTATATTGACAGGAGCCTCTTCGTGCATTTTGGTTTCAAATAGAAGTTCGGAATCGGCGATCAGCTCTATATCCAATTCCAGTACATTTCGTCCGCAACGATCGGTAAGGTATTTGGGATCTATACTCAGTTTGTTGACTGCCTGAAAATGGTAATGTTGCGGATAAATGATGGTGTCAATTTCAAAGTGATCAAGAAAGTTCTTAAAGGCGGCAACTGTACTGCCATAAAAATATTCAATGCCTATACCTTTGATTTTTTGTTGATATTTTTTGCTATAAAAATTTATTTTTTCATAAAATTCATCGCTGATATTTTCGTAGTCTTTGCTTCTCCTGCTTAACATCAGCATGTCTGATATGGAGTCCGATAATTTAAAGGCATGTGAAAATACAATAGTGATGTCCTTTATTTCATGGTTGATGGCAAGGGCATCTATAATTTTAGTGCTTTCTACATTAAAGTCAGTTGGAATTAATACTTTTTTCATAACCTCTCTTGTTTAAATGTTTAAATATTTAATTTAATACAAGTTTAGGTCAGCGATATTATAACCGCATAAGAACAAGATTAGAATGAGATTAGAATTTTAATTAACAGGGAGCATGACCTTAATTTCAGTGCCAATGCCTTCTTTCGTTTTAATACCTATACTACCTCTATGTAGCCTGATAATATTAAGTGATAACGGTAAGCCCACCCCATAGCCATTAAAATTGCTGGTATTAGAGGCCCTGAAAAAAGGTTCAAAAATATGTTGAATATCATCTTGTGGAATTCCTATCCCTTGATCGATTACTGCAATAGATAGTAATTCTCCATTACTTTCAAGCTTTACGTTTACGGGTTTAAAGTCGGAATATTTACAGGCATTGCTTACGATGTTGGTTACCGCTAATTTTAGTAAGTTCTTATTGGCCCTTAGCGTTACTGCAGCTTCATCTTCGGGAAGTCTACTTAGGTCCAGTTCAACTTTGCTCTCGGGATGTACCTGGTAAACGGCATCTTTAATTTCCCAAAGCAGCTCATCTATCCTCACTTCCTCACGAGGTTGTACTTTCCCATTAAAGCCCGATTGCGCAAGCCCTAGAAGGCTTGTAAGAATATGCTCTAATCTATCTGATTCACTTTTAATTTTGCGCAGTGCTTGTAGATGTTCTTTCGAGTCCATTCTCGAGTCCATGGCTAGTTCAACTTCACCACTGATAATGGTTAGTGGTGTTCTGAGTTCATGGGACGCATTGCTGATAAAGTTGTTTTGGGTTTCGAAAGCTGTTTCCAGTCTATTGAGCATGTTGTTGAAAGTCTGCGCCAGTTCAGACATCTCGTCGCCACCATAGCTTTTTACATCAAGACGAAGATGGAGATTCTCTGCCTTGATCTTTTTCATGCTCTTGATGATATTACGCAGAGGACCGAGGGTATAGTTTGAAAATTTCCATCCTACAATGAAAGAAAGAAAAATGGAAAGAAAGAAACCGGCGATTAATATTTTCTGTAGGTCTTTGAGTTCACGAAATCCGAAAGGATCATTGGCTGCTATGACCACGATATACCCTTGGTTGTTGCTTTCAAAATATTTGCCTGCATAAAAATGGTTTTCTTTTCGATAACGAGCCATTTTACCTTCTTTTATCTTGTTGTAAAAGCCGATAGGTAAATCATCATCGGTACTAATTCCAGGATGCATATTCGTGTCTGCCTTAATTACGTACTCTTTTTCAGAGGGCAGCCTTTCTAAATATTGACTGCGCATTTTAGAGTAAGCGTCGTTGTTTACGTCTTCAAATAGCTTAATTTGTGCAGCAATATTTACCCTAGCCTCCAATCGTTTGTAAAAATCTTCGAAGGCAAATTCATTCGAAAAGTACCATACAAAGCTACTCAGCAAAGAAATGATGATAGCTGAAAGAATGGCAAATAATAAGGTGATTTTTTTGGCGATCTGCATTAGGACTCTTTTAGTACATAACCCAATCCTACTGCAGTGTGGATCAATTTGGGACTGGCATTCTTATCTATTTTCTTGCGCAGGTAATTAACATACACATCAACTACGTTAGTGCCAAGATTAAAGTCTATGTCCCATACGTTCTCCAATATATCTATCCTGGAAAGGATTTTCGATTTGTTTTTGGCCATGAATTCCAAAAGGCGATATTCGGTAGCGGTAAGGGTAATCTCTGTATTATTTCTTTTTACAGACTTTGCCGTAAGGTTAATATGTAGGTCGGCGATATTGATGGTGTGGTCTGGAACTATGCTGCCCTTGTATCTTCTTAGCAACATCCTGATCCGTGCAAAGAGCTCGGCAAATTTGAATGGTTTGATCAGGTAGTCATCTGCACCATTATCCAGCCCATTAACTATATTCTCTGTTGTCCCCAGTGCCGTTAGCATAATGATGGGTATGTTTGGTTTTTCTTTCTTAATGATCTTACATAGTTCAAGGCCATTGATTCCAGGGAGCATAATATCTAGGATAATCAAATCAAAATTATTTGATTTTGCCATTTGTTCTCCTGTTAACCCATCGGGCGCAACACTTACCTCAAAGCCTTCTGCAGTTAGACCTCTCAATACCACCGACACCACATTTGGCTCGTCTTCAACAAGTAATAAATTCATTATTGGCAAATAGTTTAAAAAAAAGGAAATAAAAAAATATAAAATAGGTTTGTGTTGAATTTTTATTGTTTTTTAACGTTAATTAGACAAAATTGTTTGGGATTTGAACATGTAAAGGTGTTTCTAAAATAAAAACCCTTTTAATTGGCGAAAATTAAAAGGGTTTTTATGGCAATAAGTAGGCGAAATTATTTTTCGGACTTTTCTTTTAGTGAAAGTAGCCCCTCTTCAAAATCTTTTCCAATCATTCTGTCCATCATAAGGCTCATCCATTTGCTGAACACATTTTCGTTTTTACCACTCATGGTCCAGGTAACTTTGTTTTGCTCCCCATCTTTTGTGATATAGAAATGTGTTTCGGCTATGCTCTCAAAAGGCTTAATGAATTTTAATTCAATGCTGACTAATTCGTACGGTTTTACAGCGGTAATTCTCATCTGTCCACTGCCCACTTCTTTTCCTTCCCATTGATAGAGGTGATCGGGTGCCGCAACAGGCCCACTTACTGTTACTTTAGCACTTGGTTCCTTTTTTAACCAGGGGTTCCATTTGCCAAATTCGTTGAAGTCTGCAATATTTCGATAAATAACACTATCGGGAGCGGCAATACTGATGGTTCTGCCAACAGAGTACGTTTTGGGAAGGAATAGACCTCCTATAAACAGAATGGCAATTATTACTAAAATAATTACAAGAAAAATTTTAAGAAATTTCATAATGTTTTGATTTGATGTTATTTAAAGGTAGTAAAATATCATCAAACCAAATAAATTCATTAAGGGGTAGGGGCGCCTTTTAATCCCAGATCTTTAAGATTATATCTGATCAGTTTCATAAAATCGGCTCCGGGGTCATTTTTTCCTGTTTGATATTTTGGATTGGTTTCTTTCCACAGGCTTGTGGTCTTAAACTTGGTATATTCATAATGACCAATGAGGTATTGGATATGGTATTTTTTATGGAGGTACCTCACCAATTGCTCATTTGCTAAGAGTTGGGCTTCTGTTAAGGGAAAATTGGAACTGCCTACATTTTCTATTCCGATAGCACAATAGTTGAGACCAATAACATGTCGGGCAAAATAGTTGTCGGGCATTAAACGGTAAATGGTACCATCCCTATCTATCAGATACTGTGAAGAGGTATTTAAACTACTTACCTGAGCAATATCTTTCCTGTCGCCATTAGGAAGCTTAGGTTGATTAAAGGCATTAAACGTAGAAGAGAAAGTTTTAGCTGCGGTCCAATGTAAAACAACCATTACAGGTGTGATCGTAGGCGTATTCTTGACGAGCCCGTGTCTTTCTTTAAGATAGGCTAAAGATAGTCTAACCCTTGTCGAATCGTAAATAATGGGTTTGTCTATGATTTTTATTTCTTGGGCAGTTAATAAGGAAATGCCAACAAAAAATAAACCAGTAAAGATTTTTAAAAATGACCAGTTCATATGTAATTTATAAAACCTTAATGTTCTTTAAGTATTTTCTTCAATCCTTAACGTTGTTTTTTAAAACACAATATCGAAAAGCAATTTTAAAAACTAAACCACAGAGAAACATAGGATGTTTTGTTTAAGAGTTGAAACCTAGATAGAAAGATAAATCTTCAAACATAGCTTAAGTAGTCTATGTAAATGCTTTATATCTTCCAGCTAATAGAAAAGCTATATGTCTATGTGGTGAATCATGTTTTATAAAACCTCAGTAGTTTTTTCTTATAGTCTATTTTGCAGTTAAACTGCATTAAAATATCACCACCAATAATGCCAGCAATAGCGGGTTGCCCCATTTGGATATAGGTATCTGAAACACTTTGTAGGTCAATGGCCACCGTTTCATAGTTTTTTAGGTTTAACCCACCAATTTTCAGGAGAGGAATAGTGCCCATTAAAGTACTTGCACTACTAAATATGGTAGCAGCTTGTTGTTCTTCGTGTTCCTCTAAATGTGTAAGGTGCTGTTCCAATAATGATTTGTCAAATACAGAGCGTGATGCTCCAGTATCTAATACGGCAAATAATGTTTCTCCAAAAACAACAATTTCCACCAAAATGTGGAAACCATTGTCTTGTAAATTAATTAAGATAAGCGGAACGGTAATGGTTCTCATTTATATTAGCTTCATTTCTGCCAGTACGTTATTCATGTTGCGAACGGCATCGGCACTTTTATTAAATGCCGCTTGTTCGTTTTCGTTTAAACGATAATCGATAATTTTTTCCCATCCATTTTTTCCAACAATAACAGGTACACCCAAGCAAATATCTTGCTGGCCATATTCACCATCTAGTGCAACACAGCAAGTGAATAGTTTTTTCTCGTCGCGTACAATAGCTTCTACCAAGGCTGCACCTGCCGCACCTGGAGCATACCATGCAGAGGTTCCCAAAAGGCCAGTTAAGGTTGCCCCACCTACCATGGTGTCGGCAGCTACCTTTGCTAAGGTAGCTTCATCCAATAGATCGGTGACCGGTAGGCTTTGATAAGTGGCATATCTGGTCAATGGAATCATAGTGGTATCGCCATGACCACCTATAACAAAACCTTGCAGATCATTAGCGTTGCAGTTAAGGGCTACACTTAAATAATATTTAAAGCGGGAGCTATCTAGTGTTCCCCCCATACCAATAATTCTGTGCTTTGGTAAGCCAAGAGATTTTAATGCCAAATAGGTCATGGTATCCATCGGATTGCTAATAACGATGATAATAGCATCTGGAGAGTATTTCAAGATGTTTTCGGCTACGCCCTTAACAATTCCGGCATTGATGCCAATCAGTTCTTCGCGGGTCATTCCAGGTTTGCGGGGCAGCCCTGAGGTAATTACCGCAACTGCCGAACCTGCAGTTTGGCTATAGTCATTGGTTACGCCTTTTATCTTCGTGTCGAAGCCTAGCAATGTTGCTGTTTGCATCATATCTATTGCTTTACCTTCGGCAAAGCCCTCTTTAATATCCAGCAATATTAATTCTTCAGCTAATTCTTTTCTGGCAATGTTATCTGCACAAGTTGCGCCAACGGCACCAGCACCTACTACAGTTATTTTCATTTGAGGTTGTTTAAGGTTACTACTTATAGAATTTTTACGCGACTAAGGTATCGAATTGTATCAGCTTAAAAAAGTGGTTTTTGTAATTGGACACTTTTTTGATGTAAGGTAACTTAAATGATAGACATGGTTTTTTTTCAAAAAAATAAAACCATCTGATATTCTAATTGTTATCGCTATTCCCACTTAATTTTTTGAATATGAATATAAAGGAATTATTGTTGAACGGGAAAGCGTTTTTGGCTCTTTTAAATGATTTTGCGATAGAAGCAAAAAATGTGATTATTCAAGATGAAGAGATGCTTTTTGTTGGAGCAAATAACTCAAAAAACACTACGTTAAAAGAAACAGTTTGTATTGAAGGTAAAAATGAAGAAGGGATTTTTAATTTCTTCGGCACCTTGCATTTTAACCTACTGGATAAATTGGCCGTTTTTGAAATGCAGGGATTTGAAAAGGTAGCGCCAAAAGCTTAAGCCACTTTTTAATTCGCCGGAAAATGTATTATCAACGAAAGCATAATTTATATCGCTGTTCACTATTTTAAATTATTTTTTTATGAAAAAAATTACCTTGGCTGCCTTTTTGATTTGCTGTACATTTTTTGCGTTTGGTCAATTACTCCCCTCATTTCAATTTGGAGTAAAAGGGGGGCTAAACTTGGCCAAGTTCAACACTGAAAATACTTTTGGTAGTGATAATAAGGCAGGCTATTATGTAGGGATTTGGACCCGCATTGGCGCAGCAGGAATACATTTGCAGCCAGAGCTATATTTATCTGGAAAAAATACGGTACTAAAAAGTAGTGGCGGGGAGGAAAACAAGGTAAACTTTACCAGCTTAGATGTACCTATTTTAGTGGGTACTAAGCTTGGAGCCGCGGGGATAGGCTTAAGGCTAAATACAGGACCTGTTATCTCATTTATTTTAAGTGAGGACCAAAGTTTCAATCAAGCGGCATCCAATGTATTTAAGGGTAACTTTTAAAGGACAGGGTTTTGCATGGCAATTTGGAACCGGCTTGGACATAGGTAAGTTAAATGTTGATTTGCGATATGAATTGGGATTATCCAAGCTTAATTCGGCAGGTTATCCAGATACAAAACTAAACATCTTCACGCTTGGCCTAGGTATAAAATTATTTTAGGAGAGCATTTCTCAAATTTAGGCGCAGTCTAGTCAATGTGTTAGAAGATTTATATGCCTATTTACAAAGTTTTTAAGAATAAGAACATGCTGCTGGGTTTATGGCTTTATTTATAGGTCATTTCGTTAGATAATCTCTTTTAGCTCATAGGTGAAAGCGCCTTTAATAGGCTTAATGTCTTTATGTCTGTTTTCACTACGTACCTTAATAAAACATGCGCCAAAGTAAAATATTAAGGAAGAATAAAAAACAAAAAGCATTACCAATACAATTGAGCCCGAGGCTCCATATATATTCTCTATATTACTCAATGGCAACATAATTCTAAGGACATATTTCCCCAAGGTAAACAATATGCCCGTAAGCAGCCCACCTTGTATAGATATTTTCCAGCTGGGCCTTGCATTGGTTAAAAACCTAAAAAGTACGGTAAACCAAGTAGTGACGATAAGTGTAAATAAGGTTTGGTTTAAAGCCCATAATATCCATTTCCCGAAATTTGGCGAGGTATTGCTTAAGTAGGTGCTTACAAAGGCCTGTAAACTATCGGTGACCAAACCTACAAAGAATAAGATCCCTGCCAATAAGATGATAATCATTGATCTTCCTCTTATTTTAAGCGTGAATAAAAAGCTTGCTTTTTCATCCATGCCAATATTCCAAATCTGCTCTACCGAGTTTTTGATGACGTTGAAAAGGGTAGTGGCCACAAAAATAAAAAAGACAAAACTTAATATCGTTGCCCACAAGTTATGGTCTACTCCCCTTATATTTCTTAGGGTTTCCCTTATCTGGTTTGTACTACTTGGAATAAGGATCTGGGAAATCCTTTCAAAAATTCTGGTGACTAATATTTTTCTATCGATAAAAAATCCAAAAAGCCTGATCAAGATCAAAAGAATAGGGGGAATGGCAAAATTGGCAAAAAACGCTGTGGCGCCTGCCAACCTCAGTGGATCATTCTTCCTGAATAAAAAAAATGTCTTTTGTAGATGAAAACAAAAACTTATGAAATCCGATTTTTTAATGATAGCTATCTTTCCCATGCTCAACTTTCAAAAATAACAAAATAAGCCTATAGATGTTCGGCATCGTGTCTTAAAACTGTTACGCAAACAGTTTCGTTAAAAAAATTTTTGTTTTCTGGTACAAAAACTAACTTTACTAAGCATTAATTAAACCTATGAAACCGTTATAAGCCGCTACCTAGAAGGTAAATTCAGGCTTATGATAGCTTCATCACCTTAAAAAACAATTTATTCTGATGAAAACACTACCTTTTTTGGTGTTGTTATTTATTTGTGGTTCCCTTATTACAAAAGCACAAGAAGTAACCTACACCTCATCTAAAAGCGGTTGGGATGCCAATCAATTTGGAAATCAACGAGTCTTAGTTCATTTTAATGGCATTGCGAAAGTAGCCAAAGTGTATATCGAATGGCGAAGAAGCGACCCTAATCCAGAAGAAAAAGCAATTATTGTACAGGATGCCAAAACGGGGAAAAAGATTGAGAACATCTTGCCACTTTCTTTAAACAAAGAGCGGGGCATCATCTGTTTCGAGCCTACAAGCGGACCTGGAACTTACTTTATTTATTATCAGCCCTATAAAAATGAGGGGCGATCAAATTATCCTAAAGGAGTTTATCCGAAACAGGACAAACTACCAGATTGGGTGGCCAGAAAAGATGCAGAGCGATTACCTGTAAATACAAAAGTACTCCAAATCGAATCGGTTGATGCCTTTAATAGTGTTTACCCAATGGAGGTAATTGCCACCAGTGCCGAAGTGGGTAAATTAAAGGCACAGCATGCAGAACCGGCTTATCTGGTATTTCCAGAAAGCAGAAGGTATCCGATAGTAATGAAGAACGATATTCCGCAGCGATGGATAGTGAAAGGGCCTCAAAGAACATTTACAGATAAGGCTTTAAGAGGGGAGAATTTTTCTTTTCAATTGGGAGTTTATGCATTAAAAGAGCTGCAAAATGTAAAATTGAAGTTTAGCGACCTCAAGGATAAAATGGGAAACAAAATAGCTGCAAAGTTGATCTCTTGTCTAAATACAGAGGGCACTACTTATGATGGCCAACCTTTTGGCAAGACGGTTAACGTGCCCAAAGATCAGGTTCAGGCCTTATGGTGCTTATTAACTGTGCCTACTACCACCAAACCGGGAACTTATAGTGGCAGTATTGAAGTATCCGTAGCCAATGCGCCTTCACAGCTTATCCGTATCAGCCTGCAGGTTGATGCTCGGTTGAACAAAGAGAATGGCATAGATGAACCTTGGAAACAAACACGTTTGACCTGGCTCAACTCTACTTTGGCACAAAATAATACGGTAATAGCGCCATATACTGCGCTTGAAGTGCAAGGAACAACCATTAGCTTGTTAGGTAGAAAGGTTGAACTTGATAAGAATGGTTTTCCTAAACAAATACAGACTTTCTTTAGTCCAGAAATGACGGATTATATCAATACGCCCAATAATCTATTGGCAGAGAATATTCATTTCCACTTCGTACGTAAAGCTGACGGCAAAAATATCAAACTAAATGATGGTGGCATAGAGTTTACACAAAAACAGGCTGGAACGGTAAAATGGAAAACCACAAGTGCAAATGACAGCCTGCAGATGGATATTACAGGTCGCTTGGAGTTTGATGGTTTTATGTTTTACACGGTAAAAGTTACGGCATTAAAAGACGTTGATTTAAAAGATGTAACCATGCATATCCCTTTTAACAAAACAGCTGCTACCTACTTAATGGGTCTTGGTCAAAAAGGAGGGGAGCGCCCTGAGAAATTTGAATGGAAATGGGATGTGGCCAATAAAAATCAAGATGGCGCTTGGTTGGGCAATGTAAATGCAGGATTGCAATATTCGCTACGTGATGAAAAATATATACGACCCTTAAATACTAATTTCTATTTGCAAAAACCATTGTTGTTGCCTACATCTTGGGGCAATGGAAATAAAGGTGGGGTGACCATTGGTATTAAAGGCAGTTCAATGCTGGTTAATAATTATACCGGAGAAAGAGAAATGAAGAAAGGAGAGGTGCAGTATTACAATTTTACTCTTTTGATAACCCCATTTCATACCATTGATACCGATTTTCAATGGGAAAACCGTTTTTATCATAAGTACAATACCATAGATAGTATTAAGGCCACCGGTGCAACGGTGGTGAACATCCACCATGCTACCCCGATTAATCCTTGGATTAATTATCCTTTTATAGAGCATGCTAAAATGAAGAGCTATATAGATGAAGCCCATCGTAAAGGTTTAAAGGTGAAAATCTATAATACCGTCCGTGAGCTATCTAACCGGGCCTACGAAACCTTTCCAATGCGTAGTCTGGGACATGAAATTTACTCACCAGGTAAAGGAGGAGGTTTCTCTTGGTTACAAGAACATGTAAAAGACGATTATATTGCAGCTTGGTTTGTGCCAGAAATTAAAGATGCAGCCATTGTAAATAGTGGCATGAGCCGTTGGCATAACTATTATGTGGAAGGCATGAACTGGCTGACTAAAAATGTAGGTATTGACGGTATTTATCTAGATGATGTGGCATTTGACCGCATTACCATGAAGCGCATTAAGCGGGTGCTTACCCAAGGAGGACATCCAGGGATTATTGATTTGCACTCTGCCAACCAGTATAATAAAAGTGATGGCTTTAATAACAGCGCCAATTTGTACATGGAACATTTTCCATACCTGAACAGATTGTGGTTTGGTGAATACTTCGATTATGAAAAAAACAAACCAGATTTCTTTCTTACCGAAGTAAGCGGAATTCCTTTTGGACTTATGGGAGAGATGCTACAGGATGGTGGTAATCAATGGCGGGGAATGGTTTATGGCATGACCAACCGCTTGCCATGGTCGGGAAACAACGATCCGAGACCAATTTGGAAGGTTTGGGACAATTTTGGAATGAAGGGTACCAAGATGATAGGTTACTGGTCTGAAAACTGTCCAATTAAAACCAGTAATCCAGAAATATTGGCTACAGTTTATAAAAAACCAGGTGCTGCTTTGGTAGCTATAGCAAGCTGGGCAAGTCAAGATGAAAAAATCACTTTAAATATTGATTGGAAAAAATTAGGTATAGATCCTGCGAAAGCAGTGCTCAGTATTCCAGAGGTAACAAATTTTCAGCAGGGTTCTACGCCAGACTTGAAAAGTGAAATTGCCATTGACAAAGGAAAGGGCTTACTATTGGTGATTAGAGAAAAGTAAAAGATTTTATTGCCGGGCCAAACTTTTTGATGAGCGTATGGTTATACCTAGAAAGGCTTATTATGAATAATTTTTTCAAAACCATTATAGCAGGTTATAGTGCTAAGAAATTAGGAGGAGGCTGTTTGTCTACCATCATCATATTTGTAGTCATTTATTATGCTTTGGGTCATTGTTAACCATTAATTTTAAGGGGATTAAGTTATCTTAATGATATGTTAAAAAAAAAAGAAACTGCACCAGATTTTACCCTGTTTTCTGCGCCAGATAAAAGAATAAGGTTGCAGGAATTGAAAGGAAGAAATATTATTTTGGCTTTTTATCCTGCAGATTGGAGTCCTGTATGTAGCGACCAGATGGCACTGTATAATGAAATGCTTGGCTATTTTAATAAATATGATGCCGATATTTTCGGCATTTCTGTAGACAGCAAATGGTGCCATCAGGCATTTGTACAGTCTAGAAATCTTAAATTTCCATTATTGGCCGATTTTGAGCCTAAAGGAGAGATTTGCAAAAAGTATGGGGTTTACGATGACCAGGAAGGTGAAAGCCAACGGGCATTATTTGTGATCGATAAAGAAGGCACAATTGCTTGGAGCTATTTATCGCCCATAGGAACCAATCCAGGTGCAGATGGCATTTTGGATGCTTTGGAAACTTTAACCCAAAAATTATAACCATGTCTTTAAGACCCGCCGTAAGTAGTATAGATCATGTACAGGGCAACGCCAATGCCGCTGTAGAGTTGGTAGAGTTTGGCGATTACCAATGTGGGTTTTGTGGGGCAGCTTTTCCCATTGTAAAAGAGATACAGGAAACTTTTGGGGATCAAGTAAAGTTTGTGTTTCGTAATTTCCCATTAGTGCAGGCACATCCCTATGCCAGAATTGCAGCGTTGGCTGCCGAAGCTGCCGCCTTACAGGGTAAATTTTGGGAAATGCATGATGCAATTTATATGAAGCAAGATGAACTTGGTGAAGAACTTTTCATTAAACAGGTAGAAAAACTTGGCCTTGACGTTGATCAGTTCAAAAAGGATATGGAATCCGAAAAAGTACAGACAAAAGTAGAAGATGATTTTGAAAGCGGTATGCGTAGTGGTGTAAATGGCACGCCAAGTTTTTTTGTAAATGGCGAAAAATTTGATGGTGGGGCTACAGACCTGTATGCCATGCTTAAAGAAAGTTCCAGCTAAAAATAAGTGGCATCATAGTTTCCGTAAAAGACGGAATCCCTTTTATATTAGACATCATACTATCGCTTTAATATTCCCAACATGCCTGCCTAAAGTAGACAGGCGTGTTGGGAATGATGTGGAAGCAAATTTTTCAAACACGTTTGCTTTATTTTTCAACTGTCTTCTAAAGGTTGCCCCTTAATTCTTGCTCACGTTCTAAAGATTCGAAAAGTGCCTTGAAGTTACCCGCCCCAAATGATTGTGCTCCTTTTCTTTGGATAATCTCAAAGAATAAAGTTGGACGGTCTTCTACAGGTTTGGTAAAGATCTGCAATAGATAACCTTCTTCATCGCAGTCAACCAAAATACCCAGGCTTTTTAATAGAGCTACTTCCTCGTCTATTTTACCCACACGATTAGGCATCATTTCATAATAAGCTTCGGGAGGGGGACTTAAGAACTCTACGCCGCGTGCCTTGAGTTCGGTTACCGTTTTTACAATGTCTTTGGTTGCTACCGCAATATGCTGTACACCTTCTCCTTCGTAAAATTCTAAATATTCTTCAATCTGCGATTTCTTCTTGCCTTCTGCCGGTTCATTGATCGGGAATTTAGAAAAACCATTGCCATTGCTCATTACCTTGCTCATTAATGCTGAATATTCGGTATTGATCTGTTTGTCGTCGAAAGAAAGAATGTTTACAAACCCCATTACTTCTTCATACCATTTTACAGTTTCATTCATGCGGTTCCAGCCTACGTTGCCCACGCAGTGGTCGATGTATAATAAGCCGGCATCCGAAGGGTTATAATCGCTTTTCCATTCTCGGTAGCCCGGCATAAAAATGCCCTTATAGTTTTTGCGCTCTATAAACATATGAATGGTTTCCCCATAGGTATAAATGCCAGACATTTTCACTTCACCATGCTCATCGGTTAAGGTTTGAGGCGCTAAATAAGATTTTCCTCCACGCTTGGTGGTTTCTTCAAATGCACTGTAGGCATCATCAACCCAAAGGGCCAAAATTTTTACGCCATCGCCGTGCTTCTTTACATGCTCGGCAATAGGATTGTCTGATTTTAGAGCGGTGGTTAAGATCAGCCTAATTTTTCCTTGCTGCAATACGTAGGAAGCACGGTCGCGTACACCAGTTTCTGGTCCGGCATAGGCCAGCGACTGAAATCCGAAGGCCGTTTTATAATAATGGGCAGCCTGTTTGGCATTGCCTACATAGAACTCTATATAATCTGTTCCATTAATGGGAAGGAAATCCTGTGCTTTTGCTATTTTCTCTGCAAATGTTTGTGTGCTCATTGTCTTGTTGTTTTACTGGTCCGAAAGTCGGAAAAGTCCGAAGTCGGATGTTATTTTTATTAGTTATCAAAATCGATGTCTGAAATTTGGAAAAGACATATTCTGCCTTCTATATCTTCTAACTAAAGACTTCCAACTTACTCTACGTTTATCTGCCAGCTTTTGTGATAGCTTTCGTCTTCAATGGCTACGGCATCTTCCGTTAGCATCAAAGGCCTAAAAGGATCAATCATTACGGCCAGTTCTTCTGTTTTTTCTTTTCCAATTGATTTTTCTACGGTTCCTGGATGTGGACCATGTGGAATGCCTCCAGGATGTAAGGTAATTTGACCTTTTACCACACTTTTTCTGCTCATAAAATCGCCATCTACATAATATAATACCTCATCACTATCTACATTGCTATGGTTGTAAGGTGCAGGAATAGAAAGTGGGTGATAATCATATTTACGCGGTACGAAAGAGCAGATTACAAAGTTATGGCCTTCAAAAGTCTGGTGTACCGGTGGAGGTTGATGCAAACGCCCAGTGATAGGTTCAAAATCATGAATGGAAAAGGCCCAAGGATAATGGAAGCCGTCCCATCCTATAAAATCGAATGGATGTGTGCCATATACATAGGGATAAATAATCCCCTGCTTCTTGATCAGTACCTTGAAATCGCCAAATTGGTCAATGGTCTCCAGGTTTTGTGGGCGTTTGATATCCCTTTCACAATAGGGAGAATGTTCTTCTAATTGGCCAAATTGATTGCGGTAACGTTTAGGTGTTCTGATCGGGCTAAAGCTTTCGATGATAAATAGGCGATTGTTTTCGTTATCGAATTCAAGCTGATAAATGGTCCCCCTCGGAATAACTAAATAATCACCGTATTGGAATTTAATCTGTCCGAAACCTGTTTTCAGTATGCCCGAGCCCTCATGGATAAAAATCACCTCATCTGCCTGGCTATTCTTATAGAAATAATCGGTCATGGATTGGCGTGGTGCGGCCAAAGAAATATGGAGATCGCTATTCACCAATACCGGTTTCCTGCTTTTCAGGTAATCATCTTCTGGTTTAATGTTAAAACCGATCAGGCTGGTATGGCGTAAATGTTTTTCGCGGGCAATTTTGGGTTCTACCGAATAAGGCTCGCCCAAAGATTTTACAATAGTTGGCGGATGGCAATGGTAAACCAGGGAGTAGAGGCTTGAAAAGCCCTCTGTCGAAACCAGTTCTTCAGCGTATAATTCGCCATTAGGTTTACGAAAAACCGTATGTCTTTTAGCTGGAATGGTTCCTAAAGTATGGTAAATTGGCATAACGTTAGGTGTATTTGATTAGAAGGTAATTATATAACGACAAAAACGTGAAAACAGTTTTTACGGACGCTCAGAATGGAACGGCTTATAAAGAATATTGCGCGAAAATGATTTTAGAAAGCATGGCATACCTAAAACTGGCAAGTACTTCGCTTGCATGGCAATTTTGATATGTACAACTGCTGATCATTTTGATACTAAGGTAGGTAATTTACTTAGCATATAAAAATGTCGCTGTTAAGCTTTCATTAAAAATACCAAAGTATTAACCTTATGGACAACAATCTGAAAATTTCTTTGTTAATTTATTGATGGAAAATTCAACTGAAAATCTCCGAGAATCAGAAAAGCTACTGGTGGCCAAAGAAGCCGTTAAATTGGTTGAAAATGATGATGTAGTCGGCCTGGGCTCGGGCTCTACAGCTCATTTTGCCTTGATCGAATTAGCTGATCGAATTAAGCAAGGCCTTATTGTTAAAGGTGTGCCAAGTTCACTAAAAACAGAAGAACAAGCAAAGGCACTTGGCATTCCATTGTTGCCATTGGGCGAGGTGAACAAGATCGACATCAGTATTGATGGTGCCGATGAATTTACCGAAAGCCTGCAATTGGTAAAAGGTGGAGGAGGAGCCTTGTTCAGGGAAAAAATAGTGGCATCACTGAGTAAGAATAGGATTGTGATTGTGGATTCTTCAAAAAAAGTAGATCGATTAGGCGCTTTTAAAGTACCTGTAGAGCTGGCGCCATTCGCCTGCCAATATGTAATTGGCCAATTGGAAGCCTTAGGTGGACAAGTGGCGCTACGACATCAAGAACGTACCCTCTTTATAACGGACAATAACAATTACATTGCCGATGTTGATTTTGGCCTGATTGATGATCCAGTGGCATTATCAACAAAACTGAACCAGATTGATGGAATTTTGGTACATGGGCTATTTATTGGATTGGCTACTAAAATAATCATGTCTAAAGATGGAGGCTTGGTTGTTTTTGACAAAAGTTGAAACTATTCATAATCAGTACATCTTTTAAAATCTTAACGGAAGGCGTTGTACAGGTTAATGTAAAACACTAGATTTATCACGTCATTTGGCCAAATATAATATGAACCCGGCATGGTTGAAATTATCATTAATCTATACTTGTTAAGGATAATTTTCAACATAAAAGGTTGCATCTAACCATTAATAAAAATTATAAACCGATGAAATTAGTATCCTATAAAACCGAAGATAGAGAACATTTGGGTGTTTTTGTAAACGGCCATATCTATAATTTGAACTCTTGTGATAAGCTGATCCCCGATGAAATGAATGCCTTTTTACAAGGTGGCGAAGAGTTGATGGATAGGGCCAAGAAAATTAGCAAATCCATTGCCGATGGCATCCTATCTCCAAAGGAAGAGATTTTTTATGAGATTTTGGCACCTGTGCCACACCCTACCTCATGTAGAGATGGCTATGCCTTTAGGCAGCATGTGGCTGCGGCAAGACGCAATCGTAAGATAGAGATGATTGCCGAGTTCGATCAATATCCGATTTTCTATTTTACCAACCACAATGCCATTCAGGGGCCAGGAGAAATTGAATGTATGCCAGACCATTTCCAAAAATTGGATTTCGAATTAGAGGTAGCTATAGTGGTTGGAAAGAAGGGAAGAAACATTAAAGCAGCCGAAGCCGACCAATATATTGCGGGTTACATGATCATGAACGATATGAGCGCACGTACCTTGCAAATGGAGGAAATGTTATTGAATTTAGGCCCTGCAAAAGGTAAAGATTTTTCTACGGTAATTGGCCCATGGTTGGTTACACCAGATGAATTGGAACCTTATAAAGTTGCACCTAAACCTAATCATGTAGGAAATAATTACAATTTAAAAATGGTCTGTAGGGTAAATGGAATTGAAGTGTCAGCAGGTAATATGGCCGATATGGATTGGACTTTTGCCGAGATCATAGAGCGCTGCGCTTATGGTGTTGATATCTTACCAGGTGATGTAATTGGCTCCGGTACGGTAGGTACAGGATGTTTTTTGGAGTTAAATGGTACAGGTTTGCTAAATGATCCTAATTACAAGGTACAGTGGTTGCAACCAGGAGACAATGTGGAAATGGAGATCACGGGCTTGGGCGCATTAACCAATATCATTAGAAAAGTAGATACAGATTTTTCGATACTGGCCCTTAAAAAATAAGGTTGTAGTTTGTAATGTTGAAAGGTTTGAAAGTTAACATTTAATCATGGCTAAAATTGGAAAGTTTGAAGATTTAGAAGTTTGGCAAATTGCTAAATCTATTGCTGTCGAGGTTTATCATATTTCTGATTTAGAACCTATAAAGTCAGATTTTGGATTGAAAGACCAGATGAGAAGGGCAGCCATGTCTTTATCTGATAATGTGGCTGAGGGCTTTGAATATAATAACAATCCAGATTTCATTAGATTTTTAGTGTACGCCAAAGGTTCTTCTGGAGAGCTAAGAAATAAACTCATTATTCTAAGAGAAAGCGGGAAGTTGGACCAAGTAAACTTTGATAGCTTGTATTCTAAGAGCATTGACTTTTCAGCAAAGATTAAGCGTTTTATTAACTACTTAAAAAGTTTCGAAAAAGGGAAGAGGTTAAATTCAAACGCTATCAAATAATTTTTCAACTTTCCAACATTTCAATTTCTTACCATGTTAACATTAAACTGTTCCGATCTTTCGCCAATGCAATTGCAAAATTATTTGCAGTATGCTATTGCACCACGACCAATATGTTTAGCATCTACTATCGATGCCAAGGGTAATGTAAACCTTAGTCCTTTCAGTTTTTTTAATCTGTTTAGTACCAATCCACCAATTTGTATATTTTCTCCGGCTAGACGGGTGCGGGATAATACGACCAAACATACCTTAGAAAATGTGCAAGAGGTGAGGGAATGTGTGGTAAATATTGTAAACTATGCAATGGTGCAACAAACCAGTCTGTCGAGTACTGAGTATGACAAAGGTGTTAACGAGTTCGAAAAAGCAGGTTTTACCATGGAAGCTTCGCATTTGGTTAAACCTCCCAGGGTTGCCGAAGCTCCCGTCCAGTTGGAGTGCATAGTGAACCAGATTATCCCTTTGGGAGATCAACATGGCGCAGGCAATTTAATATTGGCAGAAATAAAGCTCATCCACATCAAGGAAGAGATTTTGGATGCAGATGGAAAAATAGACCAGGCCAAAATAGATCTGGTGGCGCGTTTAGGTGGCAATTGGTATAGTCGTGTAATTCCAGAAAGCTTATTTACCGTACCTAAGCCTTTAACCACACTAGGAATAGGCGTAAGTGCCCTGCCATTATCCGTGCGCCATTCTAAAGTACTTACAGGGAACGATTTGGGACTGTTGGGTAATGTAGAGCAACTGCCAAGTGAAGAAGAAATTGCAGGTATGCAATGGAATGCTAATGTGAAGGATATACTGGATGCTACGATTGGCGATGAAACTAATCGTGAAAGGGAGTTGCATCAATTTGCCAAACAGCTGATTGAATATGGGAAAGTAACGGATGCCTTAAAGATTTTGTTGTTGTAGTCAAAATCTTGATGCAGTCCGGGTGTTTTGTGGTAAATAAATAGTGATGTATTTGCATTGCTATTTAATCATATGGAGAATAGATCTAAAGTTCTGGAGCCACCTGATTTTGAGTATTGGTTTAGCGTCAATATTTTTCATTATCGCACTTAAATAGAGAGATTATGATGGTATTTATAATACGATAATAGGTCTTGGAACTTTAACGGATGATATAAATATAAAGTTTGATTATTCTACTACGGTTACGGCCTTAAGCAATCTGTTTTTATAATAGCCTTCTAGATCGGTAATGGTAACGCCCTTAGCTTTGCCTGAAGACGAATGGATAAATTTGATATTTCCTTCTTCATCAATAGAATAGATAATGCCCACATGACCTGGCCTTCTCACCTTGGCGTTGCTTCCAGTAAAAACCAATACGTCACCTACTTTGGCATCGGCCAGTTTAACGGTTTTACCTTTATTGGCAAAATCGGTAGAAGAGCGGGCTCCGCTAAAACCAAATTGTTTGTATACGTAGCTTACAAAACCAGAACAATCAAAACCTCTTTCCGGATTACTGGAGGCATAACGGTATCTCGTGCCAATTAACGATTTGGCAAAATCCATGATCTTATTTGAAGTGGAATTGGCTACTTCTGGAATTCTGCTGAGCACCTTTTCCATCATTTTTTGATACTGCATGGTTAACGAAACGTTATCCTGCGCCTTGCCTGTAAGGGCAAAACCAGTAATCAATATGATGATAAAAAGGATTTTCTTCATAGTTTGTTCCCAAACTTAATTAAAAAAGAAATTTTTTGTATAAAATGTTGAAAACTTATGGCTTATTGTAGATAAAAGCCCCGCCTTTTTTAGAAGGCAGGGCTTGCAATGTTCTATCAAAGTTTTAAATACTCGGGAACATGGTTTGTGCTTTTTCTCCGATGAAAGGGATCGGTTTTTTTTGCCCTTGTATGGCACCTATTAGGCCAATAAGCCAAAGGATGAACAGTGCTACCCATAGTATATTAAATAGGTAAACTAAAAAGAAGGCACCACTTGTTAGTATAATTGGCATTAGTATAATAGATAATAAAATATATAGGACAGTGGAAATAATAGCAAACAATAATGTTTGCCTTAGCTGATAGCGGGCTAACGCTGTTTCTTTATCCTTATATAATGCAAAATAGGCAATTAACCAACCAATAAAGCCGAAATAACTTACAATTGCTGCGGCTTTTCCATCTTCTATGCTGGGGAAGTTTTTTGTTTCCATATAGTTTTTAGTTTTAAGTTCCTATGATGGAACAAAACTAATGCCAAGTATGGTTATATTTTTGATAGCTAGGGTGTTGTGACTGCTACAGGTAGTATTTTGCCATTAAAGAATTTATGTCCTGTTTTGGCAAAGTCGGCTACATATTTACCCATTTCGAAGGCCAAGACGGGACTTTCGTAGCCCGGAAAGGCAGCTTCTAACATTTCCGTTTGTGCAGAACCCAGTGCCAAGCAATTAATTTTGATGCCAGTTTCCACTAATTCCTGTGCCAAACATTCTGTTAACGTGTGCAACGCAGCTTTACTGGCAGAGTAGGCAGCTAAACCTGCAAACTTTATGCTGCCCTGAAAGCCACCCATGCTACCAATATTTAAGATATGTCCTCCGCTCGGTATAAATGGAAGCATGTATTTGATCATTTTGAAATGGCTCATCACATTATGTTCCAACATCTCTGCCAAGTCGTTCTCGGTAGTTTGCAAAAAAGGTTTGTTAATTAAGGTTCCTGCATTATTAATCAAGATATCAACGGTTCCTAAACGTTCCTTAATAAATGGCACCAGTGCATTATAATCATCATTTGCCAAATCAAAGGCTACAGGTAGCAAGGTACATTCAGGAGTGATACTCTTTGCTATCTCATGCAGTTTACGCAGTTTATCTGCCGAACGGGCAATACATACCACTTTATTTTTGGTGTCTAAGCTAAGTTCTAGGGCGGCTTCGAAACCAATACCACTACTGGCGCCTGTAATGATGATATTCATTTAATATTGTTGTTTTCTAATGTAAATCCACTATAGCATATAAGGGGAATACAAAGATAAGGATTTAGACAGTTTAGCAGATGGGCTGTGGATTAAAATATGCCCATTTCAAACACACTTTTAACACAATCCGCTTAAATGATTACCTTTGCCCACTATAAAACAGGGAAATGCTAAATAAACTAAATGAACGTAGCGGAGGGTTATGTGAGCTGTGCAGCAAGAATGAGGCTATTATTGCTTATACCGTAAGTCCGAAAAAAGAGGAGGCCATTGAAAACCAGGTAGCTTTATGTGACAGTTGTATACAGCAGATCGATGACAAGGATAAGGGTTATTATTGGCGTCACCTGGAAGGAAGTATCTGGAATCCAGAGCCGAGTATACAGGCCCTTAGCTATAGGATATTACAAAATTACAAGGAAGAAGATTGGGCTAGTGGTGTGTTGAACATGGTTGATCTAGACGAGGATACGGTACAGTGGGCTTTAAGTGCATTGGAAGTAGCAAATGTTCATCAAGATGCTTTTGGTAACGTTCTAGAGAACGGCGATACAGTGGTTTTGACGCAAGCTTTAGATGTGAAGGGGACTAATTTTAGTGCGCCTAAAGGAACGGTGGTTAAGCGAATTAGGCTAGTGCATGATAACCCCGAGCAGATTGAAGGGAAGATCAACGAGCAAATGATCGTAATTTTGACTAAATACGTGAAGAAAAATAATTGATAACCTGTCATTTCGAACGTAGTGAGAAATCTAAAGTTAAATAGTAAATTCATCACCCAGTTCGAAATGACAGATTGTATAGGAAACTTACGAAGTTTCTAAAACTTCGTAAGTTTATTTAAAACCCCGCTTCGGTCGAGATGACAGATTATACTTTTCTAATCCTCTACCGTAATTAGCTGTGTAACCGGATTGGCAATTACATGAAAACCATCATTAATGAGTTTTGTGAACTCTTTTTCGTTGGTAGCTTTCATTTCGAGATAAATTCTTACTTCCTTTTCTAATGCCGGATTATTATTGTTGTGGTGCAATATTTCCAAAATCTGTAATGCACATAACCAATCATAACGGAAATCGGTCTTTAGTTCATTAAAAATCAAGGCTAATTCTTCTACTTGTTTTCCCACCTTCTGGCGTAAACTTAATGGCATTGTTCACCAAGTTTCGAATTACAATTTGGAACATATTCAAATCGGCCTCTATCAGCAGTTCATCTTCAGCATCTATCTGGATATCAATTTTCTTT
>NZ_JAELTN010000048.1 GCF_016428855.1 Pedobacter sp. ASV28
ACCAGATTGATGAGAGGCCAGATCTGAAATTTTTATTTTGTTCTTAAGGTTTTTAGACAACACATATCCTTTGGGAAGGAAGTCGTCGATATAATCATCTATTTTTATTTTACGTTCAATTACTGCCATAGGGTTTCTTTGTTGGTCTTTTACCTCCCAGCCAATATTGTTGATCAAATTGCTCACCATGTGGCCACCTTCGGGATAGAATTTTACGCTAGGTGTGGATTTGGGTTGGGGAAGGGCCATGTTAAGAAAAGTGCTATCCTTTTCATAGGTCAGTTTAACATATACATTTGGATCGGTGAGGTGGTCTTGTTGTTCTAGCATTAGTAGTGCTTGTCCGGAGGCATCTGTTTTGATCGTTTGTTTTGCCTTACCATAAGTGTAGGTTACTTCGGTGGGCTTTGGCAGAAACCGACTATCTGCTGTGGTAACCGAAACCAATATTTTGCTCGTTTTATTTTCGGTCGATACGATCTTCATGCTGGCCTTAAATGCGGGCTCTAGCATAGATTTAATGGTAATGGGCTGTGAAAAACTTACTTCTGGGTGTTTGTTGACCGTATAATCGGTAATGACCAAAAACCTATAATTACCGGCAGGAATAGAATCGGGGAGCATAATATTTCCAAAGGAAAAACCATTTTTCATGACAAATCTATCTTCCAAAACCACTTTGTTGTCTTTGTCGTTAACGAGCGATACAGACATGATGTGGTGTTTCCTAATATCCTTGGTACGTATAAGATAGCCACTAAACCAAACGGTTTCATTGCTCGAATAAACATTCTTGTCGAAATGAACAAAAAGATTGGTTGTAGGTTTAGCCTTATCATACCAATTCATTTTTTCTGAAAGAGGGTCTTGGGCAAATGAGCAATTTGCCAATAGGCTAAAAGTAAACAGGAATAAGAGTTTGCGCATTGATTTTTAGAAAATGGTGTTTGAAAAATGTACTCAGCTAATGTATAGAGTTAAAAATGAGCAAGAAAGACCGTTAAAGTTTGAAATAGTTTAAGACAGGATGGGGTGCTTTATTTGTTGTTTGCTACCTCAAATACTTTTTGATTATAAATAACCCTTTTATTAGATACTCTTTGAACTTTTACCTTGAAACGGCCAGCAATATCACTGGTACATTTGCTATCATAAAAAAGCGGCTTCATTATTTGAAGCCGCTTTAAAAATGATGGTAATTTTAACCTAGTAGCCAAATAGCTGCTCTAAGGTTAAGGTTTTTACGGCACCAAACTTTGCCATATCTTCTTGTTTTACTTTTTTATCTGAAGCCACAATAAGGTAAGTGTAGGGTTTATGGGCAATTTTTTGATCATGGAATGATTGGATGTTATCGAAAGTAAGCGGCTTGATGGCCTTATACCTATCTGTTCTCGAATCATAATTGTAGCCTAGTTTCTTATCGGCAAAATAATACGAGAAGATACCGTCTTTCACCACCCTGTTCGACTCATAGGTGCTTAGCAGGTTCGTTTTGGCTCCTTCAAAAGTTTTTTCGCTTTTAGGCAAAACATTCAATAATTCGTTCATGCCTGCAACAGCTTCGTTCATTTTATCGGCCTGGCTACCTACATAAGCAATCATGCTGTATTGTTTGTCGGCTCTATCTGGAGAAACATAACTGGCAAAAGTAGAATAAGCCAAAGCTTTAGATTCTCGAATGGTCTGGAAAACTACAGAACCCATTCCACCACCAAAGTAGTTGTTGAAAAGTTCGATGGTGGCACCATCGTTCTTATTGTAAAGGCCGGTATTTCTTAGCCAACGAATTTCAGATTGCACCATGTCGTAATTGGCAAAGTATACCCTGTTGGAATCTTGCACCGTATACGAATATACTTTGGCCGGTGCGGCAGGGGTAAACTCGGTTGGTAGCAAGTGCTGTTTTTTAATGTCAATGGTGAAAGCAGCAAGGTCTTTTGGCCCATAATAAGTAATTACATGCTCGTAGTTATTAAGGTTCTTCAATAAATAGATCAGGTCTGAAGATTTAATGTTCTTCACTTCCTCGTTACTTAGTACGTTGTTAAAAGGATTTAAGCTGCCATATTGCGCATAAGAAGTTAAAGCACTCATAATGGCGCCCTTGTTTAACTTATTGTTTTCCCTAGATTTTAAGATGCTGCCTTTTAATTCATCAAGCGCTTTTTCGTTTGCTTTAACATTGCTGAAAATGTGCTCTACCAAACTTACGGCCTTATCAAAATTCTCTTGCAGGCCACTAATGCTAATGGTTGCCACTTCGGTACCTACGTTGAGGTTATAGTTGCAGGCAATATTATAAAATTGCTTGCTCAGCTCTTCGGCAGTGTATTTGTCAGTGCCTAAATAAGGTAGATAAGAAGCCGCATATTGTAATAATTTGTAGTTGTTGGTGCCTATGTTAAACCTGTAGGTCATTCTAAAGATGGCATTCTCGGTGTTTTTTATGGTCAGTACCTCGGCAATTCCAGATTTACCAAATGTAATGTCTTTTTGGTAATCGATAAACTTAGGGGCAATGGCCTTTATCGGTGTTTCCAGTATGCTTTTTACAAATGGAGAAGTAAGGTTGGCATTGGCGTTAATTGGGGTAATGGCAGGTTTTTCCACTTTAATGGTGTTTTTGTCTTCACCTTTGTGTTTAAAGCCAATTACATAGTTATCTTTAAAGAAAGTGTTGGCAAAAGCCACTACTTGGGCTTTGGTAATTTTAGCTGTTTGCTCTATTTCGTCCAAGCTTTTGTCCCAACCATTTCCCCTGTTCATGATAAATTCGTTTGATAAATTTTCAGCCCTGCTGCTATTGCTGTCAAACGCTTGTAAAAAGCTCAGTTTTCTATTGGCTACAATGGCCTTTATCAGGTCGTCATCAAATTTACCTTGTTTTAATAAAGAGATCTGCTCTAATAAAAGTTTAGATACTTCTTCTAAACTCTGACCTTGTTTAGGTTGTGCAGAAAGGTTGAATACCCCGTAATCTTTCATCTGTTGATAGCTTGCGTTGGCCCTTAGTACCTTTTGTTGTTTATTAAGGTTAATGTCGAACAAACCAGCCTTTCCATTGGTTAAAATGCTGCGGATTAGTGATAACATTAGGCTTTCTTTCGAATTTTCGGCAAAACCACGATAATAGATGTCTACCATTTCTGCACTAGGACCATAAACATCTACTTTTTGTATTTGGGTCAATGGTTTTTCGGGTGCAGGATTATAGAGGGTTACAGGTTTGCTTACCATGAAGCTGAATGCCTTGTCTACCTTTTTGATCATTTCATCTGGATTAAGATCTCCTGCTAAAATGATGGCCATATTATTGGGTACATAGTATTTGTTGTAGTAGTTCCTAATTTCTATCAGTGAAGGATTTTTAAGGTGTTCAATAGTGCCTATGGTAGTCTGTTGCCCATAGTTGTGAACGGGGAAAAGTTTTTCCATCATGGCTTCGTCCAGCTTCCAGCCGTCATTGTCCAAGCCCCTATTTTTTTCTTCATAAACGGCTTCCAGCTCTGTGTGGAAAATACGGAAGATTGGTTTACGGAAACGTTCAGCCTGTATCGCCAAAAATTTGTCAACGGCGTTAGAAGGAAAATCTTCATTATAAACGGTTTCTTCATACCAAGTGTGTGCATTTGTGCTATTTCCGCCAATGCCCTGCATCATTTTATCATATTCATTGGCAATTGAAAAATTGGAAGCTTCACCAGAAGTCTTGTCAATTTCTTTGTAAATGGCTTTACGCTGTTCCGGATCGGTAGTTTTGTTGTACTTTTCGTATAGGGCGTCGATCTTGTCTAACAAAGGTTTTTCTTTTGCCCAATCGGCCGTGCCGAATTTATCGGTGCCCTTAAATAAAAGGTGCTCAAGGTAATGTGCTAGGCCTGTGGCATTTTTAGGATCGGTATTGCTCCCCGCCCTTACACTCATGCGGTATTCAATTTTAGGTTCCTTTAAGTTTTGCGACAAGATGACCGTCAATCCATTTTTCAACGTATAAAAACGTGTCTTGGAAGGGTCATTGGTTACATATTTATAGGTGTAACCTCCCGAAGTGGCAGTTTTCCATTGGTAAGTGGATTGTGCCAATAGGCTAGAGCCCGTAAATAACAGGCAAATAAATAATATCAGTTTTGGTTTCATATTAATAAGTTATCAATCAAATATACACAAGCTAAACAGTTTTTTTTAATGTTGTATTAAAAAATTAGTTGATTGAGGGAGTCGGATATTTTGTCGTATTTTTACCTTCATGAAAGAGAAAACAAAACCATCGATTTTAGTCGTAAATGATGATGGCATAACTGCTCCGGGAATAAAAGCATTAATAGAAGTGATGCAGGAAATAGGCCATGTAACGGTAGTAGCACCAGACGGTCCGCAATCTGGTATGGGACATGCCATAACCATTGGTAAACCTTTGCGTTTTGATAAGGTAGAACTTTATCCCGATGTGGAGATGTACAAATGTTCGGGTACCCCAGTTGATTGTGTGAAGTTGGCCGTGAACAAGGTTTTCAAAGGTAAAAAGCCAGATTTATGTGTGTCTGGCATTAACCATGGACTGAACAATTCCATTAATGTGATCTACTCGGGTACCATGTCGGCAGCAGTAGAAGGCGCTATAGAGAAAATTCCTTCTATTGGGTTTTCTTTAGATGATTTTGCACAAGAAGCAGATTTTTCACATTGTAAAAAGTTCATCAAATCAATTGCCCTACAAGTGCTGGCAAACGGATTGCCAGAAGGTACTTTGCTCAATGTGAATTTTCCGAAAGGGCCAGATCTTAAGGGAATAAAGATCTGTAGACAGGCCAACGCCAAGTGGGCAGAAGATTTTGAGGAACGAAAAGATCCCTATAGCCGACCTTATTATTGGTTGACCGGTGTATTTGAAAATTATGATAAGGGGGAGGATTCTGATGTATGGGCTTTAGATCATCGTTATGTTTCTGTAGTACCTGTGCAGTTTGACCTTACGGCTCATCATGCCATTCAGATACTCAATTCATGGGATTTTAATGCAAATTCAACTTATGTTAGGCCAACATCAAGTGCCGATGGTGTAAATTTGGGTTAAGATGAACAAACTAAAAAATCATGTTTTGGTTGGTTTGGCCATAGGCTTATTAAGCCCCCTCATTTTAGGAGCGCTGGCCTGGTATCTGATGCATCATGTTCAGGGGCTGAAAAAGGCCGACCTGCTATTGATAGGTTGTGTAGCGGTGAATTTGGCCTGGATGAATTATTTTTTTAAGCTGAATAAAGAACTTATAGGTAGGGGAATAGTGAGTGCCACCTTTCTTTGTGCGTTTGCCTTCTTCATTTACAAAGTAATGCAGGAAATCTAAATACAATTTTTATGATGACAAGGGTTACATTTAGCAACTAAAAACTTCCAATTCTATTTTTAAACATGAAATATTATCTAGTGGCAGGCGAGGCATCGGGCGATTTACATGGCGCCAATTTGATGAAGGCATTGAAACGGGAAGATGTGGATGCCGAGTTCAGGTATTTTGGTGGCGATAAAATGCAGAACGAAGGCGGAGCGTTGGTGAAACATTATGCCGATATGGCCTTTATGGGGTTTACGGAAGTGCTGCTTAATTTGCGTACCATCTTTAAAAATCTTAAAACCTGCAAAGAAGATATATTAGCCTACCAACCAGATGTAGTTATACTTATCGATTTTCCGGGCTTTAACCTCAAAATAGCGGAGTTTGCTAAGCAACATGGTATTCGGGTGTTTTATTATATCTCGCCAAAGGTATGGGCCTGGAACCAGAAAAGGGTGCTGAAAATCAAGCGAATCGTAGACCAATTGTTCTGTATACTACCATTTGAGGTAGATTTTTATAAAGAGTGGGGAATGGAAGTAGATTATGTAGGCAATCCCTTGTTGGATGAAATTTCGCAGTTTAAACCCGATGAACACTTCAGGCACCATCATCAATTGGATGAAAGGAAGATCGTGGCCTTTTTGCCAGGAAGTAGGAAGCAGGAGATCGCACGTTTATTGCCAGTGATGTTAAGTGTGGTGTCCGATTTTCCAGCTTATCAATTTGTGGTCGCTGGAGCTCCAAGTTTTCAGACCGACTATTATCATCAGTATATAGGAGATCAGAAAGTAAAGTTGATTTTCTCGCAAACCTATAACTTGTTACATTATGCGCATGTGGCCGTAGTAGCTTCGGGTACGGCTACACTCGAAACGGCATTGTTTAAAGTACCACAAGTGGTTGTCTATAAGGGTGGGGCAATTTCTATTGCTATTGCCAGAATGCTGGTGAAAATTAAGTTTATCTCTTTGGTTAATCTTATTGTCAATAAAAAGATCGTTACCGAATTGATCCAGGAAGACTGCAATACGAAAAAAGTGAAGGAAGAACTCCAAGTCATCTTATCCGAGCAGGGGAGGGAACAAATGCTCAGGAATTATGATGGGTTATTAGAGCTGATGGGAAAACCGGGTGCATCGGAGAAAACAGCTAAGCTGATGAATGCTTATCTGAAAAAGTGATCATCAAAAAAATATACCCATTTCTAGGTATTGTTTAGGCTGTACGGTATCTATAGTTTTGCCTAAAACATTATCGTTTTCGAGTTAAGTGAATAAGAATTTTGTTTGTCTATTCTCTACTTAACTATGTTATTGTGTTTGGGAGGACTGGATAGTCTTCCCTTTTTTTTATTTATTACTTGTAAAACTATTAAAAATATTTACTTTTGCCCCAGCATGGGGGATTAGCTCATTTGGCTAGAGCGCTTGCCTGGCAGGCAAGAGGTGACCGGTTCGAATCCGGTATTCTCCACAAAAACGTATAATAATTTGATTTTCAAACAGTTATTCGTTTTTTTTTGTTTAATGCTGTGGCTGAGTTATGGCTTTTGCTGAACTGAAGTAGCCTTTTATTCTACCTGTGACTGCGAAAATCATAATGTTGTGGAGAATATTGCATTGAAAACTGTTGAAGATTAATAGATGTGATCAGTCCTTACCAGGTTTTGTCGAGATAAACTAGGACATTAGGCAGCCATACTTAAAATGCCTGCATCTCCAGGTCATTTAAATTTCTGAACATTATTTATTTCGCGACATTGATGCCAACCACTTCTGATAGATGGGATACCAAACCCTATCTCCGTTAGAACCATTGCACAGCACGACAATCCCGCTTTTGATTTGCATATCCATAAAGACGGCCGCACTCCAACCGACGTTTTCGCCTGTGTGCCCAATGGTTCGAATGCCATCGTAATTCATAAAGCGGTACCCCAGCCCACTTTCTCCCTCGATAGAGGATGGCATTACAGGCTGCTCCATTAGCTGTACGGTTTCTGGTCTCAATACCTTATTAAGTTGACTGGAATTTTTTGTGATGGACAGTTCGGCAAAATGCGCCAGGTCCATAATGGTCGTCTGGAGTCCAGCCGCTGCCTGCTCGGTGAATATCCTGTTCTTTATCGGAGCTCCAACGGTGTCATAGGCGGTTGCGGAATTTGCCATCATATGCTCGGTCCATTCATAATTGGTATGGTTCATGCCTAACGGCCGGAACACATGCCTGCGCATGTATGCTGCAAATGTTTTTTTGGTTCTTTCCTCCAGGAGCAGTTGAGCAAGGGTGTATCCTCCTCCCGAATATTGCCATTTTGTGCCCGGCTCGTTGACCAACCTAACACTTTCGCCATTTCGCTTTGTCTTGCCCTCCAGTGATTCCTGCAGCGAGAGCAGTTTGGTGCCTTGCTCGGCCCCTCCGTATCCGTGCACCGAAAGGCCGGCAGTATGGCTCAAAATCCGCCTCAATGTAACCTTTTCGATATCAAAAGGTGAAGAGGGAATTTTCCACCTGTTCAGGTAGCGATTCACCGGCGAATCAAGGCCTACCAATCCCTTTTCGCTCAACTGCACAAATCCCCATGCCGACACCATCTTTGATACAGAGCCAACGTTGAAGATAGTTTCTTTTGTTATTGGTCTCTTACTGGCCAGATCTGCATATCCTATACATTGTATGAATGCTATCTTTCCATCACGGATTACTGCCACGGCTATCCCTGGAACACTTTCTTTCCTTGTGAGATCTGCGCCCAGCTTTCCGATTTCGAGATAGAGCGGGTCTCGTGCCCCCGATAACATTCCAAGGGCCTTGGCCTGTCTTGCTTCTCTAGCAGATGAACAGGATAACAAGATGGTAGCACAGGCAGCCAATGAGACCGCCACTATAAGCGTATGTTTAAGCATATGTCATTCTGGTAACTGATTTTCCGTCGTTGTGGTTAGGTGGATCTCAACCAGTCTCGAAGATATGTAAAAAATTTTTCTCTAAGTCCGTCCATATATTTTAGATCAGCCTTTGGTATGTCCGTTAACTGGGATTCCAGCCAGGCTTGTTTCGCTCAAAAAATACGATTTTATATTTCCCGACATCTTGTGGTAAAGCGTATCCCGGACCTGGAGCCGACCGGGAATTTGTCACAGCCCGGCATTTTGGTCAATATGGATGATCGATATACTGAAAATATCGATATTGGCCTCCACGAGTATCCTACATATAGACGGGATCTGCTCGATGTTCTCATACTTGATGTTGACCCAACCATTTTCCGTTGAGACAGAGACAGCAAAGAAATCAAGCAGACCTGTAATTGTTACTTGTATTTATTGAAATTATCACTGTTGTTTTATTTTGACCCTGATTGCCACACAAACTGATGGGCTAACCTGGGTTGGTTGTTTTACCATTTACCTGATCAAAGGTATTTGGCGCCAATCAAAAAAACTTGTAGAAAAGCGAACGTGGGAAAGGCGATTTGGCATAGGGAATTTTCCCTCCAAACCCTTGTTGCAGTTAATGCTGCCTAAAATGTATATTTACAACAGATAGATTAGAAATGGGAAAGTTTAGCTACAGTGAGTATCGGGTACCAAGAAGCATGTCCCTGTTTGTGAAAAAGGTTTGGACGCTTGATAACCTAGACAGTTCCTCGGTGGTCATGGACAGATTTGCGCTACCCAATGGCTGCTTCAATATTGCAGTTATTAGGGGCAACGGCCTTAAGATCACCCACCGGGAAACAATAATACACTTGAGCCCAGGAACTTATTTCTGCGGTCAGATGACAGAATCACTGGGCATTGAGATTCATCCCAAGAGCAGGGCCACGATGTTGCAGCACTTTACCGACCAGGGCATGCATAATTATACCGACCATTTTTACCGTACCGATGATGTTCTGCCAGGTTTGCCCGAAGGTATCGATCTATCCAGCGGTGAACTCTGTAGATCTATGGCAGATAGGTGGGGATCACTTGCAAAGGATGTAAGGCCTGCAATGGACCTGCAGCGCAGCACATCGATGATTATGGAGGCCTCTGGAGATATCAGTATCAGGGTTGTGGCGACAATGTTAGGGCGTTCTTCAAGATACATCCAGAAGCTTTTCAAAAAAGGACTGGGGCTTACACCGAAAAAATTTGCCGATATCATTAGATTGAGAAGTATCGTGGACAAAATCGCAGCTGGTGGGAATGGTAAATCCGATTTTACGGGAATTGCGATCTCCAATACGTTTTACGACCAGGCACATTTTACCAATGCTTTTCAGGCTATGTTCAAGACTACGCCGAAGCGGTTTGACAGGAAGGCCTATTTTTTGTCGTACATTAAGTAATAATAGGTGGTTTTGCCAGAGAAGAGACCATGTTTACCTGTATTATAGCCCTTATTTAAAACTCAGCCAAAACTAAGACAATAGAAGGCTAAATAGCGAGTGAAATGTATAGATTTATCTCATCATTTATATCGTGTATAATGCAAAATTATCCACAAATATTTGAGTTTTTTTTGGGAATATTCAGCCAAATTTTGTATTTTAGGTAATAAGAAATTTTATAATAATTCAGTTAAAATGCCTTTTGATGTGGATTTTTAATGATTTTGAATATTGAAAACTCTGCCAAAACTCAGCCAAATCACCCAAAATGATAGATAAAAAACCGCTTTTAAGTTGCCAAAAACAGCGTTTGGAACGCGCAATTGAGGAAGTGTATACTCCGGTATTCTCCACTTAGAAAGTCATATTAGAAATCTGTCTGATATGACTTTTTTTATTTTAAACATCAAATTAGACAATCGAGTACACAATTTACGTAATATTAAATTGTGTACTCGATTGTCTAATTTGATGTTTAAAGATTTAGAGAATTATAGTGGCGGATCTAGCCTCCCACAATGAGAATTCATGAACAATATTCTTTAGACCGAGCTTCCTTGGTAACATTCCTATCCTTCAAAAATTATTCTTTTACCACTTTTAGGGTCTGTTGTTCGCCAATACCCAGCGACTATTTATGGCCTTATAAAATCCTGAAAAATAGAAGGCAGCAAAGTCGTGGACTTATTGGGGGTATTAGTTGATATTGTCATATAAGATGCTGAAAATAGGGGTGCATATAACATCATACTAAAACTAATTGTTTATTAAAGTGCAATGATATTAACGCTTTTTAATTTCAATACCTTATTTTTACCGAATCATGGAAACTCAGAAAAAAGATATATTCGATACAGTTGCCCAGCGTTTACAAATAGAGGGGTTTAAGGTAGTAGATCGCGACGAGAGCAGGCCGTGGGGAGGGTTCTTTGTCATTGACGAAGCACAAGCACAACAATTTGCAGATACCTATTTCGATGGACTGGATATAGATACCCTAAAAATTGGCGGAAAATTAAGTCCAAAGATTTTGATAGTGGCCCCTAATAAACGTTTGTCTTGGCAATACCATCACCGTAGGGCCGAAATTTGGCAGGTAGTTACTGGTACGGTGGGCGTAAAAACGAGCGAAACGGATGAAGAGGGTGAATTAAAAAAATACCATTCAAATGACCAGGTCAAATTACATCAGGGCGAACGCCATCGTTTAATTGGACTGGATGATTGGGGGGTAGTGGCCGAAATATGGCAACATACCGATCCGCAAAATCCCTCTGATGAAAATGATATTGTTCGCGTTCAGGACGATTTTGGGAGATAATCAATTAATTATTTATTTACGGGTTCTTGATTTCAAGAACAATAATCAAAATTCTAATACTTTACCGGATAGAATTTTAAAAACAGGCTGTTGTTAAATACCCTGTACACATTTTTGTATGATCATAGTTTATTTTTTCTTGGCACATTGGTTTTTATCATTGTTTAGCCAAACGTTTTTTCTACATAGATATTCATCGCATAAAATGTTTAAGATGAATAGATTTTGGGAAAAGTTCTTTTACCTGTTGTTATTGATTTCTCAAGGTTCCTCTTTCTTAAATCCGAGAGCTTACGCCATTCTGCACCGGATGCACCATGCCTATAGCGATACAGAGAAAGATCCGCATTCGCCACATTTCTTTAAGGATGTATTTGGAATGATGATTGCCACCAAGAATATGTACATGGCCTATCTGCTACATAGAATTGAACCAGATCCTGCTTTTAGGGGCAATTACCCAGAGTGGCCCATTATAGACAGGATTGGAGATTCATGGCTTTGGCGGCTTGCCTGTGGGGCATTCTATATCTGGTTCTATGTGACATTTGCTACACAATGGTGGATGTTCTTATTGCTGCCCATACATTTCTTAATGGGGCCTATACATGGAGCTATCGTAAACTGGTGCGGCCATAAATATGGCTATTCAAATCACGATAATGATGATCATAGTAAAAACTCTTTACCTTGGGATTTTTTGCTTATGGGAGAACTGTTCCAAAACAATCACCATAAAAAACCGAATTCTCCTAACTTCGCTACCAAATGGTGGGAGTTTGATCCAACCTATCCTCTGATGAAGCTTATGCACTGGATGCGCATTATCAAGATTAGAAAAGTTTAAATATGTTTACTTTTAAATGATTTTTTCTATGGCAAGCAAATTCACTATGTTAATGCAGGCAACTTTGTTGTTGCTGTTCACAGGGGTTTATGCACAAACTCCGGTAAGCAAAGGCAATTCATTCGATGGGCCATACCTGCTGTATAGGGGCGATCGAATCTTGGTAAAGCAGGTAGACCATAACGCACAATCGGCAAAGGTGAGCGATCAATCTTATCCGTTAAAGGACAAATCAAAAATTATCCTGAAGGTTGAGTTCTCAGATGCTCCTGAGAAAAATTTTGAGGTCAAGTTAAAACCTGCTATTAAAAATGAACCTTCTATATGGGATCAACCAGAGAAGATGTTGGTTTTGTCTGATATAGAAGGAGAGTTTGATGCACTGAGGGATTTGTTGTTAGCTAACCAGGTAATCAACAAAAAATACGAATGGATCTTTGGCAAGGGACATTTGGTGATCTGTGGAGATTTATTTGATAGGGGAAAAGATGTGCCAGCTACACTTTGGCTCTTATATCAATTAGAGGAAGCGGCTAAAGTAAAAGGAGGATATGTACATACCATTTTGGGTAACCATGATATCATGAACCTGGCGGGAAACCTCAAATATTTGGATCAAAGGTATTTGGCCGGTGCAGAGCTTATGGGCTATCCATATGCCGAGCTTTATGATGAGCATACAGAATTGGGCAGGTGGCTTAGAAGTAAAAATCTGCTGGAGAAAATTGGAGACAATTTGTGCCTGCATGGTGGAGTATCTCCAGAAATCAATGAACTGAATTTAAGTGTAGAACAGATAAATATTCTCTCTAGGCCATATATAGGATGGAAAGACTTGAAAAATACAGTTACCGATGATAAAATTCTTCAGCTATTCAGTAGCACTGTTGGCCTGTTTTGGTACAGGGGATATTTTAAGGAGCCAGCTGTTGATGAAAAAATCATAGACCAAACCCTGGCAAAATTTCAGGTGAAAAGAATAATCGTGGGACACACCATTACCAAGTCTAACATTGGCTTTTATTACAATGGTAAGGTATTAGGGGTAGATGTAAATCAACATGCAGGTAAGCATGAGGGTGCCCTTTATATCAATAAACAGTGGTATAAGGTCGATTTGACTGGAAAGCGCTCTAAAATAGATTAGAGCCTGGTATAAAAAGCCATTCCAAGCAAGGAAAATCTGTTGAAGAACAGACAGCCCATTTCTTGGAATGGCTAAAAGGCTTAATTGTTTCTATTTCCCCTTCTATGAAATTTCTTCTGATTGGTTTTTGCGCCAGCCTTCGAATCCTTTTGAGGCTTGCGTTGTACCTCTTTATTGGCCAGCATGCTCTGCCAACTTAAAGGATAGGGATGATTTTCCACTATAGGAATGGTGCGCTTTATCAGTTTATGGATATCCAACAGGTATTCATTCTCTTCGCCATCTACAAAAGAGATTGCAGTTCCATTAGCTCCCGCACGTCCGGTACGACCAATTCTATGTACGTAAGTTTCTGGAATATTAGGTAGGTCGTAATTGAAAACATGTGTAAGGTCATCAATATCAATACCACGGGCGGCAATATCTGTAGCCACTAGCACCCTTAATGTTCTATCTTTAAAGTCGTTCAAAGCTCTTTGCCTGGCGCCTTGCGATTTATCGCCATGTATGGCCGCTGCCTTAATGCCATCTTTGGCCAAGTCCCTGGCAATGCGATCGGCACCATGTTTGGTACGGGTAAATACCAAGGTGTGATCTATGTTAAGCTCATCTAAAAGATGTTTTAACAATTTTCTTTTGTCTGGTTTATCAACAAAATAAACCGATTGGGTTATGGTGTCGGCTGTAGAAGAAACTGGAGTAACCTCTACCATAACCGGATCTTTTAAGATGGTGTTGGCCAATTTCTGTATTTCTGTAGGCATGGTGGCCGAAAAGAACAAGGTCTGTCTTTGGGCAGGAAGTTTGGCTACTATTCTTTTAACGTCGTGAATGAAGCCCATGTCTAACATACGGTCGGCCTCGTCCAGAACAAAAATTTCAATATCGTTAAGGCTAATGTAGCCCTGGTTCATTAAATCTAATAATCTGCCGGGGGTGGCCACTAAGATATCTACTCCTTTTCTTAGGGCATCTACCTGAGGCTGTTGGCCTACACCTCCAAAAATTACCAGGTTTTTAACGGGAAGGTTTTTTCCGTAGGCATTAAAGCTTTCTTGTATCTGAATGGCTAGCTCTCTGGTTGGTGTTAAAACCAATGCCTTTATGGCTTTTTTATTGGTTTTTAAGTGTCTCATGTGCAGGATCTGTAGCATGGGAATGGCAAATGCTGCAGTTTTGCCCGTTCCGGTCTGGGCACATCCCAATAGATCCTTGATTTTTAAAATACTAGGAATGGCTTTTTCCTGTATAGGGGTTGGCTTTTGATATCCTTCGGACTCAACAGCTTTTAATAGGGGCTCAATTAGCCTCAATTCTGAAAATAACAAAATATAATAGTATTAAATGTAAATCGAAGAAGCTAGAACAATCATTCGTTGAAGGACTAACTTACGAGTTGCTTTAAATTTAAATGATTAAAGAAATTCAGCTTCGAATGGCAAATATAGGTAAAATTTATTTAATGGGATTTTTAAGGGTTTTGGAAACGATTGGAAGTGTTCATGGCAAGTTCAGCCCCGCTTTCCACTTTATCCCGATAAAATCGGGATGCCCGTTTCAATCTGGGTTTAATTAACATAGACTTACGAAGTTTTAAAACTTCGTAAGTCTTAAGACTGCTTTGGTCCGCTAATTTTTGCTTTCTGTTGTTCGTAATCGCAAAGTATTATATTTTTAATCCACTTAGGTAAATGTTTTTTAAGGATTACAAATCCTTTGATAGGTCTTCCAGATTGCAAATCTGGAAGAGCAGGTTTTAATGCACAATAAAAGAAGAAATACTTTAAGGATTGCAAATCCTAAGTTAGGATTTGTAATTTACCTGAAATTGCAGATTTAAAGATTACTCAATTCCTTTTTTCTTCTACTTTCGGTCTTAATTTTATGTTTTTGGACTTTTTCTATCGTATTATCTTCATATGTCTTGTCGATATATTTTAATTCAATTCGTTGATTTTTGAGAGAATAAATATCTTGAAATTTGAATGAATTAAAAGTAATATATTTTGTGAGAGAAGGTCTACTTTCCCTTAATTGGAAGACCATATTTAGAAATTAATTCTTTTTCAATATCTAAAGCCGTTTTCTTTATGGAAGAGGCGCTAGATATATACGATTTGTATTTTTTATCATCAAAATACACAGTTTTTATAAATTTTGGTAGCTGTAAGTGTTATAGCTACTAGTTTTTTATTTTTCATATTCCAAGGTAAATATATGATTGTTAAATTCTTTCCAGAGCCTGTTCCAGATCCTTGATCAAATACTCGGGTTCTTCCAAACCAACATATATCCTAATTAGCGTATGTCTTTGTTGCTGAAGGTCGAAATCAGTGATGCGAATGCCGGCACAGGCCGGTATGATTAAGCTTTCGTAACCGCCCCAAGATACGGCCATTAAGATGTGCTTTAAGCTATTGCAGAAAGTTTCGATTTTTTGAAGTGAAGCTTCCTTTAGGATAATACTCAACAAGCCGCCACAGGCTTTCATCTGTTTTTTTGCCAAATCTAACTGTTTGCTATTCTTGCTAAATGGGTACAACACACTTTCTACTTTCTCGTGTTGTTCTAAATACTCAATAACTTTGTTTGCATTTGCTGTGATTTTTTCCAAGCGGATAGGTAAGGTGCGCAGCCCCCTTAGCAAGAGCCAGGCATTTTGTGGAGCCAGTGAGGCGCCAATATTCATGTATTCTTTTTCAAAGATCTGTTTGATCAATTTTCGGTCTCCGGTCACAACGCCAGCAAGTACATCGCTATGTCCGGCCAGATATTTGGTGGCCGATTGTGCAACTAGGTCAATGCCGTAAGCAATAGGCTGTTGGTATAGTGGTGAGCAATAGCTATTGTCGATCATGGTGATGATGTTTTTCGCTTTGGCTATTTTGGCTATGGCGGACAAGTCCTGTACGTCAAAACTAAAAGTGTTGGGCGATTCCAGAAAGATCAGTCTGGTTTTGGGGCTAATCGCATTTTCAATTTCCTGGACTTGGCTACCATTCACAAAAGTGGTCTTTATACCAAATTTTGGAAGAAAATCTTGAAATAGTTTAATGGTCCAGCTGTAGGGGTTTTCTACACATACCACCTCATCGCCAGCCCTAAGCAAGGCCAGCACAGGGATAGTGATAGCGGCAATGCCACTTCCAAATACCAGGGCATCTTCTGCGCCATCTAGTGCCGCAAGTTTTTTTCTTAAAATATCAATGGTTGGGTTAAATCCACGAGAATATAAGTTGCCCTGGAATTCATCTGCCAGTGCATTTCTAAAGTCGTTGACCGTATTGAATTTAAAATTGCTTGTTTGGATGATGGGTGGGGCTATGGCATTAAAATAGTTTTCCCGCTCCTCGCCCAATTCGTTCAATATAAATGAAATATCCATGCTATATGCTATCGTTTTTTTTCTTGCTCAGGAATTTGTTTAAAAAGTAGATGACAATAAAGCCCATAAAAATATAGATCCCATTAATGGCGGCATCGGGGGCATCATTATAGATACTAATGGCTACAAATAGATAAGCTGCAATAAATATAATGGGCATGAGTGGATAAAGTTTCATGGTGTAGATGCTGTTCTTGTCCAAATGTGCCGTTTTTTTGCGCAGGTAAAAAATGGTAGCGGCAGAGAAGATCATGCCGGCACCATCTAAGAAAATGGTGTAGTTTAAGATTTTATCGAATGTTTTGGCATAAAATAAGGTTACAATAGATAAGATGGTGAAAATGGTGAGGCTGACTACCATTACTTCATTTTTCTTGGTCTTCTTGGTAAAGATACGGGGTAGGGCCCTTTCTTCTCCCATAGCATACATTGCCCTAGGGTTACTTAACAGATTTACATTTACATAGCCCAAAACCGAAAAGAAAATAAGTATAGAAAGTACGGTAAAGCCCGCTGGTCCAAAAATCTGGCCTGCTAAAATAGCGGCAATACTTTGGGCTGTTTTCAATTGCTCAAACCCGATCACCTTTACATACGCATAGTTAATGGCCATGTAAAGCGTAATAATAATGCCCAAGCCCAATATGATGGATTTTGGAATAACACGTTTGGCATCTTGTGCCTCTCCGCCAAAATTAATGGTCTGCTGATAGCCGCCAAAACTAAAAGAGACGGCAATAAGGCAGAGGCCCAGTGCTTTCCCATAATCGCTCCAAGTTGCTGGCAACCCATTTGTGGTACTGAATACGGAGGGCATATGAGTGTGCTGTTCTCCAAAAAAAACGGCACAAATAAGGGTTACCACCATAATTAGTTTAATGATCGTTAAGACGTTCTGTGTTCTGGAGCTGGTTCTTAAACCCAACAGGTTAATGGTATAGAAGATAATAATGCTAACGAGTGCAATTAAGATGCGATAATCATTGTTCTGCATTTCAATGGGAAAGAGTGCTTTATTAAGGTACTCTGCGCCAATTAAAGACACGCCTGCTACCGATGCCGCATTACTTACTACAATAATGCAATTAATGGCGAAAGCGATAGACGGGTGATAGCATACCGAGAATATTTTGTAGTAGCCACCCGTTACCGGATAGCGGGAGCCAATTTCGGCATAAGTAAGTGCTCCACACAGGGCTACAAGACCGCCCACAATCCATGCTAAAAAGAAAAGTTCAGGGACCTGCGCCTTGGCTGCTACGTTTACTGGGGTTCGGAAAATTCCCATGCCTATTACTAGACTGACCACGATCATGGAAAGGTCGAATAGAGAGAGTTGCTTTTTTTCTGGGTTCATTCGTAATAGTTTGTTGTTTGCTGCTTGGTGAGCTAAATAGGTTTTCGATTAGCAATTTAGTAATAAAAGGAGTTAACGGTTTAACAATTGTCAAAATTTAGCTTGTCTTTGCCCCAAAAATGTTCAATTGTGGAAATCTAAACTGTAAAAAAGCACAAAATTGATTAAATTTGTAAGGCTGAATTGCCTTTGGCATCTTCGAAAGAAAGGTAATGGTGAAAATGTTAAGGAGGATACTTAGCTTTCTCATGATGGTTGGAATAACGATATCCTAAAAATCTATAAGAACTATGGCAGAACCTATTTACAATGACGATAGTATTAAATCACTAGATTGGAAAGAGCATATCCGCTTACGTCCGGGAATGTATATAGGTAAGCTTGGAGACGGTTCGGCACAGGATGATGGAATCTATGTATTGCTTAAGGAAATTGTAGATAACTCTATCGATGAGTTTGTAATGGGCTCGGGAAAAACCATCGAAATTACAGTTTCCGATAGCAAAGTTAACGTACGCGATTACGGACGTGGTATTCCTTTGGGTAAAGTGATAGACTGTGTGTCAAAAATAAATACTGGCGGTAAATACGATAGTAATGCATTTCAAAAATCGGTAGGCTTAAATGGAGTGGGTACCAAGGCGGTTAATGCGCTGTCCACCTCATTTGTGGTACAATCTTATCGTGATGGCAAAACAAAGAAAGTTGAATTTTCTAAAGGTGAAATTACTTTAGAACATGCAGAAATAGAAACTACCCAACGTAATGGTACGGCCATTACCTTTTATCCCGACGAGACTATTTTTAGAAATTACCGTTATATCCCCGACTTTGTGGAAAGCATGATCTGGAATTACGTGTTCTTAAATACGGGTTTGACGATCAGCTTCAATAACCAAAAATATTTTTCTGAAAGAGGTTTATATGACCTTTTGTCTAAGGAAAATAAACCTGAGGAAATCCGTTATCCCATTATTCACTTGAAAGGGAACGATATTGAAGTGGCCATGACCCATGGGCAGCAATATGGTGAAGATTATCATTCTTTTGTGAATGGTCAGCACACCACCCAAGGTGGTACGCATCAGGCAGCTTTTCGTGAGGCGGTGGTAAAAACCATTAGGGAATTCTATAAAAAGGAGTATGATGCTTCTGATATCAGGGCCTCGATTATTGCCGCCATTGCCATTAGGGTACAGGAACCTGTTTTCGAATCGCAAACTAAAACCAAACTAGGTTCTCAAAATGTAGGACCCGACGGCCCGTCGGTACGTACTTTTGTCAATGATTTTGTGAAAAAAGAATTGGATGATTACTTACATAAACACCCCGATGTTGCCGATGCCCTGCTCAAACGTATTATCCAGTCGGAAAGAGAGCGTAAAGACATTGCAGGAATCAAAAAAATAGCTAATGATAGGGCTAAAAAAGCTTCTTTACATAACAAAAAATTAAGGGATTGTAAGGCACATTTCAATAGTAACCACGACAGAAGGTACGAAACAACCTTGTTCATTACCGAAGGGGATTCTGCTTCTGGATCGATCACCAAATCGAGGGATGTAGAAACACAAGCGGTATTTAGCTTAAAAGGTAAGCCCTTGAATTGTTATGAGTTGACGAAAAAAGTAGTTTATGAGAATGAGGAATTCAATTTGCTACAGCATGCACTTAACATAGAAGACGGTCTTGACGGGCTACATTATAACAATATTGTTATTGCTACCGACGCCGATGTAGATGGGATGCATATTCGTTTGTTGATGATGACTTTCTTTCTGCAGTTTTTCCCCGATCTGGTAAAGGCAGGGCATGTGTATATTTTGCAGACCCCTTTATTTCGGGTGCGCAATAAGAAGGAGACCATTTATTGCTATAGCGATGAAGAAAGAAGGAATGCCATTTCAAAATTGGGTGGCAAACCCGAAATTACCCGATTTAAGGGGCTTGGCGAAATCTCGCCTGATGAATTTGGCCTCTTTATAGGAAAGGATATTAGGTTAGATCCGGTTATTTTAAAAGAGCAGACCATTAAAAGCTTATTGGAATATTATATGGGTAAAAATACACCTGATAGGCAACAGCATATTATTAGGAACTTACGGATAGAGAAAGACGAAATTAATGAAGACGATAAGTTGACGGAAGAACCAGATACCCTAGAAGTTGCCTAATTGCAACTGTAGATGGTTTAAATTGTAATTTGATCATTCATATCCGGTTCTTTTATTTTATATTCGCATTTTGTTTTAACAAATAAATACTTGATCTATAATTGAATTGAACGCAACGCTCTTTTTTGGCCATATATTAAGTTTTAAAGATAAAAATTTAAAAGGCCTAGCTCAAGTTAATATCACTTATGGCAATTAACGCTACCAATAAAAATTCGTCCCGTTACGGTCTTATCGTATTGCTGATATTGGCATTATTTATCAGTGCCATTTTTTTTTATACCCGTAATAATAGCATCAGTATTTTAACGGAGAACATTGGTCAACTAAATCAAATCGAAGAAGATTATTCGCAGTTGGATACCTGTATCCTGATCTTATATAAGGCAGATAATAATTGTAGGCTCTTTGAAGCTACCGGGAACAATAAGTACGTTAAACAGTTTTCTTTAGAGATCAATAAGGTTTCCAATATTCTTGACAGTCTGAAATTGAGAGAGGATTCCAAACCTTCTCCAAAGAATATAAAGGGATTGGTAGATCAAAAGAAAGCTAAAATACAGATCTATCTAAAGTTAAAGAAGCTTACAGATAGTTTGTTTTACATATCTTCTGGAATTGATACGATAAAGGAACGTTCAGTTCTCAAGGGCAAGGAGGTGACTTATGGAAAGTTTAAGACCATGATCACTATAGATACCATCAAACCCAAAAACCTAAAGCCTGAAAAGAAACTGTTTGGAAGGATTGCTGCCGCTTTTTCTAGGAAAAAGAACATTGATACAGGTGCCATTTTGGTGAAAAAGGAAATTAAGTTGGATTCTTCCCTGTCTAGCAGAAATTATAACCGGTTACAATTAAGAAATATCAATACCTATTTTAGAAATCTATACGCGGCAAATAAAGTTTTACAAGACAGCGAAATAGAAATTTTAAGGATAAACGGCATCATTATTAATGATATTGTTTCCCTGTTACAGATTTTCAAGAAAAATGAAATTGCATTTAATAGTGAGGCAAAACAGGAAATTCGTTATGACCTGGACCATACGTTCAAGAACATAAATAACATCTATCTGGTTATCTTTGTGCTGCTCTTAATATTGGTAGGGGTTATTCTTTATAATTTATGGCGAATTTATAAGAGTGAAAACGATCTGATTGATTATGGCCGAAAAATTTCTCAGTATGCTCAATCAAAAAGCAGGTTTTTGGCCAATATGAGCCACGAGATTAGAACTCCTTTAAACTCGGTGATTGGCTTTTCTGAACAACTGAGTCAAGATCAGCTTACTGCACAGCAAAGAGAGCAGGTGGAGGCCATTAAGAGCTCTTCTGAAATGTTGTTGGATTTGGTCAATGATATTTTAGACTTTTCGAAGTACGAAGTGGGCAAGATCAATTTTGATAAGGTTTCTTTTGCACCGTTAGATACTATTAATGAAGTCTTTAATAGCATTGCTATTCAGGCGGCTAAAAAAGGAATCATGTTGGAGAAACAGATTTCTTTTAAAGAAGATATCTCCATGGAAGGTGATACGCTTCGCCTAAAACAGGTGATCATGAATTTGTTGAGCAATGCAATTAAATTTACCAATAAAGGATCAGTAGTATTAAAGGCGGATATCCTTACCATTTCTAAAAAACAGGGCATACTAAAAATTGAAATTATAGATACCGGAATTGGCATAGAGCAGAAAGATTTGGAGATGATCTTTGATGAATTTGCGCAGGTTAGCTATTCTACTTCGAAAAATAAGCAGAAGGGAACCGGCCTTGGGTTGGCCATCTGTAAAAAAATTGTAGAGCTACAGAAAGGTAAAATTTCGGTAGCTAGTGAAATCAATAAAGGGTCTAAATTTAGTTTTGAAATTCCGTATGAGCTATGTGATTCGGCCAATCAAAAGCAGGAAAATCTGGCGATTTCAAATGTAGAGCATTTGGCAGGTAAAAAAGTACTGTTGGTTGACGATAATAAAATAAATATCCTCCTGGCCCAAACGGTGATTAAAAAATATAAAATCATTGCAGATGTGGCTTATGACGGACAGCAGGCATTCAATCTTTTTGAGAAAAACAATTACGATCTGATACTTACCGATATACAGATGCCTATAATGGGTGGAGTGGAACTTACCCGTCTGATTAGAAAATATGCAGATGGGCAGAAATCGAAAATTGCTATATTAGGTATTACGGCAAATGTACTTGAAGAGGATAGGGCCAGATATATTGCATCAGGTATCAATGACCTGGTATTAAAGCCTTATTCGGAAAAGGAACTGATCGATATGATAGCCAGCCATATTGCCTAAACTATTTTAAGCGGCATGCTCATCAACTTCAAACAACCCAAAAGTATTGTGGTCTTGGTCTATAAAATAACCTTGCCAACACCTGCCCTTAATAGCGAATTTTGGTAGGGCTATCTGTCCTCCATTCTTTAGGATAAGCTCGCTCATGTCATCGAAATTTTCTACTTGTATGGAGCACACATAGGCATTGGTGCCCATTTGTGTTGGTGGAGTAGCTGTGCGCAGTAGGAGACCTCCATTTAGATTATGGGTTTCTATGCGATAATAGGTAATGGGCAAATGTTCTTCCCTAATAAACTTCCAACCAAAAACATTGGTGTAAAAGTTAATCTCCCGTTCAGGGTTCGATGATTGGATTTCAAAATAGCCAATGGTATTCATGATTTTATAAAATTTATCTTTGAAAACTATCTTTGGCAAGCATATCAAATGCTGATTGCTGAGCTACAGGCAGGTATCCGCAATTACCTAAGTAATTTTTATTGAAATTTGAACAGCTTCTTGTCCTTCTTATTTTATTCTTTAGTGGGATCAGTAGTATCTTCAGGGTGTTGGGGAGGCAATTCACTAACCTCTTTTTCAACCACTATGGTTTTTAGGTGTACCGCATATTTGGAAGGCGTAATGCCCGTATCGTATTTTTCTGCATAAGCTTGGGTAAACTCCGCACCAAAATATAGGATAATAGCCGTATAATAAATCCAGACCAAAATTACAATAATAGAACTTGCCGCTCCAAATGCCGATCCCGGATTACCCTTTTGTATATAAATGCCAATACCATATTTGCCCAAACTGAATAATAAAGCCGTAAATAATGCTCCTATAAGTGCGGGTTTCCATTTGAGGTTTACATCGGGTAATACCTTGAAAATAATAGCAAATATGGTCGTGACTACAGCTATAGTTAAGGCATTGGTAACAATAAGCATGAAGAAGCCGGATACTTCTTCAACCCCTATTTTTGTGGCATAGGTATCCAATTTTCCCCCTATGCCAACTACTATACTATTGACGACTAAAGAAACCAGTAATAAAAAACCTAATGACGCAATAAGAGAAAAGGAGAGTAGTCGGTTGGTAATCAATTTTTTCCATCCTTTTTTGGGGACGGCCTTCACTTTCCAGATCAGATTGATACTGTCCTGTATTTCTATGAAAATTGCGGTCGAACCAATCACCAATGTAATTATACCTATCACCAGACCAATGGTACTTCTTCCCGATAGGTTGGAATTGTTGACAAATGTTCTAAGCTGATTGGCAGCCTCAAAACCGATCATCTCACTTATTTCACCAAATAGTTTTGTGTTTGGATCCATGTTGTCGCCCAAAAAAAGACTGGCCGAAGAAATGATGATGATAATTAATGGGGTAAGAGAGAAAATGGTATAATAAGCCAGGGCTGCACTTAATTTCATAACCCGATCTTCCATGAAACCTTTGCCCGCCGCTATGAATAAGTGGTAAGTGTTGACAAAAAAAGAATTGAATCTGCTTGGTGATCTTTTCATAATTCTAAAATGGGTATCCAATTCCAATATTCAAAATGAGGTTGTCTTTTCTCCAGGCACCGCTGCCAAAATCAATTTGGTTAAGTACCCAACGTTGGCCCTCTGGTAGGTAAGGTTTGCGAATAGGGAAGGCTCCATCTAGCCTGATCACAAAAATGGTAGCATCTACCCTTAAGCCTACGCCCGTACCTACTGCTAGTTCATCAATCGCGTTGCCCAACTTAAAGCCAGAGCCGGGTCTGGTGGAATCCTCTTTCCTTAACCAAATATTGCCTGCATCAACAAAAGCAGCACCATACAGAATACTGACCAGTTTAAATCTGAGTTCCGAGTTTAACATCATTTTAATATCTCCAGATTGATCTGCAAATACAGAAGTTGTAGGTACTTGGTAGGTTCCTGGACCTAGAGATCTTGCTCTGAAGGCCCTAATGTCATTACTTCCTCCGGCAAAAAACTGGCGGACAAAAGGTAAGGATGTACTTCCGCCATAGGCATAACCATAACCTAAATTCAATCGGTTTGCCCAAATTACACGCGGATTAAGCTTGTAATAACTTCTTAAATCGGTCTCTACCCTTACAAACTGTGTTAATGAGATATTGAATAGGCGATGATCTCCGGTACTTCCTTTGTTTACAAATAAACCCCATAGATTTCCACTTGTTTCTAAGCCCCCAAAGAAATAAAGATTGTGACGACGCTGTTCCTGCATTTGATTGCTATAGGTGAAATTGTAATTACTTCCTATAATAAACTGATTTTGCAGAGAATATTTCAAACCAGGATTTTGTAGATACAAGTTTTGAAGCGCAGGGTCGTTCTCATCCTTATTGGAAACCACTAAATTAATGGAGGCCGGATTGAGCGTATGCTCTTTGAAGAGACTTTCCCTCCAATTGTATCCATATTCTGCCTTAAATGAATTTAGCTTATAAACCGTATCTCTATTTAGCAATTGATAAGATAGTGAGGTAATGGTCTTAGGAATGAATGCAGTAGTACTCTTGGGCTTGTAAAAGGGTACGATAAAGCGAGGAAAAGTTAATTTTGCCGTACCTGTAAGGGAATAGGAGTTGATTCCCGAAGACTGGCCACTATATTGGGTCTCGAAACCACCGCTTGCACTAATGTCTAATTGTTCTGCCCCCCTGAATAAATTACGCGTAGTTTGTGTTATCTTGACCTCAGAACCAACGAAGTTATTTGATTTGTTGGTTCCAGTTACTGAAAATGTTAGCGAATTTTTCTTTAAAGGGGTAAGGTAAATATTCAAATCCAACTGATTGTTCTTGAAGCTATCTATGGGTATAAATTCTGCCCTTACATCTTGAAAAGCACCTAGGTTTACCATCCTGTTCAAAGATTGGTTGTGGTCTCTTCTGTTATAGGTTTCGCCCTTTTTAAAAAAAACCAATCTGTCAAATACCCTTGGCTTATAGGTATTACGATTATCGTAAATATTAAAATCGTTGTATTGTAAAGGCTTTAATTTTCTTAACAAGCTATCCCTTCTTATGCTGTAGCTGGGAAAAATATTAATCCTTTCGATGGTATAGGGCTTTATGGCAGCTTCGGGCGTAGTATTTTTAACACGTACATTTACATTGACCAGATTTTTGCCAATGGTACTGTCTACCTGTAGGATGAGGTAATCTGGGCTAAAATAGAAGTAGCCATTTTCCTTTAGGTCATTGTCAATTCTAATACGTTCATTTATATAGGTGTCCAAGTCATAGAAATTCCCGACTTTTAAAAGGCTTTTATCTTTGTTCTGATTGATAATATAGGTCAGGTTACCTGTATCTGGAGGGAAAGAGATCCTATTGATCTTATACCTTGTTCCGGTAATGGCGGTATATATGGCTTTGCCGCGTTTTCTCTTTACAAGGGTGTCTCCTGTTACTTCAGCCTGTAGATAGCCTTGGCTAATAAGGTAACTTTTTAGCACATCATTATTATACCTAACCTTTACTTGACTCATTAAAACTGGAGCTTCGCCCACTTTAGTGCGTAGCCAGTGCCTGAATCCTTTTGGCTTTTTAGGTTCACCAGCTAGGTTATAAATATATAGTTTGAATCTTAAGCCCAAAAATGATTTGTTCGGCCGCGGCCGGGTCTTAGCCTCCAATGTTTTCTTTATTTGTTTCTCATTGGTAATCTTACCTGCAGTATCTGGATTGATCTTAACCTCGGCACCCATGTATAGGTTTTGGCCAGGCTTTAAAAACCTGGTATTGCTGCAATTGGCAAAAATGGAACAAGCCAATAAGAAAGTACCTATTTTAATTAGTTTTTTCATTCTTTGGTCTTTGTTCGATATCATTTCTAATTTTATTTCTTCTTTTTTGGAAAATTTCCCTGAACTTGTTATAATCTACTACCAAGGTAAAACCTACTCCGGTTTCTATAATCTGTCCTTCAATTACACTTTCATTTTGATTACGTCTATAAGCCCTTAACCGATATCGTCCATCTCTGGAAAGGGCATATTCTATATTAACATTACCCGCAATATTGGTAGAGTTTTGGTTAGCTGTTTGTGGTCCTTCCAATGCGAATGAACTGCCTACGGTAACCGTTAGGCGGTCGCTCAACAATTTTTTAGATAAGCCTATTTCCAGATCGGTTCTTTGTTGTAAGCTACCGGTAGAATAATCTTCAGAAGAATTTAGACCGAAATCAATATCGACCCCTTGTATAAGATCTGAGGCTAAATTATTTAACTGTTCTGAAAGTAACCTGCTAACGCTCGAACGGGCAATGGTAGATAGGCCACCGCCACCGCCGGCCAAACTCTGGAACGGATTATTGGCAATAAACCTGTTCAGAGCCAATAAGGCAAATACCTGCTTGTTCAGTTCATTTTCATCTCTATTTACATTTTGAAGCCGGGTATAGGCTAAACTGCCAATTTCAGTTCCACGTTCGTTCTCTGGCAGATCAATTTTAAATGAGATGATAGGTTTTAACAGCTCACCTTTCATATATAAATACACTTGAAAAGGTAATTTGGTTTTGGCCTGTACCAAATCGGGTTGGTTTAGCAAATCTATTGGAGCAGCGTTGACTTCATAAAGCGCTGTTAAATTTACGTTGGCTTCGGTAGGTTCGCCTGTCCAGATAATGGTGCTTCCCTTAACCAGTTTAAATGGTTTTTTACCTAATGGTGCAATTGATATACTGTAAGAGCCATCTACTATTTCATAACGGCCGGTCATGCTGATCTTGCCGCTCGGATCTATCGTGGCATTAAGGTTGGCATCGCCCCTTACAGTTAACATATCATCTGTAGATGGGTCTACAATCACATTGAGTTCGGCTTCTGGATCAATACTAATATCAGCTACCAGGTTTATGCCTTTAACGGGTGATTTACTAACATTCTCGGCCTTTAAGCTTGTCGCAGGTGCATCTTCATCTATGAACTGCACGATACCATCTTGGTCAATAACTGATGGGTCGGTACTTGGCATGGAATAAAAGAATTTTGTACCTTTTTCAACGGTAATGTTCATGTTTACATTGGGCTGATTTAAGTTTCCACGCACCTTAATGTTGCTGCTCAAATAAACCGTTCCGTAAATCATATCGTTATCTTGTGCAGTAGAATTAATAGCCCTAAAGTTATTGGTGCGGATATCCAGGCCAAACTTCACATTTTTGAAGTCGGCGGTATACACCATACCATCTATCGTGGCTTTTTTACCTAGGGAGTCTATCAAAGTAAAGTTATTAAAGCGTATGCCATCATTATTAAAAGCTATTTCCTGATCGGGCATGGTAAAATAGGAATTGATATAGGCAATTTTCAGGCCTGCATTGTTAAATTTTAAAGCCCCTAAAATTTTTGGCGCAGTTAATTCTCCTTTTACGGTAAATTGCCCAGTGATGGTTCCCTTGCCCTGTTTAATTTGCCCCATGCTCACGCTTTCGATTTCATGGAGATCAATTTTTCCGATGTTTACGTTAAGGTCCAGTGTACTTTGCGGTGCAGTATAATAAAACCCTTTGGCAGAGAGCTCATGCACCCCTTGAAGATTAACCTCTATCTCAAAGGCATTTTCGGTGTTATTGTTTACTACAGCACGTAAGTTGCCCAGTTCATCTTTTTGGTAGCGGAGTTTACTGATGGTTAAATCGGCCTCAAACTTAGGATCGGTCACAAGATCTTTTACATCTACAAAACCGTTGATTGCTCCGCCAATCAGGGTAGTATCAGTTTCGGCAAACTTGGTGAGGGTCTCTATCTGGAAGTTTTTGAATTCAATTTTTATGGGAGAGTTGGGGGTACTCGATGTGCTATTAATGCTTAACAGTTGTGAACCTTGGCTAATATTAAACTGATTAGCCAAAATTCCAGACTCGCCAAACTGAATATAGTTTTCTGGTGATACCGTCCATTTCTCATAGTCCAACAATAACTTGTTGGGATCCATGTTGAATCTAAAATCTTTGTTAATGGATTGAAAAATGCCCGCAATTACATATTTGTCTTTTCGTTGTCTGTCACGAAGAAAGATATTTAAATCTAATTGATTGTTTATGGCAGTTCCCGAAATTTCCGTATTGAACAAAGCAACGGAAGGGCTTTGCACGCTGTTAATTAGTAATTTGTAATTGAGTTTGTCTCCACTGTTGTCGATATTCAAGCGGGTACTATCAATCTTAAAATCTCCATAAACCACTTTTGGAAAGAAGGCATTCATTAATAGACTATCCTTTTCGGTATCAATAAGTCCATTGATTTTTGATGGAGCAAAGGTGGTAAGTGAAGGAACAAAGTCCTGCAAAAACTTAGGATTATACAGGCTTGCCGTAAAACGAATACGTTGTGGCGGAATCTTGGTAACCTCTCCAAATTGGTAGTATTTGTTAATTTGATTGATGATGGCACTGCCTAACTTGCTAAGTTGGTACTTCCCTTCTGCATGAGCACTGATCAGCTCAGATTTCAAGGTCAACTGATTTTCTGTAGCGGTTGAGACGGCATTTAACTGAACGGTATCTACATTAAACTTCTTACCTTCCTTTACCAGCTGTAGTTCGGTCGCAAAAACACGTCCATTAAGGTAATCTACATCAGCAGTTGCGAAGTCAGCTTTGACATTTCCTGCAAATTTTAATTCAGTGGCACTAAAATTTAATTTTTGTAAATCAATTTGTTTCAGGTCGATATCAGCTTTTACTGCTGGGTACTTGCCAGCCAAATTTATTTTGGCAGTAAGATCAAAATTGGCATTGCTGTCGGGCATATTACTTTTTATGTTAATGGTTTGGTTAACATAAGAGCCCGTTAAATTCAGGTTATGATAATTGTATTTATTATAATATGCACTAAGCACTTTTGCATTAAACTTGGCGTCGATTTTTTTAGGGTCTAAACCAGTGCCCAAAACTTCTGCTTTGACAGAAACCCTGCCTAAAGTAGGTTGTTGTTTTAATAGCCTGCCCACATTGAAGTTGTTGAGACTTATATTGGCCTTATATCTTTCCTTGCCCTTAGGACCATTCATGGTAGCCGCTAATACTGCACTTCCCATGTCGCTCTGTACGTTAAAATTGGTGTTGAAATCTGTCATGGAGCCCCTGAAATTTCCTTTGGCCTCAATTACATTGGGCAATTCCATATTTTTGGGGAGCGATTTTTGGGGAACAACAACCAATAGGTCACTTTTGGTAAGGTGTATCTTTTTAATATCAAGGTCCAAGAAGGTTTTGTTGATATCGGGTAAACCATTAGCTTTACCACTAATGTCTATAAATGTGCTTTTTAATCCACTTATCTGTAGTTGTGGGATGTTCAGCTTGTTCAAATAACCATTAACATTAGCATTGACTTTTAGCTTCTCATTGCGGTAATTGATAGGTACGGCGTTGCTAAAAAATGAAGCGTCCTTTAGTCCTATGATCGTATTTTTTAAAGAAATGGTCAGTTTTACACGTTCCGGGTGTTTGGTCAAGTCATCTAAGGAAGTAAATTGTAGATCTGTTGCATTCTCAATACTGGTATGGGGAGTTTTTAGGATGAAATTGCTAAGTTTGATTTGCTTGTCATTATAAATGGCTTTGCCTCTTAGTGCACTTAGGGCGAAGCCACTTTTATCTTTCAATGAACCGTTCTTTACATTGGCTGTAATGCCTTTTTCACTATAGCTGACCTCTTTGGCGCCTAGGTTTAAACCTGTGATGTTAAGGTGGTTAAAGTCTATCCCACTAGGTAGAGGCATTGCTGAAAGGTTGTCGAATTGTAAAGTGTTGTTGGTCAGGTCGATATTTTTAATCAAGAGTGCTAATGAAGATTTTTCGGGAACTACGGTATCTTTAACTTTTGTAAGATCATTGGATGGTGCCGGCTTAAAAGCAAATTTCACAAAAGAGTTATCTAGTTTTGCATCATCTGTGCTGTAATGACCTTTGGTGAGATCAACCTTTAGGTTGACAAAACCTAGATTGTTGATGTTAGCAATAACGTTGGTTGTAGTAAGCTGATCATCGTAGCTTACTTTCACCTGGTTAAATTCAAACTTTTGCACTTCTATGGTAGGAAGCTTTCCCTGTTCTTTTTGGGTACTATCTATGCTATTGGTAAGGTGCTGTACCAATTGGTTCAAAGGTTTTTGTTGAAGATAGATTAAAGAAGTGTTGTTTACCGTAAAGTTTCTAATGACATAATGCTGGTTGGCCAAATCGAAATCTTTGATTTTTGTTTCCAGTTTGCCGAGATAAAACTTGATGTTGTTGCCGGCAACATCGTCTCTATAAGTTAGGCCAATATCTTCAAAACTCACTTTGTCTACCGAAAATTTGAGGCTAGAGGTGGTGTCTTTATCTACTTTTTCCTTTGGCTTTTTCTGATCGCTCATAAAAGCGTCAATCAAGAAAGAAAAATTGAACGTTGTATCTGGACTAACCCTTTTCACATGGGCCCGAATGTGTTTTAACTCTATATAGTTGACCTCAACTGTATTCTTCAATAGCTTGAATAGGCTAATGTCTACCTGTAGTTTTTCGGCATATAGTAGAGTGTCACCTTTCAAATCGGCTATGTAAAATTTATTCAATACCACATCCTTGGGCAGGGCAATTTTAATACTTTCGAGGCTGACTTCAGTTTTGGTCTTGGTTTTAAGATAGTTGATGGCCTTGTCTTTGACAAAATTTTGTACGGCAGGAATATTTAAAGAGAATGCGATAAGCAATACCAATAAAATTATACTGGCAATAATCCATAAAATGATTTTTAAACTTTTTCGAAAATATTTTCCCAATCGTAATTGTTGTTTATGGTGAATATAACAGTTTAATTAAATTATGCCTACAACACTTAAAACAAACAAAATTCAATAGATAAAGTTTTTTGCCATAAAGATATTTTTTTGTGTGTAAGGGGCACTTTTTAACCGGCTGTTGATGAGCCTTGATATGGTCATGATCTGTTGATATTATGGGTGTGGGACATAAGGTTTTTTCAGTTTACAAGAAAACTTATCCCGCCCCCAATTCGAATTTATTAAGACTAATTTGTATGTTTAGTTTATGAATGTACTCAATTTTAATATCAGCTACGAAACATACGAAAATTTTAATGAGCTTTCTGAAGGCGACAAATTGTTATGTGCCAAAGCCGAAGAAGCCCTGAATACTTCCTATTCTCCCTATTCTAAATTTAAGGTAGGTACGGCCATCCTTTTGGAAAATGGAGAAGTGGTATTGGGCAGTAATCAGGAAAATGTAGCTTATCCGTCAGGTTTGTGTGCCGAAAGGGTAGCCCTTTTTACTATAGGTGCCGCAAATCCAAGGGCTGTTATCAAATCGATGGCAATAACTGCCTATACAGAAAACTTCGAAATTAAAAACCCCGTTACCTCTTGTGGGGCCTGTTTACAGGTGATGGCAGAATTTGAGCAAAAGCAACAATCGCCAATTAACGTGATTTTCTATTGCTTAAATGGAAAAATCATAAAGGTAAAAGGTATAAAAAGCTTGCTGCCTTTCGTTTTCGTAGAAGATAGGTTGGCCAATATTATTATTTAACATTTAGTGCCTGCTTGGCATAAATGTTATCGGTTTGTATAAAATCAGGGTTCATGGCAAAAGCTTTCCGCAGTTCATCCCTATAATAGGGGGTCCATAGTTGCACTTTTAAGCCAGCCCTGTGCGCAATTTCAATGTTCTCTTTGGTGACGGTTACATCGGTATAATTACAGCTTAGGCCATCATAACCAAGTTTTATGGCGTTCTCTATTTTTTGTGGCATGGCTTCATATCGCATAAAGCAGGTGGTCATCTTTTTGGTTGCCTTATGGTTTTTGATGAGGTTGCAAAAGAATTTACTATCTATCTCTACCAATACCTTATCAGTAAACTTATAATTAACAAAAATAAGTGCCAACTCATCGGCAAACTTGGACAGGTAGCCATCCTTGTTACCATAAAGGGCAAAGGTGCCGGCATTAAATGAAACTTTAATATCAAGGGAAAGATAGAAGCCCTCTGGTGTTGTATTTGCCCAGTTGACCAATTCTGCCAATCGGTAGAGCCTATCTGATTTGTTCTTGTGGCAAATCCTGATCAGTTCTATTTCTGTATCCCTCATTTTGGGAATGGTATCCTGTATACTGTTAATGCAAGCAGAATTACTCAAACTGGAATTGTGAAAAATCCAGATGGTGCCATCTAAGCTCATCTGTACATCTATTTCGGCGCCATCGAGGCGTGAAAGTACACCCTGTACAGAAGGAATAGTATTCTCAAGCAGAACATCATTATAATTGTTATTCCCACTGCCCTTATGTCCCAAAAATTGAATATTGGTTTCCAATGGAGATGGCCTACCACAGGAACTAAAAATAACACTGCAACAAAACAAAAAATTAGCAGCAAGAAAGAGCAGACTATTTTCTTTTTTAAATCGCATAGAAACAATAAGGGGAATAGGCTATAATAATTCTTCTTTCAAGTTTTAGGTGGAAAGTTTTAATAGAGAGATGTATTTAATTTGTTCATAAACTCTATGGCAAAGATAAAAAACTATTTTGTTTAATCGATAAGCTTTGGAGGTGAAAGTTGTTGATTTATAATGTGGTTAGCTTTTGGAAATAGGCAGAAAAAATAGGTCGGGTTGGTGGCTGTGTAAGCTTATTAATATTTATAGATTGCTTTTTCTATCTTTAAAAAACAAATTCATGTTATGCATAGTGTGAATCTTGAAGATAATTTTCTATACACAGTAAAATATCAAGTAAAATGTTCAATAAATTGAAAAGAAAAATATTATTATCCTGCATCTCTCTATCATTTGTAATCTCTTCCTGTAGTTATAAGAAAGCTGATCTGGTTGTTTACAATGCCAAGATTTATACGGTAAACCAAGGTTTTGAAATAGCTGAGGCGATGGCCATTAAGAATGGAAAGATCATAGCTATAGGGGAAACTTCGGTAATTAAGGGAGATTATCCTGCTAAGGAGATGATAAATGCCAAAGGGAAAGCAGTTTACCCCGGATTTATTGATGCGCATGCCCATTTTTGGGGTTATGCAGAAAGTTTGCACAATGCCAATCTAACTGGAGCCAAGTCATGGGATGAGACCCTTAAACTACTTCAGGACTTTTCAAAAACCCAGCCTGAGGGTTGGTTGATCGGTAGGGGATGGGATCAAAACGATTGGCCCAATAAACAGTTTCCTACAAAAGAAAAGCTGGATGAGCTATTTCCTGATAGACCAGTATTGTTGAGACGAATTGATGGACATGCTGCAATAGTTAACCAAAAAGCCCTGGAAGCAGCTGGTATAACCAAGCCTGATCGCTTAACTGGTGGCGAGATTGTAGAAAAGGATGGGAAATTAACTGGCTTGCTCATTGATAACGCTATAAGCTTAGTATCGAATAAAATACCTCCGTTTACTGCTTCACAAATGAAAGCCCTTCTATTAAAGGCGCAGGCGAATTGTTTTGAAGTAGGGTTAACAACTATAGATGATTGTGGTTTAGATTATAATGCCGTAGAGGTAATGGAGAAGTTGCAAAAAAGTGGGGATCTAAAAATGCGCATGTATGTCATGCTATCAGATGCTGAGAAAAACTACGATTATCTTATCGAACGTGGACCAATTAAAACAGATAGGTTAAATGTACGTTCCTTCAAAGTTTATGCTGATGGTGCTTTGGGCTCAAGAGGGGCATGCTTGCTACATCCTTATGCTGATATGCCCAATAGAACTGGATTTCTATTAAGCAATATTGAGCATTTCGAAAAAGTGGCAAAAAAAATAAATGAGCATAATTTTCAAATGTGTACCCATGCTATAGGTGATTCTGCAAATAGAAGCATCTTGAAAATTTATAATAAGGTGTTAGGGGCAAATAATGATAAACGTTGGCGAATAGAGCATGCCCAGGTAGTTTCACCTCAAGATTTCCATCTTTTTGGTAGTGCTAAGGTAATACCTTCCGTACAGCCTACACATGCCACTTCAGACATGTACTGGGCAGAAGAAAGGTTGGGAAAAGATAGGATAAAGGGAGCCTATGCCTACCAACAGCTGCTAAAGCAAAATGGTTGGATTGCATTGGGAACAGATTTTCCGGTAGAGCAGATCAATCCAATGCTTACTTTTTATGCGGCAACGTATAGAAAAGATAGTCATGATTACCCTAAAGGAGGATTTCAAATTGAGAATGCCCTTACACCGGAAGAAACGCTAAGGGGCATGACCATCTGGGCAGCCAAAGCTAATTTTGAAGAAAATGAAAAAGGTAGCTTGGAGGTTGGTAAATTTGCTGACTTTGTGATCTTAGAAAATGACATATTAAGGGCCGATGCCAAACAAATCTTACAGAATAAAGTATTAAAGACCTACGTTAATGGAGAAAAAGTTTATGAAAAAAAATAGCCTTGCTGGTATAATCACTATTTGTTTGACCATTGTTTTTATGCTGACCGCATGTGCGCAGGAGCATAGACAAAATGAGAACAGGTTAAAAAAAATAGAGGCAATTGTAAATAGTACCGTTTTGCTCAATAACCAAAAAGGCCTTATACCCATCACTGATTTGGCCCATAAGAAAATAGTGTCTGTTGGATTGGGCTTTTCTAATCAGATAGGATTTGATAGCCTTTTAAATAAATACGCACAGGTAAAGTTGTTGAGTGCCACCAAATATGCTGATTCGACTAACTTGAATGACATTGAGGATGACTTGAAGTTCTTCAATACTATTATTGTGGCTTTAGATCATGACATGGCAAAAAATGGAAAGTACATCAACTTTATTGAGCATATGGCCCAAACCAAAAATGTGATCGTTTCCTTATTCGGTAATGGTAACGCCTTGGCTTCTTTTGATGGCATTAGTACACCAATTGTTTGGAGTAGCCAAGTTAACGAAGAAGCGGCTCTGGTAGTTCCTCAATTTATATTTGGTGGCATTGCGGCACAACAAACCCTGACCAAATCTTATTCAAATAAATATGGCATAGGATTAGGCTATACTACATTGGCTACAAGATTAAAATATACCGTTCCGGAAGATGCAGGCGTTAATAGTGACGACTTGAGGGAGATAGATGATATCATAAAAGAGGGTATAGCAAAAAAGGCAGCACCAGGAATGGTGGTCTTGGTGGCAAAAGATGGGAAGGTTATTTACAATAAAGCTTTTGGCTATCATACTTATGATAACCTGCAGCCAGATAAAGTGACCGATATTTTTGATTTTGCCTCAGTAACCAAAACTACGGCAACCACCCCAAGTGTAATGCGTTTGGTAGAACAACAAAAGCTAAAGCTCGACACGAATGTGGGTTACTATATTGCCAAAGCAAGAAATACGCCTATGAATGTGGTCAATGTGCGGGAAGTTATGTTGCATCAGGCAGGATTCATTCCTTATATTCCTTTCCATAATTTTGTAAAAGAAGGCGACTACAGCAGGGATTCTTCGGCAGCTTTTCCCACCAAAGTAGCGGATAACTATTACATAAAAAAGGACTTCTTTAATGATTTTATGTGGCCAAAAATGCTGAATTCGCCTTTGAAAACAAGGGGAAGCTATGTATATAGCGATATCAGTATGTATGTTATGCAGGATATTGTAGAGCATATTTCGGAAATGCCACTCGATAAATATGTCTATGAGAACTTTTATTTGCCTTTGGGGATGCAAAATGCAGGTTTTCTGCCCCGAAATAGATTTAGTAAAGACCAGATCGTGCCAACGGAAGATGATAAGGTATTTAGAAAAACCTTACTAGAGGGCTATGTGCATGATCAAGGTGCAGCCTTGAAAGGCGGAGTTGCTGGACATGCGGGCTTATTTGGTACCGCTAACGATCTGGCCATTTATAATCAGATGTTGTTGAATAAAGGAAGTTATGGCGGCGAGCAATATTTTACCCCGCAAACCGTAGAGATGTTTACTGCCAAGCAATCTAACGTAAGCCGTAGAGGTTTGGGATTTGATAGGTGGGATCCAGATTTGACCAAAAAATATCCATCGGAACTGGCCTCTTCACAAACGTTTGGACATACTGGCTACACTGGTATTGCAGCTTGGGTAGATCCATCTAGAAATATGGTCTATATCTTTTTGTCTAATAGGGTAAACCCTGGCGTTAGCGAAATGTTGGGCAAGTTGAATATACGTCCGCGTATACAGGATGTAGTGAATAAAGCGATAGACAAGAGCAAGAAATAAAGGTTCAGGTAATCTTGATCTAGAGCTGATGGAGAAAAGTATCCTTTCGGCTTGAAGAGGGCCTGAGGAATGAAAAACAGCCGACTTAAAGGGGTAAAGTCGGCTGTTTTTTTAGGTACTATTTAGCTGATGATTTTAAAAAATCAATTAGTTTTCCCATCGCTATAGCCCGGTGGCTAATCTTGTTTTTTTGTTCCATATCCATCTCCGCAAAAGTAATGTTATAGCCGTCGGGTTCAAAAATCGGATCGTAGCCAAAGCCCTTTGTACCTGAAACAGTCGTTCGGATCTGACCTTTGATTTCTCCTTCAAACAAATGGTTTTCTCCGTCTTTCATGAGAGAAATTACTGTTCTAAATTTTGCTTTGCGATTCGATTTGCCTTCCATGTTTTTAAGCAGCAATTGTAGGTTAACAAGATCGTCTTTTACACCGCTGTAACGGGCGGAAAATATACCGGGTTCATTGTTTAGGGCTTCCACCTCTAGTCCACTATCATCGGCAAAACAATCTAATTGGTAGTTGTCAACTACATATTTACTTTTTAAGCTCGCGTTTTCGGCAAAACTGTTTCCCGTTTCCGGAATATCAACCAGACAGCCAATATCTTTTAGGTTTACCACTTCATATGCCAAGGAAAGTAATTGGGCAACTTCATCTGTTTTGTGTACATTGTTTGTGGCAAAAACCAATTTGTTTTTAGTTGACATATACCTGTCTCTTATACACATCTCCGAGCCCACGAGACCTGCGTTACCATCGCGTATGCCGTCTTGTGCTTGTAAAGGGGGGGGGGGGGGGGGGGGGGGGGGGGGGGGGGGGGGGGGGGGGGGGGGGGGGGGGGGGGGGGGGGGGGGGGGGGGGGGGGGGGGGGGGGGGGGG
>NZ_JAELTN010000049.1 GCF_016428855.1 Pedobacter sp. ASV28
CCCCCCCCCCCCCCCCCCCCCCCCCCCCCCCCCCCCCCCCCCCCCCCCCCCCCCCCCCCCCCCCCCCCCCCCCCCCCCCCCCCCCCCCCCCCCCCCCCCCCCCCCCCCCCCCCCCCCCCCCTTTACAAGCAGAAGCCGGCATACGAGATGGTAACGCAGGTCTCGTGGGCTCGGAGATGTGTATAAGAGACAGGATCATCACATTGTCCAACTTGTTTGAAGAGATTATACTTTGCCAATCTGGCCAAGAAGGGATTGCCTATATTAACCAAAATTTGGGCCATCAACACCTATTGCCCAACTTTATACTGTTGGATATACAAATGCCAGAAATGGATGGCTTTGAGTTCCTCGAAATTTACAAGAACTTTCCAACTTCATTTTTAGAGAGTTGTAAATTGGCTATTTTATCTTCTACACTCGATTTTGGGGATATAAAAAAGGCTGAAGCCAATCCTTTTGTGCTAAAGTTATTGAAAAAACCGTTATACCCTAAGGAACTGGAAGAATTACTACACAAACATTCTTTGCTTGGCCTAACCTAAAATCGCTACCAAAAGGGTATATGGTATGAAAACCGTTCATGCCTATACCATCTTATCTCAAATATAATGTTGCTTTGAGCTTAGGTTGATCCGCCTCCAAAAATTAATAGCTTGTTGCATTTACATGCTGAAATACGCATTCTTTATTATGTATTTCAAACGTCAAAGATTTAATTACAACCTCGTTTACATCCCTTATTTCAACTTTATGCGCACCTGCGGGCACATTTGGCACTACAAGAATATTGGTCAATCTTTCAGGATATCGTAAATCGTGGCAATTATTCAGGTAAACCGAAGGCCTGCCGGCTATTGATATAAAATTACTGTGGTAATTTTCGTCAAGGTATACTTTCACTTCTAAATCTGATGAATTATTGTGCTCTATTCCAATAGCATAATTTCCATACCCAGCATTCCTATCTATCTTTTCACAGGAAGAAAAAATGGGCAAAAGAAGTAAACCCATTAAAAAATTGTTGATTTTTTTACCCATTAATAACATTGAATTAGCCAAAATTATAAATATTAAAACAATAATAAAATACCTAAATACAAGTATTTATATAAAAATTGGTTTTTAATCAATATCATCACCTAAAGCAAATCGACCAACAAAGCACCCAAAACGAGAAAAATTATCCACAATACACCCCACTACTGTAGCCTGCATGGTGACTGGGCGACAGGAAAGGAATTCCCAAGTTCAGTGAACGGGCAGTAAACAAAATGCCCATTAACAACATAAACCAAGGTAATAATTTTTGGATGTTGAACTTGATGTATTTTTTGAGGTAAACACCACCAAAAGAAACAAAAAACATTAAGGGTGCCGTGCCCAAACCGAACATTAACATAAACATAGCACCAGATTGGGCACTTGCATTACTCAATGCGGTAGTCAATGCCAAATAAACCATGCCACAGGGTATTAAACCGTTCAACAAACCTGCAAAAAAGCCCCAAAAGCGAAGTCTAAGCACTTTACCCATCAACCTACTTAAGGGAGTTATTAATTTGAGCTGATACGACCTCAATCCGCCAACATATAAGCCGCTAAGTTGCACAACAGCAAAAACGACGAAAAGTACCCCAATCACCAAACTCAATATTTCCTGGTTGGCAAAAATGCTAAGGCTATTGCCCAGTGCCCCTACCAGTATGCCAAGAAATACATAAACAGTTATCCTTCCTAACTGGTACAGAAACAACTGAACAGCATTTTCGAATAAGTGCTGTTTTTGCAATGGCAAGCCAAGCATAATGGGACCGCACATTACCGCACAATGCAAGCTACCCAGAAACCCCATTAAAAATGCCAAGTACAGAAAGCTCATAACATCATATCTTTTCCATATTGATAAGTCTTTCCATTAGCCTTCCATTCCAACTTAAGCGACCATAGCCCCTTGTCCAATCCCACACGATCTATGATGATCAAATGTTCTTCACCTATCGTTTTTCCTTCAGATTGGATATCTTTTTTAGCCGAAGACGGTCTCATCAATTTCAACCGATAATCTGCCATCACCTTCAATTGGATAATCAACTGGCTTGTAGTTAACTTAATAACAGGATCAGCATGTTCGCTCAAAGTATTCCTCTTGGCCTCATATTCCCTATCATAGTTGATCCCTTTTTCATAATAATCTTCTTCCACCAAGTCGTCGTTGCCATGAACCTTAAACATGTATACCACCATACCAATAATAAACAGCATAAAAGCCGCCATTCCCAAAACTATCTTTGTTCCCCAATTCATTTTCTTGTTTTTTTGTTGATTAGTGATTTGTTTTTTGGTTTGATTATTAAAAAATGCTCGCTGCTCCCTTGTGGTTTGAAATCGTAAATCGTTAAGGTTGCGAAAAGAATGTGGTACTGCTATTACTTATTATTTTTCCATTTGCTTCCACCTCAAATACCACCTTGGTCTTAAATTCGGTAATATGCTTTCGCTGTTTAACCAAAAAGAAAGTAAGGTGTGCAGTCCCTTCTTTTCGCAAAACAGTATCTGCCTGTATCAGTTCAATCTTATCCAACTTATCTGCAGACTTAAATGAAAACCTGATCTCCTTATTGGTTTTGTTAATGAGTTCCGCATTGTACAAATTGGCTATACTCCCATCTGGTCTTTTTTGATAAAGTGTACCACTGGCCCTTAATACCGTAGTCTGCACATCCTCTCTTTTATAAATCAAGGATGAAAAGACCAAGATAACCAAGAACAAAACAATGCCATAACCGTATGCCCTAGCCCCTATTTTAAACGGATTTCTATTTTTTATAAAGTCGTGATTATAGAAACCTATTAATTTTTGAGGTCTATTTATTTTGAGCATTACTTCATCGCAAGCATCTATACAGGCCGTACAATTTACGCACTCTAATTGTGTTCCCTTTCTAATGTCAATTCCAGTTGGACAGACCTGCACACACAGACCACAATCAATACAATCACCTTTTTTAGGTTGGTCTATGCTTTTCTGCATATGCCCACGAGGCTCCCCACGGGTTTCATCATAAGCTACTATCAGGCTCTTATTATCCAATAGCACGCCCTGTAGCCTACCATAAGGACAAATAACGGTACACACCACCTCCCTTACATAGGCAAACACCCCATAGAATATCAACGTAAAAATCCAAATGGACAGGAACCCCACCAAATGTTCTGATATCGGCTCTATAATGATCTGGTAAAGCTGGTCTGCACCCATCATATAAGCCAGAAAAGTATTGGCAATACCAAAAGAAATCAGCAGAAAGATCAACTGCTTGCTACCTTTCTTCAGTATTTTTTCAGCGTTCCATTCCTGTTTATCCAGTTTTCTCTGTTGGTTGGCATCGCCCTCTATCCAATATTCTATCCTTCTAAAAACCATCTCCATAAAAATGGTTTGCGGACAGGCCCAACCACACCATAACCTACCAAAAACCACAGTAAAACAGACAATAAAAAGAATAAAAATCAGCATGGCCAAGGCAAACAGATAAAAATCCTGCGGCGTAAAAATCAATCCAAAAAATACAAACTTCCGCTCCAAAAAATTCAATAGTACCAGCTGTTCTCCCTTTAACTTCACATATGGAGAAACAAAGAGCAGCAAAAGCAGCACATAACTTATCCATTTCCGTATGGTAAATAGCTTACCTTTGACTTTCTTAGGGTAAAGAAATGCTCTGCCCCCACTCTTTTTACTATTGTTTTCAGTTTTTGCCATTACACTTTTCCTTAGGACTTTTTTATTCCTGACGACAGGAGTACTCTAATTTTACAATTGCATTGCTTAACCATTCCCCTTATTTTAATTCTGGGTAACAAGGTATAAACCATTACAACCTCCGTTTCGCTACTTTATCAAATAGGCATCCGTCTTTTAATTAGCGGCAATTTCATCTGCAGCTGGATCATACTTTTCCCCTTGTGGCGCTTTAGCATTGGCTGGCTTAGATCCCCGCAAGGATAGAATGTAATTGGTTACCGCACTTATATTTGCCGAACTCATATTTTTCTCCCAACTCACCATTCCTTTCTCTGGCACACCATATTTAATGGTCTTGAATATATCTTTAACACTTCCGCCGTGCAGCCAATATTCATCGGTAAGGTTAGGCCCTACCAATCCCTCTCCATTTTGGCCATGGCAGGCCACACAGTTGGCGTCAAATACACCTTTGCCTACGGCAATTTGGCTTTTATCTACCTTTACCGAATTTTCGTCTACACCAGAAGATGACTTGGCCAGAAATTTTTGTTTTTCGATATCGGCCTTTACCATTTCGGTTTTATACTCATCATCTTGCCTTTCACCATACTCGCCCACATGATAATAGTACAAATAACCCGCAGCAAATAGCAATGTACCATAAAACAGCACATTAAACCATAAGGGCACAGGATTGTTCAATTCCTTAATACCATCGTAAGCGTGTGGAATTTCCAAGTCCTTTTCTGCCGAAAGTGGCTTTAGGCTTAGTAATTTGGTCCAAATTGTAGGCTTGTCTTCCTTCTGTTTTTGCCACTCCTCAAAATCAAGCTCCTTTTGTTCCTGCTTATGGTTATGGTATGGAGTAGGGTTTAATCTTTCCCTATATATCACCTTAAAGCTATTGTAAAGCGTAATTGATACAAAAAGCAATATGGTCGAAAAAATCAGCAGGGCTATAATCAACAGTTCACTAGTGCTCAAACCCATAGAGGGTCCTGTAATTACAGGGGCCGTATCTTCCGTAGCAGCTGTAGTTTGTGCCAGGGCGCCAAATGTCCATATCGAGAATATCAACAGTAAATTAAGCTTCTTCATAATTTGAAATTTGAGGTTCATCAATAGGTAGCTTACTCATTTCATCGATATGTATTTTGCTCATCTTAATGAGGTAAATCCCCACCATAATAAAGAAAACCATAAATATGAGCAGTGATGCGATCAGATACAGCTCGCCTCCTGCCAAGTCTTTTATTTGCTTAAACATAATTTTATTGGTTAGATGGTATAGTTGTTTTGTTGGCCTTTATATCGGTTCCCAAGCGCTGCAAATAGGCAATCAGGGCCACAATTTCCCGATCACTCTTTACCTCGATATTATTCTGTTTCAGGTCTGCAGCGATGCTTTCTGCCTGCTCTTTCAGCTTGGTATTAGCTACCGCATCGAAATTCTCCCTATAGGGTACGCCCAGTGTCTGCATGGCCCTTATTTTTATTGCCGTGGTACTCGTATCCAGTTTTTGGGTAATCAACCATGGGTAAGCTGGCATAATACTTCCAGGCGACATCGATGTAGGATCTAACATGTGGTTATAATGCCAGGCATTTGAATATTTACCACCTAGCCTATGTAAATCTGGTCCGGTACGTTTACTTCCCCACAAAAATGGATGATCGTAGACAAATTCACCTGCCTTGCTATATTCGCCATAACGTTCTGTTTCCGAGCGGAACGGACGGACAGTTTGCGAATGGCAGTTTACACAGCCTTCCCTAATATACAAGTCTCTTCCCTGCAATTCTAGTGGCGTATAGGGCTTAACGCTGGCAATGGTGGGAATATTAGATTCAATGGTAAAAGTTGGCATCATTTCTACCATGCCCCCTATCAAGATCACGATCATGGAAAGCACCATAAACTTCATGGGCTTGCGTTCCAATATGCGGTGCCACCTCTTATCGGCAGGATCAGTTTCCAGCATTACCGTTTCCAAGGGCATAGCTTCTGCAGCTTCATCAGCAACTAGCTTTCCTTTTAACATGGTTTTGCCCAAATTATAGGCCATTACAATGGCACCCAACAAATAAAATGCCCCACCAATTGCACGCAATACATGCATAGGTATAATCTGTAAGGTAGTAGTCAAGAAATTAGGATATTTCAACAAGCCTTCGGCCGTAAATTCTTTCCACAACAGGCCTTGTGTAAACCCTGCCCAATACATGGGTACGGCATAAAATAAAATGCCCAATGTTCCTATCCAGAAATGGAATGAGGCCATTTTCTTTGAATACAACTCCGTTTTATATATACGTGGTATCAGCCAGTATAAAATACCAAAAGTTAAAAATCCGTTCCATCCCAAGGCCCCAACATGTACGTGGGCCACAATCCAATCGGTAAAGTGCGCTATCCCGTTAATCTGCTTTAATGACAGCATTGGTCCTTCAAAAGTTGCCATACCATAGGCGGTAAGTGCCACTACCATAAATTTCAGGGTAACATCGTCTCGAACTTTATCCCAGGCGCCGCGCAACGTCAACAAACCATTGATCATACCTCCCCAGCTCGGGGCAATCAACATTATAGAAAAAGCCACTCCCAATGACTGTGCCCAACCTGGCAAAGAAGTGTACAACAGGTGATGCGGGCCCGCCCAGATGTAAATAAATATAAGCGACCAAAAGTGTAGGATACTTAGTTTATAAGAATAAACCGGACGGTTGGCCATTTTTGGAAGGAAATAATACATCATGCCCAAATAAGGGGTAGTAAGGAAAAATGCTACCGCATTATGTCCGTACCACCATTGAACCAATGCATCTTGCACCCCAGCAAAAACATAATAACTTTTAAGGAATGAAACTGGCAATTGGAACGAGTTGACGATATGCAAAACCGCAATGGTCACAAAAGTGGCAATGTAAAACCAAATGGCCACATATAAATGCCTTTCCCTACGTTTGAAAATAGTTCCGAACATATTAATGCCAAAAACAACCCAGATGAGCGTTATGGCAATATCAATTGGCCATTCCAGTTCCGCATACTCATGCGATGAGGTAATGCCCAAAGGTAGCGTGATCACTGCAGAAACGATGATCAGCTGCCAGCCCCAAAAATGGATATTGCTTAGCCATTTGCTAAACATCCTAGCCTTTAGCAGGCGCTGTAGGGAATAGTAAACGCCCATAAATATGGCATTTCCTACAAAGGCAAAAATTACCGCATTGGTATGTAGGGGCCTAATACGACCAAAGGTGGTGTACTGGTTACCCAGGTTCATGCTCGGTTTAAACAACTGCATGGCAACGAGCAAGCCTACCAGCATTCCGATAATGCCCCATACCAATGTGGCAATAGCGAAATTTCGTACTATCTTGTTGTCGTAAGTAAATTTTTCTAGCTGCATAATGAATAGAAATAGATTTGTAATGTTTAGGGCAAAGTTATTTAGGCACTATAGCATAGCTGATGACAAGTATTAGTCGGAAATATGATTTTTGTCACTTTTGTCTTCCTTCACTTCGTCATCAAAAAGAATACGAACTCCCGGCGTATAAACATCGTCATGCTGGCCACTTTTTAACGCCCAGAAAAAGGCGCCCAGAAAAATCAGCGCAACCAAAACGCTACAGCCGATTAGAAAATAAAGTATACTCATTGTAGTTGTTTTGTTTTTTAGTTTTAGTATATTGGTTTAGCTGATTGATTTAAGTCAGACATCATCCGTAACTCTAAGACCTCATCACTATTGTCATCCGATAGCTACCGGATCGAGCTGGCCATAACGGGTGGACATTTTATCATTAGCCAACCAGCTTATTCTTCCGTGCAAAGTATCGTGTTGCCAAACTGGTAAAACTAATGATGGTAATGGTACTAATTGGCATTAGTATGGCAGCCACCAAAGGATATAAAGTACCCTGAACGGCATAATAAACTCCAATAAGGTTATAGGCCGTGGCTATACCAAAACTAATCTTAATGACCTTAAGCCCATCTTGAACAAGCTGTATGAAATTGGGGAGAAGACTTAATGATGTTCCCTTTAATATGGCATCACAACCTGGCGTAAAGTTATTAATGTTGTCTGTAATGGCTATACCAAAATTGCTCTGTTTCAAGGCGCCCGCATCATTTAGGCCATCGCCCAACATCATTACCTTTTTTCCCTTATCCTGTAGGCTAATGACCTCTCCTAACTTTTGACGAGGGCTCTGGTTAAATTGCATACTGGTTTCAGTCCCAAAAAAGCAGCCCAATATTTTTTCATCCCTATTGGTATCACCAGACAACACTTTTAAATTAAACCTTCCCTCAAGAGCAGACATCAATTTGAAAAGTCCGCTTCTCCACTCCTGTTCTATGGCATAACAACCTTTATAGCTTTGGCCTATAACAACATGCACCCCTCCATTCTCTTTACCCTCCAGTTCAAATGGCAATATTTTTTTACTGCCTGCATAAACCATACGACCATTCACCAACCCCATTATACCCTTACCCGGAATTTCATTATATTCCGACACGGCAAACAATTTATCGGGACACAAACTTTTAAACACTTGCCTGCTTAAAGGATGTGAAGAATTGTTCAACAGCGAAGCAACCAATAACTGTTCTTCCTTATTCAAGGCACCATTAAAGTGTATATTTGCATTTACCGTACTGGTCAGTGTTCCCGTTTTATCAAAAACAATCGTGTCGCAATCGGCGAGTTGTTCTACGGCGTCGGTATTCTTTACATAAAAACCTTTTTTGTCGAATACAGACAATATGGCCGAGAGGGTAAAAGGGGTGCTCAAAGCCAATACACAGGGACAGGCCACAATTACAACGGCCGTAAAGGCCGACCACGCCTTAACACTGTCATGCTGAAACAGCCAATAGGCTGTAGCCGAAAAAGCAACCACAAATACGCCAATGCTGAAATATTTAGCTATGCTATCATTGAAATTTTTCTTTTTGAAATCCGTCTTATAGTACGCCTTGTTCCATAAACCGGTAAGGTAACTTTGCGAAGCCGATTTCACCACTTCCAGCTCAACGGCCTCGCCCATCTGTCTTCCCCCAGCATATAGAATTTCACCCAAAACCTTTTGCTGGGGCTCGGCTTCGCCAGTTACAAAACTCATATCCAAATACACCTCTCCTTTCATTAATATCGAATCGGCAGGTATCAGTTCTCCATTTCTGATCAGTAATCTATCTCCTACCTCAATCTCGTTAATGGCCGTAGGTTTTTCCCTGCCATCTTTCAAAACAGTTATGGCAATAGGAAAATAAGAACGATAGTCCCTGTCAAAAGAAATATGGTGATAGGTTCTTTGTTTTACCCATTTCCCCATCAACAACAAAAAAACCAAACCTGTCAGCGTATCTGCAAATCCAGGTCCCGTACCAAATGCCGTTGAAATAGCAGTACGTATGAATAGTACTGCTATAATGAGCGCGAGCGGTGTATCTAGATTGATATGTCTTTGTTTTAAACTTGCAAAAGCAGAAGTAAAATATTCTTTGGCACAATAGAAAGTTACCGGAACACAAAAAGCCAGGTTAAGCCAGGCAAAAAGGTATTGAAATTCCTTTTCAACTGCGGAAAGACCAAAGTACTCCGGAAAACTGAATAACATTACGTTGCCCATGCAAAAGCCAGCTATGGCAATTTTCCAGATCAACTGCTTGTTTACCGAATTACCTTTTTCCTTGACCACATCCTGCAAGCTGATCAATGGCTCATAACCAATCTGGTTAAGAATTTCTACCAATTGCCGAAGGGAAATCTTATCATGTTTATAGCTTACCGTTACTTCTTTCTTTAGAAAATCTATCCGCGAACTGAAAATAGCTGGATTGATCTTGTACAAATGCTCCAGTAACCAAATGCACGAACTACAATGAATGGCCGGAACATAAAAAGTAATGATAGAATTTTCACTATCCTTATAGTCTATAAGCTGGCTAATGATACTTGGCTCCTCCAAATATTCAAAATGGCCATTTTCTTTTATTTTGTGCCCAGGCGTATCGTTATATGCATAATAATTGCACATGTTATTTTCGGCTAAAATCTGATATACGCTCTTACAGCCCACACAGCAAAAATCCTTTTCATCGCAGCTAAGCTTAACCGATGGCAGTTGATCACCACAATGGTAACACACCGAACTTTTATGGACAAGGGTTGGATTCTTCATAACACCTCCTTTTATATTGCTGCACTAAACAATTGAGCCTGTGGCTGTTTTTGCCAAAGCCTATGGTCAAAGGCCATGCATACGTTACGCAAGAAAGATTTGCCCATAGGTAATATTCTCACTTTCGCATCATCTATATGCACCAGTCCATCGTTGGCCATAGACTGCAATCGCTCTTTTATTAGGATAGGCACTGCTAATTCAAAACAGGTATTGCCATGGCACATTAAATTAAGGATGTGTTTTCTGATGCACAGATCTTCTTCATTTAATAAGTGGCCTTTTTGTACTGCCGGCAAACCTTCATTAACAAATTGCTGATAGCTTTCAACCGTTTTTACATTTTGGGCAAAAGCGGTACCGCAATCGCTAATTGACGAAACCCCCAATCCCAACAGAATAGGCGTATACCTATCGGTATAGCCCATGAAATTACGATGCAGCCTACCTTCTTCTTTTGCCCTATAAAGGGCATCTGTACTAAGGGCAAAATGGTCCATTCCAATTTCTTCGTAACCGGCCCTTACCAGCATTTCCCTTCCCCGTTGGTATAAGACAAACTTTTCATCGCCCTGCGGAATATCAGCCTCTGTAAAATGTCGTTGACCTGCCTTGATCCAAGGCACATGGGCATAGCTGTAGAAAGCAATACGATCTGGTTTTATATGGATCACTTCGGAAATAGTCTGTACAAGCCCCTGTAAAGTTTGGCCGGGCAGGCCATAAATCAAATCGAAATTAATGGATTGGTAGCCCATGGTACGGGCCAGTTTTGTAATTTCGGCAACCTGTACCGGGGTTTGGTAACGGTTAATCATAAACTGTACCTTGGCATCGAAATCTTGAATGCCCAAGCTTAGTCTTTTGAACCCCAAACCACTTAGGGTTGTGAGGTGTTCTATGGTCGTATTATCTGGATGTCCCTCAAAAGAACAGGCCGTGTCTTCTCCAAATTGCATAGTTCCTGCTATGGTTTGAAGCAGGTGCTTTAAGTGATCGGCACTAAAAAAAGTAGGCGTACCGCCGCCCAAATGTATTTCTTTTATTTTGGGCCTTTCGCCCAACAATTGGCAATACATTTCCCACTCCCTCAGCAAGGCTGTAACATAAGGTAGCTCTACCTTATGGTTCTTGGTAATGCGGGTATTACAACCACAATAAGTGCACAGACTTTCGCAAAAAGGCAGGTGAACATATAAACTTATCCCTTCATTCTTATGTAGGTTATAGGCAGCAACAAGCCTTTCTTCCCAGGCCAAAGCATTAAAACTGTCATTTTCCCAATAAGGCACCGTAGGATAACTGGTATACCTTGGTGCAGCGATATTATATTTCTTTAAGAGTGTCGTCGCTTCCATCATTACTTTTAGTTGTTTTTATACCACAATCATTTGGACAGCAACAAGCTTTGCCCACACATTTGCCCGCAGCCCAATTGTCCAAATTTCTTACCACCTGCTCCATTCTTTTCATGGCCAGCTCCTCGCCTTCCTTAAAAGGCACATTGGCAATTTTAAGACCTGCTTGTCCGGCAGCCTTCAGGTCGATGTGTTGGGTGGCAAAAGAAGATGTTGCGATATATTTTATACCCAAAGCCTTTAAGCCAAAGATCAAATCTTCGCTTAACGGATCTTCATTAAAGACAATAAGCACCTCCTTACCCTGGGCAAATGGCAAAGTTTCGGCACTTAAACCGTTGGCTATAATGGTAATATCGTGTTTTTTGTAATTTGCCAAAACCAGGCATTCTTTTTCTTCCGGTTTTATGTTATAGACAATAGCTTTCATACCAGTTGTAAATTATATCCACAAAACTAGCATGGCACTAGCTGCCGCAAGATGAGCGCAATTAGTCCAGAAAATGATCTTCATCACAAAATTTTCATAAAATATTTTGCGAAATCAAATGGCTTCATTTATATCACAACCAATTGGCTGCTAATTATAATCAAAAATGAAAAGTGAGGTTTATTTGGGCACTGCCCTCTCTTTCCGGTCATCTCGACGATTTTAAGAGGAGAGATCCAACCAAGGGCAGGCAGAATGGGATGGTAAGTTGTCAGATTTCTCATCGCTACACTTCCTTCGAAATGACGATAAACTTAACCGGCTAGATTTCTCGCAACCCGGAATGACAAAAGACTAGGAATAACAAAAGACCAAGAACGGAAGATACGGAAAAGAAAGCACCACAACCAACTCGGAATGACGTCAGGGTTATTGTCTAATATGGCTCAACTTATCAATAGATACTATATAAATGGCATTTCCGTGTTTTTCGATCAGCTTTTCATCCTTAAAATCGGCCAACATACGGCTTACCGTTTCACTTGCCGTACCTACCAGTGCCGCCAGGTCATCTCTCGATATTTTCAGTGTACAACTGTCGTTACCTTTTTCCGCAAATTTCCTGGCCAATTGCACCAGAGCTTCGGCCACCCTTTTACGTACCGAATAATAGGCCAGTTTGAGCATCTGTTCTTCCTTGAACCTAATGTTTCCCGAAAGCAACTCTATAAAGGCCGTTGCCATTTCCTGATGGTTTAGCAGGGCATCCATAAAATCGCCCTTGGCAATCAATAACAGTTCCGTATCGGCCAGTGTAGCAGAATTATCTGCATAGTTTACGCCACAGCACAAACTTTCATAACCAAAAAATTCGCCCTCCCTAAAAATATTGGACGATAGCTCCCTCCCATCCTTAAATCTTTTATAAGTTTTTACCTGTCCGCTTTTTACAAAATATAAATAAGTAGGCTCATCATTCTCTACATAAATAACCTGTTTATTGGCATAGCTCCTAGTTTTCCCCTTCTGCTTTAATTCCGTAAATATCGTATCTAGGTCTTTGGGTGCGGCCTTGAAACCTACCACCTGTTTCTTCTTTTTCAATCTGCTTTCAATAGCATTGAACAGCTCCATATCATCAAAGGGCTTGGTCAGGTAATCATCCGCCCCCATTTCCATCCCCTTGCGCATATCTGCACGCTCTGCCTTGGCCGTCATGAAAACAAATGGAATATTGGCCAGTTTTGGATTTTTACCGAGCAGATACAACACCCCATAGCCATCTAGCTCGGGCATCATGATATCACATAAAATGATATCGGGCAGGCCACTCAATGCCAGCTCTACACCCAACTTACCATTTTTAGCAGCCAGCGTTTCGTAGCCGGCAAGTGTTAACACTTCTACCGTACCTTCTCTAATGTCATCATTATCTTCAATGACCAAAACTTTCTTTGTTTCCATCTTTTTGTATTAAAAGTTAAAGTGCAGGGTAAAGGTGGTGCCCTTATTCTGTTCGGTCTGGCAGCTTACCGTGCCGTTCATTAAGCCTACATAACGTTTTACAATGTTCAGCCCCAAGCCCGTACCCGGAATATCTCCTGTATTATGCGCCCTAAAAAATGGTTCAAAGAGATTGTTCCGGTCCATTTCTGGAATACCTATGCCGTTATCCTTAATTTCTATGGTCAGCTCTTTTTCCTTCACAATGCTATTGAACTGGATCATGGTATTTTCTCCAGAATATTTAATGGCGTTTGATATGAGGTTGATGATGCAGTTTTTAAGCAGGTTGTGGTCTAGGCACACACTGGCCGTTGTGCCCGTATGCTCATAAACGATCAACTGGTTCTGCTTGCTAATAAGCTGCATCTCCTCTACAATTTCCTCGGCAAAAGAAATCATATCGAACCAATTGGCATTCGCTTCTACCTTTCCCGCTTCCAGTTTTTCTAACGACAAAAAATCGTTCAAAATGGTGGTAAGGTTATTAATGGCATTCTTAATTTTGGAAGTATGCTTCTCTACACTTGCCACATCCTGCTTGGAACTATATTTATCGATAAGCGAAGCAGACAGCTGTATGGAGCTTAAGGGGGTACGAAACTCGTGCGAAGCCATGGAAACAAACCTGGTTTTCAGCTGGTTCAGCTCCTTTTCCTTTTCGAAAAGGGCGCTTACATGCTCTTTGGCCGTTTCCAGCTCATTAATAGACCTAATAAGGTCTTGTGTACGTTCCTTTATCTTTGCTTCCAGCTCTTCGGTATAACTCTTTATCTTTAACTCATCTTCCTTCTGTCTGCTCAGGTCGTGCACAAAACCTGTAAAAATCCTTCGATCTGAGAATTTGACTTCGCTTACGCCCAGCCTAAAGGGAAATACAGAACCATCTTTACGCTGTCCCGTAACTTCCCTGCCAATGCCTATAATATGTCTTTTTCCCGTATGGCGGTAATTGGCTATGTAACTATCGTGTCTTTCCTTGTCTGGCGGTGGCATCAGTACAGATACATTCTTTCCTACAAGTTCTTCACTTTTGTAGCCAAACAGCTCTAATGCAGACGGGTTGATGTGCTCTATAAGCCCATGCTCATCAATAGTTATAATTCCATCTATGGCATTTTCAATAATCGCATTTAGTAGTTTAGCTCTTTCCATATAGCATCTGCTGGTATGTTTCCCTCAAATATACTCAAGTTTTTTAAGCTGCTGTACTAACATATAGTTAAATGGAGGTAGCCCTTAACCTAATTTCGGCAGCCAACAGATCGTTTATGCACATTTCAGGCTTTGAAAGATCGGTAAACAGGGTTTTATAGTAGTTCACCCCTCTCAGTAGCTGCTCTTTAAAATTGCCCAAGTATTTCTTCTTTTTATCGTTAATGTCCTGTAGCTGTAGCTGCACTTCCTTTTGAAGGTAATCTATGTAAAGGTTCAGCTCGTTAATGAACAGATGTGGCCTTTTCACCTTTTCCAACAGGTTAAGGCTACCATAAATGTGTTTTACCATCTCATCAAGCGAATACACCTGATTAAAAAAGCTAAGGTTGGGCCCTGGACATACAGCTACGGCTCTGCTCTCTTTAGGTTTAATCAGGTCCGTTTTCAGGTATGCCGAAGTGCACAAACCTTCGCAAAGGCATAGTTTTTCCGTAATCTTGTCAAAACGTTCCTGAAATTCAAGGGGATCTACCTCCATTCCCTTCAACTGTTTGATCTTCATTTTCTGGTATTTACTCGACGCCGTACAGATGGGCTCTTTGGTAAACTCGGTATTGGTACACAGGTATTTCTTGGTACATGGACTGCCGGGCTTTCCTGCCTGTATACGGTCCAATCGTTGCCGTTCGGCCGTGCTCTGTCTAAAACTGTTGAACAATACGCCCAAGGGAGAAGAATTGCTCAGGTAGAAATCGCTGGCCTGGGCATTGGCCAATTGGTTCAAGGTGCCTTCATCAACGTTGGTTACTTCTGGCACCAACAGAAACGGACTGCCCCATCCGGTGGCATCAAGCTGGTAGTGTGTCAACAAGAATTCATTTTCGCCGGCGGTGCCTATGCCGCCCTGTACGGTTACCTTCTGCTTGGGCAGCTCAGTTAAGAAGATGCCCTTTGAAACCAGTGCCGTACTATAGAGCTCATAGAGCACATCGAGCATAGACTGACGGTTCTGCTTAAAATCTTCCAGAATTGGGCCAAGCAAAAAACCATCGGTGGCAAAGGCATGCCCACCACAGTTCAGCCCAGATTCTACCCTAAATTCCGAAACCCATATGCCTTTCTTGGCCAGAAATTTTGCCTGTATAAAGGCCGACCTGAAATCGCTTACCTTTAAGATGATCTGCTTCCGCATATTCGCCGCAGCATTGGGCAAAAAATTGGGGAAACTTTCTATATAGCCATACAGGCGTGGGTTCATTCCTGCCGATAGGATGACCGATGAATTCAACGTACTGCCCACAAAACCACGCAGGGCAGAAAGCGCATCTGTATTTTCATCGCCAAGGTAAGTACCGTGTTTATCAAAGTTTAGCTTGTCTACCTTCGACATAATGTTTACATCTATAGCCCCCTTTACCATGGCATTGCGCAATAACTGCTGAAAGATCTGCTTCTGCTCACCTTCGGGGTATTCCATCATAAGCTCGTAGCCGCTCTTTAGCTTCGAGCCTTCGGGCAGCAATTCAAAATAACGACAAATATCGTTTCCCGGTATAAACTCCTGTTTCTTCAACTGTTCGAACTGGTCCGTTACCAGATCATTCAACAGGTTAAGGTAGGCGATAATTCTGCGGCACCGGAAATCTTCTTCCTCTTTGCCTATCTTCTTAAAGGGCAGCTGGTTCAACTTTGCATGATATTCCCTCATGCGTTCGGTAAGCTCGTCGTCTACAATAGAAACTACCGATGATATACCATAACGCGCTACTTTTAAGGGCGTATCTATAGAATAGCCCAAGCCTAAAACTGGAATGTGGAATTGATGAACCATAAACAATATAATAGAAATCTTTTTTATGCCAAAAATATTCAACCGTATGGTTTCCACAGGCCCACCATATCACATAAAAAAGTGATTTAGATCATTTTGTTCGTTGGCTAGTTTTTTGGATGTTTGGTCATTTCGTTGGTTAATTACTTTTTTGGGGTGCTTTTTCTTTTAGTCAATTGGGCAAACCAATGCCTTCCCTCCCTTAATAACTATCCATTATCAATTCTATGTTAACAAGAATACTTAACATTAACAAAATGATAATATACACTTAACAGTTTAATGCCCTAGTTTTGCAAAAACCCATTTTTTCATGAAGAAGAACAAAGAAAAAGCTCAAGCAAAGGCCAATAAAAAAAAGCAGGAAAAAACCATCAAGGTGCATCTTATTTCGGGCATTCATGCTATTGTCATTCAACTTGGCGAGCCCTCAAAAAAGCTGAGAAAGCTTATCGAAAAATCGGCAGCTTCATTTTCAAAAGAAATGGCGAAAACCATTAAGCCAAGTATTGCCGAAAAGGAAAAATCTACAACTGCCCAGGTAGAAACACCTGCTGTTGCCAAAGTTGGTACAGCCGCAAAAACCAAAAAAGCGAAGGCTACACCAAAAGAAGAAGTAAAATAGTGTTTGAGGTGGGTTAATCGGTGAATTGTTGGAAATCAGATATCCGGTGTTAAAAGCTTGGGTGTTGGAAGAACAAGGAGAAAGGAACAAATAGCAAAGACGGATGTTGATTAATTGCTTAAAGTCAGAGGTCGGATGTCCAAAGTCCGACGTAGCAAAGAAAATTCCCAAGAACGCAAAATGGCAAGCCAAAAGTAAAAGAACTGGGTCCAATCGGCTATGAGGCCTAAAACCATATGTACCTTAAATCACCAATATGATAACAATCAGATCAAACTAAAGATGATAACGGCAATTCCCCAACCAATAAACAAACAAACAAACAAACAAACAAACAAAGAAGAAATTAGGCAGTCGTGCAAAGGGAAAGAGCAAAGAAAAGACCTTCTAATTTCGACGAAAAAGTTTCGCCAGACTAGTGCAAGGAAGGCAATGTAACTTGTACCGATTTATCGGTAGTCTTGATCTTATGCCTTGTTTATTTATGGTTTCAAAGGTCGGTATGCTTTCGTTTTGCTCAAGCTTGCTTCTTTTGGCTTGAGCCAAAAGAAGTAGCACCAGCCGGCTATAAGGCCTAAAAAAACTTCAACCAAAGTTTAGGAAAAACAATACGCTTTAAGATCCCCCATCCAATAGCTATCAGATCGAGCTGGGGATAGGATAAGATTATGGTAACAATTCGAACAAGGGCAGGGATTGGCTTAGCTGTTCAATTGGCTACTTTTTTTTCCAATTGTTCTTCCTGTATATCTATGCGTTTCTTCAATTCGATCAACTGCAGCGTCATCTCCTCTATTTTTTTCAACAACAGCTTATTCATCTCTCCCAATTCTATGCCTTCTTTTTCTACCTTACTTGCAGATGGTATTTCGGGCAGGCGCCCATTTACCTTTATGTATTTTTCAATGTCATCTAATGACATTTTGGGATAATCTGGTTTAAATACATAGTCGGGCCAGTTCGTTACCTCTACCTTGATCTCCTTGGCCCTTATCTTGCCGTTTACAGAGAGTTTCTCTTGGGGCGTGTTGGTACCGACCCCCAAATTCCCCATCACATAATGCGTACCCGATCCTTCTATCTGTAACTTGCCAGTGGTCGTTATATCCGCATTTACAACTGGCGGATAAAAGCCATCTATTGCACTCCCCGTAGGGGACGTATTTATCCTGATCTGGTTTGATGTGCTAAAGTTGTCTACCAGGTCCTGCATATAAGTGATCTTTACTCTATAAGTAGCGTAATTGTTTATATCTAGATAAATAGGAAGTACATAATTATCAAAACCACCCGAAGAGTCCAAACCAAAAGTAACATAACTGGGCCCAACCGGCTATGAGGCCTAAAACCATTATGTACCCTAAGTCACCAATATAATAACTATCAGATCAAACTAAAGATGATACCAGCAATGCCCAACCAACCAGTTAACTAGTGAACCAATATGCAGTTAAACAAAAATAATGACCAATGAACTACAGCACACATAAGAATATCCATAAGTAGTATAATACAGTTTCAATATTAATGCTAATTTTAAAAAATTATTTTTCTTTTAAAGAAGAGCAGAACCTGATGGAGCATTTTTGAAATTTATTCCCGTCTTAGACAATATACGGTTACAAAAAGTCGAGAATTTACTTTTAACCTTATGAACAAAGAAAGACAGGCTGAACAAGCACAAACCCATTAGAAAAACGAGATTTGGTTTCAAAAAAGAAAAGAATAAATACCCTGAATTATACAACTAACTAAAAACAAAATTGATTTAATATGAAAACGATCTTTCTAGCCATTTTAACATTATTATTCACCAATGCTTGGGGACAAGATCAGATTATTAATGGAAATGTTACCGTAAATGGTAGCTTAACATCAAATTCCGTAGCAATTGGACAAAATACTACATATACTTTTGATGTAAATAAGGTAGTTAATGGAAATTATGTTGCCAGGATAATAAATTTATCTGGGGCTACCAGTTCAGATGGAGGCTTAATAGTAGAAACATCAACTGCTTCTGATGCCAGGGTCTTGTCATTAAGGACCAATGGCAGCGAAAATTTTTTTCTCAATGGTGCTGCTACCGCCTATTTCAAAGGCAATGTAGGTATAGGTACAACAGCTCCCCAAGAAAAGCTCTCCGTAAATGGCAATATACGTGCAAAAGAAATTAAAGTAGAAACAGCCAATTGGCCCGATTATGTTTTTCATAAAGACTATAAATTGGCATCATTGGCCGAAACAGAAAAATATATTCAGAAAAATGGTCATTTACCAGGTATTCCCAGTGCCGCAGAGGTAAACGAGAATGGAGTAAACTTAGGTGAAATGAATGCCAAACTACTCGAGAAAATTGAAGAACTAACATTAAGGTTAATTGAGCAGCAAAAACAACTAGATAAGCAGGCAATGCTCATTGAGAAATTGATCAAAAAGTAAAATTATTTCTACCTGAATGGGTCCGAGGACGGAAGTTGGAGGTTGGTTAATCAATGAATTGTTCAACTGGTTAATTGCTTAAGGAGCAAGGTCGGATGTTAGGAGAACAAGGAGTAAAGACCAGAATTGGTTAATCGAAGAATTACTTAACTATTTAATTGTTAATTACTTAAAATCCGACATAGCAAAGAACATTCCCAAGTACGCAAAATGGCAAGCCAAAAGTAAAAGAACTGAGGCCAACCGGCTATGTGGCCTAAACCCTTATGTACCTTAAGTTATAAATACAACAACAATCAGATCAAACTAAAGATGATACCAGCAATTCCAACCAACCTCATAATCCTTCCCTATCGCTCTGAATGACAATCTAAATAGTTAGGATCTCTCCGCTACGGTTGACATGACGATATAGGAGCTCAATGAACCAATAAGCTAATGAACGAAAAAACCAACCAACCAACCAACCAACCAACCAACCAACCAACCAACCAACCAACCGAAATATAGAACTAGTTAATTGTTAAATACACCAGTAAACTACCACCAGAAAAAGATTGACCGATTATTGGCCAGAAAAATTTAAATTTGATTATTACACTGAAGAATAAACGGTTAACTATGAACTATTATTTAATCTTTTTTATCGCTTCCGTTATAGTCATTTTTATTGCTATCCGCTCTTATCAAAAAAGTTTAAAAGCAGTAAGGCATAATTATCAAAAACTATTTAATGGTAGCCCCATTGCTATCTATATCATGTCTACACCCGACCTGAAAATTATAGCCGTAAACCATGCCATGACAAAACTTTACGGCTATACCGAAAAAGAACTCTTGGACATGTACGTGCCAAGCATCAGGTCTAAAGAATACCATGAACGTTTTGAGAACCATATTGAGACAGCGGACAAAAACATTGGGGAAAAGGGCATATGGCAGCACCGCAAGAAAAACGGGAAACTATTCTATGTAAAGCTTACCTCCCACCGTGTGCCCCAGTTAAAGAAAGATGCCATTCTGGTTATGGTTACAGACATTGACCATGTGGTAAAGAACAAGAAAAAAATAAACGACCTTATACTGTTATACCAAACCGTAAACAAAGCTACCAACGATGTAATATGGGACTATGATGTGGTAAACGACAAGCTGCACTGGATGGAGGGTCTGGAAGAAAAATTTGGCTATACCAAAAACCCTACAACAGACAACTTTTGGCTCATGCTGAAGGTACACCCAGACGATAGGGAAAAGACCATCAATAAATTCAGGTTATTTATTGAACAAAGAAAAAGCGAATGGTTTTGCGAGTATAGGTTTATATGTGCCGATGGCAGCACCAAATACGTAAGGGACAAGGGCTGTACCCTATTTAACGAACAAGGCGAAGCCATAAGGATTATTGGGGCCATGCAAGACATAGACCAACAGCGCCAGTACGAACAAAAGCTCGAAGAACAGAACAAAAACCTCAAGGAAATTGCCTGGTTAAACTCGCATGAAGTAAGGCGCCCACTAAGCAATATACTTGGGCTCGTAGCCTTGATCAGCGAACGCTCCAACCATGACGAAGAGATAAAGCCCTTAGTAGACCTGCTGCACAAATCAAGCAGGGAACTGGACGAAGCCATTAACCTGATCAACAAGCAGACTGTACAGGAAGAAGCGCCGTAACAACCAGCGACCCCCTTCTTTTTGTGTAGCCGTTATTTCCTTTTTGGCGGCATTTTGGCCAAATGGCCTAAGATAATAGAAAAATTGTCCATAAAATACTTTTGCAGCACGGCCATACCTATTATGGTAATCATTAGCATCACATCGCTATAAAGGCCTTTTGGCTATTTAATCATCAATTTTTCTGGTATAACCCCACCAACTGCAGTTATTTTTAAGTCCTAAAGAAGTGGTATTATACCAGAAAAATGATAAAACGAATTCATTAAACCGCAAAGCGCTGACATTATTTCTTATTCCAAAATAATGTGAACTAGTTTTTCGGTGGAAAATTAAACGGCATCCAGCTTTGGTATTTTTCAAGTTCGCTGTTTACCTTATCAGACACGGGAATGCCCCAGGTCTTAAAAAATGGGGCAATGTTCTTATTGGCCTTGGCCGAGAAGGTCTTTACAAAGAAATCTATTTTTTCCTGGTCGTTTACCCTTCTGCCTTCGAAAGGCAATTGGTGATACTCGCGAAAGAAGGTCTTAAATGTTTCCCAACCGAAAGCCTCCTGTAACTGGCGGAAGGAAATAAGGCCCAAGAAGGGATCTTTTTTCCATTTTTCATAGCTTGGCCCCTCTACAAAATACTTTTTCATGGCTTTCTGGGTATTTTCGTTGGAAATACCCGAGTGGGCATCTTCCCTCCCCCCCAAAAGCCTATCGAACATGTACATAGAGAAAAGGTTATTGCTCACCTCTGTTGTACCTCCAAAAACCCAATCCATGTTCTGCATGTTGTGCCCTATTTCATGGAAGAAACCCCAGTTTGCACCGCCCTTGCTGGGCTTCATCAACAGATCTGGATTGGCAATCACATCGGCCGAAAGCAGCCTACGGGAAGGTGAATGGTGCACCATCATAGGATAACCGCTATGCATAAAACCACCGCCTATGTGCTCGTCTATTACAAAGCGCTGTGCCCTATAAAACGGCATGGGTATTTGGGCCAGGTCCATTTCTCCGGCAATGATCAAATCCCATAATTTCATGGTATACACCGGATCCTTTATTTTCTGCAGTACGCTATCTGGCAAGGTGATGACCACGTTGGGGGTTGTAATTTCTCCCCAAGGCGCTTTGTTGTTGGCCAATTGCTGCTGCCACTGCTCCAACGTAGTCTTTCCCAATTGGAAAAAGGGTGCTTCTATGGCATGTTTAATGGTAATCTCGCCCTTCCAGCTTTCTCCCCTTGGCGGGTAGGAAATATAGATCAGTCCGCCAAATGGTGAAGCCAGCCTAACTTTACCAGTGCCCAGCTCCTGGTTCTTAACAATGATGGGCATTCTTCGCCAATCCTCATTGCCAGCCACCCACCAATTCAACTTATCAGAATGTGAACCTATCTGTACTTTCAGTCCTTTTGTATCGATAGATTTGGGAACATCTATTTCAATATACTCTCCAGGCAGGGCATACAAACCTGTACTGTACAGGTTGTCGTTCCATTTGCCAGAATAATCTAATTTAGACACGATGGGCACCAGGATTTCGCTTATCTTTTGATGTTCGATATTGATCTTTCTGTTTACAAACTGATAGCCATCTTTTACTTTTCCGGGAAATATGGCCGCCGATGGATGTGCTTTTATAGCGGCATAATCCTTGCTCTTTAAGGTTTTCTCGCTCCAATTGCTGATAGCCTTCCTAAAAACAGTATCGCCCTTGCTTAAGGTTTGCGATGGACTGATTACAATGGTTGAAGGATCTTTAGTGGTACTGTTTTGCGCATGCACGGCAAAACCGAGGCCTATAGAAAGGCCCAGTAGGGTAATTTTTTTCATGGGTAGGTTGTGTGTTTATTATAATTAGGGATTAAATTAAAATTTAATCCCCAACAATACAATAAATATTAAAACACATCAAAAATGTTGCATACAGAACCTATACAAAAAAACATTGTAAAAACCTGCAGTTCATCTATTTTAGCCTAAGCTATCCATAACCTATTTGAAGCCGAAAAAGCAGATACGGGTGCCCCAAAGCCATGCCTTTAAAAGTTAAACGATTGCACTGTGTTGCAGTTAGTCCATTAACAGTTTGCTGCTGTCCCTATCAAGGAAAAGAATGGCGTTTGGGTGTGTTCTTAAAATGGTAGAAGGATGTGCCGTACTAATTTCGTGATGAAGTGTATGTGCCACTGCTTGGACCTTGGTAGGGCCAGGCACCACACAACCAATATAGTTTGCCCTTAACAATGCGGGTATTGTTAGGGTTAATGCCATTTTGGGAACCTCGTTCAAGGTAGCAAAACAACCATCATTTACCTGCTGCTTTCTACAAACTTCATCCAGTTTTACCACCTTTACTGCATTGGCATCGGTAAAATTGGCCACCGGTGGATCGTTAAAGGCCAAATGTCCATTTTCTCCAATGCCCAGGCATACAATGTCTACAGCGTACCGATCTAACAAATGCGAATATCTCTTACATTCCTCTTCTATATTGACCGCATTACCATCTAAGTAATGAACCGATTTAAAGTTGAACCGGTCAAACAAGCGATGTCTTAAGAAATTGCCAAATCCCTGTGGCGCACTAGCAGAAAGTCCAATATACTCGTCCATATGAAAAGCGTTGATGCGGCTCCAATCTAGGTTTTCATCGTCTAAAGATTCCAAAAATTCATTTTGTGATGGCGCTGCTGCAAATATGATGTTGATTTCATCTTTAGTTTTTAAAAGCTCATTTACTTCTTTAGCAAATTTCTCAGCCGCCGCCGCCCCCATGCTTTTCCTTGTTTCGTAAATTCTTACATCCAGCTTGCTTTCCATTATTGGTGTCATTTTAATAAAGTTGATTTGGGTTTATTAACATTTAATACAATTGAAAGCAACGATAATTATCACCGTCAATTAAATATTTAGCTAAATTAAAAATTTTCGTGTACGTTAACGAAAATTTTATATTTTTGTTTAACATCCATTTTTCATCAACCAAATAAATAATAGGCATTCGAAAATGCTTTTAAACTGAACCATAAAAATTATGAAGAAAACCATTTCGCAAAGGTACCTGTCCCTAGATGTATTACGGGGATTAACGGTAGCCTTAATGATTGTAGTAAACACTCCAGGCAGTTGGGCTGCTATTTACGCTCCTTTTAAACATGCAGAATGGCATGGCTTTACATTAACAGATCTTGTATTTCCAACATTTTTGTTTGTAGTGGGGAATGCTTTGAGCTTTAGCTTGAAAAAATTGGAAGATGTATCTTTTGGAGATTTCTTCAAGAAGGTAGCTAAGCGAACACTGATTATATTTATGATTGGTGTATTACTTAACTTATTTCCATTTGTGGTATTTGGTGATGATGGTAGCGTTACGCTAAAAAACTTTCTGGAAGTTAGGATATTTGGCGTTCTACAACGTATTGCATTATGTTATTTCTTCGGCAGTTTAATCATTTACTTCTTTAGAAAAACCTCAGTTATCGTTGCTATAAGTGCATTTATATTGCTTTCGTACTGGGCTATTTTGTATTACTTTGGTCAGAAGGGAAACCCCTATGGTTTAGAGGGAAACGCAGTTAGAACTTTAGATGTGCTTTTATTCAATAGTAAAAATTTATATCAAGGTTTCGGTGTTGCTTTTGAACCAGAGGGAGTATTGAGCACTTGGCCATCCATCGTAAATGTATTGATTGGTTACTTAACTGGAAGATATCTACAAAAGCAGGGCAACAATACCACAGCTGTTTATCGTTTAGTTGGTGTTGGCATTGTTTTTTTAGCGATTGGTTTTGTGTGGGACTACAACTTCCCTATCAATAAACCAATTTGGACAAGCTCTTATGTACTTTTCTCTTTAGGTTGGGATTTAGTAATTACAGGTGTACTAATTGCACTAATTGATGTGCTAAATTTCAAAAAATGGACTTACTTTTTCGAGGTATTTGGAAAGAATGCACTCTTTATCTATATCCTAGCTTGGGTAATTATGAAGATATTCCATCTCATTAAAGTCGATGGTTCATCCATTTCATCATTATTTTATAAAAACGTATTAAATAGCTGGATGGCAGATAAAAATGCCTCTTTGGTCTTTGCAGTACTGTACATGCTACTGCTTTGGGTAATTGGATTAATCCTCGATAAGAAAAAAATCTACGTAAAAGTTTAAGTAATATCAACTTAACACAATTAAATGAAACAAAAGTCATTCATCACCATTTGCTTACTATTATTAGTTATGCAAGGCTATGCACAAAAAATAGACCTCACTTGGAATATTTTAACGAACAATCATAAGGGCTCTGAGCAAACATTATCTGAGTTAATTTTAACCAATCCTTCCACTAAAGTTGACGTTCCGGCTAAAGGTTGGACTATCTATTTCAATTCTGGCAATCCTCGTAATGCCAATACAGACACAGCTTTGCTAAAAATCACCCACATTAATGGAGATTTGTTTAGTGTTACACCTGGCAAAAACTTTAAAGGAATTGCTCCAAAGAAATCTGCAAGGGTACAAATACTGTCGCGAAGTCTAAAAAATATCACCGATTTTTCTGAGGGTTTCTATATCGTATACCACAGTAAACCCAATGCTCCTATCTCACTTACCGTAAAAAACAAATCGGCTATAGAATATAGTGCGCAAGAAAAGGCCATTGCCAATCACATTTATGAACAAAACAAGGTTATAGTTCAGGTGAATGAAAACAAAATTCCTCCTTTTATACCTAGTCCAGTGAGCTTTGAGAAAACGAGTGGAAGTTTTTCGCTTAGCGGAAACACTAAAATTGTAAGCGATGCAGCATTTGTTAAAGAGGCTGAACTGTTAAAAGTAGAGTTAGGCAAAGTTTTAACGCAAATACCACAAATAACACCATCTGCACCACAAAATAGTATTACATTAAAGGAAAAAACAGAATTAGCCGCAGAAGCTTATGAACTAAAAATTACATCAGCAGGTATCAGTATTTTCGCAGCAAAACCAGCAGGAGCATTTTATGGTATTCAATCGCTTAAAAATCTGTTGCCTGCAACCTCTTGGAAAGCCAAACAAAATAACATCGTTATTGCTGCTTGGAAAATTAAAGACGAGCCTCGTTTTCAGCATCGTGCTTTTATGATGGATATTGCTAGAAATTTCCAGCCAAAGGCGCAAATTTTAAAGGTACTAGATGTGCTTTCGCTATATAAAATCAATGTTTTCCATTTACATTTTAATGATGATGAAGGCTGGAGAATTGAAATTGACGGTTTGCCAGAGCTTACCGAAGTAGGTAGCAGAAGAGGCCATACTTTAACAGAAGATTCACATTTACTCCCCTCTTATGGCTCTGGTCCTAGTGTAAGCAACCATTCTGGGAGTGGTCATCTAAGCAAAGCTGATTTTATCGAAATCCTTAAATATGCCAATGCAAGACACATTAACGTTATCCCAGAATATGAAACTCCAGGGCATGCTAGAGCAGCAATTAAGGCAATGGATGCTCGCTACAGACGCTTAATTGCTGCTGGAAAACCAGAAGAAGCTAAACAATACTTGTTGAGGGATTTAGCAGACCAATCTATTTATCGTTCGGTACAAGGCTTTAGTGACAATGTTATTAACCCTGCACTACCTTCTGTTTATAATTTCATTGGCAAAATTATCAATGAAACAGTAGCGATGTATAAAGCCGCCAATGCGCCATTACATACCATCCATTTTGGTGGAGATGAGGTTCCAGCTGGGGTATGGGAAAAATCGCCTGCAGTCAAAACTTTATTAGAAAAAGATAAATCGATTGAAAACGTAGATGAATTATGGCATTACTATTTTAAAAATGTAAATGCTTTACTAAAGGCTAAAAATCTTTACCTATCTGGATGGGAAGAAATTGGTTTGAAGAAACAGTTAGTAAATGGTAAAAAACAAATGGTTTTGGATACTAGATTTGTTAACGAAAACTTTCATACCGATGTTTGGAATAACCTAAAAGGCAATGAAGATTTAGCTTACAAATTGGCCAATGCTGGTTATAAAGTAGTGTTAACCAATGTAACCAATATGTACTTAGATTTGGCTTACAACAAAGATTATAACGAAATTGGCCAATATTGGGGTGGTTATGTTGATGTAAATAAACCGTTCAATTTCATTCCTTTCAATTATTATAAGAACCAAACCGAAGACCAATATGGCAATCCCTTACCAAAAGGCTATTATAATGCCATGGATAAATTAAACGAGAAAGCTAAGGCAAATATTATTGGTGTACAAGCACCTTTATGGAGCGAAGTATTGCACACCAAGGAACGCTTCGAGTATCTGTTTCTTCCAAAAATTATGGGTTTAGCAGAACGTGGCTGGGCCACAGATCCAGATTGGGCTACTGAAACAGACCTTGTAAAAAGTAAAGAATTATATGAAAAAGATTGGTCTAGCTTTGTGAGCAGAATTGGCAGGCAGGAATTTACTAAACTAAACCATTATGCAGGCGGTTTTGAATATCGAATTCCAACTGCTGGATATGTAGTTATGGATAACAAAGTAACTGCAAATGTGCTTTATCCGAACTTAACGATACGCTATACCATAGATGGCTCAACACCAAAAGCGAATAGTCCGAAATATTCATCAGCAATTCCATACCAAAACAGCATAAAACTTAGGGTGTTTAATAATGAAGGCAGAGGTGGTAGGACTGTTAAGGTGGTGAAGTAAACTAATCTCATAAAAAAATTCCCGTTGACACTTGTTAGCGGGATTTTTTTTGTTTTAGATACAATTTTAAATTTTAACAACTCTTCATTAGATAGCTAAAATTTGACTGTACTAATAAAGGTCAAAGATCTCTCCATTTCGCTACAATTCAGTCGAGATGACGGTAATGCGAAATTTACTAGTGAACTAACAAAAAGCCAACTCTCCGAAAAAATCTTTTCTATGAAAATCTGGTTTTTCGGCTTCAATCATGTTCCAAGTTAGAAAATGAGGTTGCGGCAAACCATCTCCGCATTTATAGAAATTGCCCTTTGCTTTTAAATTATTAAAGGAAGTGATTTGATGCTTGATGAAAATCTCGCGTGGAATGACTAGCATAATTTCCCAGTCGAAACCTGTATTAGTATTGAGGGTACTATTGGAATTGATTTTAGAAGAGAAACTCAGTTGTTTAATCACATCAATAGGTAATAACCTACGTCCATGCCTACCAGTTCCGTAACCAATTTTTGTAAAGCCTAAGCAATTGAACTCTAAGTTGTAATATCCAGCCGCATCAAAAGCAATGAAAAGCTCCACGCAACTATCATTATGAATATTTCCATTAGTCACTTCATTTGCCAAAAGGTATTTTTCTGCAATAATGTACTTCAATAAAATCGATTGACCGTTGTGCGCCATTGAAAACTTTGCATCTACGTTAGCCTGATAAGCAGGCCAGGGATTACAATCAATAGCCGTAGTTTTCAAATCATCCATAAGCTGACTAATTTGCTCAACTTCCTGCACTCCATCTGTATCTAAAAAAGGTATCTCTAATCTTCTCACTCGCTTATTTCTTTTATGTATCGGCTTAGATTTTCACCAAATCTTTTCTATAAACCACATTGCCTTTAACAATGGTAGTATTTATGCTTATCTCCTCATCAAAAATCACGATGTCGGCATCCTTACCCTTTACCAACTCCCCTTTTTTGTCTTGAATATTCAAGATTTTTGCTGGTGTGACACTTGCCATTTTTACCGCATCTAACAGGGGAACATCGGCCAATGTCATCATATTCCTCACCAATCTATCGGCAGTTGCCACACTTCCCGCAAATGCAGTACGGTCTGGTAATTTAGCCACCCCATCTTCAATAATCACCTCTAAACCACCTTTTAAACTACCTAGAATGCTTTTACCCTCTGGCATTCCGGCACCCCTCATAGCATCGGTGATTAAAGCCGTACGCTCCGCTCCTTTTATTTTGTAAATCAGTTTTAACAATGGCGCAGGCAAATGCACACCATCCACAATAATTTCTACTGTCATTCCATCCAACAAGTAGGCACTTTCTATTACGCCCGCATAACGGAAGGCATTACGTCTAGAAACCCCCGACATGCACGAATAAAAATGAGTAGCGTGGTTAAAACCAACTACATAAGCTCTCACCACTTCTTCGTAAATAGCATCGGTATGGGCAATGGCCGCCAACACCTTATTTTGTTTTAAGAATTGGCCAAACTCAATTGTACCTGGTAATTCTGGTGCGGCGCTCCATCTTTTAATATGTTTTGAGGCAGCAAGTATTTCTTTGTATTCTGCTGGGTCTGGATTACGGATATACCTCGGGTCTTGTGCCCCCTTTTGCGACATGGCAAAATAAGGCCCTTCAATATGAATACCTATAAAGTCTGCACCTTCCCTATTCACCGCATCGGCTTCCTCGTAAATGGCTAGTGTAGTTAACAAGTCTTCCTTCTCGCAACTTAAGGTAGTGGGCATTAATGCCGTGGTGCCGTATTGTGTATGGGTTTTGGCAATCGTTAAAAATGCTTCTAGCGTATTGTCCATAAAATCATGCCCACCGCCGCCGTGCACATGCATGTCGATAAAGCCAGGGGAAACGTACTTTCCTTTGGCATCTATTTCGAGCACATTTTCGAGTGCTATGTTTTTTGTCGAGATGTCGGCTATTTTGCCATTGGCAATAACCAAAGTACCATTTTTAAGCACCCCAGCAGGTGTAATGATATTTCCGTTAAATATTTTGATGTAATTACTCATGAGCGATTATTTTTTGGACCAACTTCTTAAAGTGTGACCGTAGAAAGCGTAAAAAATGAGGTAGCTATAACATGGTATTAAAACCCAATAGGCTTCCCTTAAACTATGATGATCGGCCCAATAGCCGTAAAACAAAGGCATGATAGCGTTTCCGCAAAGTCCCATAATTAACAGCGATGCACCGGTTTTGATAAACCTGCCCAAATTGTCTAAAGCCAATGGCCAAACGCCTGCCCAAATCATAGAATTGGCAAAGCCTAACAATACGATAAACCAAACGGAGATATCGGTTTGATGTCCGAAAAGGTTGATTTCTCCCGAAAAAAAGAGAATACAACAGCTTAGAGTTAAGCCTAACAAAGTGCAAATCTTCAGTGCTGTTTTTTGGGAAATTAGTTTTGGGATAAATGTAATGCCTAATAAATATCCTACAATAGTTGCTGTTAAAGTATAGGACGGGAAGGTTTTGGCTTCCATGAAATCCATACCGTGATGAGTAGCGTAATTTACAATACTGTCTACCGCAATGACCTGCGAACCCACGTGAAAGAAGATGGCAATGGCTCCTAACACCAAATAAGGGAAATCTAATATGCTTTTCTTATCGGCATTGGCAGCAAGCACTTCTTCAGATTCGCTTTCAGTATCGATCTCTGGTAGTGGAGAATATCTTACAAAAAAGCCTAGTATTAGTAATAACAAAGCAACAATACCGTAGGGAACTACCACACGCTGTATTAGCTCATCTAATGCCGCAGCTTTTTCGAGGCCTTGCATTAATTCAATTTGTTTAAATAGTGTACTATCTGTTGGACGTAAAACCACGGCAGAGAAAAGCAAAGGTGCCAAAATACCAGCCATTTTATTGCAGATACCCATTACACTAAAACGTTGTGCAGCCCTTTCTTTTGGGCCCAAAATGGTAATGTAAGGATTTGCCGCAGTCTGTAAAATGGCTAGGCCCACACCCAGCGTAAATAAACCAGTTAAAAAAATGCCATAGGTACGGGTTAAGCCGGCAGGCACAAAAAGCAGGGCACCGATACACATTGCCCAGAAACCAATCATCATTCCTTTTTTAAACCCTACTTTTTTAAGGAGATATCCAGCAGGTAATGACATTACTAAATAAGCAATGTAAAAAGCAAAAGCCACTAAATAAGACTCGAAGTGATTAAGCTCGCAAGCAATTTTGAAGAAAGGAATAAGGATAGCATTTATCCAAGTTACAAAACCAAAAATAAAGAATAACAATCCGATTAGCGAGATCGAAATAATGGTATCTTTCTTACTTAGTGAGCTTACCTGAACTGGATTATTTTGTGATGGCATAATATAATTACTGAAGCTTATTTTAATTTATTTAATCTATCAACAAGGTCTAGGTATCTGAAATTTCTCAACCTTGTTTCTTCTTCTATTTCTTTGTCAAACAACAGGTAAGTATTTAGCTTCCTAAATTGTTTATCAACTTCTGCTGTATTTAAAGTCCTCAGTTTTTTTAATAAGCCCGCAGCATCAGCTATTTTAAACGTTGGCTGATTTAAAGCAACCTCCACTTCCATGGTAACCAAATAGTTATAACGGATATTGGCCATTAAAGTATAGTGTTCAAATTCTTGTTGCGCCCGTAACGGCTTAAGTTTTTTGAAAGTATCCAAAGTGTATAATGCACTATCTACCAGTTGTTTTATAGTGAAGTTTGGCTTATTCACCTTACCCTGATTTACCTCATAGGGTGCTAGCTTTAAGGCGTTCCAAAATAGTTTTGCATCAGCTCTGCTGAAACCGTATTTCTCTACTGCATACTTCTCAACAAACTCATTTGGATTAAAAGGTTTTTCTGAAGAAACAGCGTTGAAAAAACCATCAATTAATAAATTGAAACCAGAGATTGGATATACCCTTCTAATGGCATGCAAATCGATATAATCGCTGTGCGACTCTGCAATTTGAGAATATATACCAGAGGTAGACCACGAGGTCATGATCATTCCTTTGTAACCCAATTCTTTTCCTTGAGGTATAAATGTTTTAATGTTATTGAAGTGCTTTGCCCAATCGGTTAGGAAATAATTATCCGGATGGCTTCTAATTGCTGGCGAACCCCAAATCTCGAAACCGCTTTGCATCAATTTCTTATGATCACCAAAACGGTCTAATTCCCAACCATAATTCCAATCTATAAAAATGGTTTGTTTTGGGAGTGATTTTAAAGCATCGGGATATTTTAAGGCGATATCTGCCCAAACTACAGGCTTTTTACCTAGACTCACCACCAATTCGCAAAGCATTTTGATGTAATCGCCATACAAACGCCCCATTCCCAAAGAATCAGCCTTGCGTTTAGATTCTGGTGAACGGCCCAGCAAGTAAGTTTCATCTCCACCAATGTGGAAATATTGAGATTTATGGGTACTGATAAGGTCTTTAAACAAATCGGAAAACAATGCTTTGCATCGCTCTTCTCTAATTGGATTTACTTGAGAATAATCTTTTTGGTCTTCTCGTAAGTCCTTGTATCGGTAGTGTTTAAGTATATACTCTACGTGACCGAAGCTTTGTTGTAGAGGAATAACATCAATCTTTAAAGAGTCGCAGTAAGCAATGAAAGATTTTACTTCAGCTCTACTGTAAGCATATTTATTGGAAATTACAGCATGCTTTTCGAAAGGATAAGACGCTTCCCATTCCATTACCAAAGTGTTGATTCCGTTTTTGCTGAGGTTGAGGACAAAGGCTTTTAAGGCAGGCATTTTCATCACCTGTATCCTCAAATCTAAATGGAAACCTTTTACTGAAAAATCTCTAAGAGCAGCAGTGCTACTTGCATTAACATTTAATCCTAAGCACCAAAACAACCCTAACAAAACTACCCATTTACTTACACTTACTTTATCTGCCACAGCTTATCTATTTAAATTTAAACCTATCATTCTTCATTATTTGAGATGTTATTTAGACAATAGGTTTAAGACAATCAAACACTAAAATTATTAATTAAAAACAGCATAATGTGGCCTTAGATTTACATCCCCCGATTGCACCCAAGACCATCGCCATTATACTGATATCTTTAAAGAGCGCATCTGTTTATTTCACAAACTTTGCTGCGCCAATATTTCCTGCTGCACCAATTTTTACTACATACAAACCTTTAGACAAAACACTAACGTCTAACTTCGGCTGGTTTGCTCCTTTACTTAATTGCACTTTTTGTGTAATTAACTTCTTACCGTTTAGGTCCACAATTACAACTTCTGCATTTGTATTTTCTAACGAATTAAAGGTTAGCAATAGCTTACTTTCAGCATTTAAAAAAGCGATTAACTTACGGGCTTCTAAATCGAAATTTACAACTATAGGACCATACTCTTTACTGTCACCATTGTTATCTACTTGCTTTAATTTGTAATAGTTCTTTCCGCTAACTGGGTTATTGTCTACAAATTGATAGCTGCTGCTTCCGTTACTATTTCCTTTTCCGTTAACTTTATCAATTACTTTGAAAACGCCATTTTCAGATGCTCTTAATACTTCAAAATAAGCGTTGTTTTTTTCTGAAGCTGTAGTCCAATTTAACTGCACACCATTTGTTATTTTTTTGTGTGTAAATGAGGTTAATTCTACCGGTAGTACGTTTTGAGGTACCCAACCAAATTTGATATTACTTACAGACACAACCAACTGATTACTGGCTGCATTATGGGCTGCAATAAATATGGCGTCTATTTTTTCGTTTACAGCAAGTTCTGTTGAAGGAATGTTAGAGATAAGGCTACCCCCAGGCTGTTGTTCAATGGTTAATAGGTTACCATTTGCAAAAATATTATATGTTCTTGCCGGCAATGTATAATTTTCGATTCCTCTGCTATAATTTCTTGGTATAGAGGTGTTATTACAATATATCTCTACATTTAAGTCTGTATTTTTTTGGAATGTGGCGTATGAAGTACCAAACGCAGGATCTGAATATCTATAAGTTCCATCACTGGTTCTAAGATAACGGGCACCACCATTAGTTTGAGAGTTACCCGGTTGGAATCTAAAAGCACCAAATATACCCAAATCTGGAGTGCTTCCCGCTACATTCAGCTGCTTATCATTTGCAAAGATATCGTCACCAGATTGTCCCGATTTTCCAAAACCAAGCACAAAGGTTCCTCCATTAGGAGTGCTCTCAACTTTGAGCTTAAAAAAAATACTCGTAACAGCAGATGTACCACTAATACTGTGAAGAGCAAATTTGTTCAGCGTTTCGGCTGAAATACTGGAGGTAATTGAAAGCGTAGAGCCGTTAATGACAAAACCACCACCACCGTTAGCGGAAGTAAATACTCTTGCCGTACCACTGGACGGTGAGGCTAAGTACACAGCACTAGAAGAAGTAGATGAAGATGACTGTGCGATCCCACCTGCTGCATAAGTAGTTCCTAATGTTCCTTCGGCAATACTATAATCGTAAGATGTAGCTTGCGAGGCTCCTTGCCAAGTACCATAAGTTTGTCCTTTAGCAAAGTATGCTCCGATAAAAAGGAGGCTTGTAGATAGTAGCAATTTTAATTTCATAATGGTTAGTTTAGGATTAATATGTGATTAATTTTGAGCTAATGTGCCCGCTTTAATATTGCTCATAGAGAAATTCAGGGTATTTTCTGCACTGCTAGCACCAGTTATCATAAAGGAATCGATAGCCATATTTGCTTCTAATTCGCCAGTTGCAGGAAGGTTTTCTGAGCCGTTTAACTTCAGCGCTTTATCTCCTACAAAAATTCTGAATGTTTGCGCTGGTAAGGTGTAAACATTTCCTTTACGTGTAAAAGACTGCTCTTCTTTGGAGTTGTTGCTATAGATCTCAACGTTCAAGTTTCCACTTTTATCGAAAATATCTGTATCGTAAGCTTTGTGTACGTATGATGAACCACTCAAAGTTCTATGCTCTGGATTGGTGTAAGTATTGCCTACAATAAATCTGATGGCACCAAAAAGCCCTTCCTGTTTTCTGTTATTATAGCCAGCAGCATTTTTAAAAAGACTTGTCTGTGAATTTCCAAAAGCTAAAACCGCAGTACCTTTAACGCCATCATTAAAAGATAGGGTGAAGAACAAGCTTCCTACTGGAGAAGACTGAGGAATATCAGTAACAGAAAACTTATTGGGAGCATCTGAGTTACTGGCACCAAAATTAATGGTTGTTTTATTTAGTGCAAAACCAGCACCCGCAGATGGAGCTACCACTACCCTAGCTGTACCAGCAGCTGGAAATGGTAAAAAACCTGGTTTGTCTTTACTAGATTCAGAAATTTTCGCCTCTCCGCCTGCATTAAATTTTTTGCCTGTTCCTGTTCCAGTGCCCAAGTCGTAAGTCCACGAAGTGGCTTCTGTTGAACCTTTCCAAATGCCGTAAGTTTGGGCTTTAGCGGCTGTTACAGCCAAGCCTAATATGGCTAATGTTAAAAATTTAGTCCTCATATGTTGTTTAGTTTATTAGTTTCCTATTAATGATTTGAGTTTGATATTGCTTACAGAGAAATTCAAAGTGTTGCCTACACTGCTGCCTCCAGACACCATAAAAGCATCTATTGGCATATAAGGCAATAACTCGCCTGTTGATGTAATATTAGCCGAACCTCCGAATTTAACCTGTGTACCATTTACGTACATGTGAAACGAAGCAGCAAGTAAAGTATAATCCACACCATCTTTTTTGTACACTCTTGGGTTGCCAGTGTTATTGCAATACACTTCAAAATTCAAATCGCCAGTCCTAGGGAAAACATCCACATCGTGCGACCTGTGCACATAAGATGTACCATCCAAGTATCTGTACTGCGCATTTGATGAACTTGATCCCACCAAAAATCTGATGGCAGTGAAAACTCCGTCTTGCTTACTATTTGAATAGGCATCGTTAGCTTTAAATAGATTTCCATCGCCGCCGCCGATAGCTAAAATGGCTGTACCTTGTGTACTATTGTTAAATGATAGTTTGAAAGACAAATTCACCAAGGTAGATGAACCAGCAATATCGTACAATGAGAATTTATTAGGAGCTGCACCATTACTGGCACCAAGAGTTAATACAGCATTAGCTAAACTAAATCCTGCACCCGCATTTGCTGCAACAACTGTTCTTGCCGTACCGATACTTGGATATGGTAAAAACCCAGGCGCATCTTTTTTAGATTCTGAAACTTGAACAGCCGATGTAGCATTTAAAGTTGTACCATTACCTGTTCCAGAGACCAAGTTATATTCCCAGTTCCATGGCAGATGCTTTCCAGTCCAATTATCTGTTGGTGTGCTTAATTGTGTTCTAATCCATTTACCTGCTTCTTTCAAATTATCGTCAGTCCATGGTCCGTTAGGGCAAGTTCCTGTTTTCCAAGCAGCACCCGTTAGCGGACTATCAGAATAGTTCCAGTTGCACCAAGAAATTTTTCGCTCTTCCATAAATTTCAACCACTTGGCAGACATTACGAAATCGTTAGCTCCATCTCCCCAACCGTCTTGCGTACCAAATTCAGTTACAAATACCGGAATACCATTTTCAATTGCTTTAGAAACATAGCCCATTCTTCGCCCTTGGTGATTGGATTGCCAATTATCTGCAGCATAGAAATGCATGGTGTACATAATGTTTTCGAAAGCCAATTTGTTACCAATCACTAAATCTGGTCTAGAAGCATGTTCTGGTGTACCCACAATAATGATAGATTGCGGATCATTATTTCTGATGATAGGAACAATTTGATCTGCATAGTTTTTAATCATTGGCCAAGTAACTTCATATTGTTTGTTATTTGGCTCATTACAGATTTCGTAAATTATATTTCCTTTGCTAGCGTGCTTTTTAGACATGTGCTCAAAAAATACTTTGGCACGTTCTGTATTGTAATTTGGATCTCCGGGGTCTAACATATGGAAATCTACCAAAGCGTAAACACCTTCTTTG
>NZ_JAELTN010000004.1 GCF_016428855.1 Pedobacter sp. ASV28
CCACTTCCTTGGTATACATCTCTGCAATTGCCGGTAAATATTTCTACTCTACCACACGGCGTTTTACTTTTAAGTTAGGTGTAATCTCACCTTCGTCAATGCTAAACGGATTTCTTTTGATTTTGAAAGGACATTTAAGGTAAAATGGACCGGTTGGGTAGGTAAATATTTTGATTCTTTTGACACCACTCAAAACAAAGAGTTGCCCAAATGGTTAGTTGAAAACTATAAACGCCAGAACAATAATAAATGGCCATTTAAAAAAGCTGGAATTGCATTCGTTAACAAAAATGATAAAATTGTAGTCCTGGAATACATTAAACACCTCAACTCAGAAGTACCCTATATCTTAACAGGCAAGGAAGAAAGAGAAAAATATAATATTCCAAAGAGCATGAAATACCCTTTTTGGTTTGATATCCTACAGACATCAAGGGCCAACAAAATCGTTTCCTTCTACGATCTAAAAGTGAATAATGCCGGATTAGATATACTTACCCAAAATAATATCCCTTCTCAATTTCCTGCCATTATAGAGCACTATAGAGATGATTATAAGTTTTATTATTTCTGCGGAGATTTTGCCGACAATCCCATTTCGCAAGGGGGATCATATTTTAAGGGCATTACCTATTTCAGAAGCTTATTCTACAATGATGATATCGCAGCTGAACGTATCAGTTTCTTTTGGGAGTTTTACCAACCCATGATCCGCACTATTCTTAAAGACTACTACAAAGACCTGCATAAAAAAGATTAGCACGCTTTTGGCCATCCTTATCATAACACTTCCCTATGGGCAAACAGTTAAAAATATGAGGTAAAGTAAATATTACCTAACCTTCCAAAATTGAAGGACTGAAAAAGCTACCGTTTTTGGCACCCAAGAACATCGCAAATAGGATGGCCTTTGTTTATAACAGATCAATCAAAAGCACACGCTGCAAATTGAGTATATTTATAAATCAGGGCTTAAATTTCTTATAAATACTATCAGGCAATAATTTAAGACTTTGGACAAGCTGGTTATTCTGCGACTTATACTGGAGAAACTCTCCCCTAAGTTGGTTGGCCTTGTTATCATCCTGCATAGGCTGAAGGTTCATATTATCTCCAATACTGAACAGGGTCTTATCATTAAGTAAATATTCTCCAGAAACATAATCGATCAGGTCGTTAACGGTTTGTTTCAAAGGGTACCTATGTATGTTCCTAAATTGCTTCACCGTATCCAATCCTGAACCTACCCAAGTTACCAAACTGGGTGCTACCATGCCATAGTTAACCTGTAAAAACTTGGTAAGTGATGGGGCAATATCTAAATGGCTGGACATAGACCTAATGCTGGCCGTACGTTTTAACATGGGCGAATAGATGATCAAAGGTACATGATACCTGTCTATCTTGGTCGACATGGGAATTTCTGGCAATCTGTGATCTCCGGTAAGGATAAAAATAGTATGCTGATAAGAGGGCAGCTTGGCAAAAGCTTCGAAAAAATATTTTAGGGCTTCGTCTGTATACAGGATACTTGCATATTGATCCTTATAGATTCTATGTTCTTCTTTTTGCGCTTCATTAAATCCCATTTTTTTCAACAGATCTTCAAACTGTGCATAATACCTATCCATATCGGGTACTTTATAAGGTGTATGCATGGAAATGGTTTGAATATAGCTCATAAAGGGTCCATTAGGCTGTTTGCTATAATAAGCAATTGCCTTTTTCATGAGGTCTAAATCAGGATAGCCCCAATAGGAGTTGTGTTCGATGGGAAATTCTGAAAAATCAGCTTTTGATATCATGCGGTCTACCCCTTGCCCTTTAATGAACAAGCCCTCATTATCAAAAGTGACATTAGTTCCCATAAGAAATGAAGTATGGTAACCATTACGTTTTACCAAACCTAATGTGGTAATGGCATTAGGCATAGCTGCGCCCAAATCGTTATAGCCTTTTTCAAAAAAGGGCAACGATCCTAAAATAGAAGGAAGCGAAGCAAAAGTCCTACCCTGCGAGGCTAGAAAATTTTCGAAATATAAACTTCTCGATCTCAGTTGGTCCAAAAATGGAGTGAAGCTGCCTAAATAAGCATTTGGTCCGCTAAATGCCCTGCCTAAACCTTCTACCTGTATAATAACAATATTAGGTCTATTTGCACTATCTGTTGTAAAAAAGTTCCCTAATACATCTGGAGTATGGTCTTCCCTCAAAAATGGATAATTGGCATCTACATATTTAAAAACTTCCTTCCCTCCATTTTCTCCATCCGACTCATCCTCAAAATAATTCGAGGCGTAAATATCAATGTCTGGTTCGTTATCAAAAAAATACGCATAGCTTCGCTCAAAGAAATAGGCCTGCTTATTAATGGCAACATTATAAGCATAATCTGTCTTAAAACCATTTGGGTTTGGTACTGCCGATACGTTAAAATAAAGCAGGGCAAGTGCTACCACCATCACCCCCACTGCCACATTGATTTTTATAAAATTGATTTTCTCCATCCATTTGAGCACAAACCATAAAAACACAAAAGGCAATATAAAAAGGATAATGGTCAGGAAGTTTATACTTAGGCCAGCACTAACCGTTTGTTTGATATCACTGGCAGAATAACCATATAAATCGGAGCCCAATGGAACTAGCGCCGTAAAAAAATATTTGAGCAATATTAGGTATATGAGGATATAAAGGCTAAAAATAATCCCTGCACTTATTAAAATATATTTTTTCACTTTCAATGAGAAAAAGAAAAGCACAAATAGTATATATAAGAAAGGGAAGCATTTTAAGAAGAAGATGACATCAAAAAACAATGCCTTAAGCCCTTGTAGGAAAAAACCCGTAGGTAGCTGCCCCTTAATGGCTATATAGATATATTCCAAAATCTTCATAAAAAAAATAGTAGCCAATAAGGCCAAAGAATATTTAAGGAATAAGATTAAACTATTTTTTAGCTTATCTAAAACTGGATATTCCGGTGCTTCAAAAAAAGTATTTTCCATATTAAGTTACAGTATGCGGTGTTGTTCCTTCCTTATTTTTCTCCTCTTTAAATCCCTTTCTCGTCATGTTTCCCCAAGCTTTACGTCCTAAGAACTTATCAATATTACCTCTCATGGCCCAATAAATAGTAAATGGGTGATAGAAAATAGGTTCTAAAAATGCCACAAGAAGCAATTTAACAAGATCTCCTCCTTTGGTATACTGCTGATATGACATTTCTTCAAATAAGATTGCAATAGTGGATAGGGCAATAGAGAAAAAATAGACCATTGAAATCAGAATCAACGAAAATTCCCAATTGATATTTCCCATGATGGCAAGTGCTATAAATATGGTAATACCCAAAAACTCTATAACAGGAGCCAACCATTCGAAAAAGAACCAATAAGGATAGCTTAATAAGCCCAGCACACCATATCTTGGATTAAAAAAAAGATCTTTATGCATCCATAATGTCTCTATAGTACCCCTGGTCCATCGGTTACGCTGCCGACCCAATATCTTTAAATCAGCTGGTGCTTCGGTCCAGCATAAAGGGTCTGGAATATAAACAACCTTAAACCGCCTATCCTGCTCATACATATAACGTCTCATTCTTACTACCAACTCCATATCCTCACCTACGGTTTTATCGTCATATCCCCCCACCTTAATCACTATATCTTTCACAAACAAGCCCATTGCCCCAGAAATAATCAGCAGGCCATTGAGCCTACTCCATGCCATTCTTCCCATTAAAAAAGCCCTAATGTATTCCAGTACCTGAAAACGCGGCCATATATTTTTGGGCATATTTACCTCCACCAATTTTCCATCTTCTACCTTGCAAGAGTTGGCAATTCGAACTACTCCCCCACTGGCTATTACTTGATATTTCTCTTCTAGATAGGGTTTGGCAAGTTTCAACAGGGCATCCTCCTGTACAATACAATCTACATCTATACACAATATCAACTCCTTTCCTGAAACATTAATACCTGCATTCAGTGCATCAGATTTTCCTCCGTTTAGCTTATCAACTACAGTTAATTTAGAAAAAGAGGGCAATTTTGATTTGTAGACTCCCCTTATTTCATGGCATTTAATCTGATAATCGACTGCAAAATTTACCTTTTCAAGCTGATAATAATCAAACATTCGCTGAAAGGTATTGTCTTTGCTACCATCATTGATTATAATCACTTCATAATTATTGTAATGGAGTGATAAAAGCGAACGAATATTTTCGATAATGGTAGCCTCTTCATTATACGCGGGAGCTAAGATCGATACCGATGGTACCAAGGGAGAAACTAATATTTCACGATAGTTCACATAACTGTTCTTCTTCATATAAGCATTCATCTCTATGGCAGATAGAAAGATTAATATGACATAAGATGTCATTACAGAAATGGCATAGTAAAATATGGCATTATTAAAAAATGTTTCAAAGAAGTAAAAAAACTCTCTCATTATGATTTGATACGACTATCCAATACATGATTGATAATAGCCTGATTTTCTAAACTAGTTTGTCTATATATCTCTCTTAGTTTTGCCTCTCCTAGGTCAGCACTTCTTTTTATCGCATAAAGCGCTTCCCTTTTGATTTTGTAATTATCAGAATAAATCCTAGAAGAAAGAAAATCACTATACCTACCGGAAGATATTCTTCCAATAGCGTTAAGAATTTCTGTTTTGATTTCCAGAGGTTGGTCAAAATAAACTTCAAACATATGTTTTTCTGCACTTTCAAGCTCTAATTTCCCAATAATTTCGATGGCTTTTTTTACAATCTTGGTATTATGGTGCTTTAGCAATCTTTCTACTTCCTCTGCTGCATCAAATTGCATAAAATGATCTATAAGCTTCAAACAAAGCATAACCACTGTATCGTTCGAAGAACGAAGCCATTTAGAAAAGGAAGGGATCTGCAATTTTTTATCTTTGGTAATGATCTCGAATAGCACCAATTGATGCCAATCCAATATTCTTTCCTGAGCCCTATCTAAAAAACGAAAAGGGTCTTTAGGAGACAGCTTGATGTAAGCGGCCTGTGCTTCCATTCTTAAAAGTGCATTTTCATCATCTGTATATTTGATAATATCATCGGCCATTTCGCCCACTTCCATTTCATTGGCCTCACGTATGCCTTCAATTTTAACTTCCCAGTTTTTATTTTTCACTTTCTCTCTCGATCGCTGATCAAGATGCAGCTTCACATAAAGTAAAGAGAGCAATTCTGCCGGTTTGCCTATAAAGTTTTTATGATAGGTTAGGATTTCGGTAATTAAGATTTTTTTAACAATAGGAATATGAAGTGGTAATTTTTGCAATCGGGGAAAAAAATGTTCAATAATTTCGTCGGTATCATCACTTTCATCATAAATCACCAAATTGGCCAACATATTATGGATATGTGCTTTCCATTTTTTTTCTTGGCTTTTCTTTTTATATTGATTAATACGGCGAAGGGCAATGTAAATGTAAAGTTCTACAATAGCCACTACACAAAAGAGGATAATAAACAAACATGCCCTGATATTAGCAGGAAAATAAGGGAGACGTTCGGTAAAAATCTCTCTTATATAAGTAAATGCAGGATTAAAAAAACTCATGGCTCGGCAGAAAACAAAACCTAAAAAACATTCTGTTTGATGTATCTCTTGATCCTTACAGAAAGTTCATTCAAGTTAAAAGGCTTGTATACAAAGTCTTCTGCGCCTAAGGCGAAGCCCTCCAGTACAATATTTTCTAGACCAACTGCAGAGAGTAAAATTACAGGTGTGATCTTTTTAACGGGGTCATTTTTGATATAGCTTAGTATCTCCATTCCTCCCACAAAAGGCATCATAATATCGGTCAATATCAAATCGTAGGTATTACTTTTTACCTTCTCCATAGCCTGCCTACCATCAGCTGCCACATCTATCTGATATCCATCTTTTTTCAATTTAAACTCCAATGCTTTAAGCATCAGTACCTCATCTTCGGCAATTAATATTTTTGACATACAACCCTCCAGTACTTTAATACTGCAATTACTTTACCAGTATTGTAAAAATAGCATTAAATCTATCCCTTTTAAAGAATTGTAAGCTTTATGTTAAGCCTAGCAATTCTTTTATTTTCCAACAAAGTAATTTTTTCCCCGCAATGTAGAAATTTTACACTAAAGAATCATATTTAACCGATAGATTTGACCTTTACCTCCTGCCAGTACAATCAGTTTTCCATTTGGTGCACTTTTAATGACATTAAATCCCAACGACGAAATATTCATCCATTTTTTACCGCCATCTACAGATAGATCGGTACCGGAAGTTCCGGTGGCAAAACACAGATTTTCATTGATATACACTACAGCAGACCTAAAACCAAAAACAGGAATCACTGGTTTTTTCCAAGTTCTACCGCCATTTTTAGTGATCAGTACATTATTGGTGTTGTCTTTGTCTTTAAGATAATTCCCTCCTACGGCTATTCCTTTTCGTTCATTGTAAAAGTCAATAGAAAAAGTACCTGTGCTACTTTCGCCCTGCATAATTGGACAATCGTATACTTTCCATAAATTGCCATAATTAGGCGAAAAATATACTTTGGCTACTGTGCCTCCAGTTGCAATCCACACCTTGCCATCAGGCAAAGCTTTAATAGATGTGCCACTTGCAGCAAAACCAGCCTCTCCTACAGCAAGGTTCTGCTTTAACCGGTCGGAGATATTCTGCCAACTTAAACCTCCGTCCTGCGTTCTTAACAGTTGCATTTTATTTTTTATCGGATCTCCAAATACAATGCCTTGCTGGCTATTCCAAAAGTCCATTCCATCTAAAAATATGGCTGAATCTATATTTTTATAGGTTTCTCTCCATGTTTTACCTCCATCTATGGTAGAGAGAATATAAGCGGGTGAACCAGCGTTTACCACAATTGCTTTTAACCGATCAAATGCCTGGATATCCCTGAAGTCTAACTTCTCATAACCTTTAGGCTGTATCCATTCCCAAGTTTTGCCTCCGTTCAATGATTTACCGATATAGCCTTTGTTACCGCTTACCCATATGATATTTTCATCCACTACGGAAAGTCCCCTTATACTCGTATTAGGCCCTATAAACATAGGTTCCAATTTATATTGCTGTGAATGGACCAAAAATGGCAATACCAAAGCTAAGAGCAATAACTTGATGAGTTTATACATGAAAGCGAATTTATGAACTCTATTTTATTCTTTTCCAGACTTCGGTTCTACCCAACAACGACACCCCAATATATCCCCTAATGCTCAACTGCTGGCTATCTTTCAGCGTAAGTTTACAACTATAGTTTTTTCCTGATTTAGGATCATAGATAGAGCCATCTACCCATTTATCTTTATCGAAAACAAAGTTCTTAAGAATTTCTAAACCCAATATAGGTTTTGAACGCAAGTCCTCATCTGGATTCTTAACATCTGTTTTGGCTTTGCCCTGGTCATCATTGGGCTCTTTAATCCAGACCAGCTTTCCAAAATATTTTTCACCTTTTTTATAAATTTCAATTTGTCCTTCACCAGAAGGATTTAGCCATTTACCTAAAATATCATCTTTTTTTTGAGCAAAAACAACTGATGCACAAAGCAATAATAAAATCAAAACTGAAGATTTCCTTAACATAAGCCTAATTTTTAATTGATTAAAAACCAGTCTAAACCGACAATGGAACAGATACGAATTTTATCTATTATGATCAAGGTACGCTGATCCATGCCATCTAAACCTTTTCTTAAAGTTAAGGATTAGGATGAGATATTAAAACTTAATCGTCATAATAGACAAAAAATGACACCTATAGTACTACTTAAACTATTATTTTCTTGTATGGCATAAGTAATCGTTAAAGGCTGCTCTCCTTCTGTCAATTCCTCGGCGCAGTAACCATGCTGTTTAAAGAGATCGATTACCGAATCTACCAACATAGGTTCAACACCTTCATGACATAAACGCAGGATGAGATCACAATCCGTAAGATCGAAATTAGCACTGCAACCTATAAATGTGTCATGAAGCTGTTTAATGAGCCTCTGGGCTATTACTTCATCATTTACATTGGTCTTAAAAACTTCGATCATGATTAATGATAGAAAAGCGTTTGAAATTTAGATTAGTGGTTCCTGAATTTAGGTCTTTCTATTTGACAGCCTATTCCAAATTTATTGAAAAATATTGGAAAAATCCTAAAAAACAAGGGGCTATCAAAAAAAACACACACCTCTTTCTTAAGCCATTACCTGTATCAACCAAAATTGGAGCACGTAACTTTAGTAAAAATATATCCATTTCATTTAACGTTCAACAATTTCTGTTCAAAGGGAACAAAATGGATATTTTGGACAGCCTCTTCCCATCTGCTCATGCTACCTATTTGAGTTAGGAAATTGATTTATATTTTAGTAACTGATGATAGTATGACGTTGTCAAAATGGCGAATACCACTAAAAGGCGCAAAAGACATAGGAATAAAATCCATCAATGGCCAAGTGCCCAATAAGTTCAGAAATGTATTTGATACCTCAGCCAACATAAGCCCACTCTTTAATACGTTTACCTATAAATGGAAGAAATTAATATCCATCCTCCAATAAAATGCTTACTGTGCAGCTTTTCCATGCTGTTGTTCGTTATAGCTTATCATCCATTGTATTTCAAACTTGTCGGTCAACATGCCATAATAATCGCCCCAAAACATATCCTGCATGGGCATTTGCACCTTCCCGCCTTCACTTAAAGCTTTAAAAATACGATCTGCATCTGCTCGGCTGTCTACACTTATGCACAAGGAGATATTTGTACCAGACTTTACCTGTGGCATGGTAGAAGGCACATCGGTACCCATTAGCATGCTACTACCAATCGGCAGTGCCATATGCATGATCCCATTGGCTTCCTCTTCTGGTATGGACTGATCTGTACAGCCCTCTGCATCATTAGGTTCTGGCGGTGCTTGGCTAAAGCGCATCAAAAAAGGAAAATCGCCCCCAAAAATTGATTTATAAAAATTGAAAACCTCTTCGGTATTACCGTTAAAGTTTAAATAAGGATTAATTATCATCGTTCTAATATTTTGATTTGATTAAATGATCTAATGCGAATTTATGTATTGTCTGTAATTGTTAATATTGCCTAATTGGCCAAATTTAAGGGGCGTTTAAGACATCTTTCTATGAGGACATTTTATTTAACTGGTAGGTGTGCCTCTGTGTATGATAAATAAGGAAATAAATAGCCTCTAACCGTGTAATGTGGCCAAAGCCAGGCAGTTCAAAATCTAAACAAGTTTCCGTTAAATCCAGATCAGAAATGAGTTTTGCCACTACTTTGCCAATATGATCTAGTTGTTGTAACAACTCTCGTTGATTATAGTTTTTATCGACTGGTTCTATAAATGCTGGAGCCTTCATTTTTAGCTCAAAGTTTAGCAATATTTCCTTTAATGGAATTACTCTTGCATCGGCAGGCCCATCTGTAAATTTGGTATTTCCAGAGAGTACCTTATCAAAATCGGCCCCTGCCAGCACCAAATGTTGTGCTACTTGGGCCGGCGACCATGTGTCTTTTGTCGACTTATGGTTAAAAGATTCTGCATCGAAACGTTTAATAGCTTTTTCTAACCCCGAAAAAACATCGTTCAAAGATTCTGTTATTTCTGTTTTTGTTTCCATGGCCTACCTATATTTCATGGCTTCGTAGCCCAACAACCTACGCCATAATGCGATCTGACCAATGCAATTTGCTTCCCGATAGGTGTTAAAACTCACCATTTCAAACATTGGGAAGCTCATGCCTTCTACCGGAAAATCTAAGATCTTATCAAGTTTCTCCTCGCTTGCATTTAGCAGTTTATCTCTTAATACAGGTGAAATTTTATCCCACTCTTCTTCATAGGTTTTTAAGGCAGGATATTTTTGATCTTCCTTAATTCCCTGATGGTGTTTAAATAATTCATAGGCACTAGATTTTGCCTCTACACCAAATAAATTGGCCAACTCATAGCGCTCTTGCAGCAAACTTCCAGCCAACCAAGCCACATGATTAGCCTTGGTGTCCAACCTTTTGATGGCATCTTCGTTGGTAATACCTTCCAAAACACTATGGTAATACGTGGTGTGCATATCATATAGCACCAAAAAACCATACATTCTATTACTTACTGGTTTAATTTTCATAACATTTAATTTTTATAACACTAAATTACAGTCTCTTTCAACAAATTAGCGCCATCATTAATGTCAAAGTTTGGGTGCATACGAGACATTTGTTATTTTAGATTAATCAAGATATAAACATGAAAAGAATTGGATTGTTGTTAAGCAAAGACTATAAATTATTAAGTGTTGCCGCTGTGCTAGAAGTATTTGAAACGGTGAATAAATTTTCTGTAGCAGACCAAAAAGATATTCCATTTGATATTTATCTACTTGCCGGTGACGAAACAATAGCCCATACTAAAGAGGCTTTAGGCTACCAGCTCACTCCCCTGAAAGATGCCCCATTAATGCAGATTATCCTGATACCTGCATTTACCTCAGAAAATATGATGGCCTCGCTCTTGGCAAACCAGCAATGCATTCCTCATTTGGTTGCACAATATCAAAAAGGTGCTTGTTTGGGCAGCTTTTGCACAGGTGCATTTTTGCTGGGTGCCAGTGGACTATTGAACGGTAAAATTGCCACTACCCATGTAGATGCCAGCAATGGCTTTGCTCAGGCCTTTCCAGAAGTCAATTTAAAGGCAGACAAAACCGTTACCCAAGATGGACGTTTATACACCAGCGGTGGTGCCACTTCTTCGTTCCATTTATTGTTGCATTTGGTACATGAGTACTGTGGTAAAGAGATGGCCATACGCATTGCCAAGGTTTTTGCCATAGATATGGATCGGGATAAGCAATCCTATTTCAGCACCTTTCAGCCTTCTAAAGACCATAATGATGAACTGGTGGCTATTGCCCAACGAAAAATAGAACAAAACTATCATGATGCCGCCACCATTGAAGAGCTGATCAAAGATATTCCATCGAGCAGAAGAAATATGGTGCGTCGTTTTAAGCACATAACGGGTATTACGCCCATAGAATACCTGCAACAGACCCGTATCGAAGCAGCAAAGAAACTATTGGAAAAGACCAGCCAGCAGATGAACGAAATCATTTACAGTTCTGGCTATAATGACCCCAAGGCTTTTAGAAAAATATTTAAGAAAACAGTGGGCATGACCCCCACACAGTATAGGGAAAAGTTTCAGGTGAGGTAACTATACAATAAATGAATACATTACCCGCTTTAAAACCCCTAGCTCACCTGCCATAAGCTGGCGAGTTAGGGACACAAGAACAGATTTTTTAACCCACTTTCCAAAATCCTACTTCAAAGTTTCCTTCACCTCTCCGCAATTCATCATACTGTCGCCAAAATAAGGATTTTTAATCTCCTTTTGATTGCTCAACCATGAAGCTCCTTTATCATTTAGAGCCATTGGACAATACTCCACATAAATTTCCCCCGCACTTAGCCCCGAACTTTTCACCTTCGCAATGAATTCATTGCTCAAATCGGCATATAAAATACGTTGGGCATCTAGCGATGGCGCAGCACTTATCTTAGCTGACAAAGAAGATAATGCACTACCATTAGGGAGTATTTTTGCACCGAGTTCTATTGCATTAGCTGCTATCTTGGCTTCAGCAAGATCACCTTTAATCAAAGCATTGGTCAAATGAACATAGTGCTGGTATATGGCATTCAGCTGATCATCTTTTAAACTTACCAATGCTGATGTTTGTGTTAGGGGCACATCCTCCCTATGCTCTGCAACCGTGTGATTATGCCCTGCATGTTCTTCTTTGGCTTTATGCTGATTTCCGCAAGCGGTTACTAAAGTTATGGCGATTATAGTTAGGGCCAAAATAATATTGTTTTTAATGTTCATGATATATTTGATTTTATTTGATCAATGCTATTTATGATTCTCATATTTAAAGACTAATCTGACTGCGATGAGCTAAAATTTAATTTACCAATCCATCTAGAGGATTTTTCCCTTTTTTCAACACGTATTCACTATATAATAAATAAGCTCCCGTAACCACCACCTCCTCTCCGGCTTGCAAACCAGAGGCAATTACTACACCTGCTTCATTTTCCACTCCAGTCGTCACCTTTTTAGGTTCGAACTTATCTTTTCCGGTCTTGACCCAAACATGCATCCCTTTACCATCACGCACCACGGCGTCTACGGGCAAAGTAAGTGCACTACCTGTTTTACCTGTAGACAACCACACATTAGCCTGCAGGCCTGGTTGCCATTGTCCATTCGGATTGGTAATGCGTCCTCTAATCTGGGTAAGTTGAGTGCCTGACTGCAACACTGGCGTCATAAAATCTATCCCCATACTTTTTGGTTGGTCTTCCCAACCTGCTACTATTACCTTCACCTGTTGTCCTATTTTTAAGCCTTTGGCTTCGTCAGGATAAACATCGGCCTCTACCCAAAGGTTACCATAACCTTCCAATTTTAGAATAGCACTGCCTTCGTTTACATATTGGCCTTGGCTAATAGACACTTCGGCTACTATTCCACTTTGTGTAGCATAAAAGGTAACATACGGGTCTTTTTTCTGTGTATTGACCAACTGTTGCAATTGTGCTTCTGTTTGACCATAGCGCAATAGCTTCTGTTTGGTCGAACTTACAATTTGCTTTTCTATCTGATCTCCAGGAAATTGCTTTTCTTGGGCAATAGCCATGAGGTATTCTTGTTGTAGGGCAGCCAATTGTTCCGAATAAAGCTGATAAAGGGCTTGTCCTTTCTGCACTTGCACCCCTGTTTCACGTACATAGAGTTGTTCTATCCTACCCGAAATCCTAGCTGAAATATAACTACTCTGTTCAGGATCAATTACCAATCTGCCGTTGAGCACTTTATTTCCAAAAAGGTTGCCTTGACCAATTGTTGCCGTAGTGATGTGTGCCAAAGCCTGGCGCTGGGCGTCTATTACCAATTTTTTTTCATGGCTGTCCTTTTCAAATGTTACCAGGTCCATACCACAAATAGGACAGGTGCCCATCTCATTCTTGATGATTTGCGGATGCATGGGACAAGTATAAGTCTGCTCTTTTTTAGCATTGGCATTTTGCTTTTTTTCCTCACTACAGGCCGCCATCAACAAAGAAGGGAGCAAGACCATTAATGCTATTTTTTTAATGAATATTTTTCGTTTCATGATTGACGGATCTTTAATTTTTCATCAGTATATAATTGTTTTTTATCGGTGATGAGGTTCCCGAACAAACGGAACAGGTATCATGAACATTTATTCATTTCGGTTTGTGAACCTCTTGAATTCATCATGGCTTCATTTTGATAAAACTCTCACTATCTACCAAATAAGCAGCGTTCTTGGCTATCTGTAAATGACCAATATCATCCATAACCTGTATCATACGCGCTATCTTGATACCTGTACGTACTTCTTTTGGGATGAAAACATTAGCTTCCTTACTAAAAACTATGTTTTTTCCACCTAGGTTAATTACTGCCGTTTCAGGCAACCAACCAGATTTTGGTAAAAGCACAGGTATTTTTGCCGTTAGCAGGTCACCTACATGCATTTCGGATTGATTTAGGTAAACACGGGCAATGGCAAATTGCTCCCCATCCTTAAATACGGGCTGGATCATACCTATATGGGCCATTTGCAAAGTATTTTCTTTATCTACCGTTTTATAAAAAGCCAATTTGCTTCCCCGCCTCACCAAGGTTGCCAGATCGGGTTTCAAGGAAAATTCGGCCACCAGTTGCTTTGCATTATAAATGGTAAATACCGTTTGTCCTGCACTTACATATTGACCTTCACGCAATATCAATGACGTATTAACAGGTACTGCTGACACGGCTGTTGTACTTACCGCAGAAGGGCTCCCTCCCATTCCAGCCATTCCTTCTCCTGCAGTAGCATTAACCGCTGTAGAAGCCGACACTACCGGCGTATTGTTAGCCGACCGTTCTAGTATATATCCTTCTACAGGACTATACACAGGAATGCGATAGTTGATTTTTTCACTAGATAGTACTTGCTGAATGGTAGAGGCCGACATGCCCAACAACAACAATCGTTGTTTGGCCTGGGCCAATAGTTGTCCTTCTCCATCATTCTTTTTCAAGAATAGTAATTCTTGTTGTGCCGCCGCCAGGTCCGGAGAATAAACCTCCATGATCAATTGACCTTTTTTAATAGGTTGATAATTATATTTGATCAATAAACGTTCTATCCTACCGCTTACACGGCTGGCTATACTGGACTGGCTACGGTTATCGTAGTTCACTATTCCCTGGGTTTCAATCGTAAATATTTTGGTTTCATAAATTGCCTTAACAACAGGCAGTTTAGCTTCTACTTGTCTATTCACTGGCTGAAGTAAGTGCAACAGGCTACTGTCTATTTGTACTTTGCCCAAATCAATATGTTCCCGTTTGGTTTTAGGCTTACATGAAACAAGAAACAATACGGCAAAGCCCATCAGCACAAGGCTACTTTTAACGATATAATTCTTTTTCATAGTCTGCAATCATGATATAAAGTTTCAGTTTTTCATCCAGTGCATTGTTCTGCATCATGATTAAGGCTTCCCAAGCGTTCAGCACTTCGGGCAGATCCATTTTATTTTCACGATAGCTGAGCATACTTACCGCCAAGTTTTTTTCCAAGGTAGGAATGATCTTACTTTCCAATGCTGTAATCTGTTGTTGCATAGATTTGATCTCGTACTGCATCCCATATAACATACCTTGTGTTTCCTGTAACATGGCCGCTTTTTCTTTTTCCATGGCCTGCACTTCATATTTCATGCCTTTCACTTCTGATTTGTACATCTTAGATGACCAGGGCACAATGGGAATACTTACCATGCCCATTACACTAAAGGCCTTGGGCATCATACCGCTTAAAGGCGACATATGGTCGAAACGCAGTTTAAAATCGGGTCGGCTTTGCTTTTTCATGGCTTCAATGTTCAATTGCATGGACTGAATACCATAATCCATTTTAAGGATGTCTTTTCTAGCCAATGCTAAGCTTGCGGTATCTATGGCCATGGCTGGGATAAATACAGGCCGATAGGTCGAATCAATGGTAAAGTCTGTCTGACCTGAAGTATTCATCAAACTGTTTAACCAGGCTCTGGCCTTAGCTATGGCACTTTCCTGCATCCTTTTCATATTTTCGTTTTCCTCTAGCTTTGCTGCAGTCTGGTATACGCTCCCCAATTTTGATTGGTTAAAGGGATACCTGATCTCTTCGATCTTTTTCATGGTCTGCATCAGCTGGGCATTCTTGTTCAATACCACTAATTTTTGTTGCGCCACTAGCCAACCATAATAAAGCTTTTTAGCTTGGGCCTTTAAGTCATTCAGCGTAACTTCCCTAGCAGCTTTTTCTACCTTGCCTTTAGACTCAATATATTTCTTATTGGCATTGAGCTTCGAATAATTCGGAATATCCTGTTCCAATTGTAACATCAGCGAACCTTTATCTCTTCCATCCATCACCATCTGACCGGGATAGGGCGTCATAAAAGTTCCTACCCCTATCATGGGTGCCATCCATGAAGTAGCAGCTTTTGCGGCATATTGGTAACTTTCGGCCTTTAGTCCATAAGATTGCAATAAGAGGTTATTTTGGTCTATCCTTTGCAGAATAGTGTCTAGTGAGAGTATAGGCCTTTGTGCTATGGTCAAAAGTGGAAATAGTAACAACAACCATAATATTTTAACTTTTAAGGCCACTTTATCGCCCCCACTGTCATGCCCAACCTGATTAGGCATGGTAATACCAAAACAAGAAGCTCCTTTATAAATAATCGTCTTAACATGCAAGCATTCGCGAAGCTGAGGAATTATCAATATATTTTTTTTAATGTTGTACATCATGCACCTCCAATTTTCCATATTTCTTTAATTCATATTCTTTAGCCATGAGAAAGATGAGTGGTGTTACCAATAAAATGTGTGTAGAGGAAGTAAGCACTCCACCAATCATGGGCAATACAATAGGCTGCATCACATCTACCCCTACGCCTGTGGCCCACAACACTGGTATTAAACCAAATAATGATACGCAAACCGTCATTAATTTAGGCCTCAATCTTTTGGCTGCTCCATGAACAACATATTCCCTCAAGTCATTTTTGGTAATCGTTTCACTGGAATTTCCTTTGAGTTTGATGAGCTGTTGCATGGCATCGTTCAGGTAAATCACCATCACAATTCCCGTTTCTACGGCGATACCAAATAAGGCGATGAAACCCACTGCAACGCCTACCGATAGGTTTACTCCCCAGAAATAGATCATATAAGCGCCTCCAATTAAGGCAAAAGGTACGGTAATCAGGCTCAGGAAAGCTTCCCTAATAGAATGGAAGGCAAAATACAGGGAGAAGAAAATGATGAGCAGTACCACTGGGGCTATCCACATGAGAGTCTGTTTCCCCCTGATCAGATTTTCGTATTGTCCGCTCCACTCCAAGAAATAACCTTCAGGCAGGATGCCTTTTTCTTGATTAAGCTTTTCCATTGCCGCTTTCACGGTACTTCCCAAATCTTTATCCCTCACATTGAACATCACCGCACCTCGTAAAATTGCATGATCAGAACTGATCATTGGAGGGCCATCTTCAAATTTAATATTGGCAACAGCCGACAAGGGAACTTCGCCAAAGGCAGAAGACTGCAATGGTATGCGTTGGATGCGCTCTACACTGTTCCTATATTCCTGTCCCAAACGAACACTGATCGAAAAACGTTGTCTGCCTTCAATGGTATTGCCAATGGTAGCACCGCCTAAGGCCGTTTCTACCACTTGGTTCACTTCATCTATATTTAAGCCGTATCGGGACAATTCTTCCCGCTTGATGTCGATGGCAAGATATTTCCCCCCGGTAATGGGTTCTACAAATAAATCACTTATTCCAGGTGTACCTTCCAATGTCGCTTTCACTTTTTCGGAAATATGGGCAATGGTATCCAGATTTTGACCAAATACTTTCACGCCCACATCGGTACGTATACCGGTGGCCAACATATTAATCCGGTTGATAATGGGCTGTGTCCAGCCATTCACCACGCCTGGAATTTGCAGCTTGGCATCCAACTCGGCTACAATGTCTTTTTTGGTCATACCTTCACGCCATTGACTTTTGGGTTTAAGTGTAATGATCGTTTCGATCATGCTAATGGGCGAATTGTCAGTTGCCGTGCTTGCCCTACCTGCTTTACCCAATACCTTGTCCACCTCTGGCAACGATTTAATGATCTTATCCTGTACCTGTAAAATCCTTTTGGCTTCGGCATTAGATACATCGGGCAAGGTAACCGGCATAAACAAGATACTTTGTTCATCCAGTGGAGGGATAAATTCTGTACCCAAGTTTTTAAGTAGAGGAATAGTTATTAATAAAGCAATAACATTAATGGCAATGGTTGTTTTTCTCCATTCCAATACTTTTCTGATGATAGGTTCATATATTTTCTCCAGAAAACGGTTCACGGGATTGGCATGATCAGGTTTAAATTTCCCTTTCATAAAGAAAGAAATAAGCACCGGAGCCAGGGTAATGACCAACAAGGCATCCACTATCATAATGAACGTTTTGGTATAGGCCAAAGGGTGGAATAATTTGCCTTCTTGACCAGTAAGCATAAAAACGGGCAGAAAAGAAGCAATGATAATTACGGTAGCAAAAAACACCCCTCTTGACACCTGTTTGCTGGATTTGGTGATGATTGCCAAACGTTCTTCTTCGCTGATCCACTGCGGTGATTTGCGAAATTTATTTTTTAACCACTGTATCATAATATTTCAGACGATTTTTGGTCAGCCTGCCATTGTGCATAGCGTTCTGACAAATGTTTATAAGCATTTTCGCTCATGATAATTCCATTATCTACAATAACCCCTATAGCCAGGGCAATACCTGTTAGCGACATGATGTTAGAGGAAATACCAAAAGCATTCAATAAAATAAAGCTGGCCGCTATGGTAATGGGGATTTGGATAATAATACTTACCGCACTCCGCCAATGGAAAAGAAAAATGATGACAATCAACGAAACCACAATCATCTCTTCGATCAAGGTATTCTTAATGGAGTCTACCGATTCCTTGATCAATTCACCACGATCGTAAACAATGTCGAATTTTACACCCTTGGGCAATCCTTTGGCCACTTCAGCCATTTTTAACTTTACCTTCTCTATAACTTTGGCTGCGTTTTCTCCATAACGCATTACGACTATCCCTCCTACACGCTCTCCTTCACCGTTCTGGTCAAAAATACCCAACCTGGTTTCTCCCGTCATTTGTACAGTGCCCAGATCAGACACTCGAATGGGGGTACCATTTTGATTCTTTACCGGAATATTGCCAATCTCATCAATAGATTTAAGATACCCTGAAGTCTTAATGATATAGCCGATATCGCTCATTTCGAATTTGCGCCCGCCCGCCTCATTATTGTTACTCCTCACCGCAGCAATTACCTGTGGCACGCTCAGCTTATAATACAAAAGCTTATTGGGGTCTATAGCAATTTGATACTGTTTTTGAAAACCACCGAAAGAAGCAATTTCACTTACCCCGGGTACATTTTGAAGGGCAAATTTCACATACCAGTCTTGTATGGCCCGCTGTTCTCCAAGATCTAAGTTGGGTGCATCGAGTGTATACCACAATACATGGCCTACACCTGTTCCATCTGGTCCCAATTGTGGAGCAACCCCATCTGGCAATGTTTTAGAGATCGTACTAATTCGTTCCATTACCCTTTCCCGTGCCCAATAAACATCCACATCGTCCTCAAAAATGACATAGATAAAACTCATTCCAAACATGGAAGATCCTCTTACATATTTAATCTTGGGAATACCCTGTAAGTTGGTTACCAAAGGATAGGTTACCTGATCTTCTATCAGTTGGGGGGAACGGCCCATCCATTCGGTAAAAACGATTACCTGGTTTTCGGAAAGGTCTGGAATGGCATCAATAGGATTTTTCTTGACCGCATAAACACCCCAAACAAATAATGCAATAGCCAGCAGTAATACCATAAATCGGTTACGCATTGACCATTCTATAATGCTATGTACCATGTTTTAATAACCCTCTTTCTTTATTATTTGTGACCCGTCATTGCCTTTCACGATGTTACTCGCAATGACGGGTTGCTGAACTAGTGTGCTTTTTCTGTTTTACCGGTACGGTCATATTTACAACAGCCCGGCAAATTGTCATATGTTTCATTTTTGGCCTTCATTTTAGGCGTATCATGACCCAGGTCAGCTATTTTTTGCTGAATAGCTTCATTGTTAATTTTCGCACTATCATAACTTACAGTTAAAAATTTGGTGTCTTTGTCCCAAACTGCCGAAGTGATGGCTGCATCTTTAAGACCTGTTTCAATACGTTTTTTACACATACCACAATTACCCAATACTTTGATTTTGTCGGTTTTAGTTTGGGCAAAAGCTGCACTTCCAATCATAGTCAATGCTACAATAGCAATCGTTTTTAATGCTTTCATGTTTAATTTTTTTGTTGTCGATCAAAATGCTTACATAAGCAAAGCACAAAGGAATCAACGGATTAATAAATTGGTTTTTGGATAAAATGGCTTGAATAGCCAATTGGGTAGTCTACCATGTCATTTCGAACGTAGGTGAGAAATCTGTAGTGAAAATGCTTCAAACTAAAATAGATGTCTTTTCACTAAACTCATCAAAATGATGATGATAGCAAAAAACCCAATCAATAAAAGAAAAAGGGTATTTTAAATCCTGTAAGTACAGTTTTTAATAAAAAGGGGAAGTTGCTGCCCTAAAGGAGGGGCATTACTATTGATCTCGTAAGCAATAGTGCTTACCAAAGGAGTCGATTCGGCCGTAATAGGCTTTAACGAAGGTAAAATAAAAACCTGCTGCTCAAATTTGTAAATCTGCGCATTTGTTTTCTGCGCTTGGTCTACCTTTGCCTGATGTTGTACATCCTTACAGCAAGATTTTTTTGCAGTTTCTTTTTTCTCCATTCCACAGAAACCACAAGCTTTCTTTTCAGATTTAACTAGGCTCCAATCTACCAGTTTGCCCATGCAATAATGAAGGTGCACACCTGCTCCACTGGCAATTGCCAGATAAAAAACAGCCATAAAGGTTAACAGTACTTTTTTCATTATTTAACAAAGATGAAGAAAAAGAAGGAAAGGTTTTTATATAATTTTTAATTTTTGTTATAGAATTGAAAGCAACTGTTAATTATTTAAACTTTAAAATTTGGTTAATCGTTACTTGAGTTACTCCATACCTCTCCATTATTAAAATAAAATGATGCAACATTCATTAAACTTTATCGTCCTTAAAATTAAAAATGAAAAAACAGCTCATCCATTTACCAACAAGTCTAATTTTAATTTTTATTTCGTTAAATCATGTTCTAGCTCAACCTAAAGTTGTTGTTTTGGGTAGCGTTCATTTTCCTACTCAAAAAGTAAATGCTGATTCTCTTTTTAACATCTTACAAAAATTTAAACCTGATATTATTTTGCTCGAAGCAGACTCAAGCAATTTTTATGATGATTTTACCTTCAAACATCTTTATGACGAGAATGAATATATTGCCACCGTAAGATATAAAATGAAAAATCCTTTGGTTAACATTAGGCCTATTGAATTTGAAGGTAGGAATAGTTATAGAAAAAGTATTGGAATATATCCTGAAGCAGGGCCTGTATGGCAAAAACTAAATCAGCTTAACAACGAAAAAAAATTCAATAAAGAGGAGCAGAAAATCTGGGACGAATTAGCTTACCTAGACTCTGTTGCAAGCGCTTATAAAAATGCCAGCTTACAAAGCATTAACCAACCCAAAATTGACCAAATCATCAACAACTTAATCATATCCAAATATTTATCAATTAAAAAAATCGTAGATACCAACCCTGTATTTGCAGAGTCAAAGCTAATTGATGCAAAAAAAGATACCGTGACCATGAGACAATATTTTGCATTATGGGCAAATTTTGAAGGCAACCTAAGAAACAACGCCATTGCCAGCAATGTGATGAAACAGATTAAACTAAACCCTGAAAAAAAAATCATCGTCATTACAGGTTTTTATCATCGACCATTTATTTTAAATAAACTGGCAGAAAACAAAATTCCTACCCATGAATTTTATCAAATAAAATAGTTTCTAGAATTGACGATATGGGTTAATCGTTTGAACTGTTTAATTGTTGAAGCTGTAGAAATAACACCGACCTAATAAAACTTCTAGAAATAGATCTATGAACAATTAACCAAATAACCAATTTAAACAGTTAACCAATTTTTCTATCTTCGTCCCAAAAAAAAAATATGATTGCACACCATGTATTATTTTGGTTAAAAGCCGATACCACCGAAGCACAAAAAGAAGCTTTTTTAGCTGGCCTTAATTCTTTAGAGCAAATTGAAGTTGTTCAAAAATTTCATGTGGGCACTCCAGCACCTATTGAACGTTCTGTAGTTGATACCACCTATACTTTTAGCTTGATTTTATTTTTTGATGATCTGGCTGCTCATGATGTATATCAGGTACATCCTATACATAAAGCCTTTTTAGATGAATTCAGGATTTATTTTGAAAAGGTGATCATTTACGATGCACAGTAAAAAATAAAGAGGAGGATAGTGGTTAGTTTTTGGCTGTACACTTTTTAAGATAGATATGTTTATATTTAAGTTAAGTATAGCCAAAAAAGTAATCACCTCATAAGCCCTATCAAAATAGCATGAAAACCTCTCGTCATTTTATCCTCCCAGCAATCTTATTAATAGTACATTTGGTTATAAACTGCCTGTCGGCAACAGCACAGACTATCATTACCAACTACAAAGTCAGATTTGCAACCGCCGATGACCAAGGAAAAAACCTGATTATTTTACGCCAGTTCGAAAAAGATGGCAAAACCTGCTATCTGACGGTCAACCCACAAGACATGACGACTAAAATCATGGCCGCAACCACACTTGCCAAATTTAGTCCCTGTTCATTTGATCAATTAAAGTCGACCTTAATTACTTCACCTTATATCAAAGCCTTAATACAGACACAAGCAGCCGCATTACCCTTACAAAATGCAGGCATTACCCATGGTTTTCCCAAAGAAAAGGGCATTACCTTAACCATAGATCTTTGCCCATCGCACAAAGGGCTCGACCGTAACTTGTTCACCTCCATTATCAATGCTTTTCAGTATACGGAACGTCCCGTCCCTGTTGCACTTTCATTAACGGGTCGTTTTTCTCTTACCCATCAGGATGATATGCAATGGCTAAAGAGTCTGGTCAGTTCAGGAAAAATTAGCATTACCTGGGTCAATCATACCTATAACCACTATTATAATCCTTCTTTACAGCTCAATAAAAATTTCCTTTTAGCTGCTGGCACCGATATAGATTTCGAAATTTTGGGATTGGAAGTATCCATGCTAAGGGAGGGATTGATGCCTTCGGTATTTTTCAGGTTTCCCGGTCTGATTTCCGATCAACAACTTGTTGACAAAATTAGCAGTTATGGCCTTATTCCCATTGGCAGTGATGCTTGGCTTGCAAAAGGGCAACAGGCCAAGGCCGGCAGCTTGGTGCTTATCCATGGTAATGGGAATGAACCCATAGGCGTACAGGATTTTATCAAATTGCTTGGGCAAGAAAAAACGGCCATAAAACAACAGCAATGGCTGTTATATGACCTTACAAATGCAATTTCCAATGAATTCTAATCACGATTAAACAAAATTGCCAACGGTTAATCCCGATTTTCATCAATATCCAGATGATATTTATAAAGCAAGCCGTTAAGGTTCATTATAGAGAATTTGGCCTTTCTCATTTTATTCATATCTGGATCAATACCAAAGTTATAGGCCGTTCTAAAATCTGTCCTTTCCAAAGTAGTATTCAAAAAAGTAGCCCCAATTAAATCGCAATTCCCAAAAACCGCTTCGGTCAAATCAGTTTTGGTAAAATCTACTTCCTTCAAGGAGCAATCTATAAAGTTTGTCTTCCTCAACTTTGTGCCAAAAAAAGTAGAATAATCAAGGTAGGATTTTATAAAAGAAAAGGAAAACATGAGCCTGTTGCACCTGGTAAAATTAACTCCTAGTATCTTACACTCTGTAAAGATTGCATCTCTGAAACCTGCACCATCAATCACAGCCATAGAGAAATTACATTGTTTAAAGTGACAGCCTTCAAAGTCATTGTTGCGCAAATCACTTTTTGTAAAGTTGCAGTTTATAAATTCGCACCTGACAAACGCTCTGTTCAACAACTTTTTCTCGGTATAATCAATATTTGTAAATGTTTTATCCTCATGGACAACGGATTCTTGAGATTCGCTCATAAAAAAGATTTTATAAAATGATGGAAGAATAAATAGTAAACTGGTTAACAGCATTCAGAAAACCAGAACTTAGATGGCCAGCACAAGACATAAATACTTCATGGTTTTCTTTTTAAATAGTCAATTATATCCTGCTTATTCTTCTCGGTTAGCACAGCATAACCCAAGTTTTCGGTGTACCATATGCCATCGGCAACCAACATGGTGATCAGTCCGTGTACATCTATATCCCCCTCTGGCGGCAATATATTTTCCTGATACCAACGATCCCACATTTCCTTATAATGCCCATAGGCCATAATGGCCTGAAGAACAATTCGCATTTTCTTTCTATAATGCTCATCATCACTCTTACTGACAATAAATTTCAGATAGGCCAAACTACCATCTTTTTCTAAAGGACCACTATCCAACTTATATTGTCTTACCGATTCGGTCAATTCATCAAGCCCTTGTTTCATCATTTCCTCCAATAACTCTTCCTTGTTCCTAAAATGATGTATGATACCTCCCTTACTCAGTCCGGTCTGATCGGCAATGGCCTTAAAAGTAACCTGATGCCAATCTTCTCTCGCTCCAATCTCGGTAGCTGCATCAATAATCAATTGCCTATTCACTTCCGGCTCCTTTTTACGTTTATAAGCATTCTCCATAACATCAAAGATACCAAACATCCGGTTTGTTATAAAATCATTTTTCAGCTTTCTTATCTCTTTTAAAAGCGAAGCTCTTAATTGCTTCGTTAAGCATTTATAATTGCCACGATAATCTGCTTAAGTAAAGAATGTCTAACTTTAACCTATATTTGGGAAAAAGATTTATAAACTAAACTCCATGAAGTTGGAAAAAGATTTAAAACTTGCGGTATTAATCGATGCAGACAATGTACCCTATGTACATGTAAAGGAAATGTTCGAGGAAATTGCTAAATATGGCACTCCAACTTTTAAAAGGATTTATGCAGATTGGACCAAACCAACGGTTTCTGGCTGGAAAAAAGTGCTCTTGGAAAATGCCATTACCCCTATACAACAGTACAGCTATTCAAGCGGAAAAAATTCGAGCGACAGTGCGCTAATTATCGATGCTATGGATATCCTGTACACTGGAAAAGTGGATGGTTTCTGTATTGTATCTAGCGATAGTGATTTTACCCGTTTGGCTACCCGGCTACGTGAAGCCGGCATGAAGGTTATTGGCATAGGTGAAAAAAAGACTTTAAAACCCTTTATAACGGCCTGCGATAAATTTATCTATATTGAGATACTTAGTCTCAACCCACTTCCTGTTGAAGACACCACCCTCCCCAACAAAGAAGAAACCTCCATAAAATCACAAAAAGTACAACCTTTGAGCACAGTCGATTCGGGGATCATCAAGCTTTTTTCTGACAGTATTAGTGATCTTGCAGATGAGTCTGGCTGGGCCTACCTTGGTGACCTTGGCAGTTTAATGATCAAGAAAAAACCCGATTTTGATTCCAGAAACTATGGTTTCACCAAATTGCTCCCATTGATCAAGAGCATAGAAGGACTGGAAGTGGATGAAAGGGAAAGTGGTAAGGGCAATGTAAAACATATCTACATTAGAAAACAGTTAAATAAGGTTCAAAAAAGCCCAAACAGAAATCAATCATCCAAAAGAAAACCAAACAAGAAAACCGAAAAACAACATTAAAATTTAGATAGAAGTTGTTGCTATAGCCAATCTATCTATTTTTCTTTTTTACATTTAATTAAAAAAAATGGCTGGTTCTCCTTAATTTCTATGATTTCAAATAGTCCGAATTTTCCAAATGCTGATTGAATTGATATTCTGTCGTAAAAAAACATCTTCACTCCTTCAAAGATTTCATAACGATCTTTGCTTATAAGCTTACCCTTTTCATAATTGGGTGCTTCTTTGGAAATGGCCGTAAAAATCATATAGCCATGATCTGATAGTTGGCGATAACAATCCTCGATCAATTTCTTCCGTTCACTGGCATCAAGTAGATGGATCAGCGCATAACAGAATATGCCTTCGTACAGGTAGTTATCGAATGGCATGTCGGTTACAGATCCATGATGAATCATCATCTCTCTTCCATAATGCTTTCTTGCCATTTCAATAGCCGTTTTTGAGATCTCAATTCCTGTTACGGTTATTGCATTTTCTTTGAAAATCTGCGCATTTCTGCCATAGCCAATTCCCGGAATAAGTATATTTTTTACTGATTTCTCTATAAAAAAATCTTTTGCCAATATGGCCGATCTTGAAGGTTCAAGACCCCACATTTCTTGCTTTTCAATAAAACTAGATTCCCAAAATTCAGGTTTTTCACTTTCATTTACCATAACCACCCTTTAACGCCATAAAGTTGCAATATACAAGGAAATGTGGATCATTTAATAAACGAAGTTAAGACCACAGAGCTAAAATCAATAGCCCATTATTCTGCCAATAAATAACGTACGTGCTTATCACTATCTTGTATAAAATTAGCATAAGCCTTAAAAAGCGCTGTTTCTTTATACCTTTTGGTTGTTATTCCTATTTGTCTGAACCCATAAACAATTTCTCGGAGATAGGCAATAAGAATTGGAAGTGGGTAGCGATAATAAATTTCGACCTGGCCTTTTGCCAATCAGTAAGAAGATTTAGCTATTTAAGATGGTTTTTGTTACAAAAAAAACTTTATCAATGAGCAGTTCGAAAAAAAATCATTTAAAGTTTTTAAGAAGTTAAGTCTTGCCAAGATGAAGATCACCTTAACAAGACTTACTTTAGCACATTGGATTTGGTGAGCCTGTTAATGCACTATTTGCCGTTCGTTTCACTGCCTATCAATTCGGCAAGTTTAGTAGCAAGCCTTTCTCCTCTAAGACCTTTGGCAATAATCTTTCCATTTGGATCGATCAGAAAATTTGACGGGATGGATTTTACACCATAGGCTCTGGCCGCTTCGTTATCCCAAAATTTAAGATCAGACACTTGGGGCCACTCCAATTGATCGTCGGCTATTGCTTTTATCCAGGCATCACGAGCATCGGGTTTATCTAGTGATATGCCCAATATGGTAAAACCCTTATCCTTAAACTGATGGTATGCTTTAACCAAATGCGGGTTTTCTTTTCTGCACGGCACACACCAGGAAGCCCAGAAATCAATTAGGACGTATTTCCCCTTAAAATCGGCCAAACTTACAGGTTTTCCGTTAACATCATTTTGGATAATTGTAATGGCTGGTTGTCCAATTTTAGTTTTCTGAGCTGCTGTAAAAGTTTCTGCAGCGGCTTTCCCCGCTTTAGTTTGCCTAACTTCTGGCGACAAGGCCAAAAATACCTTCTCTGCCTCATCTAAAAGTTTTTCTTTTGAAGCTAACGATGTTAAAGCTTCTATGCTAACAAAGGAATTAGGATGTGCTTTGGCAAATGCAAGCTGTATCTGCAATAACTTTTCTGTGGCTTCTGTATAACGCTTAGAGAAAGACCTCATAAATTCGGCTTCTCTTTTTTGCTGAGGGGTTGCTTTCTGATACGCTACATTTACCGTATTTATCTCATCTTGTGCCGATTTGGCCAATTCCCTAAGTACTGCCTCATCTGCATTCACAGCAGATCCTGTAATTTGTGCATATTTCAACGAATCGGCAACAGCAATTAAAATGGTAGCTGGTTCTAAATATAGGACCAATGCATCTTTCTTATCCCCTTTTATTTCGGGTTTTAGTGACAAAGTACCTTTTGAAGGCTCATTAATGCGTCCTTTAAAGGAAAATTGTCCTTTATTTATAGTACTTGAATCTAATACATTTCCTGTTTTAGAGAAGTAGGATAGGTAAACTTTTTTGCCATCTTTGAGTGCACCTGCCTTACCTTTAATTGTAAATGACTGCTGTGCAAAAACCGAAAATGGCAATATCAACACCGCAAATAAAATTATTTTTTTCATATTCAAAATTTAATACTGATGATTAATCATGCGAAATCCGCACTAATTTTATGTTTAAAGCTCACTGTAGGCTATATCTACTACTTTGCCTAAACCGCTAAAGGTTTCGGTAGAGGTAGTCAGATTTCCCATTAATGCAGATGCCACAAAAAATTCGACTGTTCCCGAAGTGTTTGGATTCTGTACGTCATAACTGGCCACAATAATACCATAGCCTGGGGAAAGCAGTCTTCCTGAAATATTTGTTGAAGAACTCGTTAAGGTAAGCCTATTCACTTTTAACAGCGATATCGCCCTACTCCCATAATCCTTGGCTACTTTAACAGTTTTATTATCCATATCATACTGGTAGAGCTTACTACCACTCACATAAAATAAGTAGCCATATTGTTGATCGAGCACAAATTTATCTGCTGTGGCGATACCAGTTAATCGATCGGTAATATCTTCAAAGGAAGTTACATTAATGGTAATGGCAGTAGCTGTAGTAGTAGGATAAGGAAAACCAAGTCGTGCTAAATAATAACGACCAGCATCTTTTAATATCGCAACGGCTTGCCCATTAAAAGATCTTGTATATCCCATCCAAACCAAATCCTTACCTACATTGGCCAAATTAAGTCCCTGTCCAGATATATTTAGCACAGTAGCCCCAACCGAAGACATAAAGCTTCTGAGGAAACGTTTGTTCTGGGTATCGAAAAAGATGGCATGCATAGCCGTATTATATGGAGCGGCAAAATGCTCTGATATTGGGAAAGTACCAGCAATACCTGATATACGGTTAACTGGCGTACCATATAAGGAGTAAACTTGATGGTATAGGTAAAGTTGGTGGTCTTTATAAGCATATGCACAAGCTGTAGTCCCTGGATATATCGCCGAAACGGAAGCAGGTTCTCCCGAAACCGTTTCATTGCTAAAAGCATAGCGTAACTTATCCCAAGTAAAACCTGTGGTCACATTAATCCATTCAGTTTCCTTGTCTGTATTGATATAAAGACGATAATGCGAACTGGCGTTAACCCCATCTTTATTGTAAAAAGCCGTAATTGACAGCGGTTTGCCACTAAGTTGCATTGAATTACCTGTATTAACATCCTTTATAAGTGAGGTTAAATCACGATAAATGACGGGAAAGGAATTCCAAGTATCTCGATTTTCTTGGTAATAATCTAATCTCGATTTACCCGAAATATCATTCAGTACAAACCAACCACCAGGCTGGAAAGCTCCAAATACTTCAAGATTAAACCTTCTTTGCCAAGTAATGCCTGTTGATTTTTGTTTAACTACATAATATACCGTGTATCTGCCTATAGGCAATGGAAGTGCTACATCCAGGTTTTTTTCGGTATGTATAATTTTCTTAGTAGAGGTATTACCGGTATAAGCAGCCCATTCGTAACTATAATCGTTTTCGTTAAAAGATGTTCCACGTAGAAACTTAAGTTCTGGCTGAATATTAGCAGAAATACCCGTACTGTACTGATAGCTTTCCAATATATTGCCTATCGCTAGTGAATCTATTTGATCATAGGTATAATTCCCTAAATCTTTACGGCATCCGGTAACCATAATACTTATTCCTACCAAAAGGGTAATGGCCACAAGGACGCCCTGATATTGTTTTTTCATTTGCATAAATTTGTTTTTTGATGAAACCGTCGGCATAAATCCGAAGATGTTAAGCCATGATGTTTCATAATTTCCATTTAAACATGTTAATGTTATTATGATCTAACTAACCTGCATATTGACCCATTTTGATTACTTCTCCTTTTTCATCCAAATAGATACGTCCTTCTGCGGCTTCTTTGTTAAGCCAATAGAACATATATCTTGAGTAGGAAAGTACCTGTGTAACGGTTGGTGCGGTAGCAGAAGTATCATAAAAGAAAGCGGGGTCTAGTTTCAATACTTCTAACATGAGATCTACCTTTTTACGCGAATATGTACCAAAATAAGACAATACGGCGGTGGCCCTAACAGAGGTTGTCCATAAGTGGGAAATACCCGCAATATCATCCACCAAGACCGTATACTTAAGGTAAATTTTAGTTGGATCAACCAAGCGAGTAGTAAAGGTCTCATTTTCTTCTAAAAGTAGATCTATTGCAAACTGAGTAGTGGTCATATCGGCAGTTCTGTTAATCTTCAACAACAGGGTATCTACCACCCTACCAGCACGAATAACGGGTTCGCGAAGGAAAGCGTAATGATGATTGGCTATTGCCGTAGTGGCATCAGTAAGTTTTAGCTTAAAAGGCCTATCTTGATTACTTGGATACCCGGTAACCGCTACAGGGATAGCCACTATTGAATCTTTCACACTATAGCCCTCGTAACCAAATGATATGGTTTTTATCAGCTGGGTTTTGGCATTAATGGCTTCTTTAAAATACACGCTACTACCGTTGGCGGTCTCATCATATAAGGTTAAGTCTTTTTTCTTACACGACCAAGTTGCCAAAACTAAAGTAGCCACTATTAAAGTAATTGATAATTTATTTCTGTTATACATATAACGTACAATTTAACGTGAATTAAGCTCCGAATCAGGTATCGGAAATACATAAGTAGAAAGCGCTATAGAGAAATTACCTGCTCCAGATACGGTATTTGGACTAGGTATGCTCGTAAATTGATTACGCTTATAATAATACCATAACTGCCCTTCACCATAAAACTCTTTCAAATATTCTTTGGTAAGTTCGCTCCTTAAGTTATTGTAATTGGTAATATTCACCAATAGATTTCTCTTCTGCCTCACCGTATTTAGGTAATCCAAAGCCTGATTTTGGTCTGTTTCGCACTCTGCCGCTATGTAATAGGCTTCACTTAGTCTAATTAAGGGAATGGTAAACCTACGGGTGAGCGTAGAAGTAGACATGTCCTGATATTTGATAAAGGTCCTGAAAGTAACTGCACCACCAGAAGGATATGGCCAAGAATATACAAAGCGATAATCGCCTTGGTTGCCTTCATATACATTATCCACATAGTTACTTGGTCCTGTAGAAAGAATACGCAATTCTGATATACTGGAAGAGAACAATAAGTTCTGCTGTTCATAAAGTTTATTGTTAAAGGTGCCAAAGAGAATTTCGGTAGAGAATATCCTATTTGCATCTGCTGCACTTCCTGTAACCTCTGCATGGGTAACCCAAGGAAACTTAGCCGCATTGGCAATTACTTGCTTAACCAGTACCAATGCTTTCGCTTTATCAGCTGCCTCGCCTCTCCACATCAATGCTCTAGCTTTGAGCACCAATGTAGCATACAGATTCAATCGATAATTATTATAGTTATCTGTGCCATTTTGATTAATAATGGGGTCTTTACCTAAATAAACGATTGCCTGATCTAAATCTTCCAAAATATATTGGAGCACTACATTTGCAGGTAAGAAACTGCCTACTTCTGCACCAAGGTTACGATAATAAGGTATAGAAGGTGCCATAGGATTTTGAGCATATACCGGTCCAAAAAGACGCAAAAGATCGAAATGGGCCAAAGACCTAATTGCTAAAGCCTCTCCCATGTACTGCTCTTCTTGAGCTTTGGTTAATACACCAGGGTATTTTTTAAGATTGGCCAAAAACTGGTTGGCATTGCCAATTACTTCATATAATCCCTTCCATATATTGTCTATAGACGCTTTAACGGTCTCATCTTCGTAATTATGGTGGATAAAATTATAATACCTTGAATTAGTTGCATAAGCATGGTATCGATGTGCAAACAAGTCCAACTTGTCCAAGGTGAGATTTTGTCCATAGAGATTATTGGAACCAAGTTTTAGGTACAAGGCATTTATTACCTCGGCCACACCTCCTCTCGAGGAATAAATCTGTTGTTCTGTTAATTTATCCTCTGGCTGTACATCGAGCCATTTACTGCATGAACCTAATAATATAGGTAATACAAGGATAAAAAATAAGTATTTTAATTTCTTCATAAGATTTACATTATTGGATATTTGCCGTTAAGCTAAATGAAAAAGATCTGGCGAAGGGATAATCTACACCGCGTTCTCTTCTTACCGTTGAGAGGTAAAACAGATCGTTGGTAAATCCATTTAACCTTAAATTAGAAACGCCCACTTTATCCATCCATTTATTCTTTTTAAACTCATATCCTAAGCTTACAGATTCTATAGATAAAGCGTTTTCTTTTTGTACAAAACGAGACGACATATTGGTGGTACTGGTTAATGAAACAGCCCTAAATTGTGCCTGGTCTCCTGGTTGTTGCCACCTGTCATATAATGCCCTGGCATCTAAATTGTTGTTAATAATCCTATTCAGTGATACGTTCTCCACCTTGTTAAAAAGCGCATCGTTCCAAACGTCTCTATTAATTATGTAACGCGCATACACTGCAAAGGTTAGCCCCTTATAGGACAAAGTGTTACTAATCACTCCCTGGAAATCTGGACGACTGTTACCCACTTTAACCACGTCGTCATAACTGTAGGTAAAGCTTTGGGTACCATCTTTTTTGAGAAAAATCTCTCTACCGCTGGCAGGATCTATGCCCAAGGAAGGTACGGTCCATAGGTCATAAAAATCGTAGCCATCTTTATAACGTGTAAGCGAATTTAGTGACTGCAGGCTTTCATTTAATCCCGATAGAATATTATTAAAGCCATTGTATTTTTGGCTCATCACCGTACTTGTTACCCCTACAAACCAAGTAAACCTTTCTGCAGGTTTATATATTGGCGCAAAGCGGATATTAGCTTCTATCCCTTTGGTATTTAAATTGCCAGCATTAATGGCATAGTCGGCCAATGAGGTAGAAGTAGGCAAACCGATGGCAATTACTAATGGGTTTGTATACTTGCGATAGGCATTAACCTGTAGGGTGAACCTATTGTTAAACAATGCCGCGTCTAAGCCTAAATTCGTCTGATAGGTATTCTGCCATTTCAAGTTGGCATTGCCCAATTTTGTCAGTTCTACGCCCTGTCCAAAATAATTAAAACTCGTCATGTAGCTATAAGTAGATATGGAAGTTGCAGAAGTGAAATTCTGGTTACCTGTTACCCCATACGAAGCTCTTAGCCTTAAATTATCAATCCAGTCAGCAGCTTTCAGGAACTTTTCCTTATTGATGTTCCAACTTAAACCAAAAGAAGCAAATGGTTGATAGCTATTTTGAACCCCAAAAGATGTAGATCCATCATAAGTAAAGGAAACGTCTGCATTATACCTTTCGTCATAAGAATAATATCCATTAGCAATCAAAGAATTACGTCTTGAAACACTATTCACAGCAAGAGGACTACCATTTTCCTGATAACCATAGGCAAAACGTGGATTACCATTGGTAGAAGTAGGAAAACCTTCAGCTATAAAACCTTTAAGTCTGTTGGTCTTGTCTTGTAGTTCTGCCCTCAAATTGACCTGATAAGCATGCTTACCTGTATGTTTGGCATAAGAAACCATGGCGTTAGCGGTATAAGATAAGCCCGTAGTTTGCTTGTATTGGTAGGTTCCCTTTTTCAGTTGCTCTACATCTTCAAAACTAGTATGCAATGGTGATTTGAAGACATTTGTAGCAGTAGAACTATTAGAAACCTGGAGAGAACCCTGTATTCTTAAAGCTTTAGACAGGTCGTAAATAAGCTGTAGATTGTTTGTTATAGAAACATTACTGGCATAATCGAAACTATTTAAGCTTGCATTATAGAGTGGATTACTTACACGAATATAACTTGTTGGTACATTAGGATTGTAGTAAGTGTTACTATTCGAATCATAAAAACTGAACACATACGGTTCAGCTGCACTGACCTTTTCATAATAAGGGTTCATATTTACCCAGGTAGAAAAGCTACCATAGTTAGATTCGTCGGCCCTATAGCCATTTACATAAGCGTTGTTATTTATTTTGAGTTTATGGCTACGATAAGATAAGTTAAGACGAACTCCCCAATCTTTTCGACCAGAACCATTCATAGTGCCACGTAACACACGATAATTACCCCCAGCATTAAAAGTCAATGCTTGTGACCCACCTTCTGCGTATAAAGTATGGCGTTGCGAAAAACCTGTTTGCAAAGGGTCGCTTAACCAATAAGAGTTAACGCCACTGACCACTTGCTGTAGTTTTTGCGAATACAAGGGGTCATAATAAGCATTTTGCATTTCGGGATAGGCTGATGGGGCATTGTAAACACCCGACAACTTTTCAAACTGAAGTTTTTCCGATGCATTCATCATGTTGTATGCGCTTAAATCTGGATATTCTAAAGTCATATCGGTGGTATAGCCTAAGCGAATTTGTCCTGCCTTTGGCTGAATGGTTTCTACTACCACTACCCCATTAGAGGCACGAGAACCATAAATGGCTGTTGAAGCAGCATCTTTTAGTACCGTAATAGAAGATACACGGTTCATGTCTAAATCTACAATTGTTCTTAGCGAAGCCTCAAAACCATCTAAAATAAACAATGGTTGGTTCGGATCGTCTGAAAACTCGTCGCGGAGCGATGTGGTAGTAATACTGGTTTGTCCGCGTAATTCTATAGTTGGCAAAACATTTGGATTTGAACCAGCAAGATTGTTCTCAATCAATAAAAACGAGGGATCTAATGACCTTAAACTCTGGATTACATTCACATTTCCAACAGCCTTAAGTTCTTTGCCCAAATAAACGGATGCTGCCCCTGTAAAAGTTTCCTTATCACGCACCGTCATACCGGTAGCCACTACAGCAACTTCTTTCATTTCGGTTACGGAAGGCTTCAAAGTTATGGCACCCAGCTGAGCTTTTGCCGCTATTTTAGTGGGCACATGCCCCAAATAAGACACTTCGAGTATGGCTCCATCAGCTACGCCTATGAGCTGAAAATTACCCTCTCTATCGGCTGCGGTCTGCTTGTTGGTTCTTTTGCCATCTTTGTCTAAAACAAATATGGTAGCTCCCGCTAAGGGCTGGCCTTTCTCATCGATTACACGGCCGATAATAGGTTCTTGGTAGGCCATGTTTAGCGAAATATTAGTGCCATTGGCCATTTTCTTTGGCGTAATATTGATCAGCTTATCTTTTATGGTATAGGATAAGGGCTGGCCTTCAAAAATAAAGGGCAATATTTCAAGTAGTTCTTGGTCATTGATTTTTGCAGAAACTGGCGCAGCCTTATCTAAATCGCGATCATTGTATATAAAAGCGTAACCGCTTTTTTTCCTAAGTTCCTGCAATACACTTTTCATAGGAGCATTTTTAACTTCTATATTAATTTTTTGTGCATGTGTATAAGCAGCTACTTCGAAAGTAAAAAAAAACGTCAAAAACAGGGTTAGTTTCATGATCAATCTGTAATATGCCAGCATGTTATTGCCAAGCCTTCCCTTCAAGCGAAGAATACGCCCGGATTCCTTGACAAGTATGTTATAATCCATACATTTGTATAGTTAGGTTAATGATTAATAGGTGTTAGCATTTATCTCTTTTTTATGGCCTGGCAATTAGCCGTAGGTGTTCGTAGCATCTGCGGTTTTTTATGTCCAGCCCAATGTTTTTTGGGTTAAGTTTTTATCATAATTCTCCTTCCATTAATTTCAAATTTGACATGTATCTGTTCTTCGAGCGCCTGTAATATGGCAGATAGATTTGTGTTCCTCGGTATTTCCCCAGATAGTGTCTTATTAGCTTTAATGACATCTATATTCACAAACTCTACATCATACCATCGTTCAAGCTGCCTAAAAACATCGTGTATATCCTGATCGTTAAGCACGATCAGATCTTCCTTCCAAGCAATATAATCTTGTGTATTGACTTTGTTGATTGTAAAGATATCTCCCTTAATGATGGCTTGGTCGCCCGGCGCAAGCACCTTGTATGCTCCCCTTACCGAGGTAAGTGCTATTTTACCATGCACCAAAGTAGTGGTCGCCTTGTCATCACTATAGTTGTTGATGTTAAATGCCGTGCCCAACACCTTAATCGTCTGTTTTGCAGTCTTCACAACAAAAGGATGCTCGCTATCATGTTGTACTTCAAAATAGGCCTCCCCCTGCACTTCAACTACACGCTCTGCTCCCTGAAAAGTACTTGGATATTTCAGTGAACTGGCCGCATTTAACCATACCTGGGTGCCATCTGAAAGCTTAAGCTTATACTTTCCAGCCCTTGGAACGACCAACTTTAGGTATTGTGAGTTGCTATGATCCAACAGCACAGTACCATCGTCATAACGGATCAGGTGATCTGTTACATTGATACCTTCCACATTTTCTTTAAGTGCTATAGACTTTCCGTTAGCCAGTACCAAAGTTGCCTTATTGGTGCCTGGAGGTATATCTTTGATCGTAGAAAAATGTTGAGTTGAACCAAGTCGGTTACTAAGCGGATAAAAGAGTAAACCTACAGATAGAAACACTACAATAATGGCCGCCGCGTAACGCCAATAAAGCGGTATAGGCACCTGTTTGTTTCTTTTCATCTTGTCTAAACGTTGTTGAACCCTATTTTCTAAGCCTTCCACTATAGCATCTATGTCCTGGTCAGCAATAGCTCCATTTTCCTCGAATCTATTTGCTTCTTCTGTTATGCTATTTTGCAGCTGTGGCCCCAACGAAGGGTCGTCAATATATCTTTCCAGCTCTTTGGCTTCTTCAGCCGTTAGGCTATCCCGCATATATTTTTTAAAAAGCAGCTGTAGTCTTTCTTCTTTCACTTTATGTATGATTGCGTTTTTATATTAACCCTATACGTTCCTATGCAAAAAAGCAATGATTGCTAATCAAAAAAAAATCACAAAAAACTGATTAACAGACAAATAATTTTAAAAAAAACATCGGTTATGAATACAATCATTGAAAAATCTTCATAGCTTTCCCTATTTTTCTTCAGCAGGAAAGCACTAACGATGGTTAGTTTAAATTTGAGAAAATATAGCCTAAAGCCAGAATTGTAGCGACACCCGAATTGTCTTTTAGATACCCCCGCAATAAACGATTGGTTTTGGTAATATGTGAATTAACGGTCGCTATAGAGATAGACAGTAATTTACTCACCTCATCGTAGCTTCGCCCCTCCAGTTTACACAGTGTAAATACCTTTCTAGATTGTTCCGGAACCTGTGCAATAATTTGGTCCAATAGCTCCCGATTTTCTTTTAAGTATAAGCTTTCTTCAATATGGCTATAAGCTTCTTTGGACTGTACATTTCTATAGGCTAAAACAAAACGCTTTTCGCGGTTAGCTTTACGTATCATATCAAAAACCAGATTTTCGCCAATATGGAACAGATAGGCTTTTATGGGCAAGTCTGGATTTATCTTTTTTCGATTGATCCAGACCCGTACGAATAATTCCTGCAGTACCTCTTCGGTATCTTCCGGAGATCTTAAAATATGCAAAATCCGTTTGGCCAACACCCTTTTATAGGTTTCCATCAGCTTCTTGAAGGCCAATTGATCTCCATTTTGCAACTTTAACAATAAGCTATGTTCTTCTATATCCAACGGAGATTGCATGTTAAAATATGGTATGGAGCTAATGTCAAAGCCAATCAAATATCTACTATATATATAGGACAAATATACTATTAAAACTGACTTTTTAAACTATATATAAAACTTCAGGAAAATTAGTAAAGTGCAATCTATTGCCCTAAACTATATCTATAAAATTCTTGCCCCTCAAAAGTGATTTTTTATATTCTTTTTTCCAAATTAAAAAAAGAAGTCCCTTGTGATTTCCCGTTTAAGGCAATAGAAAGATCTGAATTTTTAAATTTTCCGATTTTCATTTTCGAATAATTCTCCTGAACGTCTTTTAAGTTCATTATTTGAAATCATAAACTATGCTTAATATATCAAACGAATCAATTACAAAATAAAAAAACCGCAAAAATAAGAAGGTTTTGTACCAATCGACAAAAATACGTTGAACATTTAAACTGATTTTATTGCATATAGACTCTAAAAAATAAAGTCTTGTCAAAGCTTTGAATACCTTAACAAGACTATTTCAGCAAAAAAAATTAGCAAATTCTGGTAATCGTTTTTTAGCTTTTTTAGCTGAAAACATGGAGAAATACCTCTTCTTATATTGATGTTGATATTGTAGAGATTTATGTAATAATTAGATACATCATGGTAAAGAAAAATGCTATATGGACTATTACAGCTTAATTACCCTTGAAAATCCATTGCCATTCGCTCCTGTTAATTTGATGATATATGTACCTGCTACCAAACCAACTAAATTTATACTTACTTGCTGCTCAGTGCTACTTATGTTGCCCTCAAGTACAGTTGTGCCCTGCAAACCGATTACGCTATATTTGCTATAATTACCTGCAGTTACGGCTATCGTTGCCTGACCATTGGTTGGATTTGGATAAATATTTAAATTAGCAGATAAATTTATTTTTACCGCTTGGGTAGCCAGGTAATTAACTTTTCCATCTAGATCTTCCTGCTCCAATTTATAGTAGTAGGTACCGCGAACAACCGTTTTATCTGTATAACTATAACTGAGTGCCGTAACATTAGTGCTTATACCTTTTACTTTTGTTAGCACTTCATAATGCTTTCCATTGGTACTACGGCTGATGATATATTGTCTATTATTCGTTTCTGAGCCAACTTTCCAGTTTAGCTGTGCACCTTCTGTAATTACTTTTGCCATAAAGCTGATCAATGACACCGGTAATACAGCATGGTACTCTACAGCGCCAATATCAATAGTGCCATTTTTTCGGATTCTACCATTAAAATCAATTGTACTATTGTTATAGCTATCATTACCAGCATCTTTGGCTGGACTAGTGTTTTGGGGCGCTAAAAAACCTATATGTCCAGGTGTTGTACTTATAAATAAAGGGTTTACATTGGCTTGATTGTTTTGGCCAGCCGATAAATATTCCGTATGCTGAATAATGTTGTAGTCGAAACCTCCAAGCAAAGTTGTTGCGTTAGCCACGTACAAATCTGGCGTGTTAGTACCGCTGGTTGCTACCGTGAAAGTGTTACTGAAAAAGATGTTATTATAAACATAAGTCTTTTTGTCGGCATATGTGGTTCCGCTGTTCACTCCTGAAACGTGCACCCCAGCACAATAATTTGCCGCAGCACCTGCACGGGTATTTCTATTTTCATAAAATGTGTTGTTGGTAAAAGTGGCTCCATAATTAAGATTATTTTCAGATCCATAAGCCGAGCCGGTAGCATTAGTGCTGTTTTTATAAAAAATACAGTTTAAGAAGTTCACTCTTCCATTATAATTATAAACAGCACCTCCCCCATTTCCAGTCGCCGTATTTTCTGAAAATAAACAATTGGTAAAAGTTGGAAAACCAACGCGAATATCTACTGCTCCGCCTCTACCATTACCACGATTGAGTTTAAACGTACAATTTGTGAATGTAGGACTACTGGTATGTATGCCCACGGCACCTCCATATCCACCAAAATTCTCAGAAAAAACGGTATTTGTGATATTCGCATTACTTGATACCACCAGTGACATGCCCGAACCATAATTGTAGCCTCCTGTTTTAGGCGTAGCATTCATATTGAAAGATTTGGTGATCTCACAATTGTCAATAGTTGGACTACTATTGTTAATGTAAAATCCAGAGCCACCACCACCTAAGGTATCTCCGTCTCCATTTGCCCTGTTAATGGTTACCGTAACATTAGAAATTCTAAGATCATCACTAGATTCCAAAATGTAAATACCCCCACCAAGTCTTCGGTCTATCGTTTTGGAGTTAACAGTTAGTGTTGAGCTCGTATTAGCAGCAGCATCTCCTTTGGTGACCGTAAATCCATCAAAAATTGTAGGGTAGGTTATAGAAAGGACAAGCACTACATGATATGCATTATCGGCTTTATTTAAAGTCATATAGGAGTTGATATTTGAGCTATTCTCATCCACATCATTCCCATTCAAATCGCCACTTAATAGGGTTTCATTTCCTGCAATCCGCTGGGTTTCGTTAGCTTCTGTACCTGCAAAACCACCATAAATATTCACACCATTTTTAAGCACAAAAGCATTATCCCTGTTTGTAACATCAATTACATGAGGTGTATTGGCAGGTCTATTTGGCACATAAGTGCCCCTTGCTACAAAAATTTTGTCTCCAGCTTGGGCCGTATTAATTACATCCTGCAAGTCTTTTGAGGCCATTCCCCAACTTGTAGCTGTAGCAGCAGCACCTGTTCCATCAGTTTTAACATAATAGGTTGTTTGTGCGCTAACATTAAGAGCAAATAAGCTCAGACATAAAATGCCTAGTGTTTTCAAGTAAAATTTTCTCATACGTTTTAATTTATTAATGGTCATTTATATATTTTCGGACGATATTAATGAGCTCGCGAGCTCGATTTTGGTTATTTATTATTGTTCGAATTACCTCTACGGTTCCATGTAAAAGCTATTATACTTTTCTCAGGCAACTTTATTTAAAGGCTAACCCATCACTCAATAGATATAGAAAGTGTGGTAAAACTTATGTAAATTGACTTTCTAGCCAACCGAATTATGGTTAGAAAAACATTGAATATTAGATTTTCTTTTGGGGGTATTAGGGCGATTGGAATCGGAATGCCTAATCATAGTGATGACTATCAATTGGGTAGTTTTCATAACAGGTTTGGTTTTATAAATGGTTATGACAAATCTATAGGCATCACCTATTCGAAGGGTTCGTTTTTGTACGAAAATGGTTTGGTTTTGTACAAAATTGATGTATATGGACACTTTATATTTTGAGCTGCCTATTTCGGTTTAAAAAGCAGCAAATCTGCTTGCTTACCGACAGAATCCCCCCTGTTTAAAGCATGTAATGGACAAATTCAATAGCTTAAATCTTTCTATTTATACTTGATTTTAAATTTTACGAAATCTTATAATTTCACGTCTTCATAAAAAATGCCCACAAGGGCTAAACCATGTGGGCATTTTTAGAATATAGTGAACTTAAAAAGCTTAAGCGTTTTTATATAAAAACCTATTGTATAGTCACGTTCATCAATTTCAACCAACCTTCGGTAGTGATATCGCCATTTACAGACAACCTAATTCCTGGCTGGTTGTCTTTTGTGGTATCGACAATGGCAACTGCCCAAGTATATGTTCCGGCCGGCACGCCTAAGGCCGCTTTTAGTTCATATTTTACCGGAGCATTCTTCCGCCAATTTGAAGGTTCAGCATCTTTATCCAGGAAAACTTTATTAACGCTACCGTCAGCATTTAGCAGTGCAAAAGCAACCTTGTATTTAAAATTCCATTGCGGGATATTATTAGGAAAATAAGCCCATCCCATGTTTCTCCAACGGTGTGTAATGGTAACTTCGGCCCCACTGTTAACTTTTTCTGGCAGATAAATCTGATCGGGATATACACGATACCCACCTTCAGAAGTAAAACGTTGTACCAATGAAAATGCTCTTGTGAACCAACTTTCTGTTTCTCCAATACGGAAGTCCATCATATTTACTGCGGCTTCCAATGAAGCATCAAATTCGCCTTTTCTTACATCTTCTGGGAAATTCTCTCTGTATTTACCGCTCGGATCGGTCCAGTAACGATGTGTACCACTGGTAATCCAACCACCTTCCATCAGAATTGGGCGTTTAAAGTTCCAACTTTTAGCAAAGGCTTTTTCCCAACTTTGGTAGTAGTCGGTCATTCCAAAAGCATCTTGCCTAAGGCTATAACCTTTATTGATCAACTTGGTCAACAATCGATCTGCATTGGGATTTGCCGAACCCCAGCTTACCGGATCGCCTATTACACGATGGTAATTGATCACCAAAGGTATTTTGGTAAATGTTCTAACATAAAGATCGGAAATCCAATCCATCACTTCCTCTTTAGCTGCTTCTACATTTTGACCAGAAGCGGTAGCTGGATCGAAATAGATCACGTTATGTGCCTCGCCCCATTTACCAAGTCCGTAAGCGTCTATAAATGAAGTTTTCCTTGGATCATTAAAATCCTTCGCCAACTCTTCTATGAATTTAGCATAATACTGTCTGAAAACTGGATCTTGGGGATAAGGAGTTTTTCTATTCGGGTAGGAAGGATTTTCTACATAATACTTTGCTCCTGCATCAAACACAAATTGGGGGGTGTTCAAACCTTGGTCACGTCCATCAACTACAATACGAAATGCAATTGGCAGGCCTCTTTCTTCTGCTCCCTTGATCATTTTATACAAGGCAGAACTTGGATCTCTCCAAGCATAAACACCATTTGAAGGATTAAAATTGGCCCAATTAGTTCGGATATAGCAAGCAGACGCATAATCTATAGCTTTCACTCTCTTACCCAAATCAGGCACATAATATTCGGTATCCCAATAAGATGGAACACCAGTACCCGAACCATACATTACCCATCCGTTTAATGGATTACGAAAGACCGTACTTCTGTTATAGTTAGGTTTGACCAAAGTTCCTTCAGCATCTTTTGAGGCTTCGTCCTTATTTTTTTTACAGGCAAAAAGCAGTAAACAGGTCAAGGCCATGAATGTTTGATAAACCACTGCTTTATAATTATTTTTTTTCATACTTAATAAATTAAACTGATTTCTATTCAAACTTGCTTTAGCGTTTTGTGGCCACAAATGTCCTGTTCCTGATATCTAGCACCATAAAATTAGTTCCTGCAGGCAGGGTAAAATAGGCGTTGCGTTCGTTAGCACTGAAACCGCTATACAAAGGATATGATATACCTAGGGTCACTGCAGTATTTGTAGCAGTATTATTGCCCGTATACACATAAGCCTGATTGGTTGCTGCAACGCCAAACTTTGTCCTTCCCGATAATGCTGCACCAACATATACGAATACTTGTGGATCGGCCAAACTCTGTGTCCAGCTACCTGCTCTCCATGCCCATCCGGTAGGTTCTCCATACGTCCACAGCGCATTAACCTCTGTGGTGGTGGTAGCACCATCTAACGTCCAATTTGCAAGGGCTGGCTTTAGCGCCTGAGCTGGCGAATAAATTGTAGCTGTAGCCTTTTGCATATTAACCACCACACGATATTGACCAGCAGTTTCAATTTTCCAAGCAAAAGTGTTTTCACGCGTTTTTATAGCCACGGCAGTACCATCATTTAAGGTGGTGTTTGCATCAGCGGCAGCGATGTAATTCGTCGCCCCTTTATATTCTACAGGAATTTCTAAATCACCTGGCTGAAGATTTAACACGTAGGCGTATTGATTTTCATTTTCCTGTGTCTTAGGCATCTCGATCTTATTGATCCCTAAGATGGCGCTTCCTCCCAAAAATATCTTATCTGCATCGAACACTACCGTTTTAATTGGCGTGACATTCACTCTTATCGTTCGTACTTCTGGTGCTTCAAATGTGGTTCCACCTTCCCAATCGGCTATCACCCTAAACTCTAATACAAAAGTTTGATTGGCAGGTATTTTCCATTTTTCATTTGCCCAATTTTGTATTTGCTCAGAGCTAAAGCTCTTACTATACACACCATCATCTTCGTAATTCATAATTGCGGTTGATGTACCGAAATTATTCCCTACAACATCTAACCTCGTTGTATAGGTTACCATGTGGTCATCTGATTGTGGTCTGGCAGGTTTCCAAGTGAAGGTGATGATGTCCTTAGACAAGTTATTTTCGTCTAGCACTATGTTTGCTGACGAAGCCTTAAGCTCCATTTTTTCCTGAACTTTTTCGATGTCCTTAATTTCTTTTTTGCAGGCCGAAACGCCAAGCAAAAAGCTCAAAAACAGTAAGGTTTTATATAAATAGTTTATTCTTTTCATCTGTTTATTTTTTTGTTTCTGGTTCTCAGATGGGACCTTTGATAATTAGCATAATCATTGTTCCATGTGTTTACCGATTAGACTAATCATGTCGGGTTCATGATGTTCTTAAATCAAGATCATTTTTTTATTTGATTCTACTAATTGTATCCCGGATTTTGAGGAAATGGCGCATCTCTATTTGCATCTCTAATGGCCTGCGGAATTGGCCACAGCATGTGATCTTCGGTAACCTTATTCTGAATTGCCGTATTGTACGCTTTTACACGATCTACGTATTTTTTGGTACGTACCAATGTAAATCGTCGACTTTCCTCTCCTACCAATTCTCGGATACGTTCGTCCAATAGGAAATCCATATTCATTTGAGCGGCGGCTACATCTCCGGCGCCAGCTCTTCTGCGCACTTCGTTCACCGCATCGGCTGCTTTTCCCGGATTGTTCTGTCCTAGATAAGCTTCGGCCAACAACAAATAGGTTTCTGCCAAGCGGAATTTCATACGATCTTTATAACTACCTGTTAGACTTAAATTTTCTGCTCGTCCATAAAAAAACTTGGTGATAGCAGGGAACAGATTTTTAGTAGTAAACCAGGTTTGCTCTGTAATATTGGCTTTTTTACCAAATAAAGCTGCTTCGCTAGGGTTATTGTAATACCAATTACGTTTAATGTTATAATTTGAGTTACGGATATCCGTTGCACTAAAAATACCGGCAACATTTCCGGTGGCATTGGTACCATTTGTACCTGTCCACCATTTCATAGGTACCAACTGTGCAATACCACGACCTCCCAAGGTATCTGCCAACACAAAACCAGTTATCGAAGAGTAATTAGGTATCCATGCCCTACGTGTCCAATCATCAGAATTTGTACCACCACCCACTACATTAAATTGAAATTGCAATACCCAAATACTTTCCTTATTTGCGGCAGCACCCAATCTATTTTGGTTATTCTCTAAAAACAGATCGCTAAATACATCGCCTGCTTTATCCTTGTTTACGCCAAATCTAGTTTTCATTAAACCATAATAACCACTATTGATTACAGCCAAAGAAGCTTGTTCGGCAGCAGTATAATCACCTTGCAATAAATAAATTTCACTTAACAAATGACTGGCAGCCCATTTGGTGACCTTACCATCTTTTACCTGATCTGGATTGGTAGGTAAATGTTGTACTGCAAATTTCAAATCATCTACCATGTGGGCTATTACTTCAGCTTTTGGCGTACGTGTGAAATTAAGTTTGAAATCGTACAATATCGTTTCTACGTAAGGTACATCTCCATAAAGATATACTAATGTACGATAAGCATACGCCCTGAAAAAACGTGCTTCGGCCTGGAAACGAACTTTGTCTGTTGGCGAATCCCAATTTGTATTCTGCTCTGAATAAACGAGCATTAAGTTAGCCGAAGCGATTAAGCTGTAAGCCCAGTTCCAGTAGGTCCCTACAAAACGTTCTGTAGGCGTAAGGGTAAGGTTGGCAAAAGCCATTAAAGAGGCATCGCTGTTAATTACATCTGCAATATCTGTTGCTGCCTGCAAAGCTTCGTAAGGAGCAGCACCGTTGTGGATGTAAGCTCCGCCCTCGCCATAAGTATTATATTCAGAACGGGCAAGTGCATATAATCCGGCACTACCCACTTCAAATCCATAAGTACTAGTATAGGTATTGGTTGGGGCTAATTCAGTTTTCAAATCTTCTTCCAAAAACTTTTTACAGCCACCTAATGAGATTAATACGATAAGCGCAATGCTTGTTTTGATAATATTTTTCATTTTTCGTGTTGTATTAAATTAGAAGTTTACATTTAGGCCGAACATATATGAACGTGCGGTTGGATAAGAGGCCATCCAGGTGTTGTCGTAATTGAGCACCTGCCTGATGTTGGAGAAGGTATGCAGGTTGTTCACACTTGCATTGATGTCAATTCCACTCACACCTACTTTTTTGGTTATATTTTGAGGAACCCTGTATCCGAAAGTGATATTTCTAACCTGCACGTAGTTCACTTTCTTGTAGTAACCATGTCCTTGGGTATTTAGATAACCAGGAGAAACAATAGTGGCATTTGGATTTTCTGGTGTCCAATAATTAGCACCGTGTACATAATTGGTAATGCCGAAAGTCCAAGCCCCCAGATTAGCCATGTGATCGTCACGCCATACCCCAAAAACGCCTGTTAATAATGCAGAGGCATAAAAATTCTTATAGTTTAATCTATTGGCAAAAGATGCCATATAACGTGGATTTTTAGAGCCAATAATGGTTCTATCATTAGTATTGATTACACCGTTACCATCTACATCTTCCAGTTTAGCAGCACCGGCAGCTGCTCCCGGTTGCATGCTGTAATTCTCACCCGTTTGCCATATACCGATCATATTATAATCGTAGAATACTCTTAATGGTTTACCTATAAACCAGTTGTTGGTAATATCGTCCTTTCCATCGCCTCTTAGCTCTACGATCTTATCACGGTTTAGCGAAAAAACAACGGTAGAGTTCCATTTGAAATCTCTTCCATTTACATTAACCGTATTTAAGGTTACTTCTACACCTCTATTCTGCGTTTCCCCAATGTTGTCCCAAATTCTGCTATATCCGTTCATAATCGGAACAGTACGTGTCATTAACAGATCCTTTGTTCTAGAGTTATAGACATCAATGGTACCGCCCAATCTATTTTTAAAAAATTGGAAATCCAATCCTATATTGGTAGAGTAGGTAGTTTCCCATTTTAAGTTGGGATTACCAACGCCATCGCCAGCTAAGTAAGCCGTATTTACCGCTATACCTGCATCTCCCCATATGTATTTTACGTTTGAATACAGACGATCTAACGTTCTGTATGGCGTAATGGCCTGGTTACCATTTGCACCATACGAAACACGTAGTTTCAACATGTCTATCCATTTTACATTATCTTTTAAGAAACTTTCTTCACCAATATGCCAAGCTGCTGCTGCTACAGGGAAAAATGCATATTTATTATTTATTCCAAAAACAGAAGCACCATCACTACGTCCGGTTAAAGTAAGCATATACTTTCCTTTATAACTATAGTTCAGTCGGCCCATGTAAGACAGTAAGGCAGTTTCCGATAAGCTGGAATCGTTAATGATGTTACGTGCTGCCGTATTCATCATGTAATATTGTGTATCATCAGTAACAAATCCTTGTCCACTTTGAGAAGAACCTACACTTTTCGTTTGCTGCATACTGAATAAACCTGTAACATCGAAACGGTGGTCTCCCAGTTCACGCTCATATTTCAATATATTTTCCCAGGTATAGTCGTTGTAGTGCGAATTGCTAATGGAAGCACTACCGCCTACTAAACCTGCCTGCTCTCTACCATCAAAAGTATTGCGTCCGTAGTAAGTTCCGGTAAAACCACTTCTGTAGTTATATCCGAAGTTCGATCTTGCAGACAAACCTTTTACCGGCAACAAGATATTGGCATAACCAGAAAGAAAAAAGTTATTGTTATATCTATCTTGGATAGCATTTACGTTACGCATTGGATTGGCGATAAGCGAATATTCCATAGGCTCTGGAACATAATTACCTGCCGCATCTTTATAACTGCCATAAGGACTTTGCTTAATGGCGTGTTCTATATTGGGTGTAACTCCGCCATCGCTTCTTCGAGTATACTGCATGCCGACACCAATGGTCAACCATTTATTAAAAGTTTGATCGAGATTTGTTGTCATGTTTAGACGAGACAAACGCGAATTATACACTACTCCATCCTGATCTAGGGCAGCTAAGGAAGCCATATACTTGGTATTCTCCGTACCTCCAGAAATACTCAACTGGTGGTCCATCGTCGCTGCCCTTCTAAAGATATAGTCTTGCCAGTTGTGGGTAATGCCGTTTAGGTAGTTACCACGCTCGGTTACGCTAATGATATCTCCCGCAACTGGGTCTAGCAAATAACCCGTGTATCCTTGTCTTAACCTACCAATATCTTGTTGAAAACGGATATATTCGTTGGGGCCCATTACCTCGATCTGTTGCATAGGTTCGGCCAAACCTAACTGGCCACGATAAGCAACCTGAGCTTTGCCTAAAGCACCACGTTTGGTTTGGATTAGGATAACACCATTAGAAGCACGAGATCCATAAATAGCCACCGCTGAAGCATCTTTCAAAACACTTATATTTTCAGTGTTATTTGGATCAATGTCTGCTAAAGAGCCACTGTAAGGAATCCCGTCTAAAATAATTAACGGGGAATTATTAGCAGAAATGGAGTTTTCTCCGCGGATAAGCAAGGTTTGTGCGGCACCGGGAGCCGCATTGCCAGTAGTGATGCTAAAACCAGCTACCTGTCCAACCAAACGATCCATTAAGTTAGGCGTAGAAACCATACTTAATTGTTCCTTGCCCACTACTGCCAGTCCGCCTGTCAAGTCTTTTTTCTTAGCAGTACCATAACCCACTACCACTACTTGATCAAGTACTTTATCTCCAGCCATCTTAATATTGATGACCCCCGATGGGTTAACTTTAACTTCTTGCGGATCAAATCCTATATAGGAGAAAAGCAAGATTGCCGTCGATGGTACTTCAATAGCATAATTTCCATCTATGTCAGTTGATGTTCCTTTACTCGTTCCCTTAATGAGTACCGAAACGCCAACTAGGGCCTCGCCCTTATCATCGGTAACTTTTCCCTTTATCCTGATTGGATCTGTGGTTTGTGAATAGCTGTAATTTGTCGCCATCACTAGCATTGCGACAATCATTAGCCAGCTTTTTAGCTTAATGTGTAATTCTTTTATCATTTAGATTTATATTGGTTAGGATTAATAAAACTTTACTAGGTGTATCTTCACATGATAATGAAGTGAAGAAAATTAGGTTCTTATGAATTCAGCTATAGGCATTGTTTTTATTTGGTTATAGTTCAATTTTTATCCCCGATGGTTCGCAATATTCAGTGAGAACTACCGGTAATTTTTTAGATGAATAAGCTATTGGGACCTGGCCAGTCATTCTGCACTATTTAAGTGTTCTGGCAACTTTAGACTTTGAGCTGTCCATTTCATTTATAATAGCTAAGGCTATCATTTGTTTAGTTTTCATACTGGATTTGGTTTGTTATAAATGGTTAGAACAAAACTATCTACATCACCCATTCAGAGGGTTCGTTTTTGTACGAAAATGGTTTGGTTTTGTACATATAGAGCTATAAATGCTTTTTTTCTTCTTTTTTAAGAAAAACACGTCATCAGTCATTTAATTTCTAATATTTTTCACATTGTCGACCACCACTGTACCACTCTGTTGAACATCTATAGCCGACCCTTCCCCGACATAGAAAATATCCCTAAAACTAGCGTCTGATATTCCCTTAGCTTTTATTTGATGATGGCTGATCATATTCCTTACAAATAACCCTTTAATATTTTCTGCATATTCTGCCACCAAGCCTTGTTTAGATAAGGGGTTGATAACCATATTTTCTATGAAGACATTTTTGATCTTAAGCTTACCAACTGGCATAATGCGGATAGCTCGGTGCGAAATGGAATAGAAATCCTGCCAATTCTGAAGATAAATATTTGAGATGTTGTCCTGTTCTCCGCTATAAATTGAGCCGCTCACTACATTCACATTTTCTTTACCTGCTTCTACACCCGTATCCGTTAAACCGATATTGATAAAGTCATCACCGCTTCTTCCCTTACAATTTGAAATGATGATATTTCTACATCCAAAACGCAGACCTAAGCCATCTTGGTTTAATACTTGTTTCTCTACTCCTGCAACATTCACCGCTTGCCTTACCTCAAAGGTGATATCTTTAACCACACCATTGGTACTACGCTCTAATACCAAACCATGGCCATGGTAATCTTTTAGCGTAATACCGCTAATTTCAAAAACATCTACATGTGCCAATATAATGGCGTGGTTTCGCCAACCTCCTTTTTGGTTTTCGTTGGGTTTGCCTGCATCAGTACCATAAGATTGTACATATCCGTTAGGATTAGTGGATAATGTTTTATTATGATCGCCAGTAGAACGGGGATTATTAGCTCCCTCTAGCATTACATTGCCTATACCAACTATTTTTATGTTCTTTAAAGGGACGATATCCTTAATTCCCAAACCTGCATTTGCCGAACGAATAAAATTATCCCTGCATTTGTCAGAAAGTTTGATTTTACAGTTATTAAGCTCCAGCTCAAAATCTCCAGGCAGCAAAATGGCCTGATCTATCAACCAAATGGTTGTCTTTGCGACCTCATCATATCTGGGAATTACTACTTTTCCGGTACTTTTCTTTGCCTCATTTATGGCCCGTTGTATCCGTTCTGATTGCGTACCAGTTTTATACCTATTTGGACTGAAATAAATCTCGTTAGCCTTTTTAATTAACGTTGCCGATAAAAAATTGAAACTGCACACGCAGATACAGAGTGTAAATAATGCTTTCTTAAAGATCGCCATTGCTGTAAGTTTGTATTGATTATATATTTGAAACACAAGAATACCTGTTTTTACGATTATTTAAAGCCTTTTCTTCCATCTTGTTAATGCTTCCAGATAATAATAATCTGCATAAGTTAAGGGAGCATCTATTTCCGATTTGAAAGGATATGCTCCGGTACTATGCTTCAATATGAAATTTCCATTTTCGCCCAATTTGGCAGTGTATTTATCAGATGCCAAGGTTCTAATTTGGGTATCAACCACTTGCATATATTTCTTTTTTAATTTGGCATCTACAAAATCGCTCAATTCTATTAATGCCGAAGCCATTACACAAGCGGCAGAAGCATCGCGAGTTGTATTTGGGATTTGTGGTGCATTATAATCCCAGTACGGAATAAAATCTTTAGGCATCTGCGGATGGTTAATGAGGAAATTTGCAATGTTCTTTGCTTGTTCCAAATAGCGTTTGTCCTTGGTTTCGCGATAGAGATAGGTATAACCATATAGCCCCCAAGATTGGCCGCGGCTCCATGCAGAATCGTCACCAGCGCCTTGGTGTGTTTGTTTCTTATGGGGAGTTCCAGATTTTCGATCATAAGACACTACGTGATAGGAACTGTAATCTGGACGAAAATGGTACTGCATCGTTTTATCGGCATGCGAAAGCGCTATCTTTCTTAGGTTTTCATCTTTGGCATAATCAGCTGCCCATAACAACAACTCAAGGTTCATGAGGTTATCAATAATGACAGGATATTGCCAAACGGCCGTATTGTGGTCCCAAGAACGGATCAAACCAACATTGGGATCAAAACGCGTAGCCAAAGACTTAGCACCCGTTAATAATACCTCTTTATAGCGTTCTTCTCCGGTAATGCGTAAACCATTCCCAAAGCTACAATACAGCATAAAACCAACATCGTGGTTGTCTGTTGTGTATTTCTCCCTTTCTACCCTATCGGTATATAGTTTAGCGTATTTAAGCACTTCCTCATTTTTATTGTTTTCGTACAAATACCAAAGCGAACCCGGAAAGAAACCACTGCACCACCACCTCGAATCTGAAGAAGTATCTTTACCACCTTCAAAAGACTTAGGAAATCTCCCTGGTTGATTTTCGTACTTTTTAGCCATTAACAAGCTTTGCTGCTCTGCATTTTGAAAAGCTTTGTCTATTACGTTTTTCAAAGATTGTGCTTTGACGTTACCAAAGCTGACTAACGCAATCAAAAATAGCACTGAAATGCGTGTTCCTTTTTTGTTCATTTATTTAGGTTTGAAATATTTGGCACCAAGTATAGATTCGGTAGGGTCAAAACTATCATAAACGCCAATCAGAAGGGTTCACTTTTGTACAGAAATGGTTCGCTTTTGTACTTTAAGAGGTGATTTGAGTGTTATAAAGACTTACGAAGTTTTAAAATAGCGAAACCATCAACTTTACAAATAAAAATAACAAAGACCAAGTTAAACTTTGTAGGTCTGTTTTACTACGCCCTTCCCAAGAGCGTCATCTCAGATTTAGTTTGGGATCTTAATGCTATGGGAGTTTTTACATTATATGCCTGAAACCTCTATAAGGTATTGATATTCTCGCCTAAAAGAGGATGATGTAGAAAAGAAAGTGCCAAATCAAACTATTTCTTACCTGCACCAACAGAAGTTTTTTTCTTAAAATCTGAAGGACTTAATTCGAACTGTTTTTTGAAACATACGCTGAAGTATTTAGCATTATTGAAACCCGTTTGGTAAGCAACTTCTGCAACCGTCAAATCTGATTTTTCTAATAGATATGCACTTCTTTTGAGTCGGATATTTAAGATAAATTCTTTGATAGACATCCCAACAATATCATGGATTTTTTGATAAAGAATGGTTCTGCCCACATTCATATCCGACTCAAAATCTTCTACCGAATAATTGGCATTGGCAATGTTCTCTTCAATCACCTTCATTGCTTTTCTCAGTAGCTCTTCATCCATAGAAGTTACCGTCACATTCGAAGGGTCTACTTGTATACGTTTGCTGTATTTTTCTTTTAGTTCTTGTTGGTTTTTAAGAATGGTTTCTGTTTGTTGCAGCAGATAATCAACATTAAAAGGCTTATCAATAAACACACTAGCACCGTATTCCAGTGCTTTAATCTTATTCTGGTTATCATCTCCGTTACCGGAAATCATGATTATAGGGATATGACTGGTCTTAAAATTTTGCCTTAAACTACGGCAAACTTCCAAACCATTTCGGTTTGGCATAATCAAATCGGTAATGATTAATTGGGGGTAGATTTTCTCTGCCTTGATCAATCCTTCCACTCCATCACTTGCAGTATAAACATTGTACTTTTCTGCCAATCTTTGCTCTAAATAGGCACGCATTTGCGGATCATCTTCAATCAACAATATGCTATCTGTTTTCCTTGCACTGGTAGCTCCATTTTCTGGCGCTGCGGTATCTTGCATAATGATATCATCGATTTCAGAAATGGTATAATCGTACACATTTGGTTGCATATCTCCCGAGCCAGCTTGTTTTTTTAGCGGCAACATAATCGTAAATGAGATTTTGTCCGTTTTGTTTACCATCCAGATTTTTCCCTCCAGCACCTCAACAAGTTCTTTCACAATGGCCAAGCCAAGACCCGAACTTTCCTCAAAAGTTGGTCGGTGAGATGACAAGCGATTAAATGAAGTAAAAAGCGTTGCAATCTGTTCTTCAGAAAACCCATCACCACTATTTAATACTTCAATTGAAATATATTCTGTTTCTTGCTCGTCCGGTTTTTCCGCAAACCTTTCCTTTTCTTCATCGGTAGAATGGTAGATACGTACCCCAACATAACCTTTATTTGGCGTATATTTTAATGCATTTGAGAAGAGATTGGTCAAGATTTTTTCAATGACATCATAATCAAAAGCTACATACAAATTATCCATATGTGTAGCAATATTGGTTTCAATTTCCTTTTTGTTGGCATAGAGTTCAAAAAGCCCAAAAAGATCTCTCACAAAGTTGATAAAATCGCCAACTTGCGGGTTAAGTGTAATTTTTTGACTTTCAATTTCGCGAAAGCGCAACAGCTGGCTAATCATTCGCTGTATTCTGGATACGTTCTTTTCTATCAACTCCATATAGCCAACCGCACTATCATTGGCTGCTAACGTTTGCTTTAATTGTTTTAACGGTTGAATAACCAAGGTTAATGGTGTTTTTAAATCATGGGAGATATTGGTAAAAAAATCTGTACGTGCTTGGTTGAGCTCACGCATATTTTGTTCTTTCAAAGCTTCCAGGGCCAATCTTTCTTTGAAAACTTTTTTATTGGTGTAGTATCTAGTAATAAAGAACAGCAAAGAAAGGGCTATAGTACTGTAAAAGCAATAAGCCCACCAAGACAGGAAAAATGGCGGATCTACATGAATATATAACCTCGATATTTGATCGCCCCATAAACCATCATTATTAGAAGCTTTGATCTCGAAGGTATAATCGCCACTAGGCAGATTAAGAAACTGTACCGATTTTTGGTTGGCATGGCTAATTTGCCATTTTTCGCCAAGCCCCTTCATTCGATAAGCAAACTGGTTCTTATCTGAAGACAGATAACTATTGGCCGAAAATCTGATCTCTACATTAGATTGGCTGCTCGAAAGTCGTATTCTATTATCCTTTTGATTAGAAAGACTGGCTATATCCTTTGCCAAGGGCGAATCTTCTGAGTACGCTGTTACCTGTTTATTATTCACAAAAAATCCGGTAAAAAATACTTTTGGTTTTTGGGGGTTCTTATTCAGGTAAGCCGGATCAAATAGCATAAATCCATTGGTGCCACCAAATAGCATTTCGCCCTTGGCTGTTTTATATGCAGCGCGCATGTAGAATGATCCACAGCTATTTTCTTGATAAAATCTTGCCTTCTCAAATCCCTTAGATTTGCTATCATAAAAATACAATCCATCGCTTGTACTCAACCACATGTTTTTCGAATTGTAATCTTCCAATATACCGAACACCATTTTGGCAGGCAGACCATTAGCTGCACTGTAATTTACATAGGTTCCGTCTTTTTTAAGCACATTTACACCTTTGCCCAGGGTTCCAAACCATAAATCGCCGTTGGATGCTTGGTTAAAACTGCAAAGGTAGTTGGCAGAGTAAGAAGGATCATTTATCAAATAGTGTTTTAACACTTTCAATGTGTTTTGATCTACTATAAAAAAGCCCTGATGGGTAACCAAACAAAGTTGATTTCGCTTATCAATATACAATGCCTCCACTTCTAAACCCAATGCCTTCCCATCGGCTCCCGTCACCCTTACCATCTCTATGGCTCCTTGTGGTTTTTTCCGATAAAAAAATGTTTTATCAGGATCGCTCATCCACCAGGTACCTTGCTGACCTTGTACAAAATCATAAACCGTCAGCGGCTGTTTGCTTTCTGGCGAAAGGAAGTCAAAACTTCTGAAGATTTTGTTCCCCATATCGTAGGTACCCACTCCACCGCTAAATGCCGAAATGGATAAACGTTTATTTTCAAAATCAAACTTTAAACGCTTAATCATATTAGAATTTGGCGAATTACCCTGCGACTTTAAATAGTGGGTAAAGGCATCACTCTGTCTGTCCCAATAATTTAATCCCCCACCTTCTGTTCCAATCCAAATATTCCCTAAATAATCTTCCTGAAAACTGCTTACAATGGGATGGTTAAGACCACCTGGGCTTGGATTAAAGTAACGAACCTGCGAATCATAAAGGGAACAATAGGCAATTTTACCTCCATAAGTTCCTATCCACGCACCTTGGTCAGGGTCGGGATAAATGGTCCAAATGGAGTTGGTTGGCAATGAAAAGGCATCGTTCAGATTCATGCGCAGGTAATTGCTAATCTCCTTAACTGGATCATAGAAGAAAAGTCCTGCTTGTGTGGCTACCCATATCACCCCTGTTTGATCTATGTATAGCTTCTTAGATAACATAGATTGATTGCCCGCAACCACTACAGGAATTCGTTGTTTCAAAGCTCCAGATGCATCAGTAACGTGAATTCCACCCCGCTGAGTGAGGAAATAATACAGTCCTCGATATTCCAGCCCATCATTTACAGCATTTACTGTTGCTCCGAAATTGGCAAACGGCACCAATTTACGTTTAACCATATCCACTTTTTGAAGAATAGCATCTTGCGTAATATAAATATTGCCCTTCACACTAATGAGATGATTATAGGATTGATTTTTAGGCAGTGCAAAGACTTGTGTTTTGTTAGCCTGTTGATCATAACGCTTCACCGTATCTCCCGACAACATGTATAGTTTACCGTCATCGTGCAAACAAAGTGATCGAATTTTTCCATTAACAATTAGATCGAATGAAAATTTCTCGTAATCGAATTTTAATAGGCCATGTCCAGTACCTAGAAATAGGTTTCCTTTTTTGTCTCTAATTACCGAACCATAGCCCCACTTCACTTTGGGTTGAATGGCAAAAACAATATCATTTAACTGATAAAAGCTGTTGCCATCGTACATGAAAAGGGCATCAGGTCCTGTGTACCACATTCTTCCCAAACTATCTTTTGCAATACTCTGTATTCCCCCGTAATAGGAAGTTTCGGGCATTACATGAAATCGATACTTGGAGATATCAATATCAAAAACACTGTGAAAAAGTAGCGTAATAAAACAAGCAACAAGGACGTATTTCTTCATTTAATTAAGGCTTCGTTTTCAATTGGTCCATAATTTTAAAAAAATGGAAAATAATTTAAAGCTAGTGTTTAGCGTGGACGCCAAACGTTGCAAATGCACTGTCGAATAGCTTTCCCCACCATCCATGATATATTTATTCGATAAATATTTAGATGGATTTTGAGCCCTTAATCTACGATTTCTATTTTAATTTTCTTGTTCTTAACGATGATATTGTAATCGCCAGCCTCTAAAAAGCGTTTGCCATCTCCATCAACAAAGCTCAAATCGCGGTCTAAGTCTACTTCAAATTTATAAATCCTGGTTTCGCCTTTCTTTAGCAACTGTTTCTCGAAGTATTTAAGCTCTTTTATTGGCCGAGAAATGGTACAAACCGGATCTTGAATAAACCAGTGTACTGTTTCCACCCCGTCTCTTTCTCCAGTATTTTTCACTGCAATTTCTACCGTTAGTTTTTCACCTCTTTTTAATTGAGTGGATGAAACTTTCAGATCACCGTATTCAAAAGTAGTGTAACTTAATCCGTGAGCAAACTCATACAAAGGCGTACTTTGGATGTCTTGATATTTGCCCTGGTGCGGACGAGCGCTTTGTCTGTAGTTGTAATAAATAGGAATTTGACCCGTTGAAAAGGGAAAAGTCATAGCCAATTTACCAGAAGGATTTACACGACCAGATAAAACACCTGCAAGTGGTCTGCCTCCCGGAGTTCCTGGCTGCCACATGGTCAAGATCGCCTCACTTATTGGTTCTAATCGGTTAAGTGCTAAAGGACGACCATTAGATAAGACTAAGACTATAGGCTTACCTAGCTTTTTTAGTTCCATAGCCAATTCTTCCTGTATTTGTGGCAAAGCAATAGTGGAGCGAGAAGCATTTTCGCCACTCCAGTTTTTCTTTTCACCTAAGCACAACACAATCACATCAGATTTCGCTGCTAAAGCCTTAGCCTCCTCAAAAGCTTTTTTATCCTGACCCTCAAAATCGCAGCCTAAAGCATAAGACACTTCCGCTTTGCCCTTATACTCTGCTTGCAAAGCATCATGAATGGTAATGATATCTTCCGAATTGCCTTGAGCCGCCCAAGAACCCAGCAAATGCCACTTTGTTTTTGCTATTGGGCCGATTACTGCTATTTTAGAAACGTTATTTAGCGGCAATGCCTTATGCTGATTTTTAAGCAGCACGATAGACTCCTCGGCCAACTGTTCGGCAATTTTTAAGCTTTCTGGGCGATAAAAACGTTCTTTTTCAGTACTGGCTGGTGTGTATGGCCTATCAAATAATCCTAATCTGAATTTTACCCTGAGTACGCGTCTTACCGCGTCATTCAACAAATCTTCAGACACTTTACCTTCCTTAACCAATTCGCCAAGATGGCTATCATAAGACCTGTTCATCATGTCCATTTCTACGCCAGCCATAAATGCTTTTAAAGCGGCTTCCTTTTTGTTTGCAGCTACGCCTTGCGGACGAAGTTGTTCTATAGAACCCCAATCCGAAACCACAAAACCATCGTGTTTCCAGCGTTTTTTCAGTACTTCCGTTAAAGTATAATGGTTCGCAGAGCCTGGGGTTCCACTGATATCGTTGAACGAACTCATCAAAGTTACCGCACCAGCCTTCACTCCTGCTTCATACGGAGACATGTAAGTATCCCAAAGCGTTTGGTTAGAAATTTCCGAATACACATAATCGCGTCCAGCTTCTGAGGCGCCATAGCCGATATAATGTTTCAAACAAGCAGCCACGTTTTTTTCACTCGAAAGATCCTTTCCCTGATAACCTTTAACCGAAGCCACCGTAAAAATGGCATTGGTATAAGTATCTTCACCATATCCTTCGGCAACACGCCCCCAACGACCATCTCTTGCCACATCGATCATGGGCGAGAAAGTCCAATCCACTCCTGACATCCTAGCTTCTTGCGCTGCTACCCCACAGGCTTTTTCTACCAATGCAGGGTTCCAAGAACAAGCCTGCCCTAAAGAAATAGGATAAATGGTACGAAAACCATGGATCACATCGTAGCCGAAGATAATTGGAATACCCAGACGGCTCTGCTCCATTGCTTTTTTCTGCACTTTGTTACGTAGATCGGCATTGCTGCCAAAATAAATCAAAGAGCCAATTTCTGCCGGAATATCGTTTACAGGATCGGCCATGTTATTAGCGTTATCGTTTCGTCCCAAGGTGTATTGGTTCAACTGCATGACCTTTTCTTGCAAGGTCATACGGGTCAGTAAATCGTCTATACGTTTCTCAATAGGCTGCTTGGCATCTTTATATAACGGCTTTTCTTGTTTATAACTTGAAAACAATGTGGTGGTTATAATGGCTAGCCCTAAGATAACTTTTTTCATAATTTCTATTTAAAAACAGGTGTTTGTGATAATTTCATTGTTTTTTGCTGGTTGTTTTTCAGTTCGAAAATGACGATTTCACTTTCTCCCTGCACCAAGTACTCTGAAGGAATTAAGATGGACCGTTGTTTCTCTTCTTCCCAATAAGAACCTACATATTTTCCATTGATCCATACTTCTCCCATACCCCATCCAGAGATATCTAGATAATTATTTTTTACTGTACCAAGCTCAAATGTCCCTTTATAAAAACCGGGCGTTTCAGCTTCAGAACGGTCTTCGAAAACGAGTTCATTGATGGGATATTTTCTGATGTTAAGCGGCACCATTTTCCAATTTTCAATTTCATTTCCATCTAAAGTAACTTCTCCGAACAAGCCTTTGGAATTGTCAGTAATTTCTGGTCCGTAGGTAATTCTTCCTATATTTTCTACATAGATCTGCAGTAGATATTTCCCTGGGTTAGTCTTAATAGCAATTTTCTTATTATTATCAGTCATCCTCCCCTGCAACTTCCCATCTACATACACCGCAGCATAATCGCGAACGTTTTCCAATTCTAACTCCTCACTTTCCGATTGGGTTACTATTTCCGACTGATAAAGCACGTAGCCAAACTCTACATTTAAATCGTTCATGGATAACAGACCATCAGCTTCAACAGCTTTTTTATACACCTGCTCCAAAGATGCTTTTTGATTGAACACGATTTCCTGTGCCCATAAAGTTTGACTTGCCAGCATCGTTACCCCTAATGCAATTTTCCCTAACATCATATCCTTTCTTATTTTGTTAAAAACGATTGGATAAAAGTCTCTTCCACTTGTACCTGTGGTGAGAATTTATCGCTCTTTACATAATGATCTATACTGTACAGCAACTGCTGCGTAGCTGGACGTTTGTCTAAATCAGTCTTCGTATCTACGGCCAGCACCAACAACTTTCCACCATTCACTTTGGCTTCGAAACCAATTCCCAACTTTTGGTTGTTATCATAACTATCAATCACTTGAATAAATGGGCGAAGTTGTGGTGGGGTGTCTTGCATCTCGATTACTTTGGCATTGTTCAAGATATCCCACCATTGCCAATCGGTATGGTAAGAAGTCGGGAAATCTTTAAACATAGGCCGATCGTTGTGTACCAAATTTCCGATAGTCATTGGTGCCCAAGCGAACATAATCGGATTCCAAAAGTGATTATGAAATATCGATTTACATCCTTTTACATCCGTTGGTGAAGGATAAAGCACCACTGATTTACCTTGTGCCAATTGCTTTTTAGCCACATCATCATAAACAGAGGTGTATAGTACCTCAGGGGTAGACTGCATCAAATTTTGATGACTTGGATATACCCAAATATCCCAGCTGTTTTTGATTTGATCATTAACTGACAGATGTACCGTTAGCTTTTGCGAAACAGCTACATTCTTCAAGGCAATAGAAAATTCGCCAACCGGCGACACCTTATCGTTAGCAATGCTTTGGCTCTTTAAATTTCCCCTTTGAAGCACTTTCCCGTTCGCATCGGTCAACCACCATTTCAATTTCGCATTTTTAATGGCCGCATTGCTGAAATTGTATACCTCTGCTTTGCCCCTAAAGATTTCGGTATTGAAATAACTGCTTTTCTCGTAGCGCAACAAGGCAACGGTAGGCGCACAAAACTCCCTGAACTTCTCTGGTGTAACCAAGCCCTTAGAATCCCAAAAAGGATCTAAAATACCAACAGGAGCATAGCCTTGTCCAGGGAAATCGTTGATGGACAGCAATTGGAAACCAGCAGATTTAGACGAACGCAAAAGCGCCTCAATTACAGCTTTGTACTCTAACACCGTCAATGCTCCAGAAGCACGGAAGAAATCATTGGCTTGATCTAGCATGCCATTTTTCTGAAGCATGTCTCTAAACACCTCGAAATTACGGGCTTCTACTGGACTATTCGCATATTTCTTGATTTCCTCGAAGTTTGGATATATACAACGTTGCCCCGACTCATGGGAAATTACCGGTACATCTACATCCGATTCCGTACTTCTGTCCCAATCGGTATTTGGCAAGCCTTCGTAAACTTTTACCGGTCCTTTGTTGGTTTGCTGCGATACATAATATTGATCGGACTTGACACGGGTACGAGCAGTAGAACCACTGAATAAATGACGGGGATCTAATTTGATCCCTTCGGCAGTCAATTCTTCAATAAAATCGAAATTTCCGGTGATTTCATTCCCATTGCAATACAACACAAAAGAAGGATGGTTGCCGTATTCCTTTAAAATGGCCTTAATTTCCCTGCGGAAGAAATTGTACCTGTCCTCATCAGGTTCGGCATCTTTGCCCCACATTGGCATTTCCACTTCGAAATAAATTCCATGTTTATCCGCCATGCGGAAAGCCGCTTTTGGTGGACACCAAGAATGGAAACGAAGGTGGTTCATGCCATAATCTTTCATCAATAACATGATCCGTTCCCAAGAAGCATCGTCTACTGGTGCGTAACCCGTTTTCGGGAATACCGCATTTTCTACGTTACCACGCAAATGGATAGGTCTATTATTGAGTAGCACGTGGTTTTTACCTTGCTTTACCTCACGTAATCCAAAAGTGGCCGCTTTTTCGTGTTGATAGTTTTCTTTACCATCAGACGTATTTAACTGCACATTAATTTGATAAACATTCGGATTAAATTCATCCCATAACTGCGCATTTTTACCCAAAAGGATATTGGCTTCTACAAAAGAAACCGTGTCTGTGCTTACTACGGCAACCTCATTTTTGAGCTTATAGTTTGCTCCGGTAATGGTAAAAGAAACTTTTCCTTTGAACTGCTTTTTAGTCTCATTATTTACCTGCAAACGTACTTTTATAGATTTATCTTCAATGTTTGGATACACCTGAAGATCTTCCACATAAACCGGATCTATCGCCATCAATTTCATCTCCCCCAAAATACCATTCCAGTTAATTTGGGTAAACTCGGTATGGGCATGGTTCCATTTATGGGTTTTATACTGAAATCTATTGTCGATACAAACCGTAATGCGATGTGTTTTACCAGGCTTAACAAATGCTGTTAAATCGTGGTTGTGGGGTACACTGATATAATCTATGCTGCTTACTTCTTTGGTATCTACATAAATAGAACTTAACCAATGCGTACGTTCAAAATACATGAAGATTTTTTTGCCCTTCCAAGCTGCCGGAATTTCGATATCACGTTGGTACCAAGCTGGCCCCATGTATTCATACTTTCGGGTTAAGCGGTCTATATATTGATATGGGACTTTATAACCAATTTGCTTATCATCGGTAATACCCGGAAGCTGGATTTCTTCTTGCAAAACATGATTATATCGAGGGGAAAGAGATCCTCTGCGGAAATCCATCACATCGGTTTGAAATTTCCATTTACCAGATAAATCTAAAGATACGGTCTGCGCTTTTAAGGCATAAGCCTGCATTAAAAACAGCATCAAAAGTAAGTGTTTTAAGTTTTTGTATAGGTTCATTTGTGGGTGTTAGTTTTATTTCATTATAATATGGTAATCATGTCATAAGAGATTGCTTTGTGCCTCGCAATGACGCCACTATTTTCGTCATTGCGAGGAGGAACAACGAAGCAATCTTACAACTATCGCTAACCATTTAGCTTTAAGATTGCTTCCCCGAATTTGTCAGGACAGGCAGTGCCCCGCACTAACGAAACGTCTACTTACCATCATAATATTCCTTCATCAAGTACCAAGCTTTTTTTCTATAACCTTGATCGGAAACCAAACCTTTGCGGTTCCAGTCTTCTTGGTTGGTGGGATGAAAACGGAACGGCGAACGAAAATCGAAAAGGATCCAAGGCGAAGTGCCACGTAGGTTAGGAATATGCTTAAACATCTCTAGGTTTTCTCTGTACAGGGTGGCTTGGTAGTCTTCGCTCCATGAGCTCACTACATCAGCATTGCCTGTTTTGCCATAAAGTGCTTCGCCACCAAACTCAGAAACAATTAAAGGTTGACCCTTGGCCACCTCCCAAATGGCCTTATCAGGGGTAACCGGCCAAGGATGATACCAGCCCATATATTTGTTCACCGCCACCACATCTAGTTCTTTGATAAAAGGATCGTCCATCACAAAAACCTGTCTATCCTTGTTGAAGCGAACTAAATCGAATGCTGCTGTGATCAACCTGGTAGTATCTATTGCTTTGGTGATTTCAATTAAATACTTGATGAATGCGTTACGTGGCATGGAAGGTTGTGTTTCGTTAGCGACGCCCCAAAATGTGAGTGCACAACGGTTTTTGTCACGCATGATCATTTCATGCATCATTTTACCCGCTTTTTCTTTGGTAGCTTCATTTTTGAAATCGATACCCTGCCAAATCGGAATTTCTTCCCATAACAAGAAACCCATTTTTTCGGCCAACCTTACTATATATTCATTCTGCGGATAATGTGCCAAACGGATCATGTTACAACCTAAAGCTTTGGCTTCCGATAACAACATTACCGCATCGGCCTGAGAAAAAGCACGCCCCTTACGCTGCGGAATTTCTTCGTGGAAAGAGATGGATTTTAAGAAGGTGGGCTTGTCGTTCAAATACACATCCTCTCCTTTTACCCAAACATTTCGGAACCCGATTTGCTCTTCAACTTGATCGTTTTCGTTTGATACTTTTACTTTATACAAAGTTGGCGAGCTAGGTGACCAACGCTTTATTTTTTTCGAAGCAAATGTAGTTTTCACTGCGCCGTTCGCATCTGTCTTAAGTGTTTGCTTCAACTGCAATTCAGGAATTTCGATAGTTATAGATTGATTAGCTACCTTTTCCGATAGTTTTGCGCTAGCGTTAATTTTATCTGCTTTGGTTTTATCCAATTGGATGAAATAATCTTCGATAAATACTCTCGGCGTAGCTACCAAGAACACATCACGGGTAATGCCTCCATAATTCCACCAATCGAAAGCCATGGCAGGGATAGCATCTACCGTACGGGTATTGTTCACTTCAACCGCTAGAAAATTGTCCTTATCCTTTACCGCATTGGTCACTTCGATTTGGAACGGCGTAAACCCACCTTCATGCCGACCTATCTCCTCACCGTTAAGGTAAATTCGGCAACGATAGCTCACCGCTCCGAAATATAGAAATAAACGCTTGTGGTTCTCCTTTGCTACATCAAAACGGCGGGCGTACCAGATAGTACCTTCGTAATATTTAAGCTCAGGCATTTGGCTATTCCAATCTGAAGGTACATTTAAACGATAGCCATGATCAAAAGAATATTCGTAAAAATCAATCTTACTTTCTGGTTTTTTATCGAGATAGATTTTGTTTTTTCTGCCCTGATCATACAAATCAATAATGGCATCCCATTTCCCATTTAACGATTGCACATTTCGTCCATAAACGTTTGTCATGGTCTGCTGTGCAATGGAATTAGAAAAAACTAAACTTAAAGACAGGGATAATACAAAATAAAATGTGCTCGGCTTCATCATAAATGTGTTATTTCTTGTAAATTTTCATGGCTACACCGCCACCTTTAGCCATAGAAAGGCTCACTTTGCGGTCGGCAGGAATGGAGATCGTTTCTTTTTTATAATCAGAAGCTATACGATTGGCATTTGCACCATCTCTGTACAGCTCCGCCATATAATTTCCTTCACCCAAGAAAGACAAATCCAATACCAATTGGCGGGCATCCCAATTGGTCATTGTGCCTACGTACCATGTTTCTGCCTTTTTACGGGCCATAGCGATGTATTTTCCAATCTCTCCGTCTAAGGCGATTGTCTGATCCCAAACCGTTGGGACGGCCGAAATAAAATCGGTGCATTCCTGCTCTTTTTCATAATTGGTTGGGCTATCGCACAACATATTCAAGGGCGATTCGAAAATGACATATTGTGCCAACTGGCGACAACGAGTACCTTGGCTCATCGGTTCATCATTGATACCACGATGAGTTCTTTTGGTCGCATTACGCATGGCCCCTTGGGTGTAATCAATAGGGCCAGCTACCATTCGGATAAAAGGCATAGTAACATCATAAGTGACCTGATCTAACTCTGGTCCAGTCCACTTGAGTTGCTCTAAGCCGTGTACCGCCTCGAAGTTGATTACGTTTGGATACGTTCTGTTGATACCCGTTGGTTTATAAGTGCCATGGAAATCTAGCATCAATTTGTATTTAGCCGCTACTTCTGCCGCACGGTAATGGAAATCTACCATTTGTTGGTCATCACGGTCCATGAAATCAATCTTGAAGCCCTTCACACCCATTCCAGAATAGTGCTTGCACACTTTCTCCAAATCTCTTTCAAAAGCGTAATAACCCGCCCAAAGAATGATACCTACATGTTTAGCTTTCGCATGAGCGATCAGTTTTTTCAAGTCTATTTCTGGTACTACCTGGAATAGATCGGCTTTTTTGTTCACCGCCCAACCTTCATCTAGAATTACGTACTCAATGCCATTTTTAGAGGCAAAATCGATATAAGCTTGATAAGTTTCCGTATTTACACCTGCCTCAAAATCAACATTAGAAATTCCCCAGTGGTTCCACCATTCCCAAGCTACCTTTCCTGGCTTAACCCAAGAAGCATCTGCCACTCTTGATGGGGCCGCCAATTTGTAGACCATATCATTATCGGCCAATTGCTTATCGCTGGTAGAAACCATCACAATACGCCAAGGAAATTTAGCTTTGGCCTTACTTTTGGCCAAATAAGGTTGACGGGAAGTAACCAATTGCTGCAGCTCATTATGACCGCCTTGTTGAGTTGCCATAGGATAAGGGGCAAAATTAGATTGCAATGAGGTAGATCCATTGGTATTGGTCAGGTACATGCCTGGGTAGCCTTCTAAATCGGCCTCTGCTAAACAAACCTTTTTACCCTTGTCTAAACTCACCACCAAAGGCGAGAAAGCCAACTTATCTGCACTGATTTTACTCAGCGGCGTATAAGTATATTCGTTTTCAAAAGAGTTGAAATACTGACTTTCGATATCTTTAAATTTTCCTTTTACATAAGGCACATAAGCATTGAAATCTCTAGAGAAATTGAAAACAGCTTCTTCATTTTTGACTATGATCGCTTTATCGCCTGTGGATACAAATCGGTAAGCGATACCTTCGTTATAAGCTCTAAAAATGAGGTTGAAGTTCTCTTTGAAGCTTAAAATAAGTTCGTTGTAATGGTCGTCAATTTGATTTCTTTTATAAAACAGCGCGTTAACCTGCTGATGGAGCGTAGTTGGTTTTGCACTTTTTAGTTGCGAGCCTTTGCCCCAAGTCACACCGTTTGCTAAGCTCATGTTAAAGGCAGAAGGTTTGAGGATGGTATCTCCTTGATGTGTGACCACATAGCTAATTTTGTCATTCACAGAAATAGTAGCTACCAATTTCCCATCGGGAGATTTTAATTGATATTTTTTTTGTCCCCAAGAGCTGATGGTAAGGGCTAGTAAAAATATAGTAAGGATAGTTCTCATATTTTTTCGTCTCATTTGGTGATTTCGTAACGGTACATCACGAAATCATTTATTTTTGGGAGTGTAACTTCGATGGTGCCATTTTTAGCAATAGTCGTATTCATTGTCTTTCCGTTTCCTAGAAGAGGGGTACATTTCACTTTGGTTCCAGTTGGCAACCAAGTTTTCACCGAACCCACTGCTCCTACTGTGTTTTCTCTATAAAAAATGAAGTAACCTTGATTACCGTTTAGCGATTGAAAACCCGTCCAAGACCTGCCCGAAGGTTCATCGCCAATAGGTAAAATAGTTCCAGTATGAAAATCGTGCTGAATTTTTCGGTAGGCTTTAATCAGCCCTTTGATCTTTAGCGCTTTGCTGGGCAAACCTGTACCTTCAAACCAGGCCAAAGGTTGCCCTGCCATGGTCGTCGCAAATAAATAGTCGAAAGAATAGTTGTTCGGCGCAAAAATGTCGTTGCCGTACTTATCTGCATTTCGCCATTTATTTAAAAATTCGATTTGCAATTTTTCGGCAGGCACGTATTTAGCCAACTGCCAAAGGTTGCGCAAGGTCCAATAAGGATAGTAGTTCTGCCAATCGGTGTAACGGTTTTCCAAAAAAATGTTTCCATACTCGTTGAATGTATAATAACCTGCCCTGCGACCAGCCGTGGCATCTAGGTTAAACACCACTTCATTATTGGTTTTTTCCAATACACCATCAAATAACCTTCTGAGATTAATTTCCGATTGCTTGGTTGGAATGGCTAAACCATCTATTTTAAAGGTGCGGATACCGTATTCTTTGTACAAACCCACTAAAGCATTGACATCTTTTTCCCAATCGGCATAATCATTTTGTACACTTGGGTTAAACCAAAGACAAATCTCCACACCTAATTCTTTACCTCGTTTTACGACTGGATGCAAACCTCTTGGATATTTTGCGGGATCAGGTTTCCAGTAATCAGGATTATCCCAAATATTTTTAAAAGAACCCTTAGCCAATGCCGAATTTGGGCTTTTGCCAACTTGCCAGCCATCGTCTATCTGAAAATGTGAAATGCCCAATTCTGCGGCTCTCTCTACTTCCAACAAACTGAATTTCTCATTTACCTTAGAATCTTGACTTCGATCTCCCCAAGTGTTCATCATCACCATCTCATCACGTTTTGGCAATAACTTACGGATGTTTTTTTGGTATTTACGCAATGCGGTTAGCTGTTGTAACTCACCTCCACTGTACACGCCAATTACGCTACTGTAGGCTTTAGTCCATTCTTCCGCTTTAATATCTTTCGCAGTTAATCCCAAACCGCTTATGGTAAAGTGCCCAAAATCGGTAGTGAAATCATAGCCTTGGTAAGCCAACTGTACACTAGAAGTTGGGGCTTCTTTCAGGAAGAAAAAGCCCTTATTGTTCTCGTTATTGTGTGCTACCAGTAAATTACCCCTATAATTGGTTTTACGGTAAGGAATAATATTTTTTTCCTGTATCAGGTTATTATTCCAATCGGTAACGTCGAAAAACTCTACAATTTTAGTTTGCCAATGGAAGCCGTCCAACTTGATCTGATCTAATATGGCCGTCATTTGCTGAGATTTCATATCCTCTGTAAACTCAATATTTTTCCTATCTGCGGCATTAATTACTTTGCTATCCAATGCTAATTCCGTACTCCCTTTTAAATAGATATCACAAGCAATTACAGAACTATCCTCATCAACTCGATATACTTTTTTGATCGCTAAGTTCCCCAACGAAACGTTTACTTCTACAGCTAAATAATGGGGATGAATAGCAGTTTCTTTAATTTCCTTTGAAGTATAGGTTCCATTTGAGGTAACAGCATCTTTGGCAATCTGAAAATCGGCAGTTTTTAACCTGTTCAACCAAGTTTGTTTTGTAGATTTATCAGTTAAACTATAAGTAATCAGATTACCCTTATTCCAAAGAAATTTCCTTTCTATCCATTTATTCCCCACTACTAGGGTATCTTTCTCCAATCGACTGTAACAGTCACTTTGTCCATAAGCTGAAAAAACTGGGATAAAAACAGATAGCACTAAAAATATTCTTCTCATTTTCTTAATTATAGCATTATTGTACCTGAAGATCATTAAGCCTTATCCATCCATCTACAGTCGCCACTCCTTCAACAGCTAACTTTATGGCTGGTTGGTTTTCATTAGTCGTATCAACGATAGCTACCGCCCAAGAATAGTTTCCCCTCGGAAGATCTACAGTGGTTTTTAAATCGTAAGATACTGGATTATCTTTTAACCAGTTAGAAGGCTCACTTTCTTTATCTACAAAAATTTGCCTTGCTTTATTTTCTTCATCCAATAAGGCAAAGGCCACTTTGTATTTATAGTTCCATTGCGGAATGTTATTGGGAAAATATCCCCAACCCATGTTATTCCAACGATGGGTAATTACAGCCGTTTCTCTAGACTTCATTTGATTTGGAAGATTGATCTGATCTGGATATAAACGATACCCACCTTCAGATATGAAACCCCGTACTAAAGGAAACGCCTTTTCGAACCACGAATCGGTATCTCCCGAACGAAAATCCATCATATTTACATGTGCCTCTGCCGAAGCTTCATATTCCCCCTTCCTAACGTCTTCAGCATGTCCTTCCCTATATTTACCACTTGGATCTATCCAATAACGATGTGTACGAGAAGTGATCCAGCCACCTTCCATAATAACAGGACGTTTGAAATTCCATTTCTTGGCAAAATCTTTTTCCCATTGTTGATAATACCCCGTCATTCCAAAAGCATCATGTCTTAAACTATATCCTTTTGCTATCGCCTTTTCTAGTAATCTTTCGCTATTCGGGTTTGCTGGTGCCCAACTTTCTGGATGGCCAACCAAACGGTGATAGTTGATGACCAATGGCACTTTTGTAAAAGTTCGGGCATATAGATCGGTTACCCAATCCAACACTTCTTCTTTCAATTTCTCTATATTTTCTGAAGTTGTCGTTTTGGGATCTTCGTAAACCACATGATGTGCCTCGCCCCATTTGCCTAAGCCATAAGCATCAATAAATGAGGCGCGGTCTGGATCGTTAAATTCTTTGGCAAATGCTTCGATAAACTTGGTATAATATTTTCTGAAAACCGGATCTTGTGGATAAGGTGTTTGCCTGTCAGGTTTCTCTGGATTTTCTACATAATACTTAGCACCCGCATCAAATACAAATTGTGGGGTATTTTGTCCTTGATCTCGCCCATCTACCACAATACGGAAAGCAATGGGCAAACCTCTTTTTTGTGCGCCTTTTATCAGTTTTCCAATCTTAGATTTTGGATCATTCCAAGCATAAACACCATCTTTTGGATTTAGTGAAGACCAACTTGTACGCAGGTAACAAGCAGAAGCGTAATCAATTGCTTTTACTTTTTTATTGAATTCTGGCACAAAATATTCAGTATCCCAATAAGATTCATCAGCACTGCGTGCGGCATACATTACCCAACCATTCAAGGGGTTTCGCAACACAGATACACTATCGTATTTGGGTTCAATTAATATCTTACCTACCTTATTTTCTACTTGCTTCACAATAAAGCTAGTTTGCGAGAGTGCGAATAATGGAAGACATGAAAAAAATATTAAAGCAGATCTGATCATCTTACAAGTCATCATCTAATGTTCAAATGAGATAACCTATAAATAAAATACGGCGTTCGAGTAGTGCTTCTTTCGCAAATGAGTATTAGCTGTAAATTACATTGAGCCATGAAAAGACCAAAGAAAGGCCATTGAGCTCTTGTGATTTTAATCATACATTTAATTTGGTTAGTTTCTAAACAGTTCTTAGGTACCCATAAACAGCCTACGCCATTTGCTTGAAAGTACTATGTTACGAAAGTATAGAAACAGCCATTTTCTTAGGGTACTAATTTGTTCAGAAATGGTTCAAATTTGTACAGAAATGCTAAACATCTATGATTTAATGCATGTATTGCGAAATTTTTAGTTTTAACGATCTACAAATCTAGTTTAAGACCAGGAATCAAATTCAAGATCAAATGGAAATCAGATTCATATCTTTTATGATTTAACTTGAAATAGTAAGCGCCTTTTTTAGAGCTTGATTTATCCTTTTCTTGTAAGCGGATCAGTAAACCGGTGGAGTTCATTTTCCTATTAAAATTCCCGGTATCTATTTTCATGTGGTTAACTTCCTCAAACAGCAATTGCAACTGCGGAAGTGTGAATTTTTTGGGAAGCAATTCAAATAATACTGGATGTAGTGCTGCCTTATAGCGTAATCTTTTTCTGGCATCGGCCACCATCGTATCGTGGTCAAATATTAACTGCGGGCTCTCGTTAATGGGAAACCATTCCGCATGATAATAGGTGTTCAACTGATTACTATATTTTTGAATATCGATAAGGGCAAAATAAGCCACAGACAGTGTTCTTTCAATGGGATCACGATCTGGCTTTCCATAGACTTTGAACTGTTCTAAATAAATGCCGTCCAGGCCAGTGTTTTTTTTCAACACCCTAATGGCAGCGTCATCCGTACTTTCTTCTGGACCAACAAAGCCTCCTATTAAACTCCACTTATTTATTTCTGGCTGCAAACCCCTCTTCACCAACAACAGCTTTAAACGCCCATCTTCAAAACCAAACACAATACAATCTACTGCAACAAGGTAATGTGGTTGGCTAGAATATTCAATCATTTTTTGTTTTGTTTAAATTACTACGGCTTCTGATCTGTTCAAAATTAACAAACCTTAGCCATTTATTAATAGTCATATTGACTTTTAATAAATTATCTGTAGATTAGCCCAATCCAATTAACCAAATTCATCATAAAATGGAAGGGCAGAACAACCTTAAAGAAAATCCCCATAGCAGGCTAAATATACTTACCGGAGAATGGGTATTAGTTTCACCTCATAGAACCAAGCGCCCATGGCAAGGTAAGGTAGAGGATTTACCACAAGACAACCGACCAAGTTACGACCCAAAGTGCTACCTATGCCCTACCAACAGCAGAGCTGATGGCGATACCAATCCCGATTATAAGGAAAGCTTTGTTTTCAAGAACGATTTTTCAGCTTTACTAGAAGAAACAGCTGCTGGTCGCTACAACGAAAATAATTTGCTGGTCGCTAAGAATGAGCGTGGGATCTGCAAAGTGATCAGCTTTAGTCCAAAACATCACCTTACGCTACCAGAATTAAGTGTAGCTGAAATTACTAAGGTGGTAGACTTATGGCAAAAAGAATATGCCAATTTGGCTAGCAATAACTGGATAAAATACATTCAGATTTTCGAAAATAAAGGCGAAATTATGGGCTGCAGCAACCCACACCCACACGGACAAATCTGGGCACAAAGCGATTTGCCCGTAGAAATCATCAAAGAAAGTGAACGTCAGAAAAAGCACTATGCCATTCACAAGCGCAGTCTTTTAAAAGATTACCTAGAAATGGAACTAGAAAAAAGAGAGCGTATTGTCTACGAAAACGATGCCTTTGTGGTATTGGTTCCTTTTTGGGCGGTATGGCCATACGAAACGATGATTATAAGCAAAAAGCATGTACAGCAAATTGGCGCTTTTAACGAAAATAAAAAAACGTTGCTCGCCGAAGCCATCAAAGTGTTAACCACCAAGTATGATAACCTGTTCGAAACCTCTTTTCCTTACTCGGCCGGAATGCACCAAGCTCCGGTAAACAATGGAGATCATCCAGAATGGCATTGGCACATGCATTTTTATCCCCCATTGCTACGCTCGGCCACCGTTAAGAAATTTATGGTGGGTTACGAAATGTTGGCCAATCCACAGCGCGACATTACCCCCGAATACGCAGCGACCCGTTTAAAAGAATTACCTGCCGAACATTATAAAAGCAAATCACACAAATACTAGCATGGAATCGTTACAACTTAAAAAAGCTTTCAAAGAAATTTATGATGCCGAGCCTATTTTGGTAAAGTCGCCAGGACGTATCAATATTATAGGCGAACATACCGATTACAATGGTGGTTTGGTGATGCCCGCAGCAATTAACAAGGCGGTTTATGTAGCCATTTCTAAAAGAGACGACAGTGAAATACATTTATTTTCCGAAAGCTATCAGGAAAAGTATACAGGCAACATCAACAACGTAAAAATAGCAGATAAGGCTTGGGCAAATTATATCCTCGGTGTAGTTGATGGCTTTTTGAAACGTGATTTCCCACTTTCCGGCTTCAATCTTTATATGTATGGAAATGTGCCTTTGGGTGCTGGATTGTCGTCTTCTGCTGCTGTAGAATGTGCTACAGCCTATGCCTTAGCGCAGCTTAATCAGTTTGCGGTTTCCAAAATGGACCTGGCACTTATTGCGCAAAAAGCCGAGCATGAATTTGCAGGTGTCAATTGTGGTATCATGGACCAATTTGCCTCTGTATTTGGCCAGCGAGACTATGCGATGATGTTAGATTGCAGGTCATTAGCACATGAATATATTCCCTTAAAATTGGACGGTTACAAATTAGTTCTTTTTAATACCAATGTAAAGCACTCACTTAGTGAATCGGCTTATAATGAAAGAAGAGCACAATGTGAACAGGGAGTAGCATGGATTAAAGTGCATTACCCTTCGGTACAATATTTAAGAGATGTAACCGAAGAAATGTTATTGGAGTATGTTAAACCTAAAAACAACGAAACCTATACCAAATGTAGTTACGTAGTGGCCGAAATAGCACGCGTAAAAAGAGCGGCTATAGCTTTGAAGGATGGAGATTTGGACGAACTGGGCAAACTCATGTTCGAAACCCACGAAGGTTTAAGCAAAGCTTACCAAGTAAGTTGCAAGGAGTTAGATTTTTTGGTAGAACAAGTTAAAGATTTAGCTGATGTTTTAGGGGCCAGAATGATGGGTGGCGGATTTGGAGGATGCACGATCAACATTATAAAAGAAGAAGAAATTGATCAGCTTATTCAAAAAATAAGCAAGGCTTATCTTCACGAATTTGATTTAGTGCTGAGCGCCTATATAGTGGAAACCGGAAATGGTTCTAAAATTATAGAAACAGCTACAATAGCAGAACATACCCCTTAAAATCATTTAAAAAACAAATAGCTAGCCATTAACATGCTAGCTATTTTAAAAGTGTACCGTTAAGCAGGAGTACTTTAAACACTTAAATCGCTTTTATTATCTCTAGAACCTAAAACTGAGGTATAAAATGAATATTGTTCTACATACACATCGTGCAAAATTTGGAATCAATAGATGTTGTCACATGAAGATTTTTTGCGTGTCTATTATTATGGATTTATTTAAATGAGCATGTTGGAATCACATTTTTACATACCAAAAAACGATAGATTAAAACAGTATATAGAGGGTTACTATTTTTTGAGTGATCATGGAACTGAGGCTGATCAGGAATATATGACTTTTCCCAACAATTACTGCATTGTTAGTGTTAACCTTAATGCTAAAGTACAGCTAGGTAGGAATGCCATTTATATTGAGCCCTGCCCTACTCAGCACATCTATGCAAGTTTTGTCTATCGTTATGTAAACCCAATAACGGTGCATTACGTCAAGCCCTGCAAAGAGATCACCATTTATTTTAGACCATTGGGCATTAATTATTTCGTAGATAACCTAGAAACGATGTTTTCTCAAAAAAAAATGACAGAATTTATTCCGCAATTTTCAGATTTTAAAGCGGAGATGAATAAAATTTTTCATATCGATAAAAGAACCTTACAAATAGATGCGCTAGAAAATTATTGGCTATCAAAACTGATAGTGAAAGACCTAGCATTTATGAAAAGTATTTTATTAGACATTGAATCCAACATGAAAATCGAAGACATTGCAAAAAAACATCATATTTCTAGAAAACACTTAAACAATATAGTTCAGAAAAACTTAGGCAAATCACCAGTTGAGTACAGAAAAATATTTAGATTCAGAAACGCGATTAGCAATAAAAAAGATCTAAAAAATCTAACTGAACTGTCATATGAAAATTCTTTTTTCGATCAGTCTCACCTTATTAAAGATTTTAAATCCCTTACTGAAATCAATCCTAATCTTTTCTTTAAAAATGTGAACACAGCAAATAAAAATGTTTGGCTTTTTACATAGTTGGTAACAATTTTACAATTTCGATGTTTTTTTTCTCGGTTACTTTGCTGCAGACTTATTATTTAATCGTAATACTGTAATAAACTAACAACATTTTAATATTAAAGCCAACCACTATGAAAAAAATAATTTTTACAATAGTTATCGCCTTTGCTATTCTTTTTACTGGCCTACAAAGTTTTTCACAGCTATCTTCTCTTAAGATCGATTCGCTTATGCAAGAAGCAATAACCAAATTAAAAGTAGCTGGAGCTGCAGTAGCAGTTGTAAAAGACGGGAGGGTGATACATCTAAAAGGCTATGGATTTAGTTCGATTGATACAAAACAACCAACAACAGAATTTACGAACTTTCAGATAGCTTCCAATAGCAAGGCATTTACAACAGCTGCCCTATCCATATTGGTTGATGAGGGGAAAATAAAATGGGACGACAAGGTAAAGGATTACATCCCAGAATTTAAAATGTACAATGCTTATGTAACTGATAATTTTAATATTGTAGATTTATTAACTCACAGAAGTGGCCTTGCACTTGGCGCTGGTGATCTAACATTTATTCCAGATGGAACAGATTTCACAGTAAAAGATATCACCACCATTTTTCAGAATTTTAAACCAGTTTCGGCATTTAGAACAAAATATAATTATGACAATCTACTCTATATTATTGCAGGTGAAGTTATTAAAAGAGTAAGTAAAATGAGCTTTGAAGATTTTATTCAAAAACGCATCTTCCAACCCTTAAACATGAATAATTCGTTTATTGGAGATTCTCTAATCAATGAAATAAAAAATCTTGCAACACCACACTCTACAGCAACAGGCACTTTAAAAACAATTAATCGTTTCAATATTGGAATGATTGGTCCGGCAGGGGGGATATACTCAAATGTACATGATATGTCCAAGTGGATGATCATGCAGCTTAACAAAGGCAAATATGGAAATGACCTGAAATTTTCTTTGTTCTCTACAGCCAACAGTGCTAAAATGTGGACGATACAAACAGTTTTACCAAACTATGTATCTGAGCGGTATAATACCCATTTTAACGGATATGGTTTAGGTTGGTTCCTGAACGATGTAAAGGGGAATTTGGTAGCTATGCATACTGGAGGTTTGCCAGGTATGCTGTCACAAGTAACATTAGTTCCAGATTTGAATTTAGGTATTGTAGTGTTAACCAATACAGAAAGTGGTGGAGGAAGTCTTGCTTTTGCAGTTTCGAGAGCAATTACGGATAGCTATTTTGGCTTAGACGACGCCCATTGGATCGATAACAGGGCAAGAAATCTTATGAAAAATGTAAGTAATGTTGATGAAGTAACAAAGAAGGTCTGGGAAAAAGTAGATTCCATGCAACATACCAAAATTAAAAACGAGGATTACATGGGTATGTATGAAGATAAATGGTTTGGAAAAATGGAGGTTTTTATGAAGGGCAAACAACTTTGGATTAAAAGTTTGCGTTCACCAAAATTAAATGGCCCAATGTATTTCTATAACGCAAATACCTTTGCCATTAAATGGGAATACCAGGATATGAATTGCGATGCATTTGCCACTTTTTCTGTTAAAGAAAAGGGTAAGGCGCAATCTTTCAACATGAAAGGCATTTCACCATCCATTGACTTTAGTTTCGATTTTGGTGATCTAAATTTAATTAGAGTAAAATGATTTCCTATGATACTTCCAAGATGATATAAGAATAGTTGTTGCACCAAAAGCCCGACAGTTACACTTCATTTCTCATGGTTTCTCTTGCTAATATGAAAATTGCAAGCCCACTTTACTAACTATCCGTTTAAAATCATGGCGGCTTCTTTGGCGAAATAAGTAAAAATCATATCTGCTCCAGCTCTTTTGATGCACGTTAGACTTTCAATGATCGTTCTATCGTTATCCAGCTAGTCTTCTTTTGCGGCTGCTTTTACCATCGCATATTCCCCCACTCACGTTATATAACGCAACTGAAAGGTCAATCGCTTCAAGAACCTTGGTGAAAATATCAAGGTAAGGAAGTCCAGGCTTGATCATGATGATATCCGCTCCTTCTTCAATGTCTTTAAACACTTCGTTCATTACTTCCCTGGAATTGTGGAAATCCATCTGATAGTTTTTTTTATCTTTCGGAATCTCCATTTCGTCTTTTGGAGCGCGGTCCAGAGCACTTCTGAACGGTCCGTAGAATGAGTTGGCATATTTTGCCGCATAGCTTAATATACCGACATTGGCAAATCCGTTCTTTTCAAGTTCCTCACGGATATTCCGCTATGGATTCCAGTAAAAGTAGCCAATCTATTTCGTTCCAAACCCAACATTTACGAAAAGTTCATCAAATCGACAACTCAAATCATGGCCGAAATTGTAAAAACTTGAGACAAAACTGAAAAAAGTTCTAAGCTGGCCTGCTCATGTTAGCAGAGATCAATTTATTTTTAATGAACAACAGGCCAAACCTTAATGAATTGGTAGCCAATAATGCAAAAAACAATAAAAATATCTAAAATCTACGATTTTGAAGTGTTTGAAAACTGAAAAATCAGTTTTTTTTTTTAAAAAAAAGTACGGCAAAAATACTTTGAACAGAAAGATTTTTAAAACAAAAATAGCTAACAATCAATATGCTAGCTATTTTAAAAGTGTACCCGGAAGCAGATTCGAACTGCCACGCCGTTGCCAGCGCCACCCCCTCAAGATGGTGCGTCTACCAATTTCGCCACCCGGGTATTTATGCTGCAAAGATATCAATCTAACTCAAATGTCAAACCATCAAAAGCTAATTTAATATTTGGCGGTAATTCTTTTTCAACTTCAGCATGTAGGCCCAAGTTATGGCTGATGTGTGTGAAATAAGTAGTTTCCGCTCCTATTTTTTCGGCCATTTCAATGGCCTCGTCAAAAGTCAGGTGAGAAATATGGTTCTCCTTCTGCAAGGCATTTAACACCAATACCTTTGTTCCCTTCATCTTTTCCAACGATTCATCACTAATCGTCTTGGCATCGGTAATGTAGGTAAAATCGCCTATTCTATAACCCAATATAGGAAGTTTGTAATGCATCACCTCTATAGGAACAATCTTCGTATTACCTATATTAAAGCTTTCGGTATTTATGATATGTAAATTAATTTGGGGCAAGCCATGATATTTAACTTCCGAAAATATATACTGAAATTCCCGTTTTAAAGCTTCTTCTACCCTTTCTGTAGCATAAATATCTATACGTTTCTTTAAGATGTAATTAAAGGGTCTGATGTCGTCAAGGCCTGCAATATGATCTTTATGCTCGTGGGTATACAAAATGGCGTCGAGGTCTTTTACCCCCGCCCTTAACATCTGATAGCGAAAATCGGGGCCACTATCGATCACAATGGTTTTGTCTGCTGTCTCGACCAGTACCGAAACCCTTAGGCGTTTATCTCTTTTATCGGTAGATTGACAAACTACACAGCTACAACCAATTACTGGAATGCCCTGTGATGTACCCGTACCTAAAAAAGTTATCCTCAAAACTGTTCTAATTAATGGATGTATTGATCTCTCCTGTAAAGCCAACAACCGATAAGGCAATAATACCTAAAAATTGATAAAATAAAAAAGGTTTAAGCCATTCGCCTAAACCTTTTCAAGATATCTTTCTATTTTATATTATCGTAAATCTACCACTTCTACTCCTGGGTATTTTTTCGTGTCGAAAGCAAAGGTAGCTTCTGGCACTTTTACATTTGGAGAGAATGTTTTTACATTGTAGGTATAGGTATTCCCATTCTTTTCGAAAATCACGACATTGGCGATCTGTTTGGTCACTTTGTCAATACTCAAACGTACCTTAAATACCGATTTCTTGATATCGACAGGAGAAAGGTCGATCATTTCATAAGTCTTTGCACCCACTTTCTGTTCTCCAGTATAGATATATTTAAAACCTTTTTCATAGATGGTAAATATTTTGGCCGGGTTCAATGCTTCTCCGCTAGGGTCTACATTCGAAATCTGCACTTCTTTATCATTTTTTAAATAGGTCCATTGTACTTTTCCATCGCTAATGAGATCTTGGTTGGTCATGGCTACTTTATACTTATTGGCGTTTGCTTTTACATATAAGGTGCCTTGCTGTGTTTCCTTTACCTTAGCCTGTTTGTTATCGAGTGTAAAGCTAAATTCTGTTTTAACCACATCATAAGAACGATACTTTTTACTTACTTCAGCTAAGATGGCCTTTGCCTTGGGGTCATTCTGTGCGCAAACTGCTGAGCTAAATACGGCTAGTGTCAAAAACATTAATGCGAATCTTTTCATCTTCTATCTCTTTTATCTAAATTTTTTCTGTTTTTTATTGTTTTCCATTAAGGTTACTCAAGAATTGTTCCAAAGCATATTCATCTGAAATTAAAACTTCACGAGCTTTACTTCCTTCAAACGGACCAACAATGCCGGCGCCTTCTAATTGGTCTATAATTCTACCCGCTCTATTGTAGCCCAATTTCATTTTACGTTGGATAAGCGAGGTAGAGCCTTGTTGGTGCATAACAATCAGCCTTGCTGCATCTTCAAATAATGGATCTTTGTCATCTGGGTCAAAGTCTTTGGTACTTCCTTCACCGTTTTCATCAATATACTCTGGTAATAGATAAGCATCGGGATAACCACGTTGGTTACCAATGAAGTCGGAAATCCGATCGACTTCCGGTGTATCTACAAATGCACACTGTAGCCTAATCAAGTCACTGCCAGTAGCCAAAAGCATATCTCCTCTACCAATCAATTGATCGGCACCACCACTATCTAAAATGGTACGGGAGTCTATTTTTGACAGCACCCGAAACGCCAATCTGGCAGGGAAGTTAGCTTTAATGGTACCGGTTATTACGTTTACAGATGGTCTTTGTGTAGCCAGTACCAAATGGATACCAATGGCACGAGCCAATTGCGCTAAACGGGCAATAGGTGTTTCCACTTCCTTGCCGGCAGTCATAATTAAATCGGCAAACTCATCAACCACCAACACAATGTAAGGCAAGAAACGGTGGCCATTATTTGGGTTAAGCTTACGCTTAATAAACTTCTCATTGTATTCCTTTAAATTTCTTACCATTGCATCCTTCAACAAATCGTAACGTTGATCCATCTCAATACAAAGTGAATTTAAGGTATGTACCACCTTTTTGGTGTCGGTAATGATGGCATCTTCGCCACCGGGCAATTTAGCCAAGAAATGGCGTTCTATTTTATTGAATAGGGTTAACTCTACTTTTTTAGGATCTACCAATACAAACTTCAATTGTGATGGATGCTTTTTATAAAGCAAAGAAACCAAAATGGAATTGATCCCTACGGACTTACCTTGACCTGTAGCACCTGCAACCAATAGGTGGGGCATTTTCGCCAAATCGGCAATGTAAACCTCATTACTAATGGTCTTGCCCAAAGCAATGGGCAAATCCATGGTAGATTGCTGGAATTTTTCGGTAGCCAATACACTCCGCATGGCCACCATTTCTGGATGCGAATTCGGCACCTCAATGCCGATAGTTCCCTTACCAGGCATTGGTGCAATGATACGAATGCCCAGAGCAGCCAAACTTAGGGCAATGTCATCTTCCAGGTTTTTAATTTTAGAGATACGCACACCTGGAGCTGGAATAATTTCATATAAAGTTACCGTTGGTCCAATGGTGGCCTTAATTTTATCAATTTCAATATTGTAGTGGTTTAAGGTCTCTACAATCTTATTCTTATTGGCTTCCAATTCATCTGAATTTACAGAAATCTTATTAGAGCCATAATTTTCCAATAATTCTAAATGAGGGTATTTATAGCCCGATAGGTCTAGGGTAGGATCATAATTTCCAAATTGCTCAACCAATTCTTCCGACTTCACCTCTTCTTCTGTTTTTTCTATTGTAAAAGCAGGTTCAACTGATTTCTCTACCACTGGAGGAGGGGTAATTTCCATTTCTGGAATTAAGCTTGCCGCCGCTGTGGCAACAACCGGACTTACCGTTGGCGTAAGCAATACATTGGTCGCCAATGGACCTTCTACCACTATTTTCTCTTCTTCCTCCTTCCTATCGAATCTGCTGGGTGTTAAAACGATATGCTGTTCTCGTTTCTGTTGATCCCTATATTTATCGTTCAGGCTAAACTCTACGGGTTCAGACCTTTGTTCTTCTTCCAATGGAATATTTTCAGGTATTTCAGGTTCTATGATCCTTCTAGGATTTGGCACAGCCTCTTTTTGTGGAAGTTTAAAATCTATATTATAGGCAATAATCAGTACGCTTAAACCCAAAAACACCAGTAAACCACCTACCCCTGTCTGGCCTATTTGGGCAACCAAAAGCCTATTGGTCCAAAAGCCAAATTCCCCTTCCAGAAAATGTGGTGTCTTCGCCAGAAAGGAATGGCCAAAACCAAAAGCCAACGAGATAAACATCAAGAAGAAAAAACTATAGGCCAACACCTTTTCTATGGAAAAGATCTTCACTTTGAACAATAGGCGATAGCCAATTACAAAAAATACAAAAACAAAAAGAAAAGAGGCTACACCAAACCATTCATAAATGAACTGATGTGATAACAAGGCACCTATTTTTCCCAACCAATTCTGTACAATGGGGTCTTCTACGCCATTATGTTTTAATTCATCTACCGTTTTAAATAAATTGCCCCATCCGCCATTGGCATCGATCACATAGCTCTGGTCTTCTTCCCAAGTGAATATATAAGAAGTAAAAGCGACCAGAAAATAAATGGATAAAATAATGAAAAACAGTCCAATAATCTTAAACAACCTTCCATCCTGCAAATTAAACTTTGGTAAAATCTCGGTTTTAACGCGGGGTTCCCTGTTTGAGCTTGCTTTCTGAGCACCCTTAGGCAATTCAGTATTTTGTTTAAATGAATTAGACTTAAATTGATTTCCCCTTGCCGACATCGTATCGTTTAAATATTTTTAATGAACAAATATAAGAAACTGTTTAAATTTCTCTTGCTGCCAGAACTTTTACCTTATTTTTTATTGGTTTTAGGCAAGTGCCCTCCACATTTATATAGCAAGCCTACCATCAAAAGAAACTCCATTGACATTCTTCTGAAAATAACAGCCTATAGATTTCTATCAGAGAAGCCTTCCTTGTTTAGCATTAACGTTACTTTAATTCCATTAGGTATGTGAAGAAGAGCTGTAGACAAAAAAACAGAATTTGAGAATCATTTTTTAAACCATTCTTGCTAATGAAGGTCAAAAGTTCAAAGCAATTAATTTAGTGTACAGTTTTTTATTTTAGTTTTGATCCTGTTTAGTTAAGCTGAACAGGATTTTTCTTTTAAAAATGTTAATTTATTTTCGTTATTTTAACCTACCAGCGAAAACTTACCTTAAAAATGGACATTACGCAGCTCGAGACTTTAATAGAAAACAACCAATTGGAAGAAATAGTGGCACTATTATCGCAAAAACCGCAATTGGCTGTTCAAAATACTTCGCATCAAATTTCACCGATGCTATTGGCCTGCTATTATAAAAAAATGGAAATTGCCAATGTTATTGCTGAGTTTATGCCACAATTAAGCATTTTTGATGCTTGTGCCATTGGTAAATTTGATGAACTTACACTATTGGTCTTTAAAGATCATAAGGCAGTAAACGAATACTCTGTAGATGGTTTCACTCCCTTGGGACTGGCCTGTTATTTTGGGCACGAGGAAATTGCCAGATTTCTGGTATTAAAAGGAGCTGACGTAAACCTCCCTAGTAAAAATGGTTTTAATGTTTTCCCCATTCATTCGGCAGTAGCCAATAATAATTACAACATGTCCAAAATATTGCTAGATGCCGGTGCCTACCCTAATGTTTGTCAAAAATCTGGAGTAGCGCCATTACATACTGCAGCACAACTGGGCAATATTGAAATGATCATCTTACTATTGGAACATGGAGCAGAAGTGGGCTTAAGAATGGAAGGTGGTAAATTACCTGCAGATTTAGCCGCAGAAAAAGGGTTTCATGAAATTGCCGAAATTTTAAGGGACGATGATTAATTGGTAACGAGTTAAAGCTTGAAAGTTACGAGGACCTAACTAACATCAAAAAGTTTTAATAGATCTGCATTTATGCTATTTTACCGGTAACACAGCACTCAACTACTCCCAAACCCTTAATCTTACTTTTTTCATATAGGTTCTGATATCCAAAACAATGGCTGCCAAGATGTAGAATAATATAGGGAAGCCTACGGCCAAAAACGAGGAATAGATAAAAAACAAACGTACTTTTGCCGTGCTCATATCAAGTTTATTGGCCAAATATGCGGATACACCAAAACTTCGTTGTTCAAAAAACGTAACTATTCGCTGAAACATACCTCTTGTAATTAGTTATACTAATTTACAAAAATAAGTTAATAATGAGTTCTTATCTAATTTTTTAAAATTTTCCATGCATTTGCATAGCCTTCCTAAATCATTTTGAATTGACTATCTTTTCAAAATCTTCAAACCTATACCACAATTCAGACATTTCTTTTCATTGCAATAATTTTTCCTCAATTGTAATAAGGCCTGGCTCTGATAAGCTGTATTTATCTTTAACCCTACCTGTTCATAAGACTTAATGATCGCATTTTTTTCTGAAGCCAAACTTTCCAGCAGATAAAAAGCCCTAGTTTGAAAATTAGCTTGCCCAGTGTATTTGCCATAGGCAAATAGAAATAAACTAACGGTATTGACCAGAATGCCATCTACAGAAGACCGGCCCAACTGTAGCTCTACCTTATCGGCCATTTTATTAAAATGATAATGTGTTTTCCAAAATGGATTTACCGGCAGCTCTTCAAACAATTGGCGCAGTTCTTTTACATTTTTAATGGAAAGAACTTTGGAAAACAAATGATTGGAAGCCGAAATAAGTGCTGCAAATTGTGCTAACCTTAAGGTTGCGAAATTTTGTGGACGTATTCTCAGAAACTTCCACAAAGAAATATCAATAGGTGTTAAAGTATATTTTTTGGCTAAGAACCGGTATTCTTTTTTAAGTTGATCTGGATAGTCCTCTTGAAAAGGTTGGTTAAGAAAACCAGCCTGTCCAAACAGCAAAGCCTCGATATATAAAGGCTGATCCTTATGTTTGGCAAATAATTGCTGAGGCAACGACTGGGCCAACATTTGCATGGGCAGCGCATTGATCTTAAATCCAAAGCTTTTGGCCATGAAACGGTAAAAGGTTTCATCCCAATCGCCATTTAATCCATTCAACTGCTGATAAACTTCATTTGATCTTTGTTCCAAGCGTTCTACCAATACCCTTGATAAAAAACCATTGACAATAAACTCATCCACATCACCCAGTTGACGTTCACAGGGAAAACTACTAGCCGAATAAAGAAGTTGCTGATAGTTATCATATAATTGCCTATCTATCCTGTATTTTAAGGACAATACGGGCAATAAAGTTCCATCTGTACGATAGATAGCTTCATTATCCTCAAAAACCACATGTAAGATCACATTATCATAGGCACGATCATGCTGATGGCGATGCAAATTCCAATCTGAAGATTTTAAATGAACCTCTATATTTCCTACCCATACGGTATCTCCAATCAATAATTTTGCAGTAGAAAAATCTGGACCAGCGTCTTTATTGGGTATTCCACAGTTAAGCACCTGGATAGTTTCTCCGCTTGTTGTAGTGAGATGATTTTGATCATACAACCTAAACTGCCAGATAAAATGTAAAAAATCTTCAGAAAAGTTCATTCTTGAATTTAGCAATAAAATTCAAAAACACCATACCTTACAAGATCAACAACCCATAAATTATTCCAATTTTCTCTAAGTAGTAAAAGTGCTTAAGCAGCAGATTTTCTGTAACTGGTGATAAAAACCCCCAATATAATAAGAACGGTAGCAATCAATAAATCAAAGGTGATGATTTCGTCGAGAATGAGCCAACCCAGGAAAATAGCTATAATGGTATTAAAATAAGATAGTATGGATACTTCTGTGGCACTTACCCTTTTTAAGGCATAATTATAACAGAAATAGCCAATAACTGATCCAAAAACACCCAAATAAGCTACTGCGGCCATACTTTTCCATGTCCATAGCTGAAAATTAGCCTGAGGAGAAAACAAAAAGGCAAAAATCAGTTGCACAATGGCTGCAAATGAAAATTGATAAAAGAGATCCAAGAAAATATTTTCGCTTTTATGGGCGTATTTCTTGGCATATATCGTACCACTTGCCCAACCCAATATGGCCATTCCAAGAAATAAAACGCCTGTTTTATAATTGGGATCCAATAAATCTCCTATACCCGCTCGAAAAATAAAAGCTACGCCGCTAAAACCTACCACCACACCAGTAAGTCCTCTTAAACTTGGTTTCTGCAAGCCAAAAGCCACACTACCTATAAAGACAATGATTGGCGATAATGCCGTTAATAGAGAAGTCAGCCCGCTGGGGATACTTTCTTCTGCTACGGTAGTCATGCCATTGGCGATAATGATCATCAAGCTTGAAAGCAGCACTTGTCGCCTAAGATTTCTCCAGCCAATCCATTTAAATTGACCTTTGTAAAGTAAAACAGCCAATAACAGCATAGACGCGATGACCTGTCGAAACCCTGCTACAAACCAGGCAGGAATGGTATGTACGGCCACCCTAATTCCTAGATAGGTTGTTCCCCAAACTATGGCAACGGCCAAAAGTGCTATAATGAGCCCTGCGTCTCTTTTTTGGTTCATATCAAGTTGGCAGTCTTTAAGATCTGCTCCATTTCCTGTTGTAAAGCCAAGGCTTCCGCTCTTGCCTTTTCGGCAAAGTCGGTTCCATTGCTGGCATAGATGATGCTCCTGGCCGAATTCACCAACAGGCCACATTGCTGGTTTAGTCCATGTTCGCAAACCGCACTTAAACTACCTCCCTGTGCACCAACTCCAGGTACCAGCAAAAAATGGTCTGGTGCCAAACGGCGAATATTTTTAAATTCCTCAGCCTTGGTTGCGCCAACAACGTACATCATCTGATCACTATTAGCCCATTGCGAAGAAGTTGTGATGACCTGCTCATAGAGCTTTTGCTCGCCACTTTGTTTAACCTGAAAGTCCTGACTGCCCTGATTAGAGGTTAGTGCCAAAAGGATTACCCATTTATCGGGATAAGAGAGAAAAGGAGATACAGAATCTTCTCCCATATAGGGTGCCACGGTAATGGAATCGAAGCTCATTGCCGAACTTTCCTCATTGAAAAATGCTTCGGCATACATGGCAGACGTATTTCCTATATCACCACGCTTGGCATCGGCAATGGTAAATACACTTTTAGGAAAATGCTGCCAAGTTTTGACCAAGGTATCCCAGCCTTTTACTCCTCTACTTTCGTAAAAGGCAGTATTAGGTTTATAAGCCACGCAGAGATCATGTGTAGCATCGATCAGCTGTTTGTTAAATTCCAGGATAGGATCATTGTATTTCAACAGGTGTTTAGGTAATTTATCTAATACCGGGTCCAAGCCTATGCACAAAAAAGATTTTTTTTGTTGAATTTGTTCAAAAAGCTGTTGTTTATTCATTGTTTTATAATCAGATCATGAAGCCGCAAAGATGAAAATAATTGCTGATTTAATTCGTTTAATTTGTACAATTACTGGTGTGATGTAGCACATTTTTGTAAACATTTTTAAAATTTACTTGCAGATTAAGATTCAAATACCTACAATTGTGCCATAATTCCCAGAAAGTTTATCTGAATATCTACAGAAAAATCTCAGCAAAACAACTTCTTGAATGTTTTTAAGCCGTTTTTTCGTTGAATAATTTGATGAACCCTAATAATAAAATTCTCGACAAAATATAAATGTTTAGTAAAACAGAACTAAGTGAAAAGCTAACTGCCGAACTACGTGAGTTGGCAAAAGCGAATGGTGTTGAAAATGCAGGCGAACTGCGTAAGAACGATCTCATAGAAGAAATTCTTAAAAAACAAACGGCAGCAGCCAGTGAAGCCACAGCAGTACCTGCTAGTGAGCCTACTGAAGCCAGCAATGAAAAACCGGCAAGAAAAAGAGCTCGCATTGTTAAAGACAGTGAAAAGCCAGTTGCGGCCGACCAAAAAGAAAAGACCAAGGCCAAAGATAAGCCTACACTTTTTGATGAACCAGTTCCCGCTCCCCCTGTTGTAGAAGCACCAGCTGCAGATTTCGATCCCATTGAACTAGCTATGGGCAAAAATCCCGAAAAATTGGAAAGCATTGCAGAAAAATTGCAAAACCAAGCCAATAAAGCTAAAAGAGAACGTATTTCGAAAGATAAAGTTCCCGCTAACAATGAGGTCATCATTCTTGACGAAAAACCTGTCAAAGAGGAAAAACCACAGAAAGAGGACAATAGGCCGAACAAGAATCAAAACAATAATAACAATGGTAATGGCAATGGTAACCATAAACAAAATGAGACCAGCTATTCCAACCTTGATTTCGATAACACCATTACCAATGAAGGTGTTTTAGAGATTATGCCTGATGGTTATGGTTTTTTACGTTCTGCCGACTATAATTATCTTTCGTCTCCGGATGACATCTATGTATCGCAATCGCAGATTAAATTATTTGGTTTAAAGACTGGTGACACCGTTAATGGCAGTATACGTCCTCCGAAAGAAGGTGAAAAATACTTTCCTTTGGTAAAGGTGATTAGTATAAACGGCCGTATACCTGCAGACGTGCGTGACCGTGTACCTTTTGATTACCTAACGCCTTTATTCCCTACCGAAAAATTAAACCTGTTTACAGATTCCACTAATCATTCAACACGTATTATGGACCTTTTTACCCCAATAGGCAAAGGTCAGCGTGGATTGATCGTTGCACAACCGAAAACGGGTAAGACCAACCTTTTAAAAGAGGTGGCCAATGCCATTGCCAAAAACCATCCGGAAGTTTACCTGATCATATTATTGATCGATGAGCGCCCTGAAGAGGTAACCGACATGGCCCGCAGCGTAAGAGCGGAAGTCATTGCTTCTACTTTTGATGAGCCGGCAGAAAGACATGTGAAAATTGCCAACATTGTTTTAGAAAAAGCGAAACGCTTGGTAGAATGTGGCCACGATGTGGTTATTCTATTGGATTCGATCACCCGTTTAGCAAGAGCCTATAATACCACAGCTCCTGCTTCTGGAAAAATCTTATCAGGAGGTGTTGATGCCAATGCACTACACAAGCCTAAACGTTTCTTTGGTGCGGCACGTAACATAGAAAAAGGTGGCTCGCTTACCATTTTGGCCACTGCATTAACAGAAACAGGTTCTAAAATGGATGAGGTAATTTTTGAAGAGTTTAAAGGTACTGGTAATATGGAGCTTCAGTTAGACCGTAAATTGGCCAACAAGCGCATTTTCCCTGCCATCGATATTACAGCTTCAAGTACACGTAGAGATGATCTATTGCTAGATAGGGAAAGCCTACAGCGTGTTTGGGTACTGCGTAACCATTTGGCCGACATGAACAGCCAAGAGGCTATGGAGCTTGTACAAGCCCAAATTAAAGGCACCAAGAGCAATGAAGAATTTCTTATGGGCATGAACGGCTAGTAAAGAGTTAAGAGTTGAAAGTAAAAAGTATAAGCTTTTTTAACTTTCAACTTTTTTACTTTTAACTTTGAACATGAAGAAACACCTCCCCAATGCTTTAACCTGCGCCAATCTACTTTCGGGCTGTATTGGTATTGTTTTCTCTTTTAACGGCGAACTAAAAATTGCGGCCTACTTTGTTATCCTATCCGGAATATTTGATTTTTTCGATGGGATGGTGGCTAGGATGCTTAATGTAAAGGGCGACTTGGGCAAGCAATTGGATTCGTTAGCCGATATGGTAAGCTTTGGTTTTTTACCTGGAGTGATCATGTTCCAACTGCTCAAACTAAGTAATTCCGCTAATGAATATTTACCTTATTTTGGATTCCTGATTACTATTTTTTCTGCACTTAGGCTAGCTAAATTCAATATAGACGAAAGACAAACTGTGGATTTCATTGGACTAAACACACCCATGAATACTTTATTTATTGTTTCATTGCCTTATGTAGCCATTTCCTATCCTGAATTGGTTAACAACTGGGTTATTTTAAGCATAGTAACGGCCCTAACCAGCTATCTTCTGGTTAGCGAGATCAGGATTTTCTCCCTGAAGTTCAGCAACTTTAGTTGGAAGGATAATAAAATCAAATTTATTTTTGTTATCCTATCATTTACCTTGTTTGCATGGCTACAGTTTATAGCCATCCCCTTGGTATTGGCACTATATATTGGACTTTCCTTTATTTATTTCTCTAAAAAAACCAATTAAAGCTGCTGCTCTAATACTGCTTTTGCCCTTGCTACCTGTATAAACATTTGGCTTAACTCATCTTTAATTTCCTTCAATGCGCCTGGAATAGTCTCTACTTGATTTAATTCTTTGGCATTACGCTCTATTACCTGTATATAATCCCTTAGATCTTCTCTTCCTACATAATAAAATGTTGGTTTCACCTTATGGGCAAATTCCGAGGTCGCTTTCCAATCCCTTGCATCGACAGCCCTTTGCAGGTCTTCCATGTAAACAGGGATCTGCTCTACCAGCGTGTCCAGCATTTCTATCATAAACTCTGGGCTATCACCTGACATTTCCTTTAAATAGGATAAATCTAAATCTTCTTTACTCTTGAGTGGGTTAATCATGGTCAATAAAAGGTTGTATTTTTTGAACAGCTAATTCATCGGTTAAGTTAGTTAAAATGTCCGAAACTTTCTGATTAAATATAGGATGTGTAAAATTTTCGGCTATCTCATTCAAAGGCACCAGTACAAACTTTCTATGATGCATCTGCGGATGAGGGAGTTGTAATTCTTCATTATCTATCACTTCATCGGCATAAAAAATCAAGTCTATATCTATGAGTCTTGCGCCCCACTTTTCTTTCCTAATCCGCCCCATGTCCTGCTCTATATCTAGTATTGTTCTAAGCGTTTGCAGGGCAGAAAGCTTAGTTTCTACGCCAATGGCCTGATTAAAAAAACCTGGCTGATCGGTTTTGCCCCAAGCTGCAGTTTCATATATACTGGATTTGGCAAATACATGCCCTACCCTTTCTGCTATTTTTTTGGTGGCCGTGCTTAAATTTAGCCATTTATCCCCTAAATTACTGCCCAGTAACAAATAGGCTCTTTTATTATCTAATTCCATATCAGCCGTTGCGGTGATAAACATTGAAACTGTTAAGTTATATTCGTACCTTAAACCTTTCAATTGGTGTATATCACAATGCATTTTTTATCTTTACAAATTAAATATTTATAAAACTTATGAAAGAATTTTTCAAGTATGTTTTTGCAACCGTAGTGGGTATAGTTATTTCTGCAGTGGTTCTGGGAGTCCTTTTCTTCGTTATCGTTATCGGTATGATTTCTTCATTAGATAGTGATAAAGCAACCAACGTTAAAAGCAATTCTGTTTTATACCTCAACCTGGATCAGGCAATTATTGAACGTACACCCGAAAATTCTTTTGGCAATTTCATTGGCGCGTCCAGTGATAAGAGCCTAGGTTTTAACGACATTATAAAAGCTTTGAAGAAAGCAGAAACCGATGAAAATATTCAAGCAGTATACCTTAATGTAAGTGCGCCAAATGCAGGCATGGCCACTATGTTAGAAGTGCGAAATGCCATTATAGACTTCAGGAAAAGTAAAAAACCGATCATTGCCTATAGCGAAATTTATTCGCAAGGCGCCTATTACCTGGCTTCTGCAGCCAGCAAAGTGTACCTTAACCCCGAAGGTTCTTTAGAATTCAAAGGCTTCAGTTCAGAGCTTACTTTTTTTAAGGGAGCTTTAGAAAAACTGGGTATTGAAGCACAGATTATCCGTGTAGGCAATTACAAAAGTGCGGTTGAGCCTTTCATCAACACAAAAATGAGCGATTACAATCGTGAACAGGTTACGGCCTACGTAAATGGATTGTATAAAACTTTCTTATCGGGAATTGCCGAGACCAGAAAAATCAATCAAGACAGTTTATTTCAAATGGCTAACGAATATAAAATCCAGTTGCCAAAAGATGCATTAAACTATAAAATGGTGGATGGGTTAAAGTACAAGGATGAAATTCTTGATGAACTGAGAAATATTACCGGAAAAGGAAAAAAAGAGGACATCAACTCTATTAGTATTAACGATTATATTAAAAACCTACCGGCAGAAGCCACCTTTACCGCAAAGAATAAGATCGCTGTGATCTATGCCAATGGTGATATTGTAGGTGGCGAGGGCTCTGATGAACAGATTGGCTCTGAACGTATATCAAGGACCATTAGAAAAGCTCGTTTAGATGAAAACGTAAAGGCAATTGTTTTACGCGTAAATTCAGGAGGAGGAAGTGCCTTGGCTTCTGACGTGATTTGGAGGGAGATTGTACTCAGTAAAAAAATAAAACCTGTCATTGCTTCTTTTGGCGATGTGGCTGCCTCTGGCGGATATTATATTGCTTGTGCTGCCGACAGTATTTTTGTACAGCCCAATACCATTACGGGTTCTATTGGGGTTTTTGGTATCATCCCTAATTTCCAAAACTTACTGACCAATAAACTGGGGCTAACTTTCGATGGTGTGAAAACGGGTAAATATGCCGATATTATGAGTACCAATAGACCTTTAACAGCAGGAGAAAGATTTATTATCCAAAAAGACGTTAACCATGTTTATGATACTTTCATAGGACGCGTAGCCGATGGCAGAAAGAAAACAAAAGTACAGGTAGATAGCATTGGAGGTGGCCATGTTTGGATAGGTACCGATGCCGTAAAAATTGGGCTGGCCGATAGGTTGGGCAGTTTTAAAGATGCCATAAAATCTGCTGCAAAAAAAGCAAAACTATCAGATTATAAAGTGGTAGAATATCCAGAAAAAATCGATCCTATAAAAGCCTTCCTAAGCAATGCCAAAGAAAATGTTAGTGTCTATTATGCCAAAAAAGAATTGGGCGAAAACTATCAGCTCTATAAGCAAATGCAGAAAGCCATTGTAAATGCTGGTGTACAAGCCAGAATGGACTACGATATTAGCATTAAATAACTCTTCTTTTAGCATCATTACAAAGTTGAAAGATCGGATATGCTGGCCTGTCACTTTCATTCAATTTAAATCGTAAACCTAAAATTGTAAATCCTTCATGGAAAACAAACCCATATCGCGTACATTGAGATTTTTATCTCAGCTAATGGAGTTACACAATGAAAATCCATTTAAGGTAAAATCGGTAGCCAATGCAGCGTTTAAAATAGACAAGCTGCCGTTTGCTATTGCCGGCAAACCTACCGCAGATATTGAGAAAATAGATGGTATTGGCAAAAGTATTGCCAGCAAGATCATAGAGCTATTAGAGACCGGCACCATTCAGGAACTGGAAAACCTTGTCGCACAAACCCCTTCGGGTGTTGTGGACATGTTGGCTATTAAGGGCATTGGCCCTAAAAAAATAGGTGTTATTTGGCATGATCTTCATATCGAGAACATTGGTGAGCTTTATTATGCCTGCAATGAAAACCGTTTAATAGAGGCTAAGGGCTTTGGTTTAAAGACCCAGGAAGAAATTAAAAAGGTTATAGAGTTTAAAATGGCCACCAATGGCAAATTTTTATATGCACAAGCCGAGCCGATAGTAGATCAACTACGCCAAAGCTTTTCAACATGGCTCCATCAAGTAGACCCACACGCGCTACTAGGCATTGCAGGAGATTACCGCAGGCTTTGTGAAATTATAGATGAAGTGGTATTTGTAGTGGGCTTGGAAGATACAGAAAGTCTAGGTACGCAACTTGCCAATCATGAAATTGGTTTTGTAAAGACTTCTCCACACACCTATGAAGCCCAAACTGAAAATGGCTTATCTATCAAACTATTCTTGGTCGCAAAAGAAAATTTCTATTCTCATTATTTTAAATTAACCGGAAACGAAGCTCATGTAAATGAAGTTATGGCCTTGGCTGGAAATCATTCGTTTAAAAGTGAGGAAGAGATTTATCAAAAAGCCGGTTTGGATTATATAATTCCAGAGCTACGTGAAGGATTAGATGAAATATCGCTTGCCCAAAAACATCAACTACCAACGTTGATTACCGATAGTGATTTAAAAGGCAGCTTACACAATCACTCTGACTGGAGTGACGGCGTACATACCTTAGCGGAAATGGCGCTATATTGTAAGGAGCAATTAAAACTTGAATATTTAGGAATCTGCGATCACTCCAAATCAGCTTTTTATGCTAATGGACTAAATGAACAGCGTGTTTATGCACAACACCAGCAAATAGACGAGCTTAATCAGAAATTGGCTCCATTTAAGATTTTTAAGGGGATAGAGAGCGACATCTTATATGATGGCTCTTTAGATTATAACAGTGAGATCTTAAAAACCTTTGATTTTGTGGTGGCATCGGTACATAGCCAATTAAAAATGACCGAAGAAAAAGCGACCGAACGCCTAATTAACGCTATCGAAAATCCATATACCACCATTTTGGGACATCCTACCGGAAGATTATTATTAAGCCGTAAGGGTTATGACATAGACTATAGGAAAGTCATTGATGCCTGCGCTGCCAATAGCGTGGTGATAGAGATCAATGCCAACCCATTACGTTTGGATCTCGATTGGCGTTGGCATCGTTATGCCTTGGAAAAAGGCGTATTGCTTAGCATCAATCCCGATGCACACCGCAGGGAGGGTTTCCATGACATGAGATATGGTGTAATAGTGGGCAGAAAAGGTGGGCTCACTGCACAAGAATGTTTAAATGCCTTTAATTTAGCAGACATTTCCGCTCATTTTGAACGTAAAAAGATGAAATCTGGCGCTATCTAATGAAAAACACTAGCCTTTATTCAAGTGCGCCTACCTCTATGCCTAGGCAGTCAAAACGAATTATAGATACCGATAAAAAATGTAACTTTGTGTAATGATAAGTGAACTAGCCAACAACATATTCAACCAAGCCATTGTTGATTACCATCAATTTAATGAAATTGACCACCCCATAAACAATCCATACGACAAAGAAAGCTTAATGCATCTTTTTTATACAAAAAACTGGATCGATACCGTACAGTGGCATATGGAAGATGTAGTTCGTAACCCCGAAATAGCCCCTGAAGAGGGTTTAAATTGGAAAAGAAGGATTGATGCCCAAAACCAGATACGTACAGACATGGTAGAATTTATTGACAGCTATTTTCTTAATGAATATAAAGCCGTAAAACCAATAGATGATGCCAAAGTGAATACGGAAAGCCCTGCATGGGCATTAGACAGGCTATCTATCTTGGCATTAAAGATATACCATATGCAAGAAGAAGCTGAACGAGAAACTGCTTCTCCTGAGCACAGGGCCCTTTGCCAGCATAAGCTCGACATTTTATTGGCACAACGTACAGACCTATCCAATAGCATTGATGAATTATTAGCAGATATTGAAAGTGGCAAAAAGTACATGAAGGTCTATAAACAAATGAAAATGTATAATGACCCGAGCCTCAATCCGGTTTTGTACAATAAAGCCTAAAAAGCAATAGCTGACTAGCTGCAAACTAATGACTGCCAAAAATAAAATCATTGTTTTACGTTTTTCGGCCATGGGCGATGTAGCTATGGTTGCATCTGTTTTACGCGAATTTGCTGAACAAAATGAAAAGGCAGAATTAATTATGGTGAGCAGAAAGCTATTTAAGCCTTTCTTTGATCATATTTCACCTGTTATTTTTCATGAGATTGCCCCAAAAACAGTCCATAGGGGAATTTTTGGATTATTTAAACTTTACAGGGAACTCAAAACTTATAGGCCCTTGGCTATAGCGGATCTGCACGATAACTTACGCAGCCGCATACTCTGTACATTTTTCCGTTTGGCGGGAATAAAAATTAGACGGATAGACAAAGGAAGGGCAGAAAAAAAGGCCTTAACAAGAACAGAAAACAAAATACTCAAACCACTCACGCCCACTGTAGAAAGGTATGCCACTGTTTTCAGGGCCTTAGGTTTCAGTCTAAAACTAAGCCATCAACTACAACCAAATCCCCTAAAACTACCTAAACAAGCTGCTATCCATTTTAAAGATTCCCATCAAAAAAAAATAGGCATATCCCCATTTGCGCAACACCACTATAAAGTTTATGACCTTACAAAAATGGAGGTAGTCATTAACGAGCTGAGCAAGCTTGGCTATGGCCTGTTCATTTTCGGAGGTGGAAAAAATGAAGCCGAAACTGCACAACATTGGCAAAGCCAATACAAAAACGTTTACAATACCATTGGCAATTTCAATCTAACCGAAGAACTTGCCATTATTTCCAATCTTAACCTCATGTTAAGCATGGATTCCTCGGGTATGCACATGGCTTCCTTGATGGGAGTACCTGTAATTTCCCTCTGGGGCCCTACACATCCCTATGCAGGCTTCTTAGGCTATGGCCAATCGGAAAATGATTGTATGCAGATAGCACATCCCAACAGGCCAAATTCCATTTATGGAAACAAACCATGCCTCTGCGGTGTTACCCCTTGCATAGATCTAATTGAACCACAAGCTATTATTGAAAAAATTGAGCAAAAACTAATTCATGGCAAAACAACTTTTAATTATTAGACACGCCAAATCAGATTGGGGAGATTTTAATCTCAAAGATTTCGATCGTCCGCTTAACCATAGGGGAAAAAAAAATGCACCTGAAATAGTAGAACGTTTAGTCCAAAACCATATTATACCTGATCATATAGTTAGTAGTCCTGCCTTAAGGGCCTTCACCACAGCCAAATATTTTGCTGTAGGCTGGGAAATAAGGGAAGTTGAGATCGAAATCAATGCCTCTATTTATGAAGCCAATGTAAAAGCCCTTTTGAAAGCCATTAATAACCTTGATGATCAATTTAACAAAGTTGCCCTGTTCGGGCACAATCCAGGCCTAACAGACTTATTAAACTACCTTACTGATACCCATATATCTAATATGCCTACTTGTAGTGTGGCGATCATCGAGTTTTACTGCGATCATTGGAGCGAAATCAGTAATAGCATGGGAAAACTAATACTATTTGATTATCCGAAAAGTGGATAGGATTAAACATCGTTACACCAAAAAACCGATTTATAATGACCCGGCATACCCTTCCAAATAATTGATTGGACTGAAATCGAAAAAACACTACATCCGTGAGAAACTGGCACTTCTTGTTGGGAAACAGCTAATTTTAATGGATTACGTATTCGCATGGTAATTAATTATTGATGGCGATTTCTTAAGATAGGAAACTCCCTTTTACTCGATTATTTTAATGATGTCAACGTTAACGAGGACGCCAACATTCAGCCTGTTTCATATTATCATTCAGATTAATGCTTTAATTAGATGATGTTTACAAACTAAACCTGCATTATTCTATTACCTGAACCGTGCGGTTATTAATATAAGCATAAAAAAAGGCCCTATAGGCCTCGTTCAAACATTATACTGAATAAAATAGCGTTTCTTTTTTAAATGCTAAAGTGATAATTAAATGGAATAGTTATTCCATTTAATATTTTAGAACTTAAGGTGCTTAACTGTTAAGCCTCCATTGATCAATTGTTTTAACGAATCGATACCTATTTTAAGATGGGTCTCTACATAGTTGGCTGTTACGGAGCTATCGCTTTCGCTTGTTTTTACCCCTTCAGGTATCATAGGCTGATCTGAAACCAATAACAAGGCGCCTGTTGGAATTTTATTGGCAAAGCCTGTGGTAAATACAGTTGCCGTTTCCATATCAACAGCCATGGCACGCAGGCTTTTAAGGTATTTCTTGAACTCTTTATCATGTTCCCAAACCCTACGGTTTGTGGTATAACAAGTTCCTGTCCAATAGTCCCTAGAATGATCCCTAATGGTAGTGGAAATTGCTTTCTGTAAAGCAAACGCTGGTAAAGCGGGCACTTCTGCAGGCAGGTAATCATTTGAGGTTCCTTCTCCCCTAATGGCGGCTATGGGCAAAATTAGATCGCCGATCTGGTTTTTCTTTTTTAGTCCACCACACTTGCCCAAGAACAATACTGCTTTAGGCGTAATTGCGGTTAGCAGGTCCATCATGGTAGCGGCCAGAGGGCTTCCCATTCCAAAGTTAATGATGGTAATTCCATTGGCACTTACACTCTGCATGGGCTTATCCAGTCCATAAATAGGTGCATTATCATTCCATTCGGAAAATAGGGTAACATATTTACTAAAATTGGTCAATAAAATGTATTGGCCAAATTCTTCTAATGGCCTACCTGTATATCGGGGCAACCAATTCTTTACGATATCTTCTTTGGACTTTAGACCTTTCTTTACCGGAGTTTCTACTTCTTTCACCTTTTTGGTGTTTTTTGCTACTTCTTCATTTTTCTTTACTTCTTTTTCTTCGTTCATATTTTTTCTCCTTTCTTTTAAATTTACAAATTATATGCTTAAAAAAAATCCCGAACAAGTCGGGATTTTAATTTATGCTGCTTTAAGTTTTTTGAAATCGGCTTTCTCGAATTTTTCTTTTGCATATTCGAGCGTAACTTCCAACTCTTTCGCTTCCCCCTCAGATGGCATTTCAAACATGGCATCGAGCATAATGGCTTCACAAATGGACCTCAATCCCCTTGCACCCAATTTATATTCCATGGCCTTATCTACTACAAAGTCCAAAACCTCATCATCAAAACTCAACTTTACCTGTTCAAATTCGAAAAGTTTCTGATATTGTCTGATCAGCGAATTTTTGGGTTCGATTAAAATATTGCGCAGTGCGGTCTTATCCAATGGGTTCAAATGCGTCAATACTGGCACACGTCCTATTAATTCAGGAATAAGACCAAAAGCTTTCAAGTCCTGTGGCGTGATGTACTTATAAAGATTTTTCAGGTCAAGATCTACTTCGTCTTTTTTCACTTTATATCCTACTGCCTGGGTTTTCAAGCGGTTGGCTATCTTACGTTCAATGCCATCAAAGGCTCCCCCGCAGATAAATAAAATGTTATTGGTATTTACCGCTATCATTTTTTGGTCGGGATGTTTTCTTCCGCCCTGTGGTGGAACGTTTACAATGGTTCCTTCTAGAATTTTCAACAATGCCTGTTGTACACCTTCTCCACTCACATCTCTGGTAATAGATGGATTATCACTTTTTCGGGCTACCTTGTCTACCTCGTCAATATAAACAATACCCCGTTCGGCACTTGCCACATCATAGTCAGCAGCCTGTAACAGACGGGTTAGTATACTTTCTACATCCTCACCTACATAACCAGCTTCGGTAAGTACGGTTGCATCTACAATACAAAAAGGTACATGTAAAATTTTGGCAATGGTTTTGGCGAGCAACGTTTTTCCCGTTCCCGTTTCGCCTACCAGCATGATGTTAGACTTTTCGATCTCTACTTCATCTTTCTCCAATTTCTGGCTTAATCGTTTATAGTGATTGTAAACAGCCACAGAAAGCACTTTTTTAGCATCGTCCTGACCAATTACATATTGATCGATGTGCTGTTTGATCTCTATAGGTTTCAACAACCTAAAAGAATCGTCGAATGCTTTACTTTTCTTGTTACCCAGTTCTTGGGCAAGCAATACATTGGCTTGATTCACACATTTGTCACAGATATAGGCATCCAAGCCCTCGATCAGCATCAAGGTTTCCTGTTTTGGAGTACCACAAAAAGAACAACGTGAATCTTTTCCTTGTCTAGCCATTTTTTATTTTTTTGTTATGAGTTGCGGGTGATGTGTTTTTTGTTTATAAGCCTAGACCCAAAACTTTCAACTTGTAGCCCGTAACTTAATTATTTTGTTCCGCCTAATACCTCATCAATCATACCAAAATCTTTTGCTTCGGTAGAAGTCATCCAATAATCGCGGTCGGATGCTTTTTCTACCCATTCGTAGGTTTGGCCAGAATGAGAAGAGATGATGTCGTATAATTCTTTTTTCAATTTCAGCATTTCCCTCAAGTTGATCTCCATATCAGAAGCTACACCTTGTGCGCCGCCAGATGGCTGGTGGATCATTACCCTTGAGTGTTGCAATGCAGCTCTCTTACCTTTAGCACCCGCCACCAATAAAACAGCACCCATTGAGGCTGCCATACCTGTACAAATAGTGGCTACATCTGGGGTGATATACTGCATGGTATCATAAATGCCTAGGCCTGCGTAGACCGAACCTCCAGGTGAATTGATATAAATCTGGATATCTCTATTTGCATCTACAGATTGCAGGAACAGTAACTGTGCTTGGATAATATTTGCGTTCTGATCATATACTGCATCTCCCAAAAAGATGATACGATCCATCATTAAGCGTGAGAAAACGTCCATTTGTGCCACATTAAGCTGACGTTCCTCTATGATGTACGGTGTCATTGATTTTGGCGAATTGTTGGTTGCCCCAATAAACCTATCTACATTTAAACCGTTAATACGGTGATGTTTAACAGCATATTTTCTAAATTCTTCTTTGTCTATTTTCATGATATAATTCTTTTTAGCCAAGTGCATAGCGCAAAGTGTCACTTTACGCATCTAAATTTTCCTTTAAAATATAATGTCAAAACATAATCTCAAAATATAAAGCACATTTTAGAGATATATTACAATATGATGTTATAATTTTAAAATCTTATTTTGTTTAGACAAACAACATACCAATTAAACTTTTAATGACATTATAGCAGGTCAAACTATTTTAAGCTTCTAGAAAAACTTGTTATCATCTTTGCCAATAAGTCTAACTCTTCTAATATTTCTGCCAAATCTTGATCTGACACCATCAATCTTAAATGTAAAACAAGAACTATATTGGCATTCTCAAAAACAGAACGATGGGCAAAATTCAAAAATCTCTTAAAATCTGCAGAAGAATTTGAACCCGATCCCTCGGCTATATTATTAGATACACTAAGAGCAGCTCCTCGAAGCTGCTCTGCAAATCTATATTTTTTTGATTCTTCTAATTTCTCAGAAATATCAATAAGTCTGTTACCTACTGCTACTGACTTTTGCCATATTATCAAATCTTGAAATCTAAATTTTGCCATTCAACAAAATAAGATTTTATTCTTGGATTTAAAAACTTAAGCCCTGTGCTCTATGCGTACTACTTTAACGCCTTAAACTTATTGTATTCTATTTCCTTTTCGTTCAAAGTACCTACAGATTTGATGTAATCAAAAACTTTCAATGCTTTAACTTCTTCGAAGATACGGTTTGCGTTTTCTTTTTCCTGCAGAAAGTTAGCGGTATACTGTGCTAATTGGTCTTCTGGCAATGCCTGTGGGCTATACATCTTAAATTGAGCATCTAAACGTTGTTTTGCTGTTTCAAATACGTCTTTATAATCAATTTTAATATCATTGTCTTTAATGATTTTATTCTCAATTAAAGTCCATTTTAAGTTTTTGGCGAAATCATCATAACCTTGTGCCAATTCCTCGTCGCTCAACTTTTCGTTAGTTGCTTTTAACCATTTGCGTAAAAACTCATCTGGCAATTGCATCTTAGTTTGAGAGGTCAATTGCTCATAGATATCATTCTGCAATTTACGATCAGCATCTTGCTTGAACATGCTCTCTACCTCTTCTGTAATTTTAGCTTTAAAACCAGCCTCATCGGTAACTACGCCTGCACCAAAAATTTTATCAAAGAACTCTTGGTTCAAATCAGCTTCTTCCAAACGATTTACGTTTTTAACCACAACCTTAAATTTAGATTTAAGTTCTGCGGCATCTTCTTCACTAATGTTCAACAACTTTGCTATTGTAGCGGCATCACCATTGAAAGCTTTGTTCACCTCAAGATCGAAGCTATCTTCTTTCTTTACGCCAACCAACGTTTTAAGGATCTTTTTGTCGGTAACCAAATCTGTACGGATAGAACCTGTACTTACAATACCGCCTTCAAATTCAGTACCGTCGGCAGCTAATTGCGTAAGTTCAGCATAAATCACATCACCTTCTGCAGATGCTTCAGGATTTGTCATTTTGCCATAACTTTTACGGATATTTTTGATACGTTCTGCCAATGTTTCTTCATCAGCTTTTACGTTATAGTGGGTAAATTTATCCTTCGAACTTACTTCTACATCAACAGCAGGAGCTAGACCAAGTTCGTAACCAAATTCAAAGGTATCGCTATAATCCCAGTTGTACTCTTTTTCGTCTTCAAGCACTGGCAAAGGTTGTCCTAAAATTTCAACCTTATTATCTGTTAAATGTTTAGAGATGTTATCATTCAACATATTGTTGATTTCTTCTACCAAAATGCTTTTGCCATACATTCTCTTGATATGGGCAACAGGCACCATTCCTTTACGGAAACCTGGTAAATTTGCTTTTTTGGCTTGTTCTTTAAGCGCTTTCTCAACTCTAGGAGTATAATCTTCAGGCGCTAAAGTAATTTTTACCAAAGCGTTCAAATCATCAATTTTTTCCTGTGCGATATTCATTTTCTAATTTTTATCTATGCCTTTTATTGAAAAGCCGTTCCGATACATAATCGAAACGGCTTTAACCTTTTGTGCGGAAGAAGGGACTCGAACCCCCACGCCGTGAAGCGCCAGATCCTAAGTCTGGTGCGGCTACCAATTACGCCACTTCCGCAGTTAGGATTTATTTAGGTCTGCAAAGATAGAAATTACATTGATTATTTAACAAAGAATGACAAAAAAAAATAATTTTATTTTCTTAAAAACCCTAAAACATTCATATTCAGGAAGAATAAATTTAGCTCTTAAGGGGACATTATTCATCCTATTTTAAATTTATCCCCAACTCACGTTATTTAAATTAATAGCCTGCTCCATTTATAGCTATTGTCTCGCCACCTTGTAAAGCTTCGCTATCCGATATTTTCACAGAAAAGTACTTCGGATCTGGGCACATCATTTCGGTATATCTTTCTTTCTTCATTGGTACGGCCACTACTTTTCCATTTACTTCCCTATATAAGTTTGTTTCCTTCCATCTGCCCTGCTCTACCCGGGTATTACTTTTTTGCACGGGTTTGCCTTCATTTGCAAATTGATCTATGGCGTTTACCCTTTTGAATTCACCTATGGTCTTTGGGGCATATCCGTCACAATCAAAATCACGTTGGAATTTTTTCCCTGCACCTTCTATGACAAATCGTATTTTTTTTTCGCCCACAAGGAATAGCGATAGCTTTACTTCTTCTCCAGGATACCAATAATAAGCTTTTTCAGCCGGGGCATTTTCAAAAACGGCCAATTGACCACTTTGGTGGCCTGTTCTTCTTAGAAAAGGACGAAAGGCTTTACGGTCGCTAGATACTTTGCCATGTTCATCTTTTATGACTTCCCAGGTAAGGCCAATATCTGTTTCCTGCCCTCCCATTCTACCTCCTAGGTAAACAGAGGGGTTATCCAAATATTGTTGGGGCTTTTTCGGGTTTCTACGGGTTTCGTCAAAATAAATCTGCGGTAATACCACCTTTCCCTCAATCCCCAACCAATAATCGTTGCTTGAAACTAGCTTTCTATAATAGGCACCATTAAAACAGGGCTTTTGTTTCTCTGGCCATATTTCATTTGGAATTGTAGAAGCTGGTGAAATTTTACTTATGGCCTTAACCTCTGTTTTATGCAAACTACAAGCGTAGAGACATAAAATGATTAAGCAAATTGGAAAGTTGAAACGCATATAAATTTTATTATTTTAAAAACAAATATATAGTTATTAAAATAATTTAAAAATATAATTATCCAATTTGCCTTTATATGCGAACTATTTTGCAATAAAGCCGGGATGACAGAACCGACGAAGCACTTCTCAGAATTTTACCAAGGTCACCTCTATAAATTCAGGACCACCTTCCAATGGATAACCAGAGATCTTTTTACCCTGTATGGTTACCTTTTTATTTAAGTAAGTATCTAAATTAATATTTTCGCTTTTTAGGGCGTAAGTCTTATTTTCAGCTTTCAACAAATGGGTGCCATATTGAAAGGTTGTCATACCTGGCTTCTCTATTATTCCACTTGCGGTAATACGGCCGGCATTGTTTGCATCCTTAACAGGGCTGCAACTCACAATAACTGATACAAATAGAGATAATATTAATGTTCTTTTCATATTGCTGAATGTTATAATTTATTTTTTCAATACAATGTCTAAGCGAAATGACAGTTCATTGCTAATATAGTTCTTTTTGAAATTCAAAAAAATATTGGACCGCTTTTACCAATCGGCTACCATACCAAGAAAACATTTCCCCGTCTACCAATATTACTTTAGCTTTCGTCATGGCCGATTGAATATCTTCCAGGTGTTTTTGCTTAAAGGGATAAGGTTCTGAAGACAAGAAAACAAGTTGTGGGTTAAGGTCTATGAGTTGTTGGGTACTCAATGCTGGATATCGACTTTGTTCAATCAGGTTACGCAAACCTATTTTCTGTAGTATATCGTTAATAAAAGTATCTCGACCAGCAAACATATTGGGATCTTTCCAAATCATATACGCTACGCTTTGATTAATTCCGTTTGCTATGGCCAAGGTTTGCAAATCTGTAAAACCAGCATTGATCAAATGGTTCAAATAAGCGGCCTCGGGCCCCCGATTAACCAATGTTCCTATCTCGGCAATGGCCCACATGGCTTCGTCAAGGTTATGGATATCGCTCATCCAGACCGGGAATTCCTGCCTAAGTAGTTCAATTTCCTCTTGTGTATTCTCTTCCTTATTTCCAATAATCAAATCGGGCTGCAATGCCCTGATCTCTTCTATACGGAGTTTTTTTGTTCCCCCTACTTTTGCTCTTGTTGCAAATTTTTCTATCGGATGAATACAGAATTTGGTGATCCCCACTACTTCTTCGTCCAAACCCAGATCAAAAAGCAATTCTGTTTGGGAGGGCACAATAGAAATAACCCTTTTAGGTGGGTAATCAAATTCAACTTTATTGCCCAACTGGTCTATGACAGTTCTTTGCATGTCGCAAAGTTACGGCTTGTGGAGCTAATGTTTAACTTACTAACTATTTAATTGTTGAATTGGTCAATTGGTTAACTGTTGAACTGGTTAATTGTTAGTCCCGAACTGTCGGGAGGTTAATTACCGAATGGGTTAATTGTGCCCCCCTCCATCGAACTACTAATCTAAAAAAGACATTTTTTCAGCGCTCATGCCTATGCTTCAAATTTCATGTCTTTGATCCTATTCATACTTCAACACTTTTGCAGGTTTGCTATTAACCGCCCTCAAACTTTGCCAGCTTACCGTGATTATTGTGATGAGAACAATTACCAGGTTTGCCATAATAAACATACCAAAGGGCATATCTATCCTGTAAGCAATGCCCGCAAACCACTTCTTCATGTAGATAAAGGCTAAAAGATCTGCAAAGATATTTGCCAACATTACCAAAATAAGGAAATCTTTATTCAAGCATTTTAACAAAGAGCCTGTAGAAGCGCCTAATACCCTTCGCAATACCACTTCTTTAACCCTTATCGTAACCCGTTTCCTTATTGATGTACAACAGAATAACCATGAACCCCTACAAACCAGCAGCCAATCCAAGAACATTAATGGTTGTATAGGTTCTGTTCTTCCAAAGATTCCGTAACGCAATTTTTAGGTTAAGTTTGAACATATTTTTAAGGTTGAGGGCCGAAAGGTTAAGGGTTGAAAGGTTTTGGGCGCTTTAGTCCTCTACCTTCAAGCCTCCTTTATTCATATTTCAGAGCATCGACAGGATTGTTTACCGCAGCTTTTCTAGTCTGTAAGCTCACTGTTAATAGCGCAATTCCCACAGAAATTATCGTAGCTATTACAAAAGGCCAAATTGGCACATTTATTCGATAGGCAAAACCAGCTAACCAATTATTAGTAAAAATATAGGCGATTGGCCAACTGATCAGATTGGCTATCAACACCAAAATTAGGAACGAGCGGTTGAGCATATTGACAATTTGCAAATCTGAAGCCCCCAAAATTTTGCGAATGGCTATCTCTTTGGTCCTCCGTTTAGCCATAAAAGCCGACAGGGCAAATAAACCGAGCAAAGAAAGCACTACAGAGATGGCACTGAACAACAGCACCATCTGCATTAACCTGTTGGTGGATTGCATTTCTTTTTCAAAAGATTCTTCTGCAAAAGCATACTTGATCGGAAAATCTGGATAGCTCTTTTTCCACTCTGCTTCTATGGCTTTTACGGCCGTTTCATTTTTATCGTGTTCAAATCTTACCAAAAGATTATTAGTGGACGAGGTTCCTCCCAACCTTGTCACTTTATAAACAGTGGGCAAAACAGCCTTGTCAAATCCCTCGTTATGATAATCCTTAATGATCCCTACAATTTGGAAAGTATGTTTTTTCTTACTGTCCCTTACATCATACATTTTCCCCACTACATTTTTGCCCAATAGGTTAGCCGCAGCTTGATTTAATATGACCGTATTTACAGTATCTTGTTTATAGGCGGGCGAGAACATCCTTCCTTTTAAGACCCTTACTCCCAATGCGGGTAGTGTTTCCATGGTTACCGTTACCGTATTTACATTAAACTCCTGGTGATCGTATATAATTTCTTCTGGTACATTAAATGTATTGCCCATTACCTGAGTTGTGGTAGCCACATATTTAACCCCAGGTATACGTTTAATACGTTGTACAAAGCTTTCTTCATAATTAGACCTGATATTCATTAACCTAGATTTATCATAGCCTAAATCTTTATGCCTTAAATAATTTGTCTGTTGATACATGATTCCTATCCCAATAATGAAGGTTACCGCAATTACAAATTGTAATACGACAAGTCCGTTGCGTAAGGCAATGCCCCTGAAACCTGTTTCATAGTTTCCCTTGAGTACGCTTACCGGATTATATCTCGACAATACCATTGCAGGGTAGAAGCCCGAAAGCAAAGTGATCAATAGCAATAGACCAAGCAGCTGCCATACCATGGCAGATAATTGTTTGTTGTACCAAAAACTCAATTCCAGTCCAAAATGATGGTTAAAGGTCGGCAGAAACATTTCCACCAAAATAGTGGCCATGAACAGTGCTATTATACTTTGTATAGCGGCCTCGAACATAAATTGCAAAACCAACTGCTTTTTATAGGCGCCCAGCACTTTTTTCACCCCTACTTCTTTAGCTCTTTGCACCGATTGGGCAGTGGCTAAATTCACAAAGTTTATAATGGATATCAACAACAGGAATATACACAAAGCAATAATGGGCTTAATCTGTGTCAACCAATTTGACCCATAACTGGGCGAACTATGTACCATTTTTAGCTGTACAGCTTTTAACCCTGGTGTTTTTCCATTTTTATAGAAATCGTTATAATTAATCTTGCGCTTAACAAATGATGCTTTTTTAAAATCGACGTATACTTGCTGGAGTATTTTATTCATGGCCAAAGTATCTAAAACCTCATGCGCCAGAGCATAAATCTTACAATAATTGGAATTGTCGACATGTTCAGGGTCTTTTTCCCGATCTCCACTATGTATAATGGCATTAAATTCATGGCTCTGTGCCGTTTCTGGTTCTGCCACCACCCCTGTAACCGTCATCAAACTTCCTTTGTCACTACGCCACATCATTACCCTGATCTGCTTTCCCAACACCTTGTCTGTCCCAAAGAGTCGATGCGCAATACTTTGTTTGATCACAATCGCATTTGGTCTACTTAGGGCAGTCATTCTATCACCATATATAAAATGGTAGGGAAATACCTTAAAAAATAGGGAATCTGCATCATTTACATTAGATACTATAATAGGGTCACTATGATCAACCTTCAAGGCAAATCCATCGCCCCAAGAATTATCGACCTTAGTTATATATTTAAACTGGGGTATCTTTTGCTGTAATAGTGCTCCTATCCTTGATTCATTGACCTCCTGCCAATTTTGTTTATTATCTGGCGTAAAGAAATCATGCCGTTCCCTAATCTGATATACCTTATCCAATTCGGGGTTCCATTTATCGTAATTCGCTTCATGGTTAACAAATAACAAAAGTAGCACAAACGCAGTTAGTCCAATGGCCAACCCGCCAATATTGATAGCGGTATAAACCTTGTTCTTAAACAGATTACGTAAAGCGATTTTTAGGTTAAGTTTGAACATTTTGCCAGGTAGTTAGTATAAGACCTTTTATATTATTATTTTATTTGGACATCCTCTTTCACCACACCATCTTCTATAGTGAGCATACGGTTGCCATATAATGCATTTTTTTCCGAGTGGGTAACCTGTAGAATGGTGATGTTTTCTTCCTTATTCAGTTTCTTAAATAAATCCATGATTTGTTCTGCTTGGGCAGATTGAAGATTGCCCGTTGGTTCGTCTGCCAAGATGATAGATGGCTGGGCAACCAATGCCCGGGCTATGCCTACCAATTGCTGCTGCCCGCCAGAAAGCTGGTTGGGAAACAAATCCTTTTTAGCCACCATGTTAAAACGATCCAATACGTCTGCTATACGGCTTTTACGTTCGGCACCTGGTATTTTCTTGTACAATAAAGGGGCCTCAATATTCTCGGCCACTGTCATTTCATCGATCAAGTGATAGGCCTGAAATACAAAACCGATATGGTTTCTATATAATTCTATCCTTTTACGTTCATTCATGGCGGTTATATCTTCGCCCATAAAATGATACTCACCATAGGTCGGTTCTTCTAGCATGCCCAAGATATTAAGGAGTGTAGATTTTCCGGCACCAGATGGCCCCATAATAGACACAAATTCACCTTGTTTAATGCTGGTTGTTACATGACGAAGGATGTAACTTTTTACGCCCTTATTTGCGTAATATTTTTCTATATTTTTTAATTCGATCATCATTGGATTGTGGGTTATATATTACAGGTTGCGGGTCATGATCTATGGCTTAAAACTTAGATCATGACCTACAACCATCCTATTCGTATTTTAAAGCATCAATGGTATTGGCGTTTGCAGCTTTATAGGATCTTAAGGTTACCGTAAGCAGTGTGATGAGCATAGAAATGAACATCGCTATTGCGAATGGCCAGGCACTTAAGCTTATTCTATACTCAAAATTTGACAACCACTTAGAAATAAAAACATAGGCAATGGGCCAAGCTATCATATTAGCTATCAACACCAACCATAAAAATGTGCTATTTAACATCTTGATCAGTTCTAGGTGAGATGCCCCCAATACTTTGCGAATGGCAATCTCCTTTGTTCTTTGGGTAGCTACAAAAGAAATCAAACCGAACAGACCGATAAAAGAGATGAAAATGACCACTCCGGAAAATACCTTGAACAGCACGCCCATTACCTGCTCGGTATGATAATAATTTTTAAGTTGATCATCTATAAATCTAGAACGATAAATGTCATTCGGGAAAGTATGATTGAATATCTTCTCAACGGCTTTCATGGTAGCCACCATTCCCTTGGCTTCCAGTTTAATGGCCAATCTACGGTAGTTGTTCTTACTTGAAAAAATAACGATCGGTGAAATGGCTTCACGTAGTGTTGTATTGTTAAAATCTTTTACCACCCCCAGTATGGGGTTTTTATGTCCGTTTAACCTAATTATTTTTCCCAATGCTTCGTTAGGATGAACAACATTTAATTTTTTTAGCAGGGTTTCATTTACCAAAAAGCCTTTTAAGGTATCGCTTTTAGGTAATGGCGTACCCGCAATCAATTTCAGGCCGAAAGTTTTAAAATATTCATCATCGGCGAACTTCAAATTCACTTGGAAATCGGCATCTTTTGAGCTGTTATAGGCAAAATTCATTTCCCTGCTACTTAATGATGATGGCGCTTCGTTACAAAAACTAACACGTTCTACTCCTGTCTCACCCAGAATAGCTTCCTTAAAACTATTGTATTTCAATTGGCTGAGACTATCGGTAGGTAAACTGACCATGGCAATGGACTCTGTATTAAATCCTAAAGATTTATTGCGGATATAACTCATCTGCTGAATGACCACCAAGGTGCTCACTATTAATATCGCCGTAATGGCAAATTGTACCACCACTAATGTTTTACGCAGACCAACACCACCAGCCCCCGCAGCACTTACCTTGTTTTTAATGGCCAATACCGGGCTAAAACCTGACATGACCATTGCAGGATACAAACCTGCCAAAAAACTAACCAGCACTAACATAGCCAGTAAAAAGACAAAAATAATGGGATGGCCAAAAAGGCTGAAAGTGCTATTTTCATTAAGCAAACTTTCCATTGCCGGAATGGCCAACTCTGTTAGCACACAAGCTAATAATAAGGCAAGTAAGGTAATCATTGAGGTTTCGCTCAAAAATTGCCAAATCAATTGAGTACGTTTACTGCCCATGACCTTACGTACTCCTACTTCTTTAGACCTGCTGATTGCCTGTGCCGTAGCGAGGTTAACAAAGTTGATACAAGCTGTGAACAATAAGAATAAACCAATAACACCTAGGCCGATCAGTTGTTTATAAGGCGTTGTACTCCCTTCAAAATTACCATAGTCTGCATTATGGTGAATATCACTAAGCGGCTGAAAAGAGTGCTCTTCTTTGCCTGGACCTTTATCCACATAATATTTTTTGATAAAGCTTTCCAAAGGTGCATTTAGCTGATCTACGGTTACTCCTTTTTTAAGTAACACATAACATTCTGAACCTGAAGAAACAGCCCCCCAACTTTTACTATTCCTATCGTTATAACTGGCATAGCTGAACACAACTTTCAGTGGAAAGCTACTATTTTTGGGATTATCCCTAAAAATGCCAGCGACCTTAAAATCTGTTTTATTGTCAAAGTTTATACTGTTGCCCAAGGCTTTACGCCAATCACCAAAATAGGTATTGGCAGTTTTTTCGGAAAGCACTACCGTATTTGGCTCACTTAAAGCTGAATTTGGTTTTCCAAACAACCATTGGTAATCGAAGATCTCAAAAAAAGAGGGCTCTGCATAGTAAACATCTTCAGATACCTTAATTTCCGCAGCACCTGCTCGAGGATGTACTTTTATAATACCCTCACTTTGTTGTATAGCGGCTACTTTTTCTAATTGGGAGAAATCATTTCGCATTGCAGGAGCCAATGGCCTAGGAACACCCTGTGAAAAGAAATCACTTGCGCCTACATATTTCCACGAAGATACTACCCTATAAATCCTATTGCCATTTGTATAATCTTTATCATAGCTTAACTGATACCTGATAAAAATAAAGATCAAGATACAACTTGCCAGACCGATTGACAGTCCCAATATATTAATTGCAGTATATCCTTTATATTTCCAAAGATTTCTTAGGGCAATTTTTAAGTTTAATTTGAACATAATCGGGTTATGGGTTATTTATTACGGATTTTGGCATGATGTATATTAAATCAAGTTATTTTATTTCTCAACAATGCCATACCCTAACATTTTATTTATGGGCCAGGGACTAATTAGCAACTCACTACTTGTAACTTTGTATTATTCATATTTCAAAGCGTCTACCGGGTTAGCTTTTGCCACTTTTATAGATTGTAAACTGACGGTTAATACAGCTACCAGAACAGATAAGCCAATGGCAATAAGGAATGGCAAAAAGGAGATCGATATTTTATATTCATAACCAGATAGCCATTTATTAACAATGATATAAGCTAATGGAAAGGCTATGACATTTGATATGGCCACCAATTTGATGAAGTCCTTATTCAGTAAGGTGAGAATGTTTGCCGTACTGGCCCCTAAAACCTTACGGATACTGATTTCTTTTTTGCGCTGTTCTGCCATAAACAAGGCCAAACCCAATAAGCCTAATGAAGAAATAAATATGGCAAAACCGCCAAACCAATTGGAAAGTGTACCCAATAGTTTTTCATCCTGGAACTTTTCTTCGAAAGAATCGCTTACAAAGCGCCTATCTACTGGATAATCTGGATTAATCTCCTTGACAATCTGATCAATCTGACTTAGGGAATTACTAAGGTTATTCGTTTCGTTTAGACGGATCATTACTACGCCCCCGCTATTGTTATAAGATGAATAAAACACCATTGGTGCTACTTTCTGGTAAGGCGATTCTGATACAAAATCTTTCATTACGCCAATAATGACAGCTCTTCTTCCTCCAAAATCGATTATCGTACCAAGTGGATTTTTAAGTCCCATTGCCTTAATGGCAGCCTCATTGAATATTACCTTATCCGAATCGCTAGGAAACTTAATGGAAAACTCTCTTCCTGCAACCATTTCCGAGCCAATCGTTTCCACGAAATCATAACCTATTCCCCGCTGATTAAATAATATTTTGTCATCGGTTCTCTTGCCCAGCCAACTTACATCAGAAGTATTATTACCTCCTTCATCGATGTTCATACTCAGTAAGGAAACATTTTTGGCTGCGCCCGATTTTAGCAATCGTTCCTTAAGTAATTCTAATTTTTTCTGACTTTTTAAATTTCCCTGGACAACCATCTGTATCAGGTTTCCCTTGTTATAGCCGATAGGCTTATTTTTAATGTAGTTTAACTGCTGATAAATCACCGCCGTACAAACAATAAGGCAAGCGGCAAAAACAAACTGAAAAACAACCAATATTTTTCTAATGGAAAAAGAGGAACCAGATTTAATGCTGAAACCTTTAAGTACTTTTATAGGCTCAAAAGAAGAAAGATAAAATGCAGGATAACTACCTGCAATGAGCCCCGTAAACAACACCAGCCCCAACAATATGGTCCAGTACCTCCAATCCTGGTATTGAATGACCAGATTAATATCTAACAAGTTATTAAAATATGGTAGGCTAATTTCCACCAAGATAAATGCAACAATTGTTCCTATAAAGGTTAACAAAGTACTTTCTAATATAAATTGGCCAATCAACGATTTTCTGTTTGATCCTATTGCCTTGCGAACACCAACTTCTTTGGCCCTTTTTTCAGAACGAGCAGTAGAGAGGTTCATAAAATTAACGCAGGCAATTAAAAGAATACAAATGGCCAACAATAAAAATATTTTTAGCTGTCCTATCTTTCCCCCTACCAATTTCCCATTCTCAAACTCATTATATAAATGCCACTTTGACAAAGGGTGCAAAAACAATTCATTGGTTAAATTTTTTTGGTTTCGCTGATAAAGCCCCTTAAGTGAATCATTGAGCTGGTCCAATGAACCGTTATGTAACTGTACCAAGGTTAAACAGAAATTACTTCCCCAACCTTGTTCTTGTATCCATTTTTCTCTTTTTTCATATAATTTCCAAGGCATGATATAGCTAAATTTTATACTGCTATTTTCGGGTAAATCATCTATAACGGCTTCAACGGTCAAGGCCTCACTATGGTCTAATTTTACAGTTTTGCCAATGGGATTTTCATCATGAAACAAATTCTTGGCCAAGGTTTTGGTTAAGATAACCGTATTTATATTTTGAAGTAACCCATTGGAATTACCCTTTAAGAATTTGTAATCTAATATTTTCAAGAAAGAAGGATCTGCAAAAATTGCCCTATCTTTAAGTTTCTGTTCGTTATGACTTATCATTTGTTCGAAAGGATAAGATAACCTAGCGGCGTTGGCCACGTTAGCATATTTATCTTTAAGTTCGGGCGCCAATAAACCAGGCGTCCAAGCCCAACTAAATGTTTTGCCATTTGCCTTCATATTGGTGTAGGCCACATAAGTAGTATTATAGTTTTTAAACTGTTTATCGTAACCAAACTCATATGCTACGTATAAAAGCAAAATCATACAACTTGCTATTCCTATAGCTAAACCGCCTATATTTATTAAAGAAAATCCTTTATTCTTCCATAAATTGCGAAAGGCTATTTTTAAGTTTAATTTGAACATCTTATTCGTATTTTTTAGTATCAAGTATTTAGTTTAGTATAAGGTACCAAGATTGTTTGTCAATGCTTTTATTTCTTGTTCCTTTAATCTTGGTGGTTAGGTTTTTAGTTTATTCATATTTCAAAGCCTCTATGGTATTAGCAACCGCTGCCCTATAAGAGCGAATACTAATGGTTAGCAGGGTAACAATCATGGTAATGCTCATTGCCCAAACGAAAGGCCAGATGCTAAGCTCCATCCGATAGGCAAACGTACTTAACCAACTTTTCACAAATAGGTAGGCCACGGGCCATGCTACTAAATTTGCCATAAGGACCATCAACAGAAAAGAGTTGTTCAGCATGCCAACCAATTGAAACGTGCTTGCCCCTAATACTTTCCTAATGGCCATTTCTTTTGTACGTTGTGTAGCCACAAAAGACATCAGGCCAAATAAACCAATAAAAGAAATGAAAATAATTACCCCCGCAAATACTTTAAATAGGGCACCCATTATCTTCTCGCTCTCGTAATAATCATTTATTTTTTCATTTACAAAGCTTACACTGTAAACATGGTCTGGAAATAAGTTGTTCCATAGGGTTTCGACCTGCTTAGTGGTAGACATGAGTGGTTTACCATCCATTTTGATGGCTGCGCTCCAATAATTTTTCTTGCCAGCAGAAATGGCCAAACCCGAGATACTTTCTTTTAAGGATCTGTCGTTAAAATCTTTGACCACCCCCACAATGGGCAAGGTATTTCCATCGGCAGTAATCATTTTTCCAAGGGCATCTTGCGGATCATCGATATACATCTTTTTCAAGAAGCTTTCGTTGACTACATACCCATTGGCCGTATCGCTTTTTGCAAAGATTTTTCCGGCAATAATCTTGAGGTCAAAAAGCTTAAAATAGTCTTCATCTACTCTACTTGTCCTTACTTCAAAATCTTTGTTTTTGATTCCATTATAACTAAAATCTGTAGAATTTATATTTTGCGAGAGTGGAGGATCCTGACAATAGCTCAGCATTTTAACACCTGGTATTTTCAGTACCCTTTCCTTAAAATTTTCAAATTTTGTCCTACTTAAGCTATCATTTGGAATATCTACCATTGCCACTTCCTTAGCATTAAAGCCTAACGATTTTTGCTTTACATATTTCATTTGTTCAAAAACCACTATCGTACTAATAATCAAAACAATAGAAATAGAAAATTGTACTATCACCAAGATTTTTCTTAAGCTGAGGCCTGAACCATTTAACTTCACCTTATTTTTGATGGCTAGCGCCGGATTAAATCCAGACATTACAATGGCAGGGTAAAATCCGGCCAGGAAACCTACAAACAACACCAATAAAACCATGAATACAAAGATGATCGGATGCTGAAACAGGCTGAATGAAATACGTCCATCAAATAGATTTTCCATCTGTGGAATGGCCAGTTCGGCCCATACACAGGCCATTAGCATGGCAATTAGCGTAATGATAAGGGTTTCACTCAAGAACTGTACAACAAGATGTCTTCGTTCACTACCCATTACTTTCCTTATACCCACCTCTTTAGCTCTATTAATTGCTTGTGCAGTACTAAGATTTACGAAATTGATACAAGCGGTGAGTAGGAGAAACAAAGCAATAACGATCAAACCAAAAATTTCGGTTTTAGTAATGCTGGAATCCGAAAAATTGTCATAACGTTCACTAAAATGGATATCCCTTAATGCTTCAAGCTGATTATTTTGATTACCAGCAATGTTATGATCAGTATAATATTTTTTATTAAACTGTGCCAACGAGGCCTGTAAATCACCAGCTCTTAAACCATCTTTAAGCATTACATAACATTCGGTGCTTGAATTTACACAGTCCCAACAGTCATCATTTCTACTTGGAAAGGTTTGGTAGCTGACCACCACTTTTAAAGGGAAAGTAGAATTCTGCGGTCTATCCTTAAATATACCTACAACCCTTAATGCTGTTTTGGTACCTAGTGTAATACGCTTGTCCATGGCATTTTTTGAACTACCGAAATATTTTTGTGCCATTGTCTCTGATAATGCTACCGTGTTCGGTTCACCAAGTGCAGATACAGGTTTACCAAAAAACCAATTGATATCAAAAATTTCGAAAAAATCGGGTTCGGCATAAAATATTGTCTCGCGACTTTTAATCCTATCCTTACCCTTTTCATCTTTAACATGTAGAGTTCCGCCACGGCGTATGATGGCGGCACTTTTCTCTATCCCAACAATTTCTTCTTTTGCCACTTTAAAAAGCGGAATAGGCACACCTGCAGAATAGTCATCAAAGGAATTATATTTCCAATTGGTTACAAACCTGTAGATCCGGTTTTCATTTTTTATGCCTTCATCAAAACTTAGTTGATACCGAACAAACAAAAAGATAAGGATACAGCTTGCCATACCTATAGATAAGCCAAACACATTGATCAGTGTATAACCTTTGTTCTTCCAAAGGTTCCGTAACGCTATTTTTAGGTTTAGTCTGAACATTTTTTAAGCTTTATGTGGTAAGTTATTAAGTTATAGGTGTCAAAAATTAAATCCTATGACTTGTTATCCCATTTATTCATATTTCAGCGCATCAATTGCATTAGCTTTAGCTACCTTAAACGTTTGTAAGCTTACGGTAAGCACAGCAATACATAACGAAGCTACTATAGCCAGTAAAAATGGCAGATAATTAATATCTGTTTTATAATCATATTTCTGCAACCAGTTGTTAACCAAGATATATGCTATAGGCATAGCGATGATATTTGAAATGACAACCAGCTTTAAAAAATCTTTATTTAAGAGCACTAGAATATCGCCCAAATTCGCACCTAAAACTTTTCTTATGCTGATTTCCTTACTACGTTGTTCTGCCATATACAGCGCCAAACCTAATAAGCCTAAACAGGAAATGAAAATAGCAAAGCCACCAAAAATATTCGATAATACGCTTAGCAGCCTTTCGCTTTGTAATTTTTCTTCCATCCCATTATTAACAAAAGTGATTTGTGCAGGATAAGCAGGATTTAATTGTTGACTGATGTTTTTTATATTCCCAATACTTGTACTTAAAGATTGATTGGCATTTAACCTCATTAATAAAACATTGCTCTTCTTAACATTGTAATAGTAAATGGTTGGCTCAACTTTTTTTCCGATATCCTCATTAAAATAATCTTTAATTACGCCCACTACTTTTAAGGGCGGATTATCTGCCCAGGTAATAATGGTACCAACAGGATTTTTTAAGTTCATGTGCTTTACAGCCGTTTCATTTAACATAACTGAAGTACTGGTATCAGCCGTAAACTTTGGAGAAAAGTCTCTGCCTGCAACAATTTTGGCACCTATTGTATTGCTAAAATCGAAACCAGTACTTCTGTAACTAATGATTGAATTATCGCCAGCTGGTTTACCTGGCCAACTGATATCACCAGTAATTGAACCTCCATTTGTAAATTGTTGCGCAAACTCCGATGCAGAAATAATCGCCCCGCTATTTTTGAGCTGGGTTTTAAATAACTCTAGTTTAGATGGATTTCTCAATTCCCCTTCTAAATCCAACTGCACCATATTATTCTGCTCAAAACCAAGTGGTTTATTTTTCAGGAACTGAATCTGGTCATAAACAACAATTGCCGAAATAATCATGCAAATAGATAAAGTGAACTGCAAAACCACTAGCAATCTTCTAAATGATAAGGTTCCGGTATTTCCCTTAAATCCTTTTAAAACCTTAACCGGAATAAATGATGATAAATAGAAAGCGGGGTAACTACCGGCTAAAAATCCAGTTATTAACGCTACACCAACTAATACAGTCCAAAATAAAACAGAAGCATAATTTATTTGAATATGGATAGCCAATAAATTATTAAAATAAGGGAGAGAAATTTCTAGCAAGGCAAAAGCAATCATCATGGCCAAAAATGAAAGCAATATAGATTCTAACATAAACTGCCCCATTAATGAGCCTCTTGCGGAACCTAATGCTTTTCTAACGCCAACTTCCCTGGCTCTTTTTTCTGAACGAGCAGTAGATAAGTTCATGTAATTGATGCAGGCAATAAACAAAACACAGATGGCCAGAAAAGCAAATAACTTTACTTCGTCTATTTTACCCCCAGCTACTTTTCCATTTTCAAATTGATTATAAAGATGATTTTTCTTAAATGGAAACAAAAAGGGCTGATATAAATAAGTTTTAAGCTCTGGCTCTTTATTTACAATAAAGTTCTTCAATAAGTCATTAATGGACGCTAATGAAACATTATCTCTTAATTCGAATAGTGTTCCACAAGTTATACTACCCCACCCATTCTTTTTATCATTTGGATTTATCTGATCAAAAAATGCCCAGGGATGCAAAACATCAAACTGTATGCTTTGGTTCTTAGGCATATCTTCAATTACAGCACTTATTTTTAAATCTTTTAGATTGTCCCACTTTACACTTTGTCCGATGGGGTCTACATTCCCAAACAATTTCTTTGCTGTTGATGAGGTAATAATAATTGAATTAGGATCATTTAACGCTGTATTGGCATTACCCATTAAAAAATTATAACTTAAGATTTTGATAAAAGAAGGGTCTACATACTCTGCTTTGAGTTTAAATTTGTTTTGATCACGACTAAATAAACGGTTGCCATTAGTATGTGCCATCCTTGCGGCATTTTTAATGCCTGGTATTTCCTCTAATGCTGCAGCTGCAAGTTTATTAGGTACCGCACCAGTACTAGCGATATTGCCGTTAAACTTCATATTTAATTTAGCCAAATAGATATGATCTAAATTTTTATACTGTTTATCGTAACTCCATTCGTAGTTTACATAAAGCATTAACATTAGACAACAAGCTAAACCAATAGCCAAGCCACCAATATTTATCAGAGAAAATCCTTTATTCTTCCAAAGGTTTCGTAGGGCTATTTTTAGATTGAGTTTAAACATTTTTTGAGTATTTAGTAATTATTATAAAGTAGTTATACCTTAGTTATCGCTGTCTTTATGCATTGCTCTTTTATCTGTGTTCTTTAGACTTTTAGCTTAAATTATTCATATTTCAGCGCATCAACCGGATTGGCCTTGGCCGATTTATAGGCCTGAAAACTAATGGTAATTAAGGCCATTGCCAATGTAGCAATGGTAGCTAATGGTATGATCCACCATGAAATTTCTGTACGGAACTCAAAATTCGCCAACCATTTATTCATAGCATAATAGCTTATCGGCACAGCTATCAATACTGCCACAAGTATCATCTTAACAAATGAAAGTGACAACAACTTCATAAGGTTACCTATCGAAGCACCCAACACCTTTCGTACGCCAAACTCTTTGGTACGTTGAGCCGCACTGTATGAAACCAGGCCAAACAACCCCAGACAGGAAACAAAAATGGCCAAAGCACCAAACAGGTTGGATAAAATCCCTAATGTTTTCTCCTTATTATACTTCTCTGCATATAGGTTATTTAGGAAATTGAGTTCTACCGGATAGGCAGGATTGAGTTCTTTGGTAATTTTTGCAATTGTAGCTATATTCTGTTGTATGCTGTTATTTTGATTTAAACGCATGGTAATGGTACCGGTTTGTTGCTTATTATAGAAAACCACCATTGGATTATTTGACTTATATGGAGAATCCCATACATAATCATCAAATACCCCTATAATCATGCACTTACTCCCAAACATGGTGAGGCTCTTGCCCAATGGCTGGGAATAGCCCATTACTTTCGCAGCTGATGTACTGATCAAAACGCCATTAGTGGTATCTGATGCATACTGCATAGAGAAATCCCTACCTTCTTTCAACTTAATGCCATTGGTTTTAATAAAATCGAAAGTAGTAGCCACCTTATTGAACATGACCTTATTTTCCTGTTCGGTCATCCCTTCCCATTTAATGTCCATGAAATTGGATCCATGGTGTGATAAACTCACAGATGATTGAAACATGGAAGTGACCGCACCTGATTTTAGAAGATTGCTCCTCAATAAATCATATTTAGTTTTAAGCGCACCTTCTTGAGGCATTTCTACCAGTGCATTGATATCAAAGCCAACCGGTTTATTTTTAACATATTGTATCTGACGATAGATGACCAAAGTTGAAATGATCAAAATAATGGCAAAACAAAATTGTCCGACCACCAATATCTGTCTTACATTAATGTTCAGGAATTTATTGGTATGGATAGATCTTTTAAGTGTTTGAACAGGATGGAAACTAGACAGATAAAATGCAGGATAACTACCAGCAATCAACCCTGTAACCAATACAATGGCCAATATACCCAAAAAGCTAGCCCCATCGAAATAGGAAAGGTCTAGTTTGATATTGAGCATATGGTTAAACGTTGGCAAACATATTTCCAAAATAACAATGGCCACTATAACCGCTAAAACAGTTAACACCATAGACTCTGCCAAAAATTGCACAATCAATGAGCTTCTATTGGCCCCCATTGTTTTCTTAATACCTACTTCTTTAGCCCTTTTTTCTGCCTTGGCCGTAGCCATGTTCATAAAATTGATACAGGCTATCAACAGAATACCAAAGGCCAAACCTGTAAACAACCAAATCTGCTCAATATCTCCCCCTACGCTCTTACCCTCTTCAAATTTTCCGTATAAATGTAATTTGCTCAACGGGTAAATGAAATAAGGATTTCCGGCATCTTTTACACTTCTATTAACTACATCCCTAATTTTTTTATTTACCAGATCTACATTTGCATGAGGTGCCAACAGTATCATAGTAAGGTAGCTAAAGTCGTTCCAGCTTAAATTTTTGACACTCGGATTTATGCTTTCAAAATAAGACCAGGGCATTAAAAAGCCAAATCTATTGGAACTATTATCTGGCATATCCTTAATGACCGCACTAACCATTAAATCTGATTTATCTTGAAAACGAACAGTTTGGTTCAGTATATCGGTACGGCCAAATAAGAGCATTGCTGTACTTTCGGTGAGCACTACAGAATTGACATTAGCCAATGCTGTCTTAGGGTCACCAACAATAAATTTATAGTCGTATATCTTAAAAATGGAGGGTTCCGCAAACTTAGAATCGATTTTAAAACTCTTCTCTCCATTGGCAATCAGCTTCTTTTTACCATAGTCTATTCTACTGATGGCTTCTATTTCTGGTATTTCGCCTTGTATAGTTGGTGCCAGTGCAGGTACAGTTCCATCGAACGTCATCGAAATCTTGCCTCCTTCTACCTCAATATTAGTCATTACCTTATATACCCTATCGGCCTGTTTCGACTGTCGGTCAAACTTAAGTTCATAAGTAATATAAAGCAGTAACATTAAACAAGCTGCCAAACCAATGGCCAAACCTATAACATTTATAAAAGAAGAAGTTTTATTCTTCCATAGGTTTCGCAAAGCGATTTTTAAGTTTAATTTGAACATTTTTTAAGGATCAAGTATTATTATCAAGCATTTAATATCAGGTATCAAGACCTTGCAGGTGCTTTAGTATTATATAAGCTCTTCTGTTCTTCCTTTGTTAATTTTTTCAGAAATCACATGGCCGTCCTTAAGGTTAATGATCCTGTTGGAAAAACTGGCATCATGACTGGAGTGGGTAACCATGACTATGGTTGTTCCTTGCTCGTTAAGTTCGCAAAGCAGCTCCATCACTTCGTTACCATGTGTACTGTCCAGATTTCCCGTAGGCTCATCAGCCAGTACCAACTTGGGTTTGGTAACCAGTGCCCTTGCCACGGCCACACGCTGCTGCTGCCCACCGGAAAGCTGTTGGGGAAAGTGTCCGCTCCGGTTTACAATATTCATTCTACCGATGATATCATTCACTAATTTTTTACGTTCGGAGGCGGGAATTTTATTGTAGATCAACGGCAATTCTATATTTTCAAATACAGTAAGTTCATCTATCAAATTAAAATTCTGGAATACGAACCCCATATGTTTCTTACGAAAGTTGCTGCGTTCCTTATCTTTTAGGCTCAACAGTTCTATACCCAAAAACTGATAGCTGCCACTTTCGGGCTTATCCAAAAGCCCCATTACATTCAGCAATGTAGACTTACCACATCCCGATGGTCCCATAATCGATACAAACTCTCCTTCCCGGATTTGAAAATTAATGCCATTCAAAGCAGTAGTCTCTATTTCTTCGGTTTTATAGACTTTTTCCAGATTTTCTATTTTGATCATAATTTTAAATATCAAGCATTAAATACGATAGTTATTTTTCATTTCCATCCTTTAAGATGGTAAATTGGCCGCTCTGATCAACGCACCTGATACAGAGCTTAACCAACCTAATTCTTTGGGCTATGTTACTTTAAAGTTAATACTACCTTTTTATCTTCTCCTTTTTTTAGCTCGATGTCAAATTCTTTCTGGCCTAGCTTTTGGTGATATAACTTAAAAGTATATAAACCTGGTTCCACCATAATATCTTGTGGTTTCTGTTCCAAAGTTAAGTTAACCTGCAACTCGTTCTTTCTGGTAAAAGTTAATTTTTGCAAACTACCTATGTCGCCAATTACGCTAAAAGAAACATGCGGCTTTTCATTTTTGCCAACTTTAACTAACGTAGAACTTATTTCCATTTGATAAGTTATTCCATTTTTGCTATCTCTCCATACGGAATGGTTATTTTCACGATTTTGTGCAAAGGCAAAATTAACGGCGATACTCAGCAATGTTGTAATTATGATTTTTTTCATTTGTGATAGGTATATTTTTATTATTTATTAATTTCTATAATATCATACTGGTTAAATTGATCATAAGAGGAAGTAATTACCTCTTCATTTTTCTGCAAGCCTTCTATCACTTCGTAATACAGGTAGTTTTTACGACCAATTTTCACATTTCTTTTGGTTGCTTTTCCATTCTCGATCACAAAAACCCAATTTCCACCCGTACTTTGGAAAAACTGACCTTGTGCCAACAGAAGCGATTTACTATTATCAGACAGTGTTAATTTAACCTGCATGGAAAGCCCTCTACGTAATTCATCGGGCGATTTGTCTTCAAAAACCATCTCTATTTGAAATTGTCCAGCCGTTACTTCGGGAATAACCTTGCTCACTGTAAGTTTGTAGTTTTTACCATTAAACTCACATTGCGCCGTTTGACCTTCTTTCACCCTATTAACATAATATTCATCTACTCCGGCCTGTAGCTTATAACCTTTAAGCACATCAATTTTTCCCAGCATTTCATTTGCACTGTAAGATTTACCAATTACTGGATCATAGGATGAAAGGCGACCAGATACAGGTGCTTTAATCGTCATATTTTCTATGTTTTGACGAATGGTCTGTAAGCTCTCATTCATTCTTGAAATGGAGGTTTCTATTTGCTGTAATTGCATCACCCTACTTTGATTTTCTTGGGCAATAGCCTGTTTTAGCAATGTTTTTCTACCTTGATAATATTCGTAATCCTGGCTGGAAGTATTAAATTCTTCTCTGGTAATTACTTTTTTGGAAAACAAAGTGCTATCTATTTTATACTTACGGGTAGCTGTCCTTAAACTATTTTCAATATCCATCATGTCTTGCCGCATTATCCTCTGATTTTGTTCCAAGTCAAGCCTTAGCTTACGTAATTGGTTAATCTGTTCGGTAATACTTGTTTCACTTGCCGTATAGCTAGATAGGGCATTCGGATTGGCTATCTTCAACAATGGTGTTCCTGCCACTACCGAAGCCCCGTTCTCTGTAAATATCTGTGCTACCGTACCGCCTTCTGGAGAACTCACAATAACCGAAGTTAAGGGAACCACACTGGCATTCAACAATACCACATCCTCAAAATCGCCATACCCCACTTTATTAATGGTTAACTTGTCGGCATCTACCCTGTACACCTTATTTAACGACAAACTATATCCATAACCAACTATGGCCACAAAGGCTACCAAACCCAAAATGATCAGTATCGTTTTTCTATTGAATTTCTTTTTTTGTATAATCTTATCCATCGAATTTTATCAGCATACAATCCCTTATGCCAAGTTTGTGCCAAGCACACCAATAAAAATTAAACAACTGATTATAAGTAATTTAATTTAAAAAACAAAAATTAAATGTCCGATAACGAACAGTAGATGTACACCATCGAACAGTTTCGCTTATTTTTGAAATCACAAATCACCTGGTGTCATTATTCGTATCTTGATTTCTAGCTTACGGAAATTTCAATTAAACAGGTGCTTTTTTGAGCAAGATAATGATGACATAAAAAGCCATGAAAGACTCCAATATTTTAATTATTGATGATGATGACGACATCCTTTTAAGTGCCAGGTTGTTCTTAAAACAACATTTCAACAAAGTACTTACCTGTAAAACACCAAGGGAGCTCAATGTATTATTGAGCCAAAATGAAATCGACATCATTTTGTTGGATATGAATTACCAGAAGGGTGCAAGCGATGGCCGTGAAGGACTATATTGGCTGGAACATATCCTTTCTATAGACAAAGACTATATTGTTATACTCATGACAGCCTTTGGTCATGTAGAACTCGCTGTGCAGGCCATTAAGAAAGGAGCCACAGATTTTATATTGAAGCCTTGGGAAAATGAGAAACTTTTTGCCACCTTATCTGCAGCAACTAAACTTCGATTATCGAACAAAAAAGTTAAAAAGCTCGAAAAAATCCATACCTCTATTCAAGGTGACCTGGCCAGGAAATTTGAAAATCTAATAGGCGAAAGCGATCATATACAATATCTGCAAAAAACTTTGACCAAAGTTGCCCCTACCGACGCCAATGTATTAATATTAGGTGAAAATGGAACAGGAAAGCAGGTTTTTGCCTATGAACTACATAAACTTTCTTTAAGAAGAAATCAATTGTTTATGCATGTAGATCTAGGCTCATTACATGAAAACCTATTTGAAAGTGAACTTTTCGGCTATGCCAAAGGAGCCTTTACCGATGCCAAAGAAGATAAACCCGGCAGGTTTGAAATGGCCGATGGCGGTACCATATTCTTAGATGAAATTGGCAATTTGTCCCTGCCTTTACAAGCCAAGTTATTAACCGTTCTACAGAACAGGACAATTACCCGTTTGGGAGAAAGCAGAGAGAGAAAGATAAATGTTCGCCTGATTACGGCTACCAATATGCCCTTGGAAGAAATGGTGAACAAAGGCACTTTTAGGCAGGATCTATTGTTCAGAATCAACACGGTTGAACTACTTTTGCCGCCATTACGTTCTAGGGGCAACGACATCTTATTATTGGCCCATTATTTCCTGCAATCTTTTGTAGGCAAATATCATAAGAACATAAAAGGAATAAGCGCCAAAGCTCAACAAGCCCTATTAAATTACCAATGGCCTGGCAATGTTCGTGAACTGCAACATGTATTAGAAAGAGCCGTTATCATGTCAGACGATCTGGAAGTTCAGGAGGACGACTTGCAATTATCCCCCCAGAAATTTGGTAGTAAGCCCGTGCTGCAAGATGATATTCCCTTAGACGAGATGGAAAAAATGATGGTAAATAAGGCCATTGAAAAACATAAGGGTAATATATCTAGGGCTGCAGCAGATCTGGGCCTGACCAGGGCTGCCCTATATAGAAGAATAGAAAAATTTGGTTTATAAAGGTCAATTATTAAATGTAAAGCGCTAAGCCAATGTTCTATCAAAGATTTACCTTCCGTTTAATATCACGCCTATTGGTCATTAATCTATTGACCATATTACTCGTGTATTTAATTCGATATACCACCTTATGGTTTACCATTACAGGATTAAGTATAGTACTCGTTGCGCTCCTTATTTCCCTTTATTTATACATCAATCAAATTAGGGAAGACATTAAACGTTTTATCCTTGCGGTAAAAACTCGTGACCATACCCTCAATTTTAAAAATAAGGCTACAAAAGGAAGTTTTCCCGAACTTTATGAGTCCTTTAATGAGATTATTCAGGTACATAAAGATATCCAGTTGGAACAAGATGCCATTTTTCAGCTCATCAAAACCATACTGGAACAAGTACCCGTTGGCGTAATTGTGGTGAAGAAGAATAAGGTAGAACCTCCAAAATCAGAGATTTCCTTTTTTAACCTTGCGGCAAGCAACCTGCTAAATGTTCCCTCCTATAGCTATTGGAATCGTTTCCAAGAACATCTTCCCTACTTTGCCAATGAAATTGAAAAAATACAAAATGGTGGAAAACGTTTTCTGGAAATTAAAATTCAAGAAAAACAGATACAACTTTCTATCGAATTAAGACCGATAAACCTTTATGGTTCTGATTATAACATCATTTCTTTTCAGAATATTAAAGATGAGATAGAGCAAAAGGAAACCGAGGCCTGGAATAGGCTAATCGGCGTAATTTCGCATGAAATTCTAAATTCCATTACCCCAATCAGCTCATTATCTGCTACCGTTAACCAAATGATCGAACAAAAGGATCATCTTAATAGCGAAGACCTAGAAGACTTAAAGCCTGCACTTCAAACCATAAAAAGACGATCGGAAGGTTTATTAGATTTTGTAAAGGACTATAGACTTATTGCAGAATTACCTACCCCAAACTTGGAAACGCACAGTGTTGGTGAAATCCTGCAACACATCAAAGTGCTTATGCAACCTATGGTAACCGCCAACCACGTTAACTTTCAGGTGATGCAAACTGCCTCAAAAATATCGCTACAGGTTGATTTTAAACTGATTGAACAAGCTTTGATCAACTTAATTACCAATAGCATTTATGCGTTAGAGGGCATTGTCCAGCCACTGATCGAAATTTCCTATCATCTAGAACCCAACAAAGTATACCTCAATGTAAGCGATAATGGTAAGGGCATAGATAAAGATAGTTTAGAAAAAATATTCGTACCTTTTTACACTACACGTAAAAATGGGTCTGGAATAGGGCTAACCATTACCCGAAATATTATGAAAATGCACAAGGGAGGATTAGAAGTTTCCTCTACTCCCTTTCAGCGTACCATCTTTTCTTTAATTTTTGATTATGCCTAAACCATAACCTTTACGACGAAGATCGACTATTTAGATAAGTACTTTTCTTAAACTGGATTCCCTTTCTTATTAAAATGGCATGATAAAAGCTGGGAATGTCATGGGTCCATTTAGGTAAGATCAGCATAATTAAAATCACATCAAGTTGAGATATTATTCCTATCACAATACAACTCTTCAACATCCATCCACCATAGGCAAAACCCAGTATACTGGAAAAAGTGGCCAACAAGGTAAGGCCCCACAGTTTTGAAACAAAAGCATGGGTACAAGTTTCCTTCTTGAACTTTAGTAGGCTAATGGTATAGCATAAAGCTTCCATGATCAGCAATGAAATGATGCCGATAAAATTCTGTTCAATTAAACCGGGATAGATCACATAACAGCTCCAGGCAATACTTAGCCAGAAAACAAGATCGGTTTGGCTATCCAACCTCCGCATTTTTTCGGTATCGATCTTCATTTTTCTGGCAATAATTCCATCAAAAATATCAGAAAATAACCCCAGGCACATTAGCACCAGTATGAGAGCGGTTCCTTTTTCTTCCATTAAATAGGAAATAGTCAATATGACTGGCGCCAACAAAAACCTAAATAAAATTAATAGATAAGGGATACTCATATTATTTATTTAATAAGGCTTTCTCAAGATAGGAAAAAAACTTACGCTTTTTTCCCATGTATTAAAGAAAAGACCATCACATAAAATCATATTCTGGGTAATTTATTTTAACTTCTACTTGATCATTTCAATGTATTTAAAATAGAAAATACAAACAAAATCGGGCTAAAATGCCTTTATTAAGCAAGTTCCTTTAATTAAAAAGCATGAGTAAGACAATTATTATTTCGAATAGGCTCCCCGTTAAGATTACAGAACAAGATGGAAATTATACGCTCACGTCAAGCGAAGGTGGCTTAGCTACCGGATTGGGCGATGTTTATAGTAGCGACCATATGCTTTGGGTGGGCTGGCCAGGCCTAGAAATCCCCGAAGAACGCCAAAAAGAGGTAACAGCACAGCTTGCCAAGCTAAATCTCGTTCCCATTTTCCTATCGCAAGAAGAGATCAACCTTTTCTACGAGGGTTTTTCCAATGAGGTGTTATGGCCCGTTTTCCATTACCTGGTCACCTATGCCCGTTTTGAACAGACTTACTGGGACTGCTACCAGAGTGTAAACCAAAAATTTGCAGACGTTGCCCAAAAATCATTTATGGATGGGGATAAAATATGGGTGCAGGATTATCAATTGTTATGCCTACCTGCCATGCTCAGACGGCAACTCGAAAAAGCTACCATCGGTTTCTTTCAACATATTCCATTCCCTTCTTTTGAAATTTTTAGGCTTATCCCCTGGCGGGACAAGCTTATAGAAGGCATACTGGGTGCAGATTTAATTGGTTTTCATACCTATGATGATGTTCGGCACTTTTTGAGCACGGCAGCGAGGTTAACACCGGTATATTTTTCGGCCAATATCATTTCAAGTAACGATAGGCAAATCATTGTAGAACCTTTCCCAATGGGAATAGATTTTAATAAATTTGAAAACCTGCCTTTAGAAACAGAGGTCATTGAGGAAATCAATAAGCTTAAAAACAAAAAGAGAGATAAAATCATCCTTTCCATAGATAGGTTAGATTACAGTAAAGGTATTTTGGAACGCTTACGTTCTTTTGAGCTATTATTACAGCTTTATCCCGACTACATTGGCAAAATATCCTTGTTTATGGTGGTAGTTCCCTCTAGAGATACAGTTCCCCAATACAAAGAGCTTAAAGAGCAAATCGATCAGTTGGTAGGCAATATCAATGCCCAATATCGTACCATGGACTGGATACCGATCAATTATTTTTATCGCTCATTTCCCGTGCAAACCCTGTCGGCCATGTACAGCATTGCCGATATTTGTTTAGTTACCCCCATGCGTGATGGGATGAACTTGGTGAGCAAGGAATATGTAGCCAGCCGTAGGGATGATACCGGTGTACTGATCTTAAGTGAAATGGCAGGTGCCTCGAAAGAACTAAATGATGCCATTATTGTGAACCCCAACAACATTGGCGACATTATGAATGCCATTGTACTGGGCCTTAACATGTCTATTGAGGAACAGCAGAGGCGAATGAAGAGCATGAGAGCCTTAGTGAGCAAGTTCAATGTAAGCAGATGGGTCAACAACTTTCTAACCAGAATGGATGAAGCTAAGTTCATGCAACATTCCCTAAAAACAAAGCATGCGGTCAACAAAGTAAACCAAGGTATCATCAGCCGCTATATGACCACTAAAAACCGTGTCATCTTTTTAGATTATGATGGTACCCTGGTTGGTTTTAAAGCAAATATTGACGATGCAAGTCCAGACGAGGAATTGCTCATCCTATTAGAAGAATTGACGAATGATCCCTTGAATACCGTAGTAATCATTAGCGGGCGCAAGCACGAAACACTAAACCATTGGTTTGCCCACCTAAAGGTGGATATGATCGCTGAACATGGTGCCTGGCAGAAAAAAAATGGCACTGAATGGCAGGCACTTCCTTTGCTTAGTGGGCAATGGAAACAAGAAATCGAAACCATTTTGAACACTTATACTGATAGGACACCTGGTTCATTCATTGAAGATAAAAGCTTTTCATTGGTATGGCATTACCGTAAAGTAGAAGATGGCCTTGGTGAGCTGAGGGCAAACGAGATCGTTAATAATCTACGTGTACTGGCTGCAGATAAAGGCCTACAGATTATGCCAGGAAACAAGGTAATAGAATTTAGAAACATGGAGGTGAATAAAGGCAAAGCGGCTTTAAATTGGCTAAATGATCATGATTTTATTTTGGCCATGGGAGATGACCATACCGATGAAGATATATTTAAGGCCTTACCTTCCAACGCCATTACCATTAAAGTTGGCAGCAACCTTTCAGAAGCCAAATTCTATTTAAACGATCATTCTGAGGTACGGAAATTACTATGGTCTATTATCAAGGAAGAAGCTATTATTATTCAATAATGCTATAAACACCCAGTTTAAACCTCGTAAGTTTTAAAAACCTACGAGGTTTATATTATATACTATAGAAAAACAGGCCGATCTAATTTCATCGCAATACGATAAGCAGCATTCATTAAGCCAACATGGCTATAGGCCTGAGGGAAATTGCCCCATTGGCTTCCTGTCCTTGCATCTACATCTTCGCTGAACAACAACAAATGGTTACAGTATTGAATAATATGCTCAAATGCCTTAATTGCTTCTTCTACCCTACCTACACAAGCAAGCGCTTCTACATACCAAAAAGCACAGATAAGAAAAGTAGTTTTAGGCTTTCCAAAATCATCTTCATGTAAGTATCGATAAAATAAGCCATCTTCTGTTCTCAGCTCCTTTTCCAGACCAATAAGGTGATCTTTGGCCTTTTGCGAAGCAGGATCTAGATAATTCATCATAATAAGCTGTAAAGTACTGGCATCAAGATATTTGCTACCTACCGCATGGGTGTATACTTTTCGCTCGGGGTCATAACAAGCTTCAATATAGGCTGCTGCTTTATCAATCAATACTTTGGCCCGCTCTTCCAAGCCTTTATTTTCAATGGTTTTAGCCATTTTAAAAGCGGCATTTGCACCTGCCCACTGAAAGAGATTACTGTAGCAATGTATATTGGCTATATTTCTAAACTCCCATATCCCTGCATCTTTTTCATCAATTGTCATCTCTATTTTTTCCAATACACTTTCTATCCACCTCACTGAATCGCCGCGCTCCGAAAAAACGAAGCGATGATCCGTATAAAGGGGTAGCATAGAAATCAACACTTGACCATTAATATCATTCTGAATATGCTCATATGCCTGGTTTCCTATCCGAATGGGTTTCTCTCCAAGATATCCTTCCAAATGATCTAATATTTGCTCTGTAATCTGCCTTTTTCCTGTTATACCATATAATGGCTGATAACGTTTATCACTAGCAAAAGTAATATCAGATATGTAGTTAAAATATTTCTCCATCTCTTCAAAATGGCCAATATGGTTTAAAGAAGTCAACACATAATACGAATCCCTAAGCCAACAGTAACGATAGTCCCAGTTTCGCGTACTTCCTGGCGATTCTGGCAAGCTGGTGGTACTTGCCGCTATAATTGCTCCTGTATCTTCATACTGGTGTATCTTTAAAACCAGGGCCGAACGAATAACATAAGGCTGATAAAAACCCGCTATAGAGGAGTGCTTGATCCACAAACGCCAATAAGCTATCGTTTCCCTTAAAAACTGCTCTACCGTAGCCACAATAGGCGCTTCAAGATGATAGCCATAAGTAAAAATAAGGTACTTTGTATCGTTTAATACGAAGTCCTGTTCATCCGTAATGTAACTTAAAGACACATTGGTGGTTAAACGCATATTTTCTTCTCCGCCCAAATAGTCTATATGGTTACTCCCTATGGCAACCTTCATTTCATTTTCCCCGTAATCATACACTGGTTTGCAGCTTATCCTTATCCTAGGACTACCTTTCAGTGGTTCGATCTTACGAACCAACATCAAAGGCTTGAAATAACGTTCATACAAATGAAACCTGGGAGCAAAGTCTGTAATGCGATAACTGCCGTCATCTGCCGTTATTTCTGTACGCAGTACATTTGTATTTTCTATATAATATTGATGGGAATGGTAATCGGTAGTAGGCAAAATGGCACATTTACCTCCTTTTTGCTCATCGAGCATACTACCAAAAACAAAGGAGCTATCGAATTTTGGCCAACAAAGCCAGCTAATATTTGTATCTTTATGAATATGAGCAATATAGGAGCAGTTCCCTATAATTCCGGTTTGATATAAGTGTGTTTCTGCCATAAATTCTTTTAAAATGTTCTTTATAAACAACACAAAAAAGCAAGTATGGTTTAAAAAACGCCAAATTCAATAAAAACAGATTAACTAACCGTGCTATAATAATCCCCACATTTGGTGTTAAACACCTGTATATCGTATGGGGGATGTCAAAATAGACACTTACACATCCCCAATATCATTTATATCATACAAATTGGATCTATATTTCGGTACCGTTCGCTACAATTGCACTTTTTTTCACGACCACAATGCCATCTTTAACTGCATAGAAACCAAAATCACCATCCTGCAAATGTGAGCCACCATTAATTTTAACATCATTTCCTATGCAACAATTTTTATCTACTATGGCATTATTGATAAAACACCTGTCGCCAATACCTATCAAAGGTCTGCCCGCATCCGTTTCGGCTTGGATTTCCTCTAAGTTTTGATACCGGTCACTTCCCATAATATAGGCATTGGTTATGACCGTACCCTTTCCTATCCTCGAGCGTATGCCCAATACCGCATGTTCTACCTTACTGGCATGAATAATACAGCCTTCGGCAATTACCGTTTTATTCATGGTAGTGCCCGAAATCTTAGATGGGGGTAGCATCCTTGCTCTGGTAAAAATAGCATGGGTACTGTCGAACATATTAAACTTGGGGATATCATCGGTCAGGCCCAGATTGGCGTCAAAGAAAGAAGATATATTTCCTATATCTGTCCAATAGCCTTCATACTGGTAACTTAATACACGGTTCGACTCGATAGCCCTAGGTAATATTTCTTTCCCAAAGTCTTTTTCTTCTGGGTTTTCATTTAAAATACGAATTAGAAAATCGCGGTTAAACACATAAATTCCCATTGAAGCCAAAAAATTCCGTCCTTCTGCCTGCATCTCTGCCCCTGTGTCAGAAACCCAATCTTCTAATCCCATTTTAGGTTTTTCGATAAAGGAAGTGATCATATTTTCCTCATTGGTTTTAAGAATGCCAAAATCTGTTGCATCTTTTGCATTCACCGGGATGGTAGCAATAGATATTTCCGCTTCTTTCTCAATGTGTGCCTTGATCATCTCCTGAAAATCCATTTGATAAAGCTGGTCACCAGATAAGATCAATATATAATCAAACTCATGATTAACAATATGATGCATGCACTGCCTAACGGCATCTGCAGTCCCCTGAAACCAACCTGCATTTTCTACGGTCTGTTCAGCTGCCAATATATCTACAAAAGCCTTTGAAAAATGGCTGAAATGATAGGTATTTTTGATGTGCTTGTTTAATGACGCCGAATTGAACTGGGTGAGCACAAACATCCGATGGATACCCGAATTTAAGCAGTTCGAAATGGGAATATCAACCAATCTGTATTTTCCCGCAATTGGCACTGCTGGCTTGGAACGTGTTTGTGTAAGTGGCGACAGTCTGGATCCTTGGCCACCGCCTAAGATTACGCCTAATACTTTATCGATCATATCTTATATGTTTTACATTTGGTATAAGTCTATATATGCCTGTGCCGCTTTATCCCAAGAATGGTCTAACGACATGATATATTTTTTAATTTCCTTTACTTTTTTCTGGTCTTTGTAAAGCGCATAGGCCCTTCCTATAGAATAGCTTACATCCCAAACGCTACTCTGGTCATGGCATATGCCAAAACCACCATCTCCAATATCTATAACCGTATCTTTTAATCCACCTATTCGTCTTACAATAGGTATGGTACCATAACGCAGGGCATACATTTGGTTCAGGCCACAAGGCTCTACCCTTGAAGGCATCAACAGGAAATCTGCCCCTGCATATATTTTATGGGATAATTGTTCATTATATCCAATATACGCATTGTATTTCCCCTGATAGTGGTATGTTATTTCATTTAACCGATCTTCTACATGGGGATCTCCGGAACCCAGCACCAAAATATTAATTTCGCCATCACTTTGTTGTAGTACATTGTAAAAGATATCTGGTAATAAATCTGCACCTTTTTCACCTACCAAACGACCTATGAACGTGAAGAGTGGTTTTTCGACATCTAGGTTAAAAACACGACAAAGTTCTTCTTTGTTTGCCCTTTTACCGCTTTCTATGGTCCTAGAATTGTAGTTTTTACCTAGCATACTGTCTCTCAAAGGGTTCCAAACCTCCACATCAATACCATTCAATATCCCTACAGACTTCCCTCTTTCCTGTGAAAGTAGGCTTTCCAAGCCATTGGCGGCATAACTTATTTCTTCCAAATAACTTGGCGATACGGTAGTGACCCGCCATGCACATTTAATAGCCGCAGCCAAAGGATTAATAGCATTCCCCCAATCCAGCTTGCTGGTATGAATTAGATCGAAAGCAGGAAGGTAGTGTAGCTTGTCCCAACCAAACTGGCCCTGATATTGGGCATTATGAATGGTTAAGACTGTTGGGATTTGGTTAAGATGCCGATATTGAAAGCAATTACCCAACATAAATGGAATTAGACCAGTATGGTGATCATGTACATGAATTACATCAGGTCGATGTTCCCACTGTGCCATCCAATCCAATGCAGTAATTTGAAAGGCCAAAAATCTTTCCGTATCATCTCCATATCCATAAACACCATCGCGGTCAAATAAACCCGCTATGTGCACCAAGAATAGGTCGAAGCCCAGTTTATTGGTCTTTTCCCTGAAAATTCGAGCTTGATAATTGGTAGAGCCCAGCCTGACCCAACCATCATATACCACTTCGAAATCATTCTCGTGTAGAAATTTAGTGTTGTAGGCAGGCATCACTACCTTAGCCACATGACCCAATTTGTTCTGATATTTGGGCAAGGCGCCTACCACATCGCCCAGTCCCCCCACTTTTGCAACGGGATAGCATTCTGCACTAAGATGTATGATCTCCATAAATGATATTCGGATAGAAATTGTTTTAAATTAGGCAAATGATCGAGTATTGCAAACTTTTTAGTCCAAATTATTTTGCAGAATGTCTAAATTTCGCCCATTAAACGAAAAATCACTATATAATGACTTTTACCATCCAATAAAATACCGTAATCAACTAGGGCTTGGTATAGAAGGTCAGCATATTCAAATAAAATTTGAACTATTTCCAGCAGCCATAAAACGAAAAAGCTGGGCAGAAAGCCCAGCTAATCACAACCAAACAAAAATATTACTTTGAAGTAATAAGATCTTTAATATTCTTCTTGCGCCATAATGGCATAAAATTCGTGTATGGAATTAAATTGCGGATGTAGAGACACCACATTTCCGAACACCAATAATGCTGGCGAACTTAATTTCTTTTCTTCAATAAGCTCTTCAATGGTATCCACTATGCCCACTACCACATTTTCTTCTGTTGAGGAACCATTTTCTATGACTGCAACAGGCAGGCTAGATTTGCCTTCTGCTTTAAATATAGAAGCTATTTCTTTTATTTTTTCAATCCCCATTAATACAACGATCGTTGCATTTGATTTTGCAGCCACATACAAATCTGGAGAAATTTCCCCCTGAGCATTAGTACCCGTAACTACCCAAAAGCTTTCACTTAAATTACTATATACCATTGGGATTTTTTGAAGTCCCGGTACTCCTAACGCACTCGATACGCCAGGTACGATTTCAGTTGGGATGCTGTATGATTCTGCTACATCTATCTCTTCATATCCACGGGCAAACACAAAAGGATCTCCGCTTTTCAACCTTACCACATGGCCGTAGTTCAAGGCATAATCGATCATTAATTTGTTGACAATTTTTTGAGAAAAAGATTCGTCATCAGAACGTTTGCCCACATATACTTTAATGGCATTTTCCGGTGCATAGTTTAATAATGCCTCATTCACTAGGGCATCATACAAAACCACATTTGCAGTCTTTAATGCCTTTACTCCTTTCAAGGTTAATAAATCTGGATCGCCAGGGCCTGCGCCTACCAAGGTAATTTTGGGTTCAACGGTATGTCGTTCTACTTTTTCTAAGATCATTGCCTAATGTTTTAATCAACAACAATACAAAAATATATAAATTCTACAGATTTAGTAGTCTTTATTTAAATAAATTTACAATATATTGATTTACAGCACTATAAAATTAAAAAACCGAGGTAATACCCATATGCTTCACTTGTTCTCAACTTGATGGATATACCAGTGCATACATAGCATTGGGTATCTTGATGATAAACTAGGCTATAGATGGGTGAAATACCTACCTATAGCCTATTCAAATCTTCCTTATTTTTCAGGTTATCCTTTTATCGCATTAATGATATCATATTGGGTAATGATGTCAAACCTACCATCTTCCAGTTCGACCAATACCGCGCTATTCTCTTTGGTAATTAACGAGGATAAACGATCGATAGAAGTATTGAGGTCTACGAATGGGAAAGTAGGGCTCATGATCGATTCTATGCTAGAAGATTTTAAGCTTGGGTTTTCCAGTAAGGCCGTTAGAATATCTCCTTCAGCCAATTTACCTACCAGCATACCTTTTTGCGTTACAGGAATCTGCGAAATATTCAAGGTATTCATGGTGTTAATGGCTTCAGAAATGGTCTTTTCACAATCTATGGTAACGATATCGGCAGCCTCTTTTTTAGCCAGAATTGTACGTGCTGTTAGCTTTTCATCCTTTAGGAATCCCCGCTCCCGCAACCAGTCTTCATTATACATTTTGCCCATGTACCTACTTCCATGATCATGGAAGATAATCACCACCACATCTTCTGGTTTTAATTGGTCTTTAAGCTGCAACAAACCTGCCACAGCCGATCCGGCCGAGTTACCTACAAATATACCTTCCTGACGACAGATTTCCCTTGTCATCAGGGCTGCATCCTTGTCCGTTACTTTTTCAAAAAGATCGATGATGTCAAAATTCACATTGGCAGGTAGGAAATCTTCACCTATCCCTTCGGTGATATAGGGATAAATCTCATTTTTATCAAAGATACCCGTTTCCTTATATTTCTTAAATACCGATCCATAGGTATCAATTCCCCACACCTTAATATTTGGATTTTTTTCCTTAAGGTATTTTCCGGTACCAGAAATGGTACCACCAGTACCCACACCTACTACCAAGCTGTCTCTTATACACATCTCCGAGCCCACGAGACCTGCGT